>JAYUVE010000027.1:0-26593 GCA_043754275.1 Microbacteriaceae bacterium | reverse complement strand
CGCCGAGTCGGTAGCGGGCCAGCAGCTTGTGAAGGTGCTGGCGGCTGATCCCATATTCCGCGGCAGCCTCCGTGACGCTCAGCTGCTTAGCGACGATCTTCGCGATCACGACCCGGTTCTTCGACATGCACCACTGTCGCCGATGTCGCGACTCATGAGACACCTATCACCTGTCGCCTATGTCCTGAACTCAGACACCCTTGGATCCACGAATGTGACGACGAAGGAGCCGCCCAAAGGGCGGCTCCTTCGTCGTCAAGCTAACGCGGCCAAGTGCCCTGAGAACTACCTAGGGGTCCCCGCCGGCGCAGTCCGCCGCGTCGCGCCTGGGACCGAGCTCCTCACCGCGTGACCCGCGACGTGGCGGCGGCACCGGTGGGGCGTCGAATCTCCTTGGATCCTCGAAAGTATCGAGGTCGATCCGGTCGATCTCCTGAGGAACTGTCCGCTCCCTTTTGGGAACGATTCTGAAGCCATGTCGCCGTCTTATATGCAGCGATGGTCGCGACAATCTGGGTGTACCTGTTCTTTTTGCCAAGTTCATCCAACTGTCACCTATTGGGGTGTACACCGTCCCAGATTGTCGGAGATAACCTCACTTCAAACAAAACGTTCAGTGGGCCAAGGCGCTCGCAGCGTGCCCGAGGTTGCAGCCGTCACCCGCGAAAAAGAGTCTGGGAGAAGCATGAAACTTGAAGCGGGATTGCGATCGCGATCCAAATTGAAGGCCGCATTGATTGCGACCCTTGTTGGCACTCTCGTTGGTGTTGTTCCGCTCGTCGCTCAGGCGTCGACGGTGTACTCATCGTGGGGTTCCATCTCGGGTGGCTACCAAAACCGGGCGGGTGCCGCGTACTCGTCGGGTTACGCACAGGCCAACACGTACATAGAGAACATCTATGCGTCGCCTCTTCCGGCCGGGACCATCGGAGCCAAGGGGAGACTTTTCCTGAGCAACGGTGCCCTTTCGTGCGAGGGTGGTATCTGGTGGAACCCTAACCAGGCCTGGAACGTCACTGGCTACTCATGCGGGCAGTACGCGTACGGTGTCACTTACTACAGCTACGGGGTGACATGGCGCGGCAGTTCCGCCTACTACACCTACTCGACCAGCAACTTCACGACGTGAGGACGGGAATTCAGATGAACAGCAAGAAGAACACTCTGGCCATCGTCGGCATCAGCATCATTTGCTTCGCTGGGTCGATTCTTGGTGCTTCCGCGGTGAGTGCAGCTTTGGTGCCGCCGCTCGAGTCGCCGGTGGGAGTCTCGGCTCCGGAGGGCATCAACGCGGTGCCCGCCAAGCCGCCGGTGTATCCGGTGAACGACGACGGCCTAACATACGGGTCGCTCCGCGATGCAATTTCCGTCGACACGGAGCCGGACCTCATCTTCGTCGCGGCGACGAACGGAAAGTTGGGCTACGTCTACAAGACCGATCTTGACAGGGCTGATGGCACGACTGCGGCTCTCGCAAGCAAGACGCCCGAAGAGCGTCTCGCCTGGCAGGCGGAACGCGAGGCGGCTGGCACCATCGTCGTTTCGGTCTACGGCGTTGATGGCAAGACCGTCGTTGGCGAGTTCGGCGTCACGCCCGGGGACCAGGCGGGCACCACGCCAAAGGGCTAGGAGGTTGCGCGTGTCGGTGACCTGAATCCGGTCTGCCGTCCTGGCGAACGGCCCCCAGCTCGAGTAGATCGAACTGGGGGCCTTTCGCGGCGTGGATCCAGGGGCACTGGGTCCGGCTTTCTATTTCGTCGCTCGGAGTGCCCTGAGAACTACCTAGGGGTCCCCGCCGGCGCAGTCCGTCGCGTCGCGCCCGGGACCCAGCCCCTCACCGCGTGACAAGCGACGTGGAGGCGGCACCGGTGGGGCGTCTAACCCCCCCCCCCCTGCATCCACACTCCGCTACAGTTACCCGGTGTCCGACCTCAGCTTGCGCCTCCCCAACTCCCGCCTGCGGGCCGTGCTCTACCTCGGTGACAAGCACGCGGCATCCATCTCGCTGCCGACCCGATTCGCCGACCCGGAGTTGTTTGCCGACTGGGATCCGGATGAGAATCTCAGTTCGCTGTTCGTTTCTTTCGAGGGCGGCGAGGTGCACCTGGAGTCTCGCGGCGCGACAGTCGATTCACATTTCCACGACCCGGCGGGGGACGAGACCGATCGCAGCCCCTGGCCGGCGGCCGACACCGCCGTCCTGCTCAAGTGGGCTGAGCTTCTGCTGGGGGACTTCCACGCCTTGCTGCCCGGGTTGTACGACGACATTGTCGAGGCAGCGCAGTGGCATGAGGCGGGTTTCGACCTGTACGTCTGTGAGGTGGAAGACCCGGTGCAGCTCGACCTCGTGGAGATAGAGGTCGAGGGTGAACTGCTGACCCTGCCCTGGCTCGGTGCCGGATCGGTCGCCAATGATCACGTCGAGGGCGAGGGCCATCGGGTTGCGCTGTTCTGGGGCGAGGGGGAGTCGGAGCCAGACATCCCGATCGCCGAAGCGTGGCTAGAGGACGATCCCGAGGAGCCACTCACCAAGGCCGTGCCGGGAATCGACTGGGTGAAGATTGGCCTGCCCGAGGAGGAAGTGCTCGAATGGCTCAAGAGCATCTATCTCAACCACCACGTGATTCCGGCCGCGGAAGGCACGCTCCTGGGCGCGGTGCTGCGGCGGTTGGGTGGGCTGGATGAGTGACAGCTAAGCCGCGAGCGGTGCTCCGGGCTTGATGCCGTACTTCTTCATCGAGGTCTCCACGATCGTGAGACCCTCGAGCCCCGGCATGCGCGAGATGTGTTCGTCGAGCTTGCGGATCTCGCGCAGGCCCTCTTCGCCGGCGAAGATGTGGCCCATCACGTGGTTGACCTCGGCGGGCTCCATGACGGATGATCCGACCGGTCCCCAGGCATTCTTGAGGGCGAAGCGCGCGAGCACCTGGGCCTTCTTGCTCTTGGCGAGGCGGTCGCGGGCCTGGGTGGCGTAGAAGGCGACGTGACGGGCCTCCTGTTTGGCGATGCGACGGAGCAGCTCGGCGAGCACAGGGTGCTGCTCGAGGTCGGCCATCCGGTTGTAGGCGGCGACGGCCGACCACTCGTTGGCGGCACCCCAGATCATGTGCACGGCGATGAAGTCTTTGCCGACGATGTTGCCGAGCAGGGATTGCTTGATCGGGTCGAGGCGGTCTTTCCAGCCGAGCTTGAGACGGGTGGCCTTGAGCTCGTCGAAGTCGAGGGTGACATCGTGCGCGGCAAGCACAGCAGAGAGGGCTTCGCCGTGCCAGAACTCCTCGCGATTCCACATGGTCATGAAGGCCGAGACGTCGGCCTCCTTGTGCGAGGGCGTGACGAGCAGGTCGCGCAGGTAGCAGACCGTGTGGTACTCGATGTCGGCCATATAACGCAGGCTGCGTAACGTCGACTCGGGCAGCGGGTTGCGCTCGAACTCGGTGAAGTCGAGGTCGCCCCAGACCACCTTCTTCGAGGTGCTGGTGTACTTGTCGATATCAAATGCCATGGGATGCCGCGGACCGCGCTTGCTTGACAGGCGTCGATCCGACTCCTTCCGTGATTTTTGAGGATTGGGGCAGCTGTGAGGTTTCGGGGGTGGAGGTGGGCCGCTTTCCCGCCCCGCGGCGCTTCCAGTCAAGCACGTTCCAATGCTTTTCCCTGGCGTGACGGTACAGGTCCAGGTCGGGATTGACGACGCTGGGGTTGCCCAGCAACTGCAGCCACACCAGGTCGGCGTGACTATCGCCGTAGCCGTAGGAGTGCTCGAGGGTGAAGCCGTTCTGGTCTGCGTAGTGGCGCAGCCACGCCGCGCGTGCCTCGTCGACCAGCGGGGGGTCCGCGAGGAAGCCGGTGAGCACTCCATCGCGCTCGTGCATGCGGCCGGCGACCACCTCGTCGAAGTACGGGAGGAAGGGTTTCACCATGAGGTCGATCGAGCCCGTTACGAGGATCGTGCGGTGGCCGGCATCCCGATGCTCCTGCACACGACGCAGGGCTTCCGGGTATGCCCGGCGCATCATGGCCCTGCCGAAGCGGCCCTTGACCTCATGTTCGATCTCGCTGACCTTGAAGCCCTTGTAGCGGCGCATGAACGTGCGGATGAACTCGCCGCGGTCACGACGCTCTGCCTTCCAGTACTTGCGCAGTGAGAAGCTGAAGTTGGCGAGGTCGTGGGCGACCTTGCTTCGCGGCACGGTGTTGCCCCAGAGCATGAGGTACTGCTTGACCAAGTTCGATTCGAGCACGGTGCCTTCGAGGTCGAAGATCGCCACGACATCAGATCGCACGGGCAGCACGCGGGCCGCCTTCGCCTTGGCTGACGGTCGCCTGCCGAACGCGCGCGTGAGGGTCGTCACGGCGGGGAAGTGCACGTTCTGCCAGTAATCTTCCCAGTCGATCTCGGTGACGTCGAAGCCTTCGGTCTGCTGCACGCTTGCCGGCAGGGACTTCAGTAAGGACCGGGTATTGGTGTCGTCGAAGATGATCTCGGTCTGCACGTAGGCGCGATACAACTCGGTGAAGGCGCGCAGCTGGGTCAGCCCGTGCTTGCCCTTGGAGATGGTGTCGAGCCATTCGCGGGTGCGCTTGGTCGTGGGCAGGCGCTGGATGACCTTCTCGGCACGCACCACCTGGTGCTCGCGCTTGGCGAGAGCCTTCTCGACCTTCTGGCCGCCGGGGAAGCGCCAGAGCGGAACCTTGATGTCGCCCTTCTCGTCGGGCAGCGGGTTCTTGGTGAAGTAAGAGTTGACGTTCTCGTACATGCGATGAAACGGCAGCGGGTTGCTTTTGCCCGACACCACCTGGAAGTACTTCGGCTCTGCGGGCTTCGCGGGCCGTGCGGCCACGGCGAGCGCCGCATTGACCACGAAGTCGACGGGGATGATGTCGAGGATCGAGTCGGGCAGCCCCGGGAAGTCGGGCAGCTGGCCGCGGCCATACGCAATGATCAGCGGATCGGCGACCTTGAAGCCGTCGATCCAGCCGGGGTAGGGGTGGTGCAGCGAGCTCTCGATGATGGAGGGCCGCACGATCGACAGTCGATGGCCGGCCTGCGCCCACAATTCTTCAGCCGCCCGTTCGGCGAAAGCCTTAGTGAGGGTATAGACGTCGGTCCAGCCCAGGCTCTCGGCGCGGGTGCGACCGTAGTCGACCAGGCGTTCGCGCACCCCCTCGGTGCGCGCGGTCTCAGCGAATCCGGCGACGGCTTGTGGCCCGGTCTTGCCGTGGCGGGCCTTCGCCTTGTCCAGCTGGGCGCGCAGAGCTTCCGGCTGGCGAGATTCGAGCTCGACCCGCACCCGGGCCGACTTGGCCGCCTCGTACTCCGCCCGCCAATCCACGTTGTGGGTGAGGGATGCCTCGGGCGCAATGCCTTTGCGGATGCCGCCGACGTAGGCCGTGGAGATGTGCACAACGTGCGGGTCACTCTTGGAGGCCAGGAGGGCACCGTACACGCCGTGGGCCCCGCCCACGTTGGTGTCGAAGGCCTCATCGATGGGCGGGTCGAACGACACTGTCGACGCGCTGTGCAGCACGACATCGATGTCGTCGGGCAAGGTGCCCACGCTGCTGAGTGAGCCCTCGTGGGCGGTCACCCGCCGAGCGAACTCCTTGCGGGCTTTCTCTTCGCTACCGACCGACTCGATCCAGCTCTTGAAGACGGGCTTGCGCAGCAGGCCTTCGAGGCGGGCCTGGCCGCTCTGGCTGCCTTTGCCGCGCACGAGCAGCGTGATGCGGGTGCCGGGATGCGACGACAGCAGCCGTTCGAGAATCGCCTGCCCCACGAACCCGGTGCCGCCCGTGAGAAATACGTGCTGGTTAGTAAGCACAGCCTCGTTGCTAAGGATGGGGGTCGTCGCGCGTGTGGCGGTCACAGCTGGGCGGCCTTTCGAATGAGTGACAGCCCGGACTGGCCGGGCAGGGAATCGACGCGGGCGTCGAGCTCCGCGACGAGTTCCCGGGCAGAGCCGAAGAGCCGGTCGAAGAAGAATGCGGTTTCGGCGCGCGGTTCTGCCCTGGCGCCGATCGGCCATGGTGCCTTGGCGAGGCGTTTGCGGGTGATGCGTCGAGCCTGCTTCGACTCAGTGAGCCGGTAGCGGGCTTGCGCCTCGAAGAACTCGAGCTGGCGTTGCTTGAGACGCAGGAATTCAGTGAGGGTCTGCGCAAGCTGCGGGTTGTCGTCGATGTCGAGCAGTCGGCGATAGGCGGATTGGTTGAGCCAGGTGTCGATAGTGCCGAGGGTCATATGCACGGCGATCATCGGCACTCCGATGATGTTGGCGATGATCGACTCGCGGATCGTGCGCTCAGGAGGGGTGACAAACGGGGCCCGGTCGACATCAGTGCCCTCGGGCCGGTGCGCGAGAGTGATCTGCTCGAAGGCGTCGGCGATCCAATACTTTTCGAACGCCCAGGTAGTAAGGAACGCCGTGATCCTGGCGTCTTTGTGGGTGGCGGTGACGAGCACGCTGCGCAGATTCGTCATGGTGGCGCGTTCGATGACCTGCAGGTAACGCAACAGCCGCAGCGTCTCGGCCTTGAGCGGGGTGCTGCGATAAGAGGGAAGGTTGAGCGCGGTGCGGTGGCTGGCCGCCGCGTTGCGTGCATACTCGCGCACGTCGAAGTCGGGTGCTGGGTAGTGCATGAGGTCGTCCATGTGGTCACGCGCAGACGCCGCTCTAGGCTCGAGCATCCGCGCTACCTCCGTGATTCTTGGCGAGTTCACTGAAGTCTACCCAATCGTCGCTACGGTGCCCGTAGCGTAATGTATCCAGCATGGCAACGGCTCTCATCACGGGCGGCACATCCGGCATCGGCGCCGCATTTGCTCGGCAACTGGCTGCCAGTGGGTACGACCTGGTGCTCGTCGCGCGCGATCCGAAGCGTCTCGCAAACGCCGCGGCCGAGTTGCATGCCTCATCGGGCATACACGTAGAGACCGTGAGCGCAGATCTCGCGGACCGGGCGGATGTCGCGCGCGTGGCATCCCGCATCGAAGACCCGACGCGGCCGATCGACCTGCTCGTGAACAACGCAGGCATCGCTGTCCGCGCTCTGCTCACGGCGAAGGACACGTCACCACATGAGCAGGCATTCGACATCATGTGCCGCGCGATCCTGGTGCTCGGCAGTGCAGCAGGTCGCACGATGAAGGGGCGCGGCGGCGCGATCATCAACATCTCGAGCCTGCAGAGCTTCCTGGCAACCGGATCGTACGGCGCGATCAAGGCGTGGGTCACCGCGTACAGCCAGGGCCTGGCCGTCGAACTCCGTGGCACCGGGGTGACAGTCACGGCGGTGCTTCCCGGCTGGGTGCGCACCGAATGGCACGAGCGCGCAGGGGTGCGCAGAAGCACGCTGCCGTCGTGGTTGTGGACTGAGCCCGATGTCGTCGCGCGCATCGCATTGCGCGACGCACGTCGAGGTCGGGTGATCTGCATACCGACAGTTCGCTACCGGGTGCTCGGATGGTTTGCCCGTCATCTGCCGTCAGCCACGATTCGATGGATCTCCGCGGGAATTTCTTCCTCCCGTAGTGAGGCCTCCCGTAGTGAGGCATCCCGAAGCGAAGCCTCCGCCGCAACCGATGGCTCGGAACACCAGACTGTGAAAGCCGACGGACAGCTATGAGCAAGGTTGATCGCTTCACCTCACCCAGGGTCGCCAACGTGCGATTCGTCGCCCAACGCGGACTGTTGCGCCCCCTGGTCTGGCGGCTCGTGCGGGTCACCGTGCACAACGAGAAGCAGCTCGCGGCCCTCGACGCCCCGTTCATCGTGGTCGCGAACCATTCCAGCCACCTCGACGCCCCGCTCATCATCGGCGGACTGCCGCGTCGTCTCTCCCGCTTCCTGGCTGCGGGGGCCGCCGCCGACTACTTCTTCGACGTGCAGTGGCGCAAATGGCTCACCACTCTGTTCTTCAACGCCTTCGCTATCGAACGCAACTCAGAGGGCAAGCGCAGCGGTTCATCCCGAGCGCTGCTTGAGCGCAAAGTGCCGCTGCTGATCTTCCCTGAGGGCAGCCGCTCGAAGACGGGCGAGATCGGTCGTTTTAAGCCGGGGGCTGCGGCTTTGGCGATCGCCACACAGGTGCCCTGCCTTCCCATCGCGCTGGTCGGAGCGAGCGTGGCTATGCCACGCGGAGTCAACTGGCCCAAGCCCGGACGACTGCCGGTCGCGATAGTCTTTGGCTCACCGATGAGCCCCACGGAGGGCGAAACGGCCGACGAGTTTTCACACCGGCTCTGCGAAGAGGTTCGCCGGTTGCACGCATCAGTAGGATCGGCATCCGTGCCGGTGCACGCTCAGAAGGGGCAGCGATGACTGGAACAGGTACAACCGACGTCAAGCACATGAAGTGGTGGGGTTGGGGTCTGGACGGCGTGGGCTTCCATTTCGAGGACAAGCCGGGCTTCGCGCCGTTCGTGCAGCAGGCCGTCGGGCTCGACCTACTCAACGCCACGCGCGCGGGTGAGCCGTCCTTCGCCGATCTCGACGTGCCACAGTCGAAGGCGACGGCCGCCTTCATCAAGACCCTCGCCGGCATCGTGGGCGACGCCCATGTCACGACCGATGACATGGTGCGGGTCGTGCACACCTACGGCAAGAGCATTCGCGACCTGTTCCGCATTCGTGGTAATCAGATCCTGCGTAGCCCCGATGTCGTGATCTTTGCCGCCGACGAAGCCGAAGTGCAGAAGATCGTGGATGCCGCGGTCGCAGCCAACGCCGTCATCATCCCGTTCGGCGGCGGTTCGAACATCGGCGGAAGCCTCGAGCCGATCCCCGAGGAGCAGCGCACGATCGTCTCCTTGGACCTCGGTCGGCTGCGCAAGGTGATCGACATCGACACGGACTCGGGGCTCGCCCGCATCCAGGCCGGCGCCCAGGGCCCCGACCTGGAAGCGCAGCTCAACGCCAAGGGCTGGACGATCGGCCACTTCCCCGACAGCTTCACCCACTCGACGGTCGGCGGCTGGGTGGCCACGCGATCGTCGGGGATGCAGTCCGACAAATACGGCGACATCGCCGACATCGCCCGTGGCCTGCGCGTCGTGCGCGCCGGCGGCGTACTCGTGCTGCGCCCGCTGCCCTCCACCTCCAGTGGACCATCGGTGCGCGAGATGATCCTCGGCAGCGAGGGGCGCCTGGGCGTGATCACCGAGGTGACGGTGCAGGTGCACCGCACCCCGGCCAAGCGCGACGTCTACGCCTACTTCTTCCCGAACTGGAAGGCGGGCATCGCCGCGATGCAGGCGATCGCCGAGTCGGATGCCGCACCTTCGATCACCCGCGTCTCCGATTCCCGCGAGACCGGTTTCTCCCTGGCCACGGCCAAGGACCGCAAGGGCATGGACAAGTTCCTCGCCGGAACCGTGCTGCCAGGCATCATGAAGTCGAAGGGCTGGAACCTCGAGGAGATCTGCCTCTCCTTCATCGGCTACGAGGGCAGCGTGTCACACGCCAAGCGCCAGAAGTCTCTCGTCGACGCGATCATCAAGAAGCACGGCGGCATGGGCGTGGGCACCGGCCCTGGCATCCTCTACGACCAGAAGAAGTTCGATACGCCTTACTTGCGCGACTTCCTGCTCGACATGGGTGCAGCGGGAGATGTCTCCGAAACCGCCGCCCCCTGGTCGAAGCTCATTGCGCTGCACGAGAACGTCTACGCGGCCGCCAACCGGGCCTTCGATGAGATCGGGATCAAGGGGTGGATCATGTCGCACCTCTCGCACTCCTACCACTCGGGCGCCTGCCTCTACTTCACGTTCGCCTTCGTCTACGGCAAAGACCCCATCGCCGAGTACAACGTCGTCAAGGGCGCCATCCAGCAAGCCTTCGTCGATTCGGATGCCACAATCTCGCACCATCACGGAGTCGGCCTCGAGCACTCCCCGTGGCTGACCGAGGACATCTCTGCCGAGGGCGTCAAGATCATGACCGGACTGTTCGCGAGCGCCGACGCGACCGAGAATTTCAACCCCGGCAAGATCCTGCCGCGCAAGAAGTCGCTCGCCAAGGCCGCCGCCGCCCCGGTGGTGACGACGACCGCCGCCAGAAAGGCACCCGCGGCCCAGTCGACTTCGTCGAAGAAGCCGGTTCCCGCGAAGTAACCCGCTCGAAGAAGCCGATACCGACGAGGTAACGTTCTGCAGAACGCCTCGAAAGGGCAGTTTCGACGTGGGGTCTCATGGACTTCTCAGAAACTGCCCTTTCGACGCATGTCAGGGGTTGTTGGGGCGCGGACGCCGTCGACCCGCCACCGCCGAGCGCCGGGATGCGGCTCAGGCCGCGAACGCCGGCCAGAGCAGGGCGAGCACCGAGTCGACCCATTCGTCATCGGTGGGTCGGCCGCGGATGAGTTCGGCCACGACCACCCCGAGCAGCACGCTCATCGCGAGTTCGATGTCAACATCCGCCTTGATCTGGCCGGCCAGGGCGCGAGCGCGCAGGTCTTCGCGCAGCGGGCGACTCGTGGCACGGATCATCCCGAGCAGAAGCTGCGAGAACTGCGGGTCTTCGTTCATGATGACCGCGGCGACCGTGCCACGCCCCACGACGTGTTCGATGGTGTCGCGCGCGTGCCGCAGCACCCAGCGCAGCGAATCCTGGGCGCTGAGCCCCTGGGGATAATCGACAGTCGTCGCCGCAGAGGTGATCGCTGCGGTCAACAGCGATTCCCGATTCTCGTAGCGCCGGTAGATCGTGGTCTTGGCGACGCCGGATGCCGCGGCAACAGACTCGACACTGACCGCGAGTGGCCCGCGGTTGCGCAGGATCGCCAACGCCGCGGCGAAGATGCGGTCGTCGACGTCGGGGTGCCGCGGCGGACGGACGACGGGGGCCTTCGTCACTGTTCCTCCGGATCGGGCGCTCACGGTTGCTGGGTCCAGCATACGTCGGCCGCTGCGGGGGTAGACAGATGGTTTCGCGCCACCGCTCCAACCGGTATCCTGCCCGCATGCCCTTCGTCGATACCCACGGTGACCTGCTGACGTCGATCGAACTGGGCCAGGTGCCGATCACGGCTCCGACCTTCCAGCTCAGGCAGCGAATTGGGTACTACGAGCCGCAGAAAGGGCCCGACGACACGAGCTGGGCTCCCGTGCATGAGCCGAGCCTGCGCCCGGAAGCGGGAAACCGCACCGATCTCGCCTCCGTCCCGGCGATTTTCTGGAGCCTGATTGCCTCATACGGGCGCCAGACGGCACCCGCGGTGCTCCACGATGCGGAGTGCTGGCGCGTGCAGGCCGCCCAGAAAGCCGGAACCGTGACGCGCCAAGAGGCGATCAACCAGCGGGTGCGCGTTGATCACCGGTTCAGGTTGGGGCTGCGCGAACTGGGGGTCGCGCCGTTCCGCTCCTGGATCATGTGGACGTTCGTCGCGCTCGAGCGCTACGCCAAGCACAGCATCCCCAAGCTCCTTGGCTTTCTCTTGCTGATGACCGTGGGGCTCGCCCTCGTCGTGTTCTCGACAATCGCCGGGATGCTCGGCCTCCCGCTCTGGGTGTCGCTGTTGTCTCTCGTGCTCCCGCTCGCGACCAGCGCGCTCGCGGGCAGGCGATGGCAACTGCTGGTCTGGGCGAGCTACGGGGGAGCGTTGCTGTTGCCGGTCGCCATTCTGCAGGTGGCTGCCTATCTGCCGTACCTGTTGATCGAGAACGTGATCTGGGCGCTTGTCGACCTACCCAGGGGAAAGGGCTCACCCCAGGTGGGGCCGGTCGACGTCAAGAACATTCGCCGGGCTGCCGCCTGACAGCCCGGTTCGGGAGGGTCGCAATGGGCTACTCTTGAGTCAGCTCAAGACCTCGGCCGACACAGATTTTCTGTGTGTTTTCGTGACGGGAGCAGGACAATGGGCCGGTTGACCTACGGGCATCCGCAATGGACCATCGAGTTCGACGACCGGGTGCTCGCCCACATGCGGGCGGTGATCATCGCCAAGTTGCGACGCGACGAGAGGTTCAATCTCTCCTGGTTCCACGGGAAGGCCGCGGGCAATGGTCACAGTTCGATCTGGATCCATCCGGCCATACCGCTGCAGTTCGAGTTCGACGGCAACCGTGATCCGAGCCTCAACCGGGCCTGGATTGATCTGCTGATGAACTCGGCGAACAGCGTCGGGGGCATGCACGTGCTGCCTGAGCCGCCAGAAACCGGAACGGTTCCGGCTCCCTAGTCGGGCAGGTCCCTGAAGTCGAGGGTGCCCGAAACGACGTCACGCGCGACCGCCTGCACGGCGCGGCCGGTGGCGAAGGCGTGGGCCCGCAGCCGCAGGAACGCCTCGGTCGCCGTGAGGTCCAGTTGCACGAGGACGATTCCGGTGGCCTGGTGCACTTCGCGACGCATGGCCGGGGCGACGGGGGCATCTGGCGTGTCATCCACCGCGGACCGCAGTGCCACGTCCACGGCCCTTCTGGTCACCTGCCTGGTCAAGCGCGCCGCGGTCTTGACATCGTGCGAGCCAAGTTCTGCGGCGCTGCGGCTGTAGAGGTCGATGACTCCGACGGTCACGGCGCCCAGGAACATCGGGAAGGAGAACACCGCGCCGACCCCCAACCGGTCGAGGGCTGCGGCGAAGATCGGCCAGCGGTCGCCGGCGGCCCCGAGCACTGGGTGACCCGAGTGCAATGCCTCGAAGCGTGGACCCTCGCCGAGGTCGAACTGCAGTTCATCGATCTGGGCCGCGGTATCGTCGCTCGCGCAGATGGTGGTCTGGCGGCCCTTGCTGTCGAAAACCGAGATGGACGCACCCAAAACGGGGAGTTCGTCAACGAACGACAGCCAGAGCGAGGAGGCCGTGCCGCGACCTGCGCGATCGTCCGTCATCGGGGGTCTTTCGGGATTGGCTGGGCCGGAGCTGGCACCGCACTCAATATCGGAGTCGCGTTCGCCAGTCTATGCTCAGGCGTTCGGCGTGTGGCCACGACGGTAGACTCTTGCTCTACAGTGCGCGCGTGACAACCGGTAGATGGGCAGTGCGATGGGCGAGGTCTCCAGGGAAGCCCTGATCAACTCTGCATTCGTCACGCTGGCCGACACCCTCATCGCCGACTTCGATCTGATCGACCTCCTGCACACCCTCGTCGAGGTCTGCGCCAGAGTGCTCGACGTGCAGGCCGGCGGGCTCGTCTTGGCTGACGAGCGTGGCGAGCTGGAATTGATGGCCTCCACGAGCGAGAAGGCCGACTTCGTCGAAATCATGCAGCTCAACGCTGGCGCGGGGCCTTGTGTGGACTGCTTCACGAGCGGAGTCGCCGTTGCCGTGGCCGACATCCAGGACTCGGGCAACAAGTGGCCCCAGTTCCAGGCGGCGATGACTTCGCAGGGCTTCCGCTCGGTCTACGCGACCCCGATGCGGTTGCGTGGACAGGTCATCGGGGCGATGAACCTCTTCGGTACGAGCCCAGGTGTGCTCAACGCTCCTGACGCCAGCGTGGCCCAGGCGCTGTCGGATGTCGCGACAATCGGAATCCTGCAGGAGCGCGGCATCCGCGAGAAGCACATCGTCGCCGAGCAACTGCAGCTCGCGCTCGACAGCCGCGTGCTCATCGAGCAGGCGAAGGGAGTCGTGTCTGCGACGGGGCGGATGGATGTCGACCAGGCTTTCGCAGCGATCCGCGGCTACGCGCGCCGCAACAACCTCACGCTGCGGGCGGTTTCCGTGGGAATTATCGACCGCACCCTCAACGTGCTTGAGCAGGACTCCGCGGTGCCGGTGGCGGCGGCACTTCCTTCGCGGCAATGATCCGGTCGCGTTCGATGTGCTCGATACCGCGCTTGCCATCCACGGTCAGGTGCGTCTCGTCGGCCTTGAGCAGGGTGCCAAGGGCATCCGTCGCCTGTCCGTCATCGAGGCGGTAGCGCACTACCACCCGCATGCCCGGTTGCAGGTTCACCATGAGCCGGGCGCGTAATCCTTGAGGAAGACGCCGAACACGTCTTCGCCGGCCTCGCCACGTACGATCGGGTCGTAGACCCTGGCGGCGCCGTCGACGAGGTCCAACGGGGCGTGGAAGCCCTCTTCGGCGAGGCGCACCTTCGTGGGGTGCGGGCGTTCGTCGGTGATCCAGCCGGTATCGACACTGGTCATCAGGATGCCGTCGGTCTCGAACATCTCCCGCGCGCTCGTGCGGGTGAGCATGTTGACCGCAGCCTTCGCCATGTTGGTGTGTGGATGCCCCGGCCCTTTGTAACCACGCCCGAACACGCCCTCCATGGCGCTGACGTTCACGATGTACTTGCGTCGGGCCGCGGATGCCGCCAAGGCGGGCCGCAGCCGCGACACGAGGATGAACGGGGCCGTCGTGTTGGCCAGCTGCACCTCGAGCATCTCGAGCGGGTCGACCTCCTGCACGTGCTGGGTCCAGGAGTTCACGTGCTCGAGGTCGGGCAGCAACCCGCCCGCGTCGATGGCGGTGCCCGCCGCGAGTCGCTCGAGCGAGCTTGAGCCCGCCGCCATCGCCTGCTCGGTCAGCTCGTCCGCTTTCGCCGTCAACTCGTCTGCCTTCTCTGCCGCTGCCGCGAGTATCGGGTGCGCCGTCACGCTGCGGGACAGCGCCTGCGGGTGCGGGTCGTTCGTGTGGCCGAAGGTCACAAGCTCGGGGAGGGGACCGTCTGGCAGCGGCGCGAGTTCGGCATCCACCAACGGCTGGTAGGCGCCAGGGGAGCGTCGCACCGTCTGGGTTGCGTTGTTGATGAGGATGTCGAGCGGTCCGTCGGCGCTTACCGACTCGGCGAGCCCAATGACCTGGGCAGGGTCACGCAAGTCGATGCCGACGACTCTGAGTCGGTGAATCCAGTCGGCGGAGTCGGGCAGGCTTGTGAACCGCCGCACGGCATCGCGGGGGAAGCGGGTCGTGATCGTGGTGTGCGCGCCATCCCGCAGCAGTCGCAGAGCGATGTACATGCCGATCTTCGCGCGGCCGCCAGTGAGCAGCGCGCGCTTGCCCGTCAGGTCGGTGCGGGCGTCGCGTTTGGTGTGGCTCATCGCCGCGCAGTCGGGGCAGAGCTGGTGGTAGAACGCGTCAACCTGCGTGTACGGCTTCTTGCAGATGTAGCAGGCGCGCGCCTTGAGTAGTGTGCCAGCGGTTTTTTGGGCGGCTCGCTGCCCTAACGGGATGCCGCGGGTCTCGTCATCGATGCGGTCCGGCGCCCCGGTCGCTGTCGCCGCGATCACGCTGCGGTCGGCGTCGGCGATGACCGCTCGCTTCTCCAGACGGCGCTCCTTCTTGACCGCCTTGAACATCTTGGCTGTCGCCTGGCGGACCGTGACGAAGTCCGGGTGGTCCTCCTCGAGCTCGGACAAGCCGGCCAGCACGCGCAGAGTGGCCTCGAGGTCGGAAGCGTCGATCCCGGGCTCGTTCGCGCCGTCTTGGCCGTCGCCGCGCCGATCGCTGCGCTGGTCGGCGCGGCGCTGGTCAGCGCTGCGCTGGTCAGCTTCGGGGGTCTCGGAGGGCACACGAGATTCTACGCTTTCTCCGCGGTCTGCCCGCGAAGCACTGCCACTTCCCGAGGAGCACCGCCAGCGACGGATGCGAGCGCGGACACGCCATCGGCGGGCGCACAACGGCGGCGTGTCGCCGCCAGGGTCCGTCGCAGGCGGACTCCCGGCGGACTCCCGGCGGGCGGAGCGGCGGGCGGAGCGGCGGGCGGAGCGGCACGCGGAGCGGCACGCGGAGGGGCCGGCGCGGTAGCGTGGCCGCGATGGAGACTGAACAGCGCACCACCGAGCGGCTGGTGCTCCGGCTCCGACAAGCCGGCTGCGTATTCGCCGAGGACGAGGCAGCGCTGCTGGTCGAGACCGCGCGCGACAATGCCGAGCTTGAGACGATGGTCGCGAGGCGGGTCGAGGGGCTGCCGCTGGAGCACGTGCTCGGCTGGGTGGAATTCGCCGGGCGACGCTACAACATCGGGCCGGGGGTCTTCGTGCCGCGGCCGCGCACCGAGTTCCTGGTTGAGCAAGTAGCGCGCGTTGCCAAGGCAGGCGGAGTGGTGATCGACCTGTGCTGCGGTTCGGGTGCCGTAGGCGCCGCGCTTGCTGAGCGGCTCGGCGGCGAGTTGTTCGCGGCTGATCTTGACCCGGTTGCCGTGGCCTGCGCACGACAGAACGTGGCCAATGTCTACCAGGGCGACCTCTTTGAGCCGCTTCCGAACGGGCTGAAGGCCGACGTGCTCGTCGTGATCGCGCCGTACGTTCCGACCGACGCGATCGACTTTCTTCCACGGGAGGCGCGCGACTTCGAGCCACGGGGCACGCTCGACGGCGGCTCCGACGGGCTGGATGTGCTGCGGCGCGTGCTGCAGTTCGCCCGGCAGTGGCTTGCGACCGGTGGCATCCTCGCGACCGAGGTGAGCGAGGGGCAGGTGCCTGCGCTCGTGGAACTCGTCGCTGCGGCGGGGCTTGAGCCGAGCGTCATCCGGGATGAAGACCTGGACGCGACGGTGGTGCTGGGCCGACTCGGCGACGGCCTCGGGCCCACGTCGAGAGCGTTGAGGTGAGGGTCGCCGCGGAGCACAGCACCGAGCACCCCGCCTAGCGGACCGACTTCCAGTCGGCCAGAGCGAGCTTGAGCGCGTTGACCAGTCGGTGGTAGCTGCGGTCGACATCCTGCGGGAGTCCGAATCCGCCCGCGGCCTCGAGCGCGACGAAGCCGTGCAGCGCGGCCCGGAACGCGCGGGTGGCATCGATCGCGTCATCCCCGGCCAGTCCATAGCCCGCGAGCGCGTCGAACACCACCCGGACTGCGCGCTCGGATGCCGCGAGCGACGCCTCATCCCGCGGATCCGGCGCCCTGAGCGTTGCCGTGTAGCGGCCGGGGTGCTGTTTCGCCCAGGTGCGGTATGCGTCGGCGAGGGCATCCACGGCGTCACCGCCGGCGACCCCCACGGCCGCGCGGGCCATGGCATCACCCAGGTCGGCCTTGGCTCGCGCCTCGACCAGTGCATGCAGCGCGTCGAGCCCCGCGACGTGCTTGTACAGGCTGGGCACGCGAACGTCGAGGCGTCCGGCGATCTGCGCGAGGCTCACGTCGGCGAGACCCACCTCGTCCGCGAGCGACTCAGCTTCCGCGACCACGCGGGCGGTCGTGACCCCGGCCCTAGGCACGCTTGGTGGCCTTGGCGAGGAAGGCCTCGATCGCGGGCGCTACGACATCGGGGCGTTGCGCCTGCGGGTAGTGGCCCGCGTCGGGCACCATGACCACTTCGCCGCCAATCTGCTCAGTGATCCACTCGGCTTCGGCGGCCGGGGACGGAAAGTCGGGGTCGAGTTCACCCATGACGACGAGTACGTTCGTGTGCACGAGCGGCAACGAGGCCTCGGCGGTCGTGTGGTTGGTCGACATGGTCTTCGAGATGGCCCGGCGGTGTTCGGTCATCCCCGCCCTAATCCTGGCGAGGTGGTCGGCCTGGTCGGCGGGCTTGGTGCCCTTGTAGAGCATGGGCAGGTAGCTCCTCCAGGTGAGGGCGACAAGCGCCGGGGATGTGGCGACCGACATGATCTTCGCGAGCACGGGCGAGATCTTGCCGTTGCGCACGAACGGCCCGACGAGCACCAGCCCGGCAACGAGTTCCGGGCGGTGGGCGGCCACGAGGACGCTGATCGCGGCGCCCATCGAGTTGCCGACGATGACGGCCGGGCCGCCGAGGTGGTGAATGAGGGCTGCGACATCCGCAGCGTTTGCCTCGTTGTCGTAGGTGGTGAAAGACGTGTCGCTGTCGCCATGGCCGCGCAGGTCGATGATGGCGACGCGGTAGCCGGCCTTGATGAGGGCGGGAGCTAGGAAGCGGAAGGTCGAGCGCAGGTCGCCCATGCCGGGGACGCACACGACGAGCGGGCCGTCGCCGGCAACTTCGTAGGCGATCCAGCCGTCGTCGGTGGGGAGCCTGAGGGTTGGTGGAAGGATCATAGCCGCAAAGCTAATAGCATTAGCTACGGATGTCAAGACCGGTACGGTGGGACCATGGCATCCCTTCTCGAGAGCGCTCCGTCGCCGTGGGATCCGGATGCCGCCTATGACGCCTTCGTCGCATGGAGCGAGTCGCGCGGCCTGTCGCTCTACCCCGCGCAGGATGAGGCGCTCATCGAGATCCTCTCCGGCGCAAACCTCGTGCTGAGCACTCCGACCGGAACCGGCAAGTCACTCGTCGCGATCGCCGCACACTTCGTGGCACTCGCACAGGGCCAGCGCACGTTCTACACCGCGCCGATCAAAGCCCTGGTCAGCGAGAAGTTCTTCGCCCTCGTCGACATCTTCGGCGCCGAGAACGTCGGCATGGTCACCGGCGACTCCTCAGTGAATCAGGATGCCCCGATCATCTGCTGCACCGCGGAGATCCTCGCGAACCTCGCCCTGCGCCAAGGAGCCGACGCCCCCGTCGAGCAGGTCGTCATGGACGAGTTCCATTTCTATGCTGACCCGGAGCGCGGCTGGGCCTGGCAGGTGCCGCTGCTCACCCTGCCGAAGGTGCAGTTCATCCTGATGTCGGCAACTCTAGGGCCGATGAAGGTCATCGCTGATGACCTGTCGAAGCGCACCGGCCGGGAAACCGCCCTCATCACGGGTGTCGACCGGCCGGTGCCGCTGCACTACTCCTACGCCACCACCCCGGTCCACGAGACGATCGACGACCTGCTGAACACCGGCCAGTCGCCGATCTACATCGTCCATTTCTCGCAGCTCGCCGCCCTCGAGCGCGCGCAGGCCATGACAAGCGTCAAAGTCATCAGTCGCGAGCAGCGCGACGAGATCGCCGACGCGATCGGCGATTTCAGGTTCACGACTGTTTTCGGGCAGACCCTGTCGCGGCTGATCCGCGGCGGCATCGGGGTGCATCACGCCGGCATGCTGCCCAAGTACCGGCGGCTCGTCGAACAGCTCGCCCAGCGCGGGCTACTCCGGGTCATCTGCGGCACGGACACCCTGGGCGTCGGCATCAACGTTCCGATCCGCACGGTGCTGCTCACCGCGCTCACCAAGTTCGATGGAACGCGGATGCGGCAGCTCAGTGCCCGCGAATTCCACCAGATCGCGGGTCGGGCCGGTCGCGCGGGCTACGACACCGCCGGGACCGTGGTGTGCCAGGCGCCGGAGCACGAGGCCGAGAACGCGCGACTGCTCGCCAAGGCTGGCGGTGACCCGGTCAAGATCAAGCGGATAGTGCGCAAGAAAGCCCCAGACGGATTCGTTTCCTGGGGCGAGCCGAGCTTCACCAGGCTCATCAACGCCGAGCCGGAGGCGCTCGCCAGCAGCATGCAGGTGAGCCACTCGATGATCCTCAACGTCATCGCGCGCGGTGGTGACGCCTTCACCAACGTGCGGAATCTGATCTTCGAGAGCCACGAGCCGTGGCGCCGCAAGCTCGAACTCGCCCGCCGGGCGCTCAGCATCTACCGAACCCTGCGCACGGCCGGGGTCGTCGAACAGACCGTCGTGCCGGTCATGGCGATGTACGACGGCGAACTCGTGGAAACCCTCGATGAGAACATCGAGATCCGGTTGACCGTTGACCTGCAGGCGAACTTCGCGTTGAACCAGCCGCTGTCGCCGTTCGCGCTCGCCGTCTTCGAGTTGCTCGACCCGGCATCCCCGACCTATGCGTTGGATATGGTCTCGGTGTTGGAGGCGACCCTCGACGACCCGCGGCCGATCCTGTCGCAGCAGCAGTTCCTGGCTCGCGGCGAGGCTGTCGCGGCGATGAAGTCCGAGGGTATCGAGTACGACCAGCGCATGGAGCTGCTCGAGCAGATCAGCTGGCCCAAACCCCTCGAAGAGCTGCTGGATGCCGCGTTCCAGACCTACTCCGCCAGCCAACCCTGGATCGGCGACTTCGAGCTCAGCCCCAAGACCGTCGTGCGCGATATGTATGAGCGGGCGATGACCTTCGCGGATTACGTCGGCTACTACAAGCTCGCCCGCAGCGAAGGGCTCGTGCTGCGCTACCTCTCCGATGCCTATCGTGCGGCGCGGCAGACGATCCCGGATGACGCGAAGACCGAAGAACTCCGCGATGTCATCGAGTGGCTGGGTGAGCTCGTGCGCCAGGTGGACTCGAGCCTTGTCGACGAGTGGGAGTCACTCATCAATCCTGTGGACAAGGCTGGCGCGCCCGTGCTACCTCCACCTCCGCCCTCAGTCGTGACGAACCTCAGGGCGTTCAGGGTGCTTGTGCGCAATGAGCTGTTCCGGCGGGTGCAGCTCGCGGCGCTCGAAGACTGGGCGGCGCTGGGGGAGCTGGATGCCGCATCCGGTTGGGGTGCCGACGAGTGGGCGGATGCCATGGACGACTACTTCGACCAGCACGGCTCGCTCGGCACCGGTGGCGATGCCCGCGGCCCGAGCATGATCATGGTGACCGAGGCCCCGCAGCAATGGACCGTGCGACAGATCTTCGACGACCCATCGGGGGATCACGACTGGGGTATCTCCGCGACCGTGGATCTCGCGGAGTCGGCGGAGCAGGGGATTGCGGTCGTGCGCGTTACATCGGTCGGGATGCTCGGCTAGCTAACGTCGCCTTCGCGCCTGCACCACACGCGCGACGAAATCCCGCGGTCGGATAATGAGCCGACCATTCCAAGGATTCATGCTGGTCAGATCCGTGTCATCGGAGACGAGTAGGAGCGCATCGACCGCGACGACCAAGTCGAGGATGAGGTTGTCTTCGTAGTCCGACACGTCGAACACGGCTCGTGGTGGATCGACGATCTCGCCGCCGCTGGTCCTCACGATGGCGACGATCTCCTCGACATAGCTCTCGATGAGCTTCTCGGTCAAACCAAGTTCGCCAAGCACGCGAGCGGTATTTTCGAGGATGTGCGGTGAGGAATAGAGGCGGAACTCGTCAGCATCGAAGGCGATCGAGAGGCAATCTGCCGCCGCATTCGACGTCGAAGGCGGGATGCTGTTGATCAGTGGATAGGTCGAGTCCGCACCGACCAGAGCGTTGATAAAGACCTGAACATCGAAAACAACGACGGTCGGGTTGTCAGCCACGTGAGCGCAGTGTCTTCTTTACCAGTTCGTTGACCTCTTCGGGGCTGACGATTCTCCCCAGTTGCTGCCGAGCCTGCGTCTGCAATCCCTGAAGGCCTTCGGCTCGTAAGTCCCGGGAGAGCCGCCGCATCGCGACACGGAGGAATTCCGACCTGTTGCCCCCACCGAAGTGCTCGACGAGCAGATCCAGCTCCGGACGGTCCTCTTCTGAGATCGCGAATCCCACAGTCTTTGCGGCCATGCGTTCCTCCTTCGCGTATGCAACGCGTGTGCAATTGTATTCCTAAAAGACGTTCCGCTCGAGGTACCCGTTCCTAAACTTGCCTTCTGGGTCCATCTCGAGGGCGAGCGCAACGAAGTCGCCGAGGCGCGGGTACAGCGACTTGTCGACCGCGTGGAACAGCTTGCCCCAGTGCGGCCGCGCGGCAAACGGGGCCAGCGCCTCCTCGATCACCGGCAGGAGAGCGAGCACGACATCCGGCTCCTTCTTCCAGGTGAAGTGGATGCCGACGGCATCGGTCTCGTACGCGCCGCTCAACCACAGCGAGTCGGCCGCCATCGTGCGCAGCTCGCCGATGTGCAGGTGCGGGGTGATGCGGTCGGCAAGGGCACGCACCGCCCTGATCGCGTCGACCGCGTGACGGCGCGGGATCAGGTATTCGGTCTGCAGCTCGTCACCGTGGCTGGGCGTGAACGCCAGCTTGAAGTGCGGGAGGCGGTCGATCCACGGCCCGGGCATCCCGCGCTGCTCGGTCACACTTGCGACGGGCTGGTCAGGCACGGGATGCTGCGGTGTGGACAGCGGTTTCGCGCCGAACAGGTCCTGTGGAGGCTTCGCTTCGCCCATGCGGCTCTTCAGCCACACCGCGCCGACATCCTCGCCGGCCCAGTCGGTGAAGACGCTCACGCTGTAGGCGCGCGAGGTGATCTTGTCGAAATTGTCCAGCAGTTTCGTCCAGGTCAGGCCGGTGTAGACATCCTGGCGCAGCTGGAAGCTGGGCTCGATGTCGAGGGTCAGTCGATGCACGATGCCGAGCGCGCCGAGCGAGACGACTGCCCCGTCGAATTCGGGGTCGGCCGGCGTGATCGTGCGGATCGCTCCGGATGCCGCGACGAACACCATCCCCGACACCGCACGTGACAACGTGCCGTTCCTATCCCCGGAGCCGTGTGTCCCCGTCCCCACCGCCCCCGCCACCGAGATGTGGGGGAGGGACGCGAGATTCCGCAGCGCCCAACCCTCGCGCTGGAGGACAGTGCCGAGGTCGCCGTAACGCAGGCCGGCCGAGAACGACACGGTCTCGCTCTCCGGGTCGATGGCGATGGCGGGCGGCATCCCCTCGAGCGTGACGAGCTCGTCGGAATCCGCGAGGTCATTGAAGGAGTGGCGGCTACCGAGCGCGCGGATCTTCGGGGCCTTGGCCACGACATCCTGCAACTGCTCGAGCGAGGTGGGGCGGTGCAGCGTCGTCGCCCCGTACTCGTGGTACCCCGCCCAGTTGAAGCCGATGCTCGACGGGGCAGGTGACATGCCCCCATTCTCCACTAGGGGGCGGAGCCGGGTGTTGAATGAACAGGTGACTCGCCCACAGCGCTTGGTCCTGATGATTGCGATCCTGTCGTCATTCGTCGCCTTCCTCGACACTTCGGTGATCAACGTCGCGCTGCCGGCGATCAGCCGAGAGCTCGGCGGCGGTTTGAGCACGCAACAGTGGGTCGTTGACGCCTACCTCATCACCCTCAGTTCGCTGATCCTGCTCGCCGGGTCACTCTCGGATGTCTACGGGCGGATCGTGGTGCTGCGGGTCGGGCTGATCGGGTTCGGCGTGGCATCCTTAGCGCTCGCAGTTTCCCCGTCGGCGGAGTTCCTTATCGTCCTGCGCGGGGTGCAGGGCATTGCCGCCGCGCTGCTCGTGCCCAGCTCGCTCGCCCTGATCATCTCGACATTTCGGGATGCAGCCCAGTCGAAGGCGATCGGCACCTGGACCGCATGGACGAGCGCTTCGTTTCTCGCCGGTCCGATCATCGGCGGACTGTTTGTGGACTACCTCAGCTGGCGCCTGGTCTTCGTCATCAATGTGATCCCGATCGCGGTGGCGCTCTGGATGCTGTTCCTGCTGCAACAGAAAGATGTGCGGGAGGAGGGCCTGCAGATTGACTACCCCGGTGCCGTCCTGGGCGTGATCGGACTCGGCGGCCCGGTGTTCGCGCTGATCGAGCAGGGCAACCTCGGCTGGGCGAGCCCGGCCATCTACCTGCCGTTCGCTGTCGGCCTGCTGTGTCTTGCCGCGTTCATCTGGTGGGAGCGTCGGGCAAAGATGCCGATGCTGCCGCTCGGCATCTTCTCGACCCGCAACTTTGCCTGGGGCAACCTCGCCACCGCACTGATCTATGCGGCCTTCTCGATGGGTGGGTTCATCGTCGTGGTATTCCTGCAACAGGTCGCCGGTTTCCCGGCGACGCTGGCCGCACTTGCCTTCCTGCCGGTCTCGCTCGGCAATATCTTCCTCTCCACCCTGTTCGGGTCGCTCAGTGGCAAGTACGGACCGCGCCTGTTCATGACACTCGGCCCGATCATCGCGGGCGTCGGCTACCTCCTGTTCCTGATGATGGGCAAAGAGGTGAACTACTGGGCGCAAGTGTTGCCAGGCGTGATCGTCTTTGCAGTCGGAATTTCCGTGACAGTCGCGCCGCTCACCGCGGCCATCCTCGGATCGATTCCCGCGACGCAGGCCGGCATCGGCTCCGCGGTCAACAACGCGGTTGCCCGGGTCGCAGGCTTGGTCGCGATCGCCATGATCGGCGTGATCGTCTTGGGCAAACTCGATGTCGACGGCTTCCACCACGTGATCGTGGTCACGGCCGTGCTGCTCATTCTTGGCGGCGTGGTCTCGTTTGTCGGAATCCGCAACCTGCACGCCCAGCCCACCGCGCCCGCGCCCTGACCCGGCGCGCGGGCGCGGTCAGGCCAGGATGCGCGTGCCCGAGAAAGCAAGCAGCACGACGTCAATCAGCGCCGCCGCGATGATCAGCCGGAAGATCAGCCGCGTCGAGCGACCCCGCAGAACGAGCACCGCACAGGTCGCGGCGAGCAGCACGCTGAGGCCGAGCCCCAAGTAGGCGTACGCGGGGGCCGGCCCCAGTCCGAGCACGATGCAGGCCGAGGCGCCGGCGAGTGCGCCGGCGATCACGAGTCCCGATCTGCGCGCGCCAGCGCGGTGGGGCAGCCCGCGCACGCCGGTGGCCCGGTCATCCTCGAGGTCAGGCAGCACGTTCGCGAAGTGGGCGGCCACGCCGAGCAGGGCACCCGCGAGCATCGCGAAGAGGGAGCATCCACTCGGTTGGGGCAAAGCGAGAGTGACGATGAGCGGCAACAGTCCGAAGCTGATGACATAGGGCAACACCGACAGCGGCGTGCTCTTGAGCCCGGCGTTGTAGCCCCAGGCGGAGGCGATGAACACCGCATGTGCGACAGTCGCCGGCCAGCCCAGCGGGATCGTGAGAGCGATGGCGAGGCCGGCGGAGATGAAGGCCGCGTTACGCACCGCAGTCGCACTGATCCGACCTAGTGCCACAGGTTTGTCGGTGCGGCCCACGGCACGGTCACGCTCGGCGTCGATCCAGTCGTTCGAGAGACCGACCGAGCACTGATTGGCGAGAAATGCGAAGCCCAACACGGTCACGCGCCACGGCTCGAGCCCCACGCCGATACCGAGGATCACCGCGATCGCCGTAACCGCGAGCGCGGGCCCTGGGTGCGTGGACAGGGCCAGCGCGGCGACTTTGCGGAGCATCCTCCGATGGTACGGGGTGCCCAGACCAGCGACGGGGTAGGTTGGACACATGGGGGCACCACCGGACGAAACAACGCTGTCCCGGGTTCTTCCCGGGGCCTGGACGATCGCGGCAAGCAACATCCCCGCCTGGCTGTCTGGGGAGCGCCTTGAGCCGCGGTTCTCGTACGAACTTGTCGGCCACAATCCGCTCGTGCTCTCGCATGAGATCTCCTACCGCACCGTCGAGGGTGAAGAAAAGCACGTCGTCAGCCAGGACACCTGGGCCTACGGTGAATTCCGCGGGCGCGGAAAAGGCCTGCAGCGCTTCTTTCCCAGCCCCTGGTCGGTATCCGGTGCCAGCGAGGATGGCAGCATCGCGGTCATCCACCACGCCGGGTCGCGGGCGGCACCGGAAGGCATCGACATTGTCGTGCGCGAGGGTGCGCCCGCGCCCGAGTTGCGCGCCACGATCGCCAGGGCCACCGAGCAATTCGGCCTGTCACCGGAGGAATTCGGGTCCCTCACGTGGATGGCGGCCGCTCACACGAGCTAGCATCGCGTCATGCCCCGCACCGGCGCCTGGCGATCCGCGGCCGTGGCCGCGCTCATCACCATTGCGCTCGCCGCATGCGGCGCTGCGCCTGAACTGCCACCAGGGGCCGTCGGCGGGCACGTCGGCGGTCGTTCGGTAGCTCCACCAGACCCTGCTCATCAGTATGCGCGCGACCGGCTCAGCGTGATGACCCTCGACCAGAAGATCGCGAGCATGCTCATGGTCCACCTGGCGGGGCTGGACCCGAGCGCGCTCGGCTCGTATGCCGCGGCGAACGGCGTGGGCGGGCTCATCCTGATGGGCGACAACATCCCCGACCCGCCGGCCGCCCTCGCGGGGATGACCCCGGTCATGAGCGCTGAAGCGGGGCTCCCCGTGCTCATCGCGACCGACCAGGAGGGCGGGATCGTCAGTCGAATCTGGACTGATGACAGCCTCGCGGCCGAACAGCTCCGCGCGCTGCCGCCCGATGACGCCCGTGGCGCGTTCGCCGCCCGGGGCGCCCTGCTGCACAGCCTCGGAATCACCGTCAACTTCGGTGTAGTCGCCGACGTGACCGCCGACCCCGACTCGTTCATCTTCGACCGTTCGATGGGAGCAACCCCGGGGGATGCCGCGCCCCGAGTGGCCGCCGCAGTCTCGGGTGAAAACGGGCAGGTGCTCACCACGCTCAAGCACTTTCCTGGTCACGGAGTCTCCCCGGCCGACTCGCACTCGAGCATCCCTGAGACCGGGATCGGGCTCGACGATTGGCGGGTCGGCCACGAAGCTCCCTTCGCGGCCGGCATTGAGGCTGGCGCGGACTTCGTCATGTTCGGGCACCTGCAATTCGACGCCGTCGATCCCGAGCCGGCGACCCTCTCGCCGATGTGGCACGAGCTGCTGCGCAATGAGTTGGGGTTCGACGGCATCGCGATCACCGACGACATGAACATGCTGGAGAACTCAGGCAGGCCCGACCTCGCCGACCCCTACCAGAACGCCGTGCGCGCCGTCGCAGCGGGCAACGACATGCTGCTCTACGTTGGGGGAGTCGACATTCCCGGCGTGGTCGCTGCGGTGCACGCAGCAGTCGTAGCCGGCACCATTCCCGTCTCGGTCATCGACGACGCCGCCCGCCGGCTCCTCGTGCTCAGGCGCACCCTCTCGGGCGAAACCGGGCGATACGTGCACTGCTTCGAACAGTGCCAGTCGATTATCGAATGACCAGGGTGCCGAGCCTGAAATCTTGAGGGCCGTCGTCGTGGCGGGGTGGCGTCACGACGACGG
>JAYUVE010000026.1:0-11245 GCA_043754275.1 Microbacteriaceae bacterium | reverse complement strand
CTTGCAGAACTTGCCGCCCGCGGCGACTGCCGCGTAGGCGCCCACCATGCTCAAGGGCGTAACCTC
The DNA here is from genome assembly GCA_043754275.1 of Microbacteriaceae bacterium. GTDB lineage: Bacteria > Actinomycetota > Actinomycetes > Actinomycetales > Microbacteriaceae > Rhodoglobus. The sequence continues at coordinate 11,179 of JAYUVE010000026.1, read as the reverse complement.
GTTGGTTCCGAGGATCGCCGAGGGGTTGCTCTGAAGGTGAGTCTCGTCACCGCGCTGCACGCCGAGCGACTCGGCGATGTGGCGCGTCGTGCACTGGTCGAGCTGCAGTCCCATCGAGATGAAGGCTCCGTTGACCGAGTCCGCGGTCGCCGTCATGATGTTGATCACGCCGGGGGCTTCGCCAGAGTCGTTCTTGAACGGGTACGGCCCTACGAAAGGCCCCTCGTCGGTACAGGTGTCCTTGAACTTGGACTGGTCCTCGGTGCGCTGGTCGCCGTTGACCTGTGTGTATAGCCCCTTGCCCGCCTCCAGCCAGTTCAACAGCGTGAAGAGCTTGTAGGTAGACCCGCCCTGGAATCCGGTGGAACCGCCGTAACTGACGCTCGTGTTGTAGTTGACGGCCGAAGTTCCCGGCCCGGCCTGAAGTGTGTCGTTGAAGACCATGTTCTCGGTCATCGCGAGTACCCGCCCGGTGCCGGGTTGCATGGCAACGGTGGAACTACCCAGCGAGAGCTCGGTTGCGGTGTTGGGAATGTACTTCCAGGTCTGATCCTGCGCGTTCTGCTGGATGTCCATGTCGAGGGTGGTGTAGAGCTTGTAGCCGCCGGCCTTCCAGTTGGCTGTGCGCTCCTGTGCGGTCGCGCCGAGGAAGGCGAAATTTGGGACGTTCTTCACCACGTAGTCGCAGAACCAGCGCGCGTGGTCGTCGGCACCGAGGCATCCACTGTTCAGCGTCGACGGCTTGATCGTCTTATCGTCGACGGGGGTCGCCTGGGCGTCCTGGTACTCCTTCTGCGTGATGTCGCCCACCTGGGACATGTTCAGCAGGATCACGTCGCGGCGCGCCTTGTTGGCCGCGTAGTTGGCGGGGTCGAACAGCCCACGCTCCTGCGGATACTGCACGATCGCGATGAGGCTCGCGGCTTGGGTGAGGGTGAGGTCTTTGGCGTCGACGCTGTAATAGCGCTGTGCTGCTGCCTGGATGCCGTAGGTGTTGTCCCCGAAGTAGGCGATGTTGAGGTACGCGGTGAGGATCTCCTTCTTGGTGTACTGCTTCTCCAGCCCGATCGCGAGCTTCATTTCCTTGAGCTTGCGGTCCATGTTGGTCGCCGTCGCCTCGTCGTAGGCCTTCTGGCGCGCATCTGCGGTCGGCAACTGCAGGGCCTGTTGCACGAAGATGTTCTTCACGAGTTGCATGGTCAGGGTCGAAGCACCACTGGCCGAAGTGCCGGCCGCGTTACCGACGGCCGCGCGAATGACAGAGGAGACATCCACTCCACCGTGGTCGAAAAATCGGCGGTCCTCACCGTCGACCGCAGCTTCGGTCGCGAACTTGGAGATGTCGTCGTACGAGACCTCCTGGCGGTTCTGGTCGTAAATCGTGGCGATGAGCTTCTTGCCGTCGACATTGCCCGGCCCGGTGTAGGTGGCCCAGATCTCGTTGCGCTCCGGCAGCTGACCGATGACCATGTACTCCGGGAGACTGTCGAAAACGCCGATAGCGCTGGAGGCGGTGACGCCGGTCACAGCCACGGCCGGAGCGACCATGACGGTCACGAGGAGGCCGGCGAGCAGGCTGAAGCCGAGCACACCAGCGACCGCGGAGAGGAGGCCCCGACGCGGGGAATTTTGGGCGGACATAGGATGAAGGCTACGGATAGCCCCCGAATCCAAGCTGAACGGACGCACAATGCCGACCTGGGAATACCTGACGACGCCGCTCATCATCCACAACACGTCAGCGATTCTCAACAACTGGGGCTCGGAAGGCTGGGAGCTCGTGCAGGTGGTCACCGGGCCTGAGGGCGGCCTCGTCGCCTACCTGAAGCGCCAGAAGGCCGAGGAGTCCTGATGTCCACACTGGATGATCGGCTCGCCGAACTGGGCCTCGAGGTGCCCGCCACCTCCAAGCCCGTCGCTGCCTACATCCCGGCGGTCTCCTCAGGCAATCTGGTCTTCACCTCGGGCCAGCTGCCGATGGTCGACGGTGTGCTCCCGCTGACCGGCAAGGTTGGTGCCGAGGTGGATCCGGATGCCGCGAAAGCCCTCGCCCGCACCTGCGTGCTCAACGGCCTGGCCGCCGCCCGCAGCGCGATCGGGTCGCTGGACAGGATCACCCGCGTCGTCAAGGTCGTCGGATTCGTGGCATCCGACCCGTCATTCACCGGGCAGCCGGGCGTCATCAACGGCGCCTCCGAACTGCTAGGCGAGATCTTCGGGGATGCCGGGGCGCACGCCCGCAGTGCGGTCGGGGTTGCGGTGCTGCCTTTGGATTCGCCGGTCGAGATCGAGTTCACGTTCGAATTCGCCTAGGCGAAATCGAACCGTAGGCACATCGAGTTCGCGTCAACCTCGGGTGCGCTGAGCTCGACGTGTCGGCCGAGCTGCGCCTCCGATTGCGCCGGATTCGGTTAAGCGTGACGGCACGCCGAGAGATAGCTTGGTCTGCGGGCGTGTCCCGCTGTTAACCGAATCCGGCGAGTCAACCGAAATCGGGCGAGTGGGTCGCGCTACTTCAGCTTGTCGGTGATGATCTGCATCACGGCGGCGTCGGTCAGGGTCGTCGTGTCTCCGAGCTCGCGACCCTCCGCGACATCCTGCAGCAGACGGCGCATGATCTTGCCCGAGCGGGTCTTGGGCAGCTCGGCGACGATGAAGACCTGGCGTGGCCGGGCGATCGCCCCGATCTGCTCGGTCACGTGGGCGCGCAGGAGGGTGGATGCCTCGTCGACCGTCTGGGCTGCCTCCTGGTCTGAGCGCAGGATGACGAAGGCGACAACGGCCTGGCCGGTCGCCTCGTCCGCCGCCCCGACCACAGCCGCCTCAGCGACTATCGGGTGTGACACGAGTGCCGACTCGATCTCCTGGGTGGAGAGTCGGTGCCCCGAGACGTTCATCACGTCATCCACCCGGCCGAGCAGCACGATGTCGCCGTCGACGTCGATGTGGGCGCCGTCACCGGCGAAGTACTTCCAGTCGCCGTCGCTACTGAAGCGCGACCAGTAGGTCTCGCGGAATCGCTCCGGGTCTCCCCAGATTCCGCGAAGCATCGCGGGCCACGGCTCTGACACCACGAGCAGCCCACCATGTGGCGGGTTGACCCTCGTGCCATCCTCGCCCAAGATCTCGATCGTGATGCCGGGGATCGGCACCTGCGCCGAACCGGGCTTGAGGGTGGTGATTCCCGGGAGTGCCGAGATCATGATCGCCCCGGTCTCGGTCTGCCACCAGGTGTCTACAACGGGGGTGGTTCCGCCACCGATCGCATCCCGGTACCAGATCCATGCCTCGGGGTTGATGGGTTCGCCGACCGAGCCGAGCACGCGCAGCGAGGTCAGGTCGAATCCGTCAGGGATCCGGCGACCGAGCTTCATGAACGACCGGATGGCGGTCGGCGCCGTGTAGAAGATCGACACCTTGTACTTCTCGATGATCTCCCACCATCGCCCCGGATGAGGCGTGTCAGGGGTTCCCTCGTACATGACCTGGGTCGCGCCGTTCGCTAACGGCCCGTAGACCACATAGCTGTGCCCGGTGATCCAGCCCACATCGGCCGTGCACCAGTAGACGTCGGTTTCGGGATGCAGGTCGAAGACGTTCTTGTGCGTGAATGCGACCTGGGTCAGGTACCCACCGCTGGTGTGCAGGATGCCCTTCGGCTTGCCGGTCGTGCCCGACGTATAGAGGATGAACAGCGGATTCTCGGCCTCGAAGCCCTGCGCCTCGTGCTCGGCATCAGCCTTCGCGAGCTCCTCGTGCCACCACAGGTCGCGGCCGTCGGTCCACTCGATGTCGTTCTCGCCGCGGCGCACCACGAGCACGTGCTCGACGCTCGAGGTGCCGTTCGCGAGGGCACCGTCGACTGCGGCCTTGAGCGGGAACACCTTGCCCTTGCGCCACCCGCCGTCTGCCGTGACGACGAGCTTGGCGCTCGCGTCGTCGATGCGGCTGCGCAGGCTTTCGGAGCTGAACCCACCGAACACGACCGAATGCACCGCGCCGAGGCGAGCGATGGCGAGCATCGCGACGACCGCCTCGGGAATGACCGGCAGGTAGACCGCTACCCGGTCACCCTTGCCCACCCCAAGGGCCGCCATGGCGTTGGCCGCCCGCTTGACGTCGGCGGTGAGTTCGGCGTAGCTGATGCTGCGACTGTCGCCTGGCTCACCCTCCCAGTGGATGGCGATGCGATCGCCGTTGCCCGCCAGCACGTGCCGGTCGAGGCAGTTGTAGGCGACGTTGAGCTCACCGTCGTCGAACCACTTGGCGAACGGTGCGTTCGACCAGTCGAGCGTTTTCGTGAATGGCGTGTGCCAGTGAAGCAAATCCCTGGCCTGATCGGCCCAAAAGCCGACCCGATCGGCCTTTGCCGCGTCATAGAGGTCGGAGTGCGCGATGGCATTGGAGGCGAATTCCGGCGAGGGGGCGAAGCGGCGCGACTCCTGCAGCAGGCTGTCAATCGAATTGGTGGACATCAGATCCTCGTCGATCTTGCGGGTCTGCCAGGAAGCCCGAAACTGGGTGAATCAAGTGAACTCCTTGATCCTAGAACGTCCCATTGCATGCGAGGGCCCTTGCGGTACACTGGGCTCGTCAAATGCAAATTTGGCGTGCAGCGCGAGCGATTCCCCCCAATCCAGCGCTGCTGTGGCGGCGCCTGTTCCCCCCAATAGGCGCCGCCCCTCTCGTTAGAAGTCGCCCCCCTTCTGGCCCTTCGCGCACCGCTCCCACACAGCAATTGCTGAACTGCTTCAACGCACGATCTGATCGTGCCCCCGGCTCGCCGCAGCGGTCAGCTCCTATGGTCGGTGCGTGGATGACGCCGCTCGCGACCCGGCACCCTTCGTCGCGAGGCGGCCGGGCACCGACCCCGTGGAGCCCGCTCTCGCTTCACGCATGCGCAGCGCGGACTTCGGCCAACTGGCTCCCTTGATCGCAGACCCCAGGGTCACTGACGTCTTCGTGAACGGACCGAAGGATGTCTGGGTGGATCGCGGCAATGGCCTGGAGCGCGAGCCACTCTCCTTCGACGAGTCGGGGCTTCGCGAGCTCGCCGTTCGGCTGGTCGCGGCCGGTGGTCGGCACATTGACGAGGCAACGCCCTGCGTCGATACCCGGCTTCACGACGGGGTGCGTGTGCACGCCGTGCTTCCGCCGATCTCGCCAGTGGGCACGCTGCTGTCGATCCGGCTGCCACAGTCGACACCCTTCTCCCTGGCCGAACTCGAACTTGCTGGCTTCTTCGATGCGATTCCGGTCTCGACAGTGCTCGATGTCGTTTCCCGCCGCGCGAACACCCTCATCACGGGGGCGGGGGGCAGCGGCAAGACCACCCTGCTCTCCGCAATGCTCGGCGCGGCCGATCCCGCCGAGCGGATCGTGGCCATCGAGGATGTCGCTGAGCTGCGGCCGCGGCATCCACACTTCATCGCCCTGGAGGCTCGGCAAGCCAACCTCGAGGGTGCGGGCGGGCTGGGGCTGGCCCGACTGCTGCGCGAGGCGCTGCGGATGCGTCCCGACCGACTCGTGCTCGGCGAATGCCGCGGCGAGGAGGTCCGCGAACTGCTCGCCGCGCTCAACACCGGCCACGATGGGGGAGCGGGCACGCTGCACGCCAATTCGCTCGAGGATGTCCCCGCGCGGCTCGAGGCGCTGGGCGCGCTCGCCGGGCTTAGCCCCCAGGCGATGGCGCGCCAGGCGGTGAGCGCGATCGGTGCAGTGCTGCACCTTGAGCGCGTCGACGGAGTGCGGCGACTCGCGCAGGTGGGCGCGCTTGAGCTCGATGCGAGTGGCGCGCTAAGGGTGGTCGCGCGATGAAGTCGCCGCCACTGTCCACGGTCGCCGCCGTGACCCAGCGCCTTGCGGTCTTGCTTGCTGCGGGGGTGAATCCGGTGTCGGCGTGGGGCTATCTCGACGCGTCTTCCCCCGTGGTGGTGCGGGTCGTCGCATCCCGCGCGGATGCCTCGCGGGTGGCCGACGAGATCGTCGAAGCATCAGCGGCATTGCCGAGCCTTGAGGCCGGGGGCTGGCGCGGACTGGCCGCGGCCTGGTCGGTCGCGACCGCGGTCGGGGCACCACTCGCGCCGTGCCTGCGCGACTATGCGAGATCACTTCGATCGCTAGCGCAAGCCCAGCGCGACGTCGGGGTCGCGTTGGCCGCGCCGGTCGCGACGGCCCGCATGGTCATGGCGCTTCCCGCAGTCGGGGTCCTGTTCGGGATGCTGTTGGGGCTCGACACCGCCCGCACCCTGTTCGCGACTCCGGTCGGCTGGGCATGCCTGGTCGTGGGCGGCGCCTTGATCGTGATCGCGTTGCGCTGGAACAGGCGGCTCGTCCGTGCTGCCCAGCCCGCAGATGCCGCCCCGGGAATCGAATGCGATCTCATGGCCATCGCGGTCAGTGGAGGAGGGTCGCTCGTTGGCTCGCGAGCGGTGCTCGAGGAGACAATTCGGCAGTTCGCAATACCCGTCACCTTCGGGCGCATCGACGCCGTGCTCGAGCTGTCCGGTCGGGCGGGGGTGCCCGCAGCCGAACTGCTGCGCAGCGAGGCTGATGAGGCACGTCGCGCTGCGCGGTCCGTGGCACAAGAGAAGGCCGCCGCCCTCTCGGTGCGGCTCATGCTGCCGCTCGGGCTGTGCATCCTGCCCGCCTTCATGGTGCTCGGGGTGTTCCCGCTGCTCGTGGCGGTCATCTCGTCAACAGTCGGGTCGTTCTAGCTGCGAACCACAGGTTCATCGCCCTCGGCTCCTGTAGGTGGTCGGCACCGGAAACTTGCGGCATGAAGTTCAAGAAACTGCTGAACTTGCGTCAGCTACATTCAGATCGCGGTGCCGCGACAGCCGAGTACGCGATTGCCACGATGGCAGCCGTGGGGTTCGCTGGGCTCCTGGTGGTCATCCTCCGCTCCGACGAGGTGCGCGGCATGCTTACCGACATCGTGCGGCATGCGCTGCAGATTCCGGGCTAGCCGGGAGCACGGCAGCATCACTGCCGAGTTCGCGGTGGCGCTGCCGGCCGTGGTCCTCGTGCTGGCGTGCTGCCTGTCGGGCGTGCAGGTCGCGGGTCAGCAGCTGCGCTTGCAGGATGCCGCGGCATCCGCAGCCCGCGCCGCGGCGCGCGGCGGTGACCCGGCAGTAGCCGCCCGCCTCGCGCCCGGTGCCACGGCCAGCCGCTTCAGCGATGGTGACCTGGTCTGCGTGCGGCTCACTGCTGCGTCTGCAGCGCTCGTGGGAACGATCATGCAGCTCACCCTCTCGGCGAGCAGCTGCGCACTGGGTGGCGGCAGGTGAGGTGCGAGCAGTTGCGCACTCGGCAGCGGCAGGTGAGCGGCGAGCGCGGGTCGGGGTCGGTGCTGGCGGTCGCACTGGTCGGGACCGTCGCCCTGCTCACGAGCCTTTCTCTTCCTCTCTATATGGGGTTAGCGATGAGACAGGCGGTCGCGGCCGCGGCCGATGCCGCCGCGCTCGCCGCAGCGGATGTCGCGGTCGGGATTGTTGCCGGCTATCCCTGCGAAACAGCTCGGCGAGTCGCTGCGGCAAACGGTGCCTCTCTCGAGGAATGTGAGCTCGACGGACTCGTCGCGACGGTATCGGCGAGCAGGTCGATACTGGGCATTCCGGTCGTGTCGTATGCCACTGCTGGGCCGCCCTCCGGCGAGCCAAATTAGGTGAGACCGTGGGTGGGGTGTGTATGGTGTCGCTGACGATGGCCGTTTGCCGTCGTCCCTGTCGTTAACTCTGAGGGAGCCCAGCCCGTGAAGCTCGTCATCGTCGAATCGCCCACCAAGGCGAAGACGATCGCCCAATATTTGGGCGACGGCTATGAGGTGCAATCCTCGGTCGGCCACATCCGTGACCTCATCGAACCTAAGAACCTGCCGCCCGAGCTCAAGAAGGGGTCGCTCGGCAAGTTCTCTGTTGACGTCGAGAACGGCTTCGAGCCCTACTACGTGGTCTCCGACGCAAAGAAGAAGACTGTCGCCGACCTCAAGCGTGCGCTCAAGGATGCCGACGAACTCTTCCTCGCCACTGATGAGGACCGCGAGGGGGAGGCGATCGCCTGGCATCTGTTGCAAGAGCTGAAGCCCAAGGTTCCGGTCAAGCGCATGGTCTTCCACGAGATCACCAAAGACGCGATCCAGTTCGCCATTGCGAACCCGCGCGAGCTCGACACCGCACTCGTTGACGCCCAGGAGACCCGCCGCATCCTTGACCGCCTCTACGGCTACGAGGTGTCGCCGGTGCTGTGGCGCAAGGTGGGCCCCGGCCTGTCCGCCGGTCGGGTGCAGTCTGCGGCAACCCGACTCGTCGTCGACCGCGAGCGGGAGCGCCTCGCCTTCGTGACCGCGAGCTACTGGGATCTCATCGCGGGGCTGACCCCTGGAGCCGGGACCGAGCGCTTCGAGTCGCGCCTGGTTCGCATCGACGGCAAGCGCATCGCCGCCGGCCGCGACTTCGACGATAAGGGCCAGCTCAAGGGAGACGCCGTCGCGCTTGACGAGTCGGCGGCGCAGGCGCTCGCCGAGGCGCTGCGCGACCCTGCGGTTCCGATCACGGTGACCGGGGTCGAGTCGAAGCCCTACACGCGGCGCCCTGCTGCACCGTTCACGACATCCACTCTCCAGCAGGAGGCGGGCCGCAAGCTGCGGTTCTCCGCGCGGCAGACGATGAGTGTCGCGCAGTCGCTCTACGAGAACGGCTACATCACCTATATGCGCACCGACTCGCCGACGCTGTCGCCGCAGGCAGTGCAGGCGGCGCGCACCCAGGCGAAGGCGCTCTACGGTGCCGAGACGGTTCCGGATGCGCCCCGCGTTTACACGTCCAAGTCGAAGAACGCGCAAGAGGCACATGAGGCCATCCGGCCTTCGGGAGACACCTTCCGCACCCCGACGGAGCTGCAGTCGGTGCTTCGCGGCAATGACTGGAAGCTCTACGACCTGATCTGGAAGCGCACCGTCGCCTCGCAGATGGCGGACGCGAAAGGGTCGACGGCATCCATCACGATCGGCGCTGGGCCGGTGTTCGAAAAGACCATCGCGGAGTTCGTCGCGACGGGCACGATCATCACCTTCCGCGGGTTCATGCACGCCTACGAGGAATCGCAGGATGAAGAGCGCAACGAGGCCGCCGAGCCGACCGAGTCGAAGCTGCCGCCGCTGACCGAGGGCCAGTCGCTCAAGGCTGTCGACATCGAGGCCAAAGGCCACGAGACGAGCCCGCCGCCGCGCTACACCGAGGCGAGCCTGGTCAAGACCCTTGAAGAGCTGGGTATTGGGCGCCCCTCCACCTACGCGTCGATCATCTCCACGATCATCGACCGCGGCTACGTGACCCCGCGTGGCCAGGCGCTCGTTCCAAACTGGATCGCCTTCTCGGTGGTGCGCCTGCTCGAGGAGTACTTCAACGACCTCGTGCAGTACGACTTCACGGCATCCATGGAAGACGACCTCGACCGCATCGCCGATGGTCACCAGAACCGGGTCGAATGGCTGACCGGCTTCTACTTCGGCAGCACGAAGCACCGCGGCCTGCGCACTGTGATCGACAACATGGGCGAGATCGACGCGCGTGAGATCAATTCGATCAAGATCGCCGACGACATCACCCTGCGCATTGGCAAGTACGGCCCTTACCTCGAGGCACCCGGTGAGAACGAAGAGACCCCGCGTCGCGTCAACATTCCGCAGGAGCTCGCGCCCGATGAGCTGACGCCGGCCAAGGCCCGTGAGCTGATCGAGGCACCGGTCGTGGGTGACCGCGTCATCGGCGTCAATCCGGCAACCGGCAAGCAGGTCGTCGCCAAAGACGGTCGCTTCGGCCCGTATGTGACCGAGCTCGAGCCCGAACCGGAGCCAGTCGAGCCTGAATACGTGGTCGACAAGAAGACCGGCGAACTCAAGGAGAAGAAGGTGAAGAAGGTCGCGGTCGTGAAGGCGCGCACCGCATCCATCTTCAAGAGCATGGATCTCGCGACAGTCGATCTGGAGACCGCGCTGCGCCTGCTCGACCTCCCTCGCGTGGTGGGAACCGATCCTGAGCTTCAGCTCGATATAACTGCACAGAATGGCAAGTTCGGGCCGTATCTCAAGCGCGGCACCGACACGCGATCCCTCACCAGCGAGGAACAGATCTTTGAGATCGACCTGCCTGGCGCGCTCGAACTGTATTTGCAGCCGAAGTATGGGGGGCGGGCGGCATCCAGTGCTCTCAAGGAGTTCGAAGCCGACCCGGTCAGCGGCAAGCCGATCAGGATCAAAGACGGCCGGTTTGGCGTCTACGTCACCGACGGAACGACGAACGCGACCATCCCGCGCGGCGAGACTGTCGACGAGATCGACTTCGAGCGCGCCGTGCAGATGCTCGCCGACAAGCGTGCGAAGGGGCCTACGAAGAAGCCTGTCGTGAAAAAGGTGCCCGCCAAGAAGCCAGCGGCAAAAAAGACTCCGGCGAAGAAGGTATGACCGGGCTGTTCATTACCTTCGAGGGCGGAGACGGGTCGGGGAAGACCACCCAGCTCGCCCTGCTCGTGGAATGGCTCGAGTCGACGGGGCGCACTGTCGTGGTGTCCCGCGAACCCGGGGGAACCGAGCTCGGGGTCGAGCTACGTGAAATCGTGCTGCATCGCCGCGGCGAGATGGCTCCGCGCGCAGAGGCGCTGATCTACGCGGCCGACCGCGCCCACAACATCGCCACCAAGGTGCGACCGGCCCTCGAGCGCGGAGATGTGGTCGTGCAAGACAGGTACCTCGACTCATCGGTGGCCTACCAGGGTGCCGGTCGCATCCTGGGCGGCGACGAGGTGCGCGAGGTTTCGCTCTGGGCGACCCAGGGGTTGCTGCCTGACCTGACGATCCTGCTCGACCTCGACGAGTCATTCGGTAACGACAGGATGGCCGAACGCACCCGCTATGACCGCCTCGAGGCGGAAACTCTAGACTTCCACGCTCGCGTGCGAGCCGGCTATCTCGAGCTCGCGGCAGCTGAGCCGGAACGGTTCCTCGTTATCGACGCCCACGGCAGCATCGAGTCGATTGCGGCAACGATCAGGGAACGGGTTTCCACCCTTCTCGGCTAGCCCCCTTATGCTGTGCGAATGGCACGCGTGTGGGATGAGCTGACCGGCCAATCGGAGGCCATCGCGATCGTCGAGGCCGCAGTCTCCGCCTCGCGTGCCGGCG
>JAYUVE010000025.1:0-27602 GCA_043754275.1 Microbacteriaceae bacterium | reverse complement strand
CCCTTGCGGCTGAGGTTGAGAAACGAGCCGCTCGCCAGCGACGAGTTCGGGATGATCTCCACACCCCGCGGCGTCTTCAGGTGCACGGCTCGCCAGTTGACCTGCACGATGCGGCCCCTGAGGCCGTTGATCTCGAGCCAGTCGCCCAGCTGGAACGGCTGCTCGAACAGCAGCAGCAGACCCGAGACGACCGACCCGACCGCGTTCTGCAGGGACAGCCCGATGACTATCGCACCCACGCCGAGGGTGGTGAACAGGCCGCCCACGTCGACGCCCCAGACCGCCGAAAAGACGACGGCGAGCCCCACGAGGATCAGCACGACGCGCACGATGTCGACGAAGATCGACGGGATGCGGCTGCGCCAGGTTCCCTCTTTCGCCGTCACGAAGAGCGCGAAGTTGAGCCCGTTCAGCAGCACCAGGATCAGCAGGAAGCCGAACACCGTGGCCGTCGCCTGCGTCCAGGTGAGGTCGATGTTCGCGTAGCGCGCCTGGCTCAGAAGCAGCAGTAGCGCCCCGACCGGCGCGACATAGTTGCGCAGCAACAGCACGATACGGGATGCCCGGTTGCCGCGCCTCTCGAACATGCTCTGCACCTCGGTGAGCACGAGCAGCACCACGGGTAGCCCGATGATGACCGTGATCGCGGGCCAGAACCAGGGCTGGAGCCAGAGCTCAGTCATCTCAGTCCTCGGGGCCGGGAGCTGGCGGGGCAGGAGGGGCGGTCACGTCATCCGGGTCGACCCGCCAGACCCGCTGCGGGCCCGTGCCGGTGTTCACGGAACCCCAGTCGCGCACGTGCACGGTGTCGGGCATCCGGTCGACCACGCTCTGGGTGAGGAAGATGCCCGCCTCGTGGTTGGTCCCCTGAATCTGGAATGCGAGGTTCACGGCGTCGCCCCACAGGTCGTAGGCGATGTGGGTCTGGCCGACCAGGCCACTCGTGACGGTGCCGGTGTCGAGGCCGGCCCTGAGGTTGAGTTCGACGCCATGCTTGCCGCCGAAGCGCTCGAGAATGCGCTGCAGTTCCATCGAGAAGTCGACCATGCGCCTGGCGTTATCGACGCGCGGAATGGTCAGGCCGCAGCTGGCGAGGTACCCGGCCCTGGTCGTGCGCACCCGCTCGATGCCGAAGTGGTCGGCAGCCTCATCGAAACTGCGCAGGATCTCGTTGAGCTTCTCGAGGGAATCTTCAGACCCCAGCCCCCGACTGAACGCCTCGAAGCCCATGATGTCGCCGAACATCACCGTGACTTCCTGATGGTCGTAGGCGATCGTCTGGGCGCCCTGCTTGTACTGCGCGATCAGCGGCTCGGGCATGAGGGTCAGGAGCAGCCGCTCGTTCTCGGCCTGCTGCTCTTCGAGGAGCGAGGCCTTCACCTGCAGGCTGCGGCTCATGTCGTTGAAGGCGGCCCCGACATCCGCGAGTTCATCGCTCGACCCGGCGTCGACCTGCACGCCGACCTCACCGGCGGCGATGCGGCGTGCGGCATCCCGCAGCCTGCGCAGCGGTCGCACGATGATGCCGGCGGCCAAGAGGGAGAAGAGCGAGACGACGAGCACGATCACCGCCGACGAGAGCACGAGGTTACGGGTGAAGACATCAACCGGGGCGAACGCCTCTGCGCTGTCGATCTCGGCGACGATCACCCAGTCGAGGCCGTCGATCGGCAGCGGTGCATAGGCGGCGATCGTCTCGCCACCGAGGTAGCCGGCGGCAAGGGTCGTGCCGGTGTGGCCCTCTTTCGCGTCGGTCACGGCGTCGGTGCGCACCGGTTGCAAGAGCAGAGTGTCGTTCTCGGTGACCGCCTGGTGCGCCACCTCTGGCGGCGTGCCTGCCGCGATCGCCTCCTTCTCATACTTCGCCGGGTTCTCGATGAGGTCGCGCGACGGCGAACGCATGAGGTCATCCGCCGCACCGACGATATAAGTCTCGCCAGACTTGCCGAGCCCGCTCGCGACCCAGTCGCCGCCCCCGGTCATGACCTGGTTGATGCGATCGATCGGCAACTCCACCGCGAGGGCGCCGATGACCGTGCCATTGACGGCCACCGGGGTCACCGCCCACCCCGCGGGAACGCCGAGGGATGGCGGGTAGGGCGCGAAGTCGGTGACCTCCACGGAGTCGGCGATGTTGCCCGTGAGCGCGGTGGCATAGGCGGCGGCGAGGTTGGTGCGCTTGAGCGGGCCGACGTCGAGGTTGCTGCCGAGATCCACCCCCTTGTAGGCCGTGTAGACGATGTTGCCGCTGGTGTCGATGAGCAGCACGTCTTGGTATTGGAAGAGCTGCGTCATCCGGCGGAAATAGTCGTTGTATTTCGCACTCGCGGCCGACCAAGCACTGCCGTCACCCGCGTCGTCATTGAGGATCGACTTGTCGAAGTCGTCGAAAGGCACCGTGTAATGCAGCTTCAGGTAGCTCTCGGCCGGGTCGGTCGGCACGAAAGTGGAGGCGTCGACCGTGGTGCCGTCGGCGGCGGCGAGCTTCGGCCCAAACGTGTCGGTGTAATACGACACGAGCTGCGCGCGCTCGGCATCGGTCAGTTCGGTTGACTCGAGGTCGGCGTACCCCGCCGAGAATGCCTGCAGGGCCGCCTGCACGCTCTCGCCGTGGGCGTTGAGCAGCATCGTGCTCTTGATCGAGTCGAACAGGTCTTGCATCTGCACGGTGCGCGAGTCACGCACCTCGATGAGTCGGTCGAAGGCGGCACCGCGCAGCGAGTCCCTGCCATTGACGTAGCCGATGAGGCCCACGACGACGCTCGAGGCGATGCTCACCAACAGCAGCATGATCAGCAGGATCGACCGGATGCTCAGCCCGGACGGCTCGGCAGCCGGCAGCGCGATCGACCCCTCGGCGGGCGGCGGGGTCGAGCCAACAGTGGACACGGGTTCACTTTAGCCACTGCCGCATCACTGGCGACACCCCAACAATGCCTACTGAAGTTGTTCGGCGTAGAGCGAGGAATACATCCCGCCGCGCGCAAGCAACACTTCGTGTGTGCCGCGCTCGACGATCTCGCCGGCCACGACCACGAAGATCACGTCTGCTGCGATCACCGTCGACAACCGGTGGGCGACCGCGATCGTGGTCCTGCCGCGGGATGCCGTGTCGAGTGCCGACTGCACAACGCGCTCAGAGATCGCATCCAACGCACTCGTCGCCTCGTCGAGGATCAGCACCGCCGGGTCTTTCAGCAGCACCCGCGCGATCGCGATGCGCTGCTTCTCGCCGCCCGAGAGGCGGTAGCCGCGTTCACCCACGACAGTGTCGTATCCATCGGGGAAGGTGGCGACGGTGTCGTGGATGTTGGCGGCCTTCGCCGCGGTTTCGAGCTCATCCTGCGTCGCATCGGGCTTTGCGTAGCGCAGGTTCTCCGCGATCGTGGCGTGGAACAGGTAGGTCTCCTGGCTCACGATGCCGATGTTGCCTACCAGGGAGTCGCTCACCAGGTCGCGCACGTCGTCACCGGCGAACAGCACCCGGCCGCTCGTGACATCGTGCAGGCGCGGGACGAGGTACGAGACCGTGGTCTTGCCTGCGCCGGACGGCCCCACGAAGGCGGCGAACTGGCCGGGCTCGATCGCGAACGAGACGCCCTTGAGCGTCGCGGGCGCGCTGTTCGGGGCATCCGGGTAGCGGAAGACGACATCGTCGAAGACCACCTGGCCCAGCCTGGCGCGATTGACCGCGTGGGCATTCGGCCGATCCGAGATCGCGGGCACGAGGTCGAGGTACTCGAAGATGCGCGCGAAGAGTGCGGAAGAGGTCTGCAGGTCCAGCGCCACTCGCAGCAACCCGAGCAGGGGGAACATGAGCCGGGCCTGCACGGTGGTGAATGCGACGATCGTTCCGGCCGTGACATCCACTCCCCCTTTAATCAGGTAGGCGGCGACGACATAGATGACGGCCGGGATGACCGACAGGAAGATGTTGACCATCGCGAAGAACCACTGGCCGCTCATCTGCTGACGCACCTGCAGGGCGATCTGGTTCTGGTTCTCTGCCTCGTAGCGGGCGGTCTCTGCGTGCTGCTGGTTGAAGCTCTTGCCGAGCAGGATGCCGGAGACGCTCAACGCCTCCTGGGTGATGGCGGTCATGTCGCTCAGCGACTCCTGCGTCTTGGTCGCGATGCGGGCACGCACCTGGCCGACCTTGCGCTGCGCAACGACGAGTACGGGCAGCAGCACCACGGCGATGATCGTCAGCTGCCAGCTCAAGATCAGCATGCTCACCAGCGCCGCGATAACCGTGACGGTGTTGCCGATGACGCTCGAGATGGTGTTGCTGAGTACCCCGGCCACTCCACCGACATCGTTCTGCAAGCGCGACTGGATGATGCCGGTCTTGGTGCGGGTGAAAAACGCGAGCTCCATGGCCTGCAGGTGCCCGAACAGCCGCACGCGCAGCGCGCCCATCACCTTGTTGCCCACGGTCGCGGTCAGCCAGGTCTGCCAGACGCCGAGAGCCGCGGATGCCACGAGCAGCCCAACCATCGCCGTAACAAGTTCGAGCAGCACCGGCACATTCGGCCCACCGGTCTTCGGGAAGAGCCCCACGTCGAACAGTTGCCGCGTCAGGAGCGGGGGCAGCACGCTCAGCCCCGCACTGATCAGCACCAGGATGATGGTGACGGTCAGCGCCGGCCGGTGCGGTGCGAACAGTCCCCCAATACGCCCCAGCAGGTCGGGGATCTTGGGGGCCGTCGCATTGGCAGCCTTCTGGGCCTCGGCGTCGCCGCCGGTGATCCGGGTGCGCACCTTGCCGTACTGGCCGACCTGCGCGCCGCCGCTGCCGTGCGTTCCACTCATGAGTCGACCCTACGACGGTTATCCCTTTCATCATTCAGGAGTGTGGGTGGGCAAAGTGAAAGGAGGGGTGGATGTCGCGCTCACACGCCACATCCGCCCCTCCCGCCACATCACCTCCTGAATGATGAAAGCGGCTAGCCCTTCGTCGAGCCGGCGAGCAGGCCGCGCACGAAGAAGCGCTGCAGGGAGAAGAAGACGATCAGCGGCACGAGGATCGAGATGAACGCCCCGGCCGTGAGCAGGTACCAGTCCTGGCCACGGTTGCCCGAGATCTCGGCGAGCAGTTTCGTCATCGGGGCCACCGCCCCATCGGCGAAGACCAGGGCGACGAGCAGATCGTTCCACACCCAGAGGAACTGGAAGATGGCGAACGAGGCGATGGCCGGGAAGGTCAGCGGCAGCACGATCCTGAAGAAGATCTGGCCATGACCGGCTCCATCAACCCGGGCGGCTTCGATGAGTTCCCGCGGAATCTCGGAGACGAAGTTGTGCAACAGGAAGATCGCCAGCGGCAGGGCGAAGATCGTGTGGGCGATCCAGACCTGAGAGTAGGAGTTGCTCGAGTCGAGGCCAGCGAAGAGTTGCACGCCGCCGAGGTTGAGGCCCCTGGAGAACAGGCTCAGCAGCGGGACCAAAGCCATCTGCAGCGGAACGATCTGCAGGGCGAAGACGCCGATGAACATCCAGTTCTTGCCCTTGAAATCGATCCAAGCGAACGCGTAGGCGGCGAGGCTCGCGATCACCAGCGGGAAGACGGTCGCGGGGATCGTGATCGCGATCGAGTTGAAGAAGGCACCGGCGAGGTTGAGCGAGGTGTTTCCCGCTTCGAGCACGCGCGCGTAGTTGTCGAGCGTGAAGCCGGGGTTGGCGAAGATCGTCCACCAGCCGGTCGTCGAGATCAGTTCGGCGGGGCGGAACGAGGTCAGGAAGAGGCCGAAGGTCGGCGTCGTCCAGAGCACGGCGATGACGAGCGCCGCGATGGTGGCACCGCGGCTGGTGAGCCGCCTTTTGGTGCGCTTGATCGCGGTGTGCTCGCCGGCCATCTCGCCCGCGCGCAGCTGCTGCTTGGTGCTCCTGTCGACGGGCAGATCGATCGGGGTGACGGCGCTCATCGGATCTCCCTTTGCGCTTTGATCTGGCGGGCGTTGTAGATGACGATCGGCAACACGAGGATGAACAGCACGACCGCGAAGGCCGCCGACCTGCCCACCTCGAAACCTTTCCACTGGGTATACATCTCATTGGCGATGACGCTGGTGTTGTTGGCACCTGCCGTCATTGTCCTGACGATGTCGAAGACCTTGAGACTCGCGATCGAGATGGTGGTTAGCACCACGATGAGTGAGCTGCGGATGCCGGGCACGGTGACATTGGTGAACCGCTGCCAGGCGTTGGTGCCGTCGAGGGATGCCGCCTCCAGCTGTTCCGCCGGAACCCCCTTGATCGCCGCCGAAAGCACAACCATGGCAAACCCGGTCTGCACCCAAATCAGCACCACGATCAGGAAGAACGTGTTCCAGGGAGAGTTCTGCAGCCACTGCACCGGTTGCCCGCCAAACCACACGACTATCTGGTTGAGCAAACCGATCTGCGGCTGGTCGGCGGGCTTGGCGAAGTAGACGAACCGCCAGATGATGCTCGCGCCCACGAAGGAGATGGCCATCGGCATGAAGACGAGCACTTTGAAGATCTTCTCGCCGCGTGACTTGTCGATGAAAACCGCATAGGCCAGCCCGAAGATTGTCGAGACCGTCGGCACGATCAACACCCAGACGATGGTGTTACCCACTGTGACGAGGCCGGTTTGCTGGGTGAAGATCCAGACGAAATTGTTGAGGCCGACGAACCCGCGACCGCGGTTATCGAGGAACGCGGCGATGAAGGTGGAGACCGACGGATAGATGAGACCGATCCCGAGCAGCGCGATCGCCGGCCCCAGGAAGCCGATCAGCTGGAACTGGTAGCCGGCCCCTCCCCTCGACCGTAGGTCGAAGATGAAGAACAGGCCCCCGAGTACCGCCGCGGCCGCCGCGGCCCACCACACCGAGCCGAGTGCAACGAAGATGGCCGCTGGGGCCAGCACGCCTACCGCAAGACGGATGATGGTGTATTTGCGGCCGGGGCGCGGGGCGATCTCCACGAAGAAGATGACGGCAGCGACGACGACCAGGAAGGCCGCGACTACCAGGGGGATCTGCGCGAGGGAGGGGAGCCCCGCGATCCATTGCAGGAATCCTGCCATGGTGTTCCTTTCGAGTACGACTGTGGACTCAAGGCCACCGCGTGCGGTGTTATTTCAGGTTAAGGGGTAGAAGGGGCCGACGGAACTAGTCCGCCGGCCCCGGTGCTACTTCGTGCTAACTAGCCGGCCAGGATGCCTCGATGGTCGAGAGCACATCATCCGTGGACTTGCCGTTGATCCAGTCGACCATGCCGGTCCAGAACGAACCTGCACCAACCACGCCGGGCATCAGGTCAGATGCGTCGAAACGGAAGGTGGTCTTCGGGTCCTGCAGGACCTTGATGGCCTCCTGCAGGATGGGGCTGGATGCGCTGGCCGGGTCGAGACCCTTGTTCGCGGAGATCACACCACCGAGCTTGACGCGGCTGTTAGCCCAGTCAGCGCTCGAGAGGTATTCCTGCACCTTGACGGTGTCGGCGTCGTTCGAGAAGGCGGCAACGATCTCGCCACCACCCGTCACGGCCGGGGCACCGGCGGTCTCACCCGGGAGGATGAAGGCCCAGATGTCAGCATCCGGTCCGACAGTGGCGTTGCCGTTGGTCGGGTCCTGGATGAACCCGTCGTAGAACGACGCCTGGTGGTGCAGTGCACACGATCCGTCGCCGAGGGCGCGGGCCGGGTCACCGAACGGAGTGCTGTTGATCGACTTGACGTCACCGAAACCGGCGTTCACGTAGGCCGGGTTCAGCAGGATGTCTCCGACAGCGTCGAAGGCCTTCTTGATCGCCGGGTCGTTGAACGGAATCTCGTGCTTGACCCACTTGTCGTAGACCTCAGGGCCGGACTGGCGCAAGACCAGGTCTTCGACCCAGTCAGTGCCCGGCCAGCCGCTTGCTGCGTCAGAGCCGAATCCCGCGCACCACGGCGCCTTGCCGGTCTTCTCCTGGATGGTCTTGGTCAGGTCGAGCAGCTCCTGCCAGGTGGTGGGAACTGTGACGCCCCACTCCTTGAACTGCGCAGGCGAGTACCAGACGAAGCCCTTAACGCTGGCCATCAGTGGTGCCCCGTAGAGGGTTCCATCGACGGTGGCGTAGCCCGCCCAGTCTTTAGACCAGTTGTCCGCGACATTCTTGGCGACACCAGCCGGTGCCGGCTGGATGTATCCGCGGGTCGCGAGGTCGGCCATCAGGCCGGGCTGCGGGAAGATCGCGATGTCGGGGGCGTTGCCACCCTGCGCGCGAACTCCGATCTGGGCCTCGAACTCCTTCGAGCCTTCGTACTGGATGTCGATCTTGTTGGCTTTCTCCCAGTCGGCCCATGACTTCTCGAGCAGCTGCGCTTCGGTGTCAGCAATCGTCCCGTATACGGTGACGACACCATCGGCCTTGCCGGCGTCGCCGGGGCCTTTGGCAGTGCTGCCGCCGGTCGAACAGCCAGCAAGGGCGAGCCCTGCTACGGCGAGAACGGCCAAGGGGGCTGTGTAGCGGCGGTGCTTGGTGAAACTCATACTTCCTCCTCATTGAGGTCGACCTGCACGCCTGGTGGTAAGCGTGCGGGTTTGACTGCAGGATGGCAACGATCCCCGATGGGGAACCGGTTCCACAACACAAGCTAGGGCAACGGTTGGGTCATTGCAAGCGCTTGGCATGAACTGCTGCCTAACAATTGAGCCACGAACCTCAGCCGCGTGGGAGCGCTCCCACGTAAGTTGGCTTACAGCTGGATCATCGTTTGTGGAATCGGTTCCACAGTCGGTAGGCTGTGCACCGTCCTGTCGACGACGAAGGGAGCATCGTGAGCGCGCTCAGCGATGTCGCCCGGGCCGCTCAGGTATCCAAGGCCACGGCATCCCGCGCCCTAAGCGGCAGGGGCTACGTCTCTGAAGAGACCAGGGACCGCGTGGTGTCCGCCGCCGCCGCCCTCGGCTACGTCGTCTCGGCGAACGCCGCGAGCCTCGTCACGGGGCAGACGCGCAACGTTGGCGTGGTCATCCCGCACATCAATCGTTGGTTCTTCGGTGAGGTGCTCGAGGGCATCGAGTCTGCCCTCATCGCCGCTGGCTACGATCTCACCCTCTATCGGCTGAGCGCTGAGAGTGCTGAGCGCCGCCGGGTATTCGAGTACTTCCTCGTGCGCAAACGAGTGGATGCCGTGATCGCAGTCGGCATCGAACTCACCCAGCATGAGGTCGGCTTGCTGCACGCCCTCGCCAAGCCGATCGTCGGCATCGGGGGCCCGATCGAGGGCATCGCGAGCCTCAGCATCGACGATGTCGCGGCCGCCGCCCTGGTCACTAACCACCTCATCAGCCTCGGTCACCGGCGCATCATGCACTTCGGCGGCGACCAACACCGGGAGATGGACTTCAGGGTGCACTCTTCCCGTCTGGCCGGATTCCGCGAGGCCATGACGGCCGCGCAGCTCGACGGTGGGGAGGGGGCATTTCGCGCCACCTCACTGTCAATGCAGGGTGGGTATGCCGTGGCCTTGGCGGTGCTCGCCGACCCGCGCTCGCGTCCCACCGCTGTCGTGGCTGGCTCCGACGAACTTGCGATCGGAACTATCGTCGCCGCGAGGCAGCTGGGCATCCAGGTGCCGGCGCAGCTGTCCGTCGTGGGGATCGATGGCCACGAACTCGCCGACATGTTCGGGCTCACCACTTTGGCGCAGCATCCGAAGGATCAGGGTCAGCACGCCGTTGGGCTGATCATGGACGAACTGCGCGAACCCGGCAAGGCGAACCAGCTGCACTGGCGGCCCTATCCGGTGCGGCTCGACGTTCGGTCAAGCACCACAGCGCCCCCACCCTGATTCGCCCGGTGCGTGGTATGCATCGGTGGGCGCCTTTCCCGAGACGCCCACCGATTCCTTGGCTGCGGGACCGGTGGGGCCCGCAGCCAGGCCCTATGCCACGCGGCGGCGGCGCACGAGCGCGAACCCGACGAAGGCGAGTCCTAGTTGGAGGAAGCCGATGCCGGTAACGCCGGGGCCGATCGGGTTGGCACCGGTGAAGGCGAGAGTCGGCAGGTCACACTTCTTCAGGAAGAAACTCGCGGAACCGGTCAGGGTATTCGTTGCGTTAGCGATGGTCACCGTGTAGGAGTTGCCGTTGGGAATGTTCTTCAGCTGCGCCGTCGCCGTCGGCGTGGTGCCGGCGACCGTGGTCGTGCCAAGCACCTTGTTGCTGGAAGCGTTGACAATGTTCACCGTATAGGTTTCGCCCGCTTCGAGCTTGTCAAGCGACACGGTGGCAGTCGAGGCGCCGAGCACGTTGCAGCTCGCCTGCACGGTGATGCCGGGCATGCCGGGGCAGACCTTGAGCGAGATGTCACCGAAGGCGCTGACCGTCGGCACGACAGAGTCGGTCACCGAGATGCGATACCCGGTGCCTGGCGGCAGAGTGCTGAACGGCGGGAGCACCCACGGCCCGTTCTGGGGTGCGGTCACGAGGGTGGGCGCGACCACCACGCCACCCTGCACCAGCGTGACGCCGATGCGGTAGTCGCGACCCGGGATGAAGTTGGTCACCGTCGTGACGATCGATGCCGTGCCACCCGGGACTGTGCACTGCGTGGGCGTGAACGCCAGGTTGGGCATCAACGGGCAGAGGATGACCACTGCCTTCTCGGCCTGCGTGAACGAAGGCACGAGCACGTCGGTCACCGTAACCGTGTAGTTGCCCGGGTTGACCGGATTGATCTCTGCGGGCACCCCGTTGGTGGGATAGGTGCTGGATGCCGCCGTGAACGTGACCGGCGGAACCAGGTTGGCGTTCGTGGCATCGTCAGTCACCGTCAGGGTGTACTGGCGCCCGGGAACCAACCCGGTCGCGAGGTAGGTGATGAAGGCGTTCGATGGTGGCGAGGTAGAGGTGCAAGGATCGATGAAGATCGTCGGCTTCGCGAAGACGTGCGGGCAAGGCAGGAAGCTGTAAGTCGGGCTCGTGCTCGTCTTCGACGGTGCGGCATCGTCGACGATGACCGCCTTGTAGGTTCCACCCGGCGGCACGCTGAACGACACCGAGGCGACCCCGCTAGCGTCTGCCGTCAGGTGACTTTCAGTGCCGATCTGCACGTTGTTGCCGTCGTAGGCGGTGACTGTGTAGGTGCGACCGATAGACAGCCCGGACACGCTCGCGGTCAACGTGCCGCTGCCCCCGGCCACCATGCATTCGGTTCCGACGATCGTGATGCCGGTGTCGTGCGGGCAACCCACCGACTGCTTGGTCGCGGATGCGGGCAGATTTACCGTTTTGTCGAGCACAGTAACCGTGTAGCTGTGGCCCGGCACGATGCCCGTGAAGGGGTAGTTGTAGGCCGGGAAGGAGCCGGGCGTGAAGTCCGTCGGCGGAATGCTCGTCGCACCGGCATCGGGGCTCGAAAGGGCTATCGAATAGCTGTGGCTGGCATCCAGGTTGCCGAGCACAGCCGCAAAGTCGACGGTGCCACCGACGGACGAGCAGACCGGAATGTCGATGCTCAGGGACGGCGGCAGACACGGAGTCGTGGTGCCTGTGCTCGTGAATGTCCGCCAGTCGAAGGCCGCGATGACCACGCTGTAGGTGTGCGCGACGGTGGGGTCGAAGTTGTAGGTCTGGTCGAAGGTAGTCGCGAACGTCTCGGGGCCGGGCGCCGCCGTCTTGACGACGTCGTCAATCTTGACCTCGACGGTGTTTGTTCCGCTCGCGACGTACCAGGTCGCCAAGACGTGAAGCGTGGAACACGTGACATTGGTGCTGGGGACGTGGGCATCCGCGTTGGACGCGACCGCCACCACCGCGATCCCCGATCCCGCGGCTAGGGCGAGGACAAGGCCCGCCGCGAGAGCTCTCCAGCTGTACCAGAAACCGCGCCGCTTGCCCGTCTCGCTATCGAAACGGGGGGACCGCAGGGCAAAATTGCGCGCAAAAATAGATTGCATTCGGGTATGCACTTTCGGGTAAGTAACTCTTCGGGGGCAGAGCAAACAGGGCTGGCCAGAGGGTAAGACTGTCCAGAACTGGAAAATGCGGGTTTGACTTCTTGTCACGCCAATGGGGGGTACCATCGCGAACAGTCCTCATTATGGTGGACTGTTTCAGAAAAGTGCAACTGCGAATTTCGGGGAGCCATCCACAGTCTTGGGGGTGGAGTGGTGCTCGATTCACTCCGTCATATGGAATGCTTGCCTGCACATCTGTTTTCAGCGCCAACCCGACTTGGGTGCCCCGAGATTTCGGGACGCCCTCAGAAACGGCAATCCTGAGGGACCTGATCCCCACAGGACGGCCAACGGGTGGGGCATTCGAGTGGTTACCGACTGCCCCACCTTTTTTCTGTTAAACGCACAAGGGCGCCGTCCGCGGTGGACGACGCCCTGTGGTTGTGGATCTTGACTACTTGAGCGAGACGGTCGCGCCAGCCTCTTCGAGCTGGGCCTTGGCCTTTTCCGCGGTCTCCTTGTTCGCGCCCTCGAGCACGACACCGGGAGCGCCGTCAACGAGTGCCTTCGCCTCGCCGAGGCCGAGGCTGGTGAGGGTGCGCACCTCCTTGATGACCTGGATCTTCTTCTCGCCTGCAGACTCGAGAACGACGTCGAAGGAATCCTTCTCCTCGACCTCTTCGGCGGCAGCGCCACCACCGGCGGCTGCCGGCCCGGCGACGGCGACGGGGGCCGCAGCGGTGACCTCGAAGGTCTCCTCGAACTTCTTGACGAACTCGCTCAGCTCGATGAGCGTGAGCTCCTTGAAAGCCTCGATCAGCTGGTCACTGGTCAGCTTTGCCATGATGTATCTCCTTAGTGGTATTTCTGGTTGTTGGCCGAGCTACTGCTCGGACGACTGCTTCTCGCGCAACGCCTCGACCGTGCGAACGGCCTTGGCCAGCGGAGCGTTGAACAGGTAGGCTGCGCCGAACAGCGAGGCCTTGGCGGCTCCGGCAAACTTGGCGAGGAGCACCTCCCTGGACTCGAGATCGGCAAGCTTCCTGACCTCGTCTGCGGAGATCGGGTTACCGTCGAAGTAACCGTTCTTCACAAGCAGAAGAGGGTTTGCCTTGGCAAAGTCACGCAAGCTCTTCGCGACGGCGACAGTGTCACCGTGCACGAATGCGATGGCGGACGGACCGACCAGGTCATCGTCGAAAGACGTGATCCCTGCCGCGTTCGCCGCAATCTTGGTCAGCGTGTTCTTCACCACGGCGTATGTTGCGTGCTCGCTTATCGACTGCCGCAGCGACTTGAGCTGGGCAACGCTGAGTCCGCGATACTCGGTCAGCAGGACGGCGTTCGAGGTGCGGAACTTGTCCGTCATCTCGGCGACCGATGCTTCCTTGTTCGCCATGGTGCTCCCTAAATGGTTTCGTTTTTCCGTGTGCCACGACCGCTGGTGGATGACCCGCATTGCGGGCCTTAGACGACGCGCCCTTAAAGAGAAAGAGCCCCGGCACAGGGCACGGGGCAGGAATCCGATTTTCACCGGAGCTACTTCATACACCTGCGCTGGATGTGTTTACTCGATGCACCCTCACGGGCACGCCGAAACCTGCGGTCTTTGGCTGGGGACAGCCTACGTGACTGCCCTGCGCAATCGCAAACTCAGGCCGGATGCTCCGGCGGGCGAGGCGGCTTCACGGGTGAGGCTGCGGGCTTGGGCTTCGCGTTCGGTACCTTTGCGGTCGAACCTGTCGGCTTGGGCTTCGCGTTCGGTGCAGGAGGTTGTTTCGCGGACCCGGCCGACTTGGCTGGTGCGGGCACGGATTTCGTCGCTGTGCCGACGACCGCGGGGGCGGCGGCCGCGGCATCCGCAGCCCTTCGCTGTCGACGACCGGTCAGGATGAGGATGCCGGCGACGGCGAGGATGGCGAGCCCTACCACGACGATCGAGTTGATCGCGCCCAGGCTGCTGGGCTGCGGGATCGCCGGGGCACCGGAGCCCTCCGACACCAGCCGCCCCTGGTACTCGGCAAGCATGGTCGGCTCCCCGACCCCTGAGGTTCCCGCGACGAGGGGTATCAGCACGTCACCCTCGAGGGCGAACCACGCGGAATGCACGGTGTCGTGCACCAGCGCCGCGTCGGCGGGGATGCCGGTGAGGGCCGCGCCAAGGGATGCGCCTCTGACGAAGTCCGCGAGGTCAGGCTCATCTGTCTCGGTGTTGATCCAGATGATCGCGACACCGACGGGCTTGTCGGCGATGGTGATCGCCGCTGTCCATTCGTTCACGAGTTTCGTGGGCTTGCTCCTCTTGGAGCCAGCGACAAACGCCTCGCGCCAGACCCAGACGCGGTCGACCTCGCCGACCTTGGAGTCGGTGCCGAAATCGAGCCCCTCTCCGCCTGCCCCCACACCGAACAAGTTATCGAGGCGGGCGAGCAGCCCTTCGGGGTCTGCGGCATAGGCTGCGACCACCGGAGGAACGGAGCCCTCGGAGGCGACAGCGGCCCCCGCCGCCGGGCCGCCCACTAGGGCAGCGACGGCGAGGGTGAGCGCAACGGTTCGCGCAGCGAAGTCACGAGGCCGGGTTGACTTGACGGGCACCGGATAAGTCTGCCATCCGCGGTGGCGTTCAGTGGCCCACACGATTTCGGCCTATTCGGGCAGTGAGGGCAGTGAGGGCGTCGAGGGCAGGATGACGCGGAATACCGTGTGACCCGGATCGCTCTGAACCTCGGCGCTTCCGCCGTGCGCCTCGACCACCGCCGTCACTATCGCGAGCCCCAGCCCCGTGCTGCCAGACGCTCGTGATCGCGATTCGTCGCCGCGCACGAAACGCTCGAAAATCCTCGGAGCGAGCGCAGGGTCGACGCCCGGCCCAGTGTCGCTGACCTCGATGATTACGCGACCCTCGGCTTGCCCGAGGCTCGCGGTGACCTTCGTTCCGGCCGGAGAATGCGTTCGCGCGTTCGCCAGCAAGTTCGCCACCACCTGGTGCAGCCTCGCCTGGTCACCATGCACGTGTACCGACTCTTCGGGCAGGTCGAGGTTCCAGTCGTGGTCGGGGCCAGCGGCCCTCGCGTCGCTCACGGTGTCGATGAGCAACCGGGAGAGGTCGACCTCGGCTCCCTCGATCGCGGTGCCCTCGTCGAGCCTGGCCAGCAGAAGCAGGTCTTCGACGAGCGCCGTCATGCGCACCGACTCGCTCTCGACGCGGCCTATGGCGTGGGCGACATCCGCCGGCAATTCATGGCCGCCTCGCCTAGTCAGTTCGGAGTATCCCCTGATCGAGGCCAGCGGTGTGCGCAGTTCATGACTCGCGTCGGCGACGAAGGCGCGCACCCTCCGTTCACTTGCCTCGCGGGCGCTGAGCGCGGATGCCACGTGCTCGATCATGCGGTTAAATGCCGCGCCCACTCGCCCGACCTCGGTCGCCGGGTCGGCGTCTGCTTCGGGCACGCGCACCGCGAGCGCGACCTCACCCCGGTCGAGCGGAAGCTCTGAGACATGTGTCGCCGTGGATGCCACCCGCTCGAGCGGTCGCAGTGCCAGCCTGACCGCGACGGTGCCCGCAATCGCGGCCGCCCCCACACCGACGAGCCCGATCACGGCGATCAGCGCTGTCAGCTGAAGTACTGTCGCCTGGACTTCGGCCAGCGGGAGGCCGATGAGCAGGCCAGCGCCCTGCGCCGTTTCGCGCACGACTACCCGGTACGACCCGAGGTCGCCGCCGAAGTCGACGGTGCGCGGCGCCCCGTTGATCGGGATGCCGTTCAAGTGCGCCAGCTGGCCCGCATCGATCGTCACCGGCTGGCCCTGCTCGTCGAGCACTGCCGCACTGTTGAGTTCGCCATCGTTGAGTAGGCCCACGAGGGTTCCGGCGCGCTGCCCGGGCAGGGCGACCAGGTCGGAGGCGGGCGGGCCGACTTGCCCGCCACCAGAGGGCGAACGCTCGAATGCATCCTGGGAACGCCCAGTGGCCCGGATCAGCTGGTCGTCGAGCCGCCCGACGAGAAAGCCCTGGAGGGCGAGCACGCTCACCACGCCGATGACGATGGTCACGGCGGCGAGAAGTGCGACGACGCCGAGAACGAGTCGGCGCCGCAGCGTCATGCGCGAATGCCTCATCCGGTCGGCTTGAGCACGTACCCGAACCCGCGCACGGTGTGGATCATCGGCTCACCGAGTGAATCGATCTTCTTGCGCAGGTAGGAGATGTAGATTTCGACGACGCTCGACCGACCGCCGAAGTCGTAGCTCCACACCCGGTCGAGGATCTGCGCCTTGCTCAGCACTCGCCTCGGGTTGCGCATCAGGAACCGAAGCAGCTCGAATTCGGTGGCGGTGAGCTCCACGAGCTTTCCGCCCCGACGCACCTCGTAGCTGTCCTCATCGAGGAGCAGGTCACCAACCTCGATGCGGGAATCCTCAGTCGCGGAGACCGCGAGATTGGAGCGTCGGATCAGCGCGCGAAGCCTGGCCACGAGTTCCTCGAGGCTGAATGGCTTGGTCACGTAGTCGTCGCCGCCGACGGTAAGACCGGCGACCCGGTCATCCACCGCATCTTTGGCCGTGAGGAAGAGCACGGGCACCTGGATGCCGTCGGCCCGCAGCCTGGAGAGCACCGTTAGCCCGTCGATGTCGGGCAACATGATGTCGAGCACGACCACGTCTGGTCGAAACTCTCGGATGGTGGTGAGGGCGTGCTGGCCGTCAGAGGCGAGCTTGACCTCCCAACCCTCGTAGCGAAGGGCCATCGACAACAAGTCGGTGAGCGAATCCTCATCGTCGACGACGACCGCGCGGATCGGGCTGCCGTCGGCCCGGGTGAGGCGCGCCGAAGCGGTTGTCGCCGGCTTGTGCTGGGAGCTGGTCATGGTTCCAGTATGGAGGGATTCCTATGAACCTGCTGTGACGGGTTTGGACTGGCTTCAAGTTCACGGGTTGCTGCCAGTTTCGCCATAGCTCTCCCACAGATGACGCTGGCTGACTACAGCCTGAATCGCCCCCGGTGTTGGGGGAGCAAACCCAGGGAGTCTCATGTTCGGCACGTACCTGTTCAGGGAACTGACAAACCGTCGCAAGCAAACGGCAATCATCGCGATCGGCATGGCACTGGCCATTGCATTGGTCATTCTCGTCAACGGCGTAGCGGCGGGGGTGCGAGATGCCCAATCCAACGTTCTCGCCTCCATCTACGGCGTCGGCACCGACATCACCGTGAGCCAGCCCGCGACTGCGCCGGCCCCCGGAACCGGCGGGCAGGGCGGACGGTTCCAATTCGGCTCCGCCGACGGATCAAGCAGCGGCGGGTCACGACAGGTGAACCAGACCCGCCTGAATGTCTCGCGGGGAACCACGGCCTTCGACGCCAGCGCCCTGGCTACGGCCAAGGGCATCGACAACGTGAAAGCTGCGACCGCAACCCTCACGCTGTCGAACACGTCGTTCAGCGGCACCCTTCCCGACTTCTCGCAGGGGGGTGGCTCGCAGGCTGGCCAGGGCGGACGACCTACCACCGGCGGCTCCGACGGAGCGGGCGGCAGTTCGTTCAATGTCGACTCCTTCTCGGTCGAGGGCGTAGACGTGGCCGGCGCGGCCGTCGGCCCGCTGACCGCGGTGACACTCGGTGGGGGTCGCACCTTCACTGCCGCCGATGCTGGCAAGGATGTCGTCGTTCTCGACTCGACCTACGCGAAGACCGCATCGCTCGCCGTGGGAGGCACCCTCGCGATCGGCGGCACGAACTTCGATGTCATCGGGCTCGTCGACTCGAGCACCTCAGACTCGGCAACGGCAGCCAACAGCTACATCCCCCTGGACGTCGCACAGACGCTTTCCAGCCTCGACGGCAAGATCACGAGCATCTACGTGCAGGCCAACTCGTCGGCGAACATCGCGCAGATCCAGGCCGACCTGAAGAAGGCGCTTCCGGATGCCACGGTGAACACCCAGGCGGACCTCGCCTCGAGCGTGTCCGGCTCGCTGTCGACGGCATCCGACCTCGTGTCGAGCCTCGGAACCTGGCTGTCGATCATCGTGCTTGCGGCGGCCTTCCTGATCGCCATCCTGTTCACGATCTCGGGGGTCACCCGGCGCACCCGTGAGTTCGGCACCCTCAAGGCGATCGGCTGGAGCAATGGCCAGGTCGTGCGCCAGGTCGCGGGCGAGAGCCTCGTGCAGGGGCTCATCGGCGGGGTGATCGGTGTGGCCGTCGGGCTCGTCGGCATCCTCGTGGTGAACATCTTTGCGCCCACGCTCACGGCGAGCGCCAGCAGGCGCGGCGGCGGATTCGGCGGTTTCGGCGGCCAGGGCGGCCAGGGAGGGTTCGGCGGCCAGGGCGGCCAGGGCGGCTTCCTCGGCTCCGCGGGCGCAGGGTCGGCCGGTGCACCGACCGGCGCAACCGGGTTCGGCCAGCGTGCGGCGTCAGCGACCTCGGAGGTCGTGCTGCACGCCCCGATCACTGTCACGATCATCCTGATCGCGGTCGGTCTCGCCATCCTCGGCGGGCTGCTCGCAGGAGCCATCGGCGGCTGGCGGGCCGCGCGCCTGCGCCCCGCCGAAGCCCTACGCAGCGTCGCCTGACCCGCGTCGCCCACCCGCCGCCCAACCTGCGCGTCGCCAACCCCTCGCCCAACCCCTCAAGGAGCAGACAATGTATGAACTGAAGAACGTCAGCAAGACCTACGCACAGACACGCGGCACCGTCACCGCGCTGAGCGACGTGAGCCTCACCATCCCCGACGGCCAGATGGTTGCCATCCAGGGGCCGACAGGTGGCGGCAAATCCACGCTGCTGCAGATGTTGGGGGCGCTCGAACGGCCGACCTCCGGCACCGTCGCACTCGGTGGCGACATGATCTCGAGCATGCGGGATACCAAGGTGGCCGGCATCCGGGCGAAGGAGATCGGGTTCGTATTCCAGGGGTTCAACCTGATCCCCACCTTGACCGCCCAGGAGAACGTCGAGACCGCGCTGGCGCCGCTGCACCTCTCGGGGGCGGAGCGGAAGTCGCGAGCCGCCGCAGCCCTGGCAGATGTCGGCCTGGGCGACCGCGGAACGCACCGCCCAGCCGAACTCTCGGGAGGGCAGCAGCAGCGCGTCGCGATTGCGCGAGCGCTCGTCAAGAACCCTGACGTGCTGCTTGCCGACGAGCCCACCGGCAACCTCGACGAGGAGACCCGCGACGACATCATGAACCTGCTCGAGGGCCTCTGGAAAGACAAGGGCCTCACCCTGATCGTCGTCACCCACGACTCGGCGGTCGCCAAGCGGGCCGAGCGTCGGCTTCACATCAAGCAGGGCAAGGTCACCGAGAAGGCCTGAGGCCCCTCGAGGCCCGAAGTGCTCGCTGTAGTGTCGAGAAGGTGACCCTCCCCCTGCGCTTCGGATACAAGGCGTCTGCCGAGCAGTTCCCCCCCAGTGAACTGCTCGGCTACGCGGTGCTCGCCGAGCAGAACGGCTTCGATTCGGTCTTCGTCTCCGACCACCTCCAGCCCTGGAACCACGAGGGTGGCCACGCACCTGCGGCCATGCCCTGGCTGGGCGCAGTAGGTGCCAGCACCGAGAAGATCATCATGGGCACTTCGGTGCTCACCCCGACGTTCCGCTACCACCCCGGCGTCGTAGCGCAGGCCTTCGGCACGCTCGGCGTGATGTTCCCGGGCCGGGTGATCCTCGGGGTCGGCACCGGCGAGGCGTTGAACGAGGTCGCACTCGGCATCCCCTGGCCCGAGGTGAAGGAGCGCTTCGCGCGACTCAAAGAGGCGCTCGAGCTCATCGAGCGGCTCTGGAGCGCGGACAGCGTGACCTTTGAGGGCCAGTACTTCACGACCAACAGCGCCACGATCTACGACCGCCCGAGTGACCCGGTGCCGATCTACATTGGCGCGTCGGGCCCGGCGGCGACGCGGTTGGCGGGGCGGGTGGCATCCGGATTCATCACGACTTCTGGCAAGGCTCGCGAGCTGTATACCGAGACCCTCCTGCCCGCCCTGGCCGAAGGCCTCGAGAAGGCCGGGCGCACCGCGGATGACGTGGACACCCTCATGGAGATGAAGGTGTCGTTCGACCACGACCGCGAGCGCGCCCTGCAAGACACTCGCTACTGGGCACCCCTCGCGCTGACGCCCGAGGAGAAGATGAGCGTCGAGGACCCGAAGGAGATGCAGCGCCTGGCCGATGCACTGCCGATCGACCGGGCTGCCTCGCGTTGGATTGTCTCCACCGATCCCGACGAGCACGTCGAAAAGATCAACGAGTACATCGCGCTGGGATTCCGTCATCTGGTCTTCCACGGGCCGGGGGCCGACCAGAAACGGTTCATCGAGCTGTATGGCGCGGAGATCCTGCCGAGGCTTCGCGCACAACACTCCTGAGCCGGGCTGGCGTGGGGGGCTGTTAGCGTCACCGGTCGGGATGACAATGGAGCGGTGACCATGCAGCCCGAGCTCGACCTGTGGGAGGCCGTGCCGTCCGACCATCGGGACCGCGTTGTCGCCCACGCCGAAGATCGGGTCGCTTGGCTGCGCGCGCGCAGCCGTGGCGTGACCGCGACCGATGTCGCGCGCCTCTCGAGCGCTGCCGCTGTGCGATCTGTCGCGCAAGACAAACTGCTCGGCACAGGCTTCGGCGGCAACGCCTTCACCGACCATGGCAGGGCCAGGGAGCCAGAGATCGCGAAGTGGGTGCGTGCCCGCCACGGCATCCTGCCCAGCTCCGCGCTGTTCCACGCGCAGGGTGAACTGGCTCACCTGGCAACCCCCGACGGCGTCGCGGTCATTGGCGGGTCGGTCGTCACGGCCGAGATCAAGACCACGGGGCACGCCTGGCGCAGCATCCCGCGCTCCTACCTGCGACAGGTCTGGTGGCAGCAATACGTGCTCGGCGCCGACCGCACCCTCGTCGTGTGGGAGCAGCACGACGACTTCGTTCCGGTGCGCGGCGAACCGCAGTCGCGGTGGGTGGAGCGCGACGACAACGAGATCCACGTCCTAGTGGGGTTGGCCAACCGCCTGCTGGGGTTCATGAGGGGCGAGCAGCGCCTCTAGCTCCTCGGTCGTTGGGTCCGGGATGCCGCTGCTCTTGAGACGGCCCAGTGCGAGCACCACGCCGAACACCACGAGCCACCCGATCGCCAGCGTCGTGGCGACAAACTCCAGGCGGCTGCCGAGCACAACCTGGAACCGGAACAGCGAGAACAGGCCGCCCGTGCCTGCAATCACGGCGACCAGGATGCCCATGGAGCCGGAGAACAGCGCGAGCACCCGATGGTCTTGCGCGAACGACGACTGCAGCATCGCCCAGCAGGCCGCCGCGAAGGCGAGCACCGCCGAAAGGGTGTGCAGGAAGTCCTGCAGGTTGAACGTCGCGCCGTAGGGCAACGGGCAGCCCGCGGTGCAGGTCACCTGCGAGGCGAAGAGGAAGAATCCGCACGCGATCCACAGCGAGATGGCCGGGGTCCAGGCGGCAAGTACCCGCAGCCGCGATCGCACCCGCCGACCCGCCCAGGCGATGAGCGCTCCGCCGGCGACCACGAGCAGCAGGGCGGCCTCGAACCACTTGGCGGTGGGCATCCCCTCGGCTCCGAGCTCACTGACGTAGAGCTCGCGCGGGATGCTCAGCCGCGCGCCCCAGATGATGACCAGTGCCGCGATCACAAGTACGCAGCCCAGCAGGCTCGCCGCGATGTCGCCCCTGCTCATCTCATGCCCGCGCATGTCACGCCCCCGCAAACGGACCACGCAGCACCGACCACTGCAGCAGCATGATCGTCTTGCCGTCGTTGATGCGGCCGTCTTCGATCATGCCCAGTGCCTCGTCGATGCCCAGCTCGAGCACCGTGATGTGCTCGCCCTCCTTTGCCAGGCCTCCGCCGTCACCCGCCTTGGTGTCAGACGAGTACGGCGCGGCGTAGAAGTGCAGTCGCTCGGTGACCGAGCCGGGGCTCATGAACGCATCGAAGACGTGGGTGAGTTCACCCAGGTCGTGACCGGTCTCCTCGATCGCCTCTCTACGGATTGCCGTCTGCGGGTCGTCATCATCGAGTAGTCCCGCCGCAGTTTCGATCAACACTCCGTCGGGGTGGCCGTTGATGTAGACCGGATAGCGAAACTGCGAGGTGAGCAGCACCGTGCGTCGCTTGAGGTCGTAGAGCAGGATCGTCGCGCCGTTGCCGCGATCGTAGGTCTCGCGGGTGCGCGTCATCCATTCGCCGTCGTCCCCGAGGCAGTCGAAGGTGGTGGCGTGCAGCTTGTACCAGTTCTCGCTCAGCACGCGCACCTCGCGCACCCTGACTCTGGGGTTGGAATCGGGTGGGTTCTCAGCGCCCATCGTCGAAGCCTAACCGCACCCGATAGTTTGCAACGAAGTGACATCGCCGTAACAACGCCGAATCATTGGGCCTCTTTACTTGGAGAGATGCACGGCGGGGAGGCCAACGGATGACCACGATGCGAGCCATCGTTATTGAGGCGACGGGTGGGCCTTCGGTGCTCCAGTCAGCCGAGGTCGAACGGCCCGTCAGGATTGCCGCGGAATTTCTCGTCAAGGTCGTTGCGGCCGGCCTCAACCCCATCGACGCCAAGACCCGTTCGGGCAAGGGCGCCTCGGGCGCGATCGAGCACTTTCCGGCGATCCTCGGCAATGACTTCAGCGGGATCGTCGTGCAGGCTCCCTACGCTTCGCACCCGATCAAGACCGGCGACGAGGTATACGGGCTGACCATGGTGCCGCGGTTCGGTGGTGCCTACGCCGAATACCTCTCGGTTCCCGCGATGTGCATCACGCGCAAGCCCCGTGCGCTCTCGCATGTGGAGGCGGCCGGAGTCCCGACCGCGGCCATGACCGCGTGGGGTGCCGTGGTGGATGTCGCGAAGGCCCACGAGGGCCAGCGCATGCTTATCCACGCCGGAGCAGGCGGGGTGGGGCACTTCGCCATCCAGTTCGCGAGCTTCTTTGGTGCGCACGTCATCACCACGGGCTCCACCCGCAATGTGAGCTGGCTGCGTGAACTGGGTGCCAGCGAGGTCATCGACTACTCGACAACGCGCTTCGAAGACGTGGTGGAAGATCTCGATGTCGTGATCGACCTGATCGGAAACGTGAAGGATGACACCGGCACCCGCTCACTCTCCGTGCTCAAGCCTGGGGGTCTGCTCGTCAACGTGCCGACCGGCAGCTGGCCGACCCTTGCCGAGGATGCCGCGGCCGCCGGAGTGCGCGCGTCGGGCTACCAGGTCTCCGCCGATGGGTCGACCCTCGCCGTGATCTCGCGGCTCTTGGAATCTGGCGACGTGCGCGTATTCGTCGACCAGGTCTTCGATCTCGACTCGGTGGCCGAGGCGCATGAGGCACTCGAGACCGGGCACACTCGGGGCAAGATCGTGCTGAAGGTGTCAGACGGCTAACGCGCGCACGTAGTCGTCTTCGTAACGGTCGCCGACGAGAAACCTCTTCGTGCCGACGATGGCGAACCCGCTCTTCTCGTAGAACCGGTTCGCCCGCGCGTTGTGCTGGTTGACGCCCAGCCAGAGGATGAGCACGCCGCGGCGGCGCGCGGCGTCCACCGCCGACGCGAGCAGGGCAGGGGCGACACCGGCGGCGTGGTGCTCCTGGCGCACGTAGAGCTTGCTCAGCTCGGCGGCGGGACGGGCGGTGACTGCTGCCGCGGCATCCTGATCGGCCGGCTCGCCGAACACGACCATGGCGTAGCCGGCCGCGACACCCTGGTTCTCGGCGATGAACAGCGCACGCTGGGAATCGGCGAGGTACATCTCAAAGCTCTCCGTCGAGAGCACGGTCGTGATGAAATCCTCGATCGCCTCGAGGGTCGTGTGCGGTGGGCAGGCGAGCGCGAAGGTGGCCGCAGCGAGCCGGTGCAGCAGGGTCGCGTCATCCGGGACCGCAGCCCTCACCTTCAGCACAATTCAAGTATGTGGTCCCAAAGGTTGCAATTTGGTAACGGACGGAGCATGATCACCAGACCCGTTCAATCCGGGCGACAAGGAGGTCGCCAGCATGTGGCGCACCGTCCACCGCGCCGCGCTGCTGGTCGTGGGTGCCGCGTGCGCCCTCGCGACTATGGCGCTGGCTCCCGCCACTCCCACGGGCTGGCAGGTCACCGATCACGCACGGCTTGCCGACATGCCCCAGGCACAGGTGGCCGCCTTCCTCTCGAACCACGACGGGCTCACCGCCGCCGCCCTCAGCCCTGACCCCCGCGTGGTGGCCGGCTGGTGGGCGAGCGTGCCCAAGTCAGAGCAAAAACAGCTGGTCGCGCGGATGCCCGATGTGCTGGGCAACCTCGCGGGAGTCGACTTCGCGGCGCGGAACACCGCCAACCGTGCCCAACTGAAACTGGATTTGGATGCCGCAGCTGCCGCCGTGGCGAAGAACCCTGCCGATGTGATCGCCGCGCAGCAGGACGCGGCACTTCGGGCAATCGCTGGTGCGCTGGGAGCCGTCGAGAGGGGCAAGCGGTACCTGATCGAACTGACCTCAGACCGGCCGCCGCTGGCCGCGATCGCCATCGGCAATCTCGACACCGCCAAGCAGGTGACGTTCCTTGTGCCCGGCATGGGCACGCTGACCAGCGACATGCACCTGTGGACGCGTGCCGCCCAGAACGTTTACGACGCCCAGACGACGGCGCGCGCCGTGAAGCGGCACGCGGTGATCGCCTGGGTCGGGTACCGCACACCGCCTCCGGGAATGGAGGCGACCCGCGACAACTATGCGACCCGCGGCGCGCTGCTTCTGACTCGGGATATCACCGGGCTACGTGCGGCACGCGGCACGCGCGCCCAACCCACGGTGAGCGTGGTCGCGCATTCCTATGGCGCGACCACTGCCGCGCTGGCGATCGCCGGAGCCGACCTCGGCATCCACGCCTTTGTCATGCTCGGCTCTGCCGGCGTCGACCCGGCGATCTCGAGCGTGGCAAGCCTTCACGCCGACCATGTCTACGACGGGGAAGCGGCCGCCGATCTCGAGGCGCGCTGGGGGCGCATCGACCGGCGCGACCCGGGCAATCCCGAGTTCGGCGCGACCGCGCTCGCGGTGAACGGCAACGCGGCCAAAGGACTCATCGGGGTGACGGGACATGAGCCGATCATCCACTCGC
This sequence comes from Microbacteriaceae bacterium, assembly GCA_043754275.1. Classification (GTDB taxonomy): domain Bacteria; phylum Actinomycetota; class Actinomycetes; order Actinomycetales; family Microbacteriaceae; genus Rhodoglobus. Next base: position 2,573 of record JAYUVE010000025.1, on the reverse strand, counting down.
CCTGGAACGACGACGCTGCCTGCCCGCTCTGGAGTGACCGGGGGGTCGGCGGGGCCCTGTACCGCATCCACATGGCTTCGTACGGTTATCTCGATGCCGGAACCCAGTCGCTGCTGGGTGTCGGGGCCGTCACGACTCCCCCGGCCGTGCGGGGGTTCGCACTGGGCACGCGGCCCAAGGGATACCGGGGCCCGACAAAGAACGAAGGGGACCCCGCTCTCACGGGATCCCCTCCTGATACTTCTTCTGGCTACAGCGCGTTCACATCAAGCGGGATGCCGGGGCCGAACGTCGTCGACACCGTTCCCTTCGTGATGTAGCGACCCTTCGAGGAGCTCGGCTTCGCACGCACGATCTCGTCGAGCGCAGCCTTGATGTTCTCGCTAAGCTGGTCCTCGCTGAATCCCGCCTTGCCGACGACGAAGTGTACGTTGGAATGCTTGTCGACGCGGAACTCGATCTTGCCGCCCTTGATGTCAGACACGGCCTTGGCGGTGTCTTGGGTGACCGTGCCGGTCTTCGGGTTGGGCATGAGGCCACGCGGGCCGAGCACCTTTCCGAGACGACCGACCTGGCCCATGAGCTCCGGGGTCGAAACAGCCGAGTCGAACGCGGTGTAACCACCGGCGACCTTCTCGATCAGCTCGACGCCACCGACCTCGTCAGCACCGGCCGCGATGGCGGCCTCAGCTGCCGGGCCAGTCGCGAACACGATGACGCGAGCGGTCTTGCCCGTGCCGTGCGGCAGGATGACGGTGCCGCGCACCATCTGGTCGGCCTTGCGCGGGTCGACGCCGAGCTTGAGCGCGACCTCGACGGTCGAGTTGAACTTCTTCGACCCGGTCTCCCTCGCGACGGCGACTGCCTCGGCGGGGCTGTAGAACTTGCCCTCTTCGATCTTCTCGGCGGCGGCGCGGTACGCCTTCGACTTCGCGGCCATTATGCCTCCACCGTGATTCCCATAGAGCGAGCGGTGCCAGCGATGATCTTCTCGGCACCCTCGATGTCGTTGGCGTTGAGGTCGACCATCTTCTGCTCCGCGATCGAGCGGACCTGCTCCTTGGTGAGCTTGGCGACCTTAACCGTGTGCGGCGTGGGTGAACCCTTGGCAACACCCGCGGCCTTCTTGATGAGCTCGGCGGCCGGAGGGGTCTTGAGGATGAACGTGAACGAACGGTCTTCGTAGACGGTGATCTCCACCGGAATGACGTTGCCGCGCTGCGACTCGGTCGCGGCGTTGTAGGCCTTGCAGAACTCCATGATGTTGACGCCATGCTGACCCAGCGCAGGCCCGATGGGCGGTGCGGGGTTGGCGGCGCCGGCCTGGATCTGAAGCTTAATCAGACCCGTGACCTTTTTTCTCGGTGCCATTGTTTTCCTTTCGTGCGTCTCGAGGACGCGCTGCCACGAACTGGCCTGATGCCGGCAGTGGTGGGATGTGGTGGGCGTCTAGCGCCGACCGACATAACAGCTTAGCTGCTACAGGCCGACAACGAGAATCCCATTCTCGCGAGCGGCATGCGCGAGGCGCTGATCAAAGGTGGCGATGCTGGCGCCGTCGCGTTTGGCAGCGAGAAGCACGCAGGCATCTGGCATCCTGAGGCTGGTATTAGCGCGGAGTTCCGCGAGCGCCACCGGATCGTCTGGCTCGTCCAGGCGACCGACCCCCAGACTGGCGAGTGCGGCCGCGACGGCCGCTGTCAGATTCGCCCGCGCCGCCACGACCAGGGACTCGGCCATCGTGTGTCGATGTGCGACCAACCGTTGCGTTGACTGGGCGCGGAACACGTCGCGGGCCGACGCGAAATGTGCATCCAGCGGATCAAAAACCGCGATCATGACGCTCGCGTCGAGCACAATCACTCGGGCCACTCATTCCGTAGCTCGTCACGCCAACCGGGGCTCGACAGCCCCGGAAACGATCCGGCGAGCTCGTCGAGAGCACGCAGTCGGCGATCCGAATCCTCCTGGTTCACCTCGCCCACGGCTCGACCGTTGTCGACGATCAATCGAACAGCCAAGCGAGACCGTGGCTCGCCGGGCCAGCGCTGCGCCGCGGCATCCAGCGCGTGGGCGACCTCGTCGGTCTCCGTTATCTGGTAGCGGGGGCGGTCAGTGGGCATGCCCCAAGTGTACCACCGGCCCTAGAGTGGGGCACTGAGCGGGTTAGTCGATTGCGACCACGGTGTCGTACAAGCCATAGCGACGGAGTCCTTGATGGGCTTCGACGCCGGTATACGCGAGCGAAGTCGGTCAGGTACATGAACGCCGGAATGCGCGTGGCGAACTTGATCAACGCATCCCGAAGCTCAGGTGGTGGGTCCCGGAGTACATCGGCGAGCGCATCGTTGAGGCGCGATGACGGCTGGCTATGACGCAGGACCAACTGGCCGCAGCGAGCGGGATCGACTCAGCGAATATCCGGGCTCACGAAAAGGGGCGCTCGATGCCGAGCATCCTCACCCTCGTTCGCTTGGCGACCGCGCTCAACGTCGAACCAGGAGCGCTCTTGAAAGGGCTTACCCTCGACCACTTCGCGGCAAACGAAAAGCGGGTCAGCCGAGTTGGACTCG
>JAYUVE010000024.1:0-8672 GCA_043754275.1 Microbacteriaceae bacterium | reverse complement strand
TGGCGCGGGTTCGACTTGCAGATCACCATGACGTTGCCATTGCGGCGGATGACGCGGCAGTGGTCACAGATCGGCTTGACGCTGGGGTTGACCTTCATTGTTGTTTCCTTGCACTCGCTGTCTTCGTACCCGCGGAATGCCGCGGGCCGTTACTTTCCAGCTGGAATAGTTACTTGTAGCGGTAAGTGATCCGGCCACGGGTCAGGTCATACGGGCTCAACTCGACGACGACCCGGTCCTCAGGGAGGATTCGGATGTAGTTCTGTCGCATCTTGCCCGAGATGTGGGCGAGTACTCTGTGTCCGTTGGTCAACTCAACGCGAAACATCGCGTTGGGCAGAGCTTCGACAACTGCGCCTTCGATCTCGATGACACCGTCTTTTTTGGCCATTGCCTCTTCGTCGCTATAAGTCTTGATTCGCTGGTCTGCGGTTTTCTTGCATTTGCACTGCGGTGCTGCCGCCGCATGCCGAAAGCCCTTGTTCCTTGCGGAACTGCGGGCACGACAAAATCGGCCGGAAACACCAAAGATCAAGCTTAGGTCATTCCCCGCGCTGGAGCAAGGAGGATCGCGCCAGCGATCTCGCGACGCCAGCGCCGAGGGAGCTTGCGACCGAGGATTCAGACGATCGGCACGGGCGTGACACCGAACGGCTTCAGTCCCGCCGCCCCGCCATCCTCGGCGGTGAGCACCCAGAGCCCGCCGGCGTGGACGGCGACGGAGTGCTCCCAGTGCGCGGCATCCGTGCCGTCATCGGTCGCCACTGTCCAGTCGTCGTCGAGCACATGCGTTTCGATTCCGCCGGCCGTCACCATGGGCTCGATCGCGACGACGAGGCCGGGCTTGATCTCGGGCCCGCCGGGGCGCACACGGTAGTTGAACACCGGCGGATCCTCGTGCATCGACCGCCCGATTCCGTGGCCGACGTAATCTTCGAGGATTCCGTAATGACCACGCGATGCGACGGCATCCTCGATCACGGCACCCAGCTCGTTCAGGCGGCGTGCGCTGGCGAGCGCGGCGATTCCGGCCCAGAGCGCGTGCTCTGTGGCATCCGACAGCGCCTGCCGTTTCGCCACAACGTCGGGGCGGGACGGGTCGGGGACCACGATCGTGAAGGCAGAATCGCCATTCCAGCCACCTAGCTCCGCGCCACTGTCAACGGACAGGATGTCGCCGGCCCGAAGCACCCGCGCCCCGGGCACCCCGTGCACAACCTCGTCGTTGACCGACGTGCACAGCGTGTGGATGTAGCCCGGCTCCTTCATGAAGTTCGGCACAGCCCCAGCGTCCCTGATCACGCGCTCGGCAATCGCGTCGAGTTCAAGAGTTGATGCCCCCGGCCGCACCGCGGCACGCACGGCCGCCAGGGATGCCGCGGTGATGCGCCCTGGCTCGAGCATGAGCTTGAGTTCCGCCGGGGTCTTGTAGATCCCGCGCGCTCCGCGAAGCGCCACGTTATAACGAGGCGGCGTCGGGCAGGGCGATGCCGCGACCAGCGAGCGCCCCAATGATGCGGTTCGTCACATCGTCGATGGCACCCATCGCATCGACTTTCACGAGCACACCGCGCCCGTCGTACACGTCGATGAGCGGCTCGGTCTGCTCGCGGTAGACCTCGAGGCGGTGGCGCACCACCGCTTCATCGTCGTCGCTGCGTGCCTGCTCGATTGCGCGCTTGCGCAGGCGATCGACCACGATGTCAGGGTCAGCCACCAACTCGATAACCGCATCGAGTGCCGTGCCGTGCCCGAGCAGGAACTCGTCGAGCTCACGCACCTGGTCGGTGGTGCGGGGGTAGCCGTCGAGCAGGAAGCCGCTTTCAGCATCCGGTTCGGCGAGCCGATGCCTGATCAGGTCGTTCGTGAGCGAGTCGGGAACGTTGTCCCCGGCATCCATGTAGATCTTGGCCTTCTTGCCGAGAGCTGTTTCGTGCTTGACGTTGCTGCGGAAGATGTCGCCGGTGGAGATCGCCGGAATCAGGTATGCCTCAGCTAGCCGGGCCGCCTGGGTGCCTTTGCCTGCACCCGGCGGTCCGATGAGGAGCAGCCGGCTCAACGGAGCAGGCCCTCATAGTGACGCTGCTGCAGCTGGGAGTCGATCTGCTTGACCGTCTCGAGCCCCACGCCGACGATGATCAGCAGGCTGGCGCCACCGAACGGGAAGTTTGTGTTCGCGCCGACAAGCACGAGGGCGACGAGGGGCACGAGGGCGATGAGCCCCAGGTAGATCGAGCCGGGAAGCGTCACCCGGGTCAACACATAGTCGAGATACTCTGCCGTCGGACGACCGGCGCGGATGCCCGGGATGAACCCGCCGTACTTCTTCATGTTGTCAGCGACCTCTTCGGGGTTGAAGGTAATAGCGACGTAGAAGTAGGTGAAGCCGACGATGAGCAGGAAGTACAGGAGCATGTAGAGCGGGTGATCGCCCTTGGTCAGGTAGTTCTGGATCCAGGTGACCCAGCCCGCGGGAGTCTGCCCCGCCTTCGGCTGGTTGAACTGCGCGATGAGGGCGGGCAGGTAAAGCAGGGACGACGCGAAGATCACTGGCACGACGCCGGCCATGTTGACCTTGATCGGGATGTACGTGTTGTTGCCGCCGTAGGTGCGCCGCCCGACCATCCGCTTGGCGTACTGGACGGGGATGCGGCGCTGCGATTGCTCGACGAAGACCACGGCAGCCATGATGAGGATCCCGATCACGATCACCGCGATGAAGACCTGGATGCCCTTGGCCTGGAAGATGCTGCCGAGCGAGCTGGGGAAGCGAGCGGAGATCGAGGTGAAGATGAGCAGCGACATCCCGTTGCCGATGCCGCGCTCGGTGATGAGCTCGCCCATCCACATGATGAGACCCGTGCCAGCGGTCATCGTGATGACCATGAGCATGATGGCGTACCAGGCATCGTCGGTGATGAGCTGGCTGCACTCCGCGACGCCCGAGTTGGACGGGAAGAGCGCGCCGCTGCGCGCGACAGTGATGAGCGTCGTCGACTGGAGCACGCCCAGCGCGATCGTGAGGTAGCGGGTGTACTGCGTCAAGCGGGACTGGCCGGCCTGGCCCTCCTTGTAGAGGGTCTCGAAGTGTGGGATGACCACGCGCAACAGCTGCACGATGATCGACGCCGTGATGTACGGCATGATCCCCAGCGCGAAGATCGAGAGCTGGAGCAATGCCCCACCGCTGAAGAGGTTCACGAGGTCGTAGAGCCCCGAGGTCCCCGCGTTGCTTGCGAGACAGACCTGCACATTGCCGAAGTCCACGAACGGGGCCGGGATGAACGAACCGAGCCGGAACAGCGCGACGATGCCGAGCGTGAATCCGATCTTCCTGCGAAGGTCAGGCGTGCGAATTATCCGCGCGACAGCTCTGAACACAAGGGCCTCCGGTGATTTTCTCGGTATGTCTGGGTACTGCAGTCGAGTGAGGCCCCGACAAGGAGCCCCACTCGAATCTCCGAGGAGGTACTACTTGATCGAACCGCCAGCGGCCAAGATCTTCTGCTCGGCGGAGCCGGAGACCTTGTCAACTGCAACGTTTAGCTTAACCGCAATATCGCCATCCCCAAGAACCTTGACCTTCTCGTTCTTGCGCACGGCACCCTTCGCGACCAGGTCACCGATGGTGACCTCACCACCCTTGGGGTAGAGCTCGGCGAGCTTCTCGAGGTTTACGACCTGGTACTCGACGCGGAACGGGTTCTTGAACCCGCGCAGCTTCGGTGAACGCATGACGAACCCGATGTTGCCGGCCTCGAACCCGGGGCGCACCGAATAGCGAGCCTTGGTGCCCTTGGTGCCGCGGCCCGCCGTCTTGCCCTTCGAGCCTTCACCGCGTCCAACGCGGGTCTTGTCCTTCTTGGCACCCGGCGCGGGGCGCAGGTGGTGAACTTTGAGCACCTGCGGGCGCGACGGGACATCGGCCTTGGCAGTCTTTTTCGCCGGTGCAGCCTTTGCTGCTGGAGCCTTGGCGCCAACGGCACCGTCGGCCTTCGCCGCTGCTGCCTTGGGGGCAGCCTCGGTCTTCGGCGCGGCAGGAGCCTTCGCGGCGGCGGGTGCCTTGGCGGCAGCAGCCTTCGGCTCTGCGGCTTTCGGCGCAGCAGCCTTCGCAGCAGCAGCCTTGGGAGCCGCAGCCTTCTTGGGGGCTGTTTCTTCAGCCATTAGTCAATCTCCTCGACCTTGACGAGGTGAGCCACCGTGCGCACGTAGCCGCGGTTCTGCAGGGTGTCCTCGCGGACCACGACGTCACCGATGCGGTGGAGCCCGAGGCTCCGCAGGGTGTCGCGCTGATTCTGCTTCTCACTAATTTTGGATTTGATCTGGGTCACCTTCAGGCGCGCAGCCATCAGACACCTGCCTTAGATTCAGCCTCGACGCGCAGTAGGCGAGCCGGGACAACGTGCTCGACGGGCAGGCCGCGACGTGCGGCGACCGCACGAGGCTCCTCGAGCTGCTTGAGGGCAGCGACCGTCGCGTGCACGATGTTGATCGTGTTCGACGAACCGAGCGACTTGCTCAGCACATCGTGGATGCCCGCACATTCGAGCACGGCACGCACCGGGCCGCCGGCGATAACACCGGTACCGGCGGATGCCGGACGAAGCAGCACGACGCCAGCCGCGGCCTCACCCTGCACGGGATGTGGAATGGTCACTCCGACGCGCGGGACGCGGAAGAAGTTCTTCTTCGCCTCCTCGACGCCCTTGGAGATCGCGGTGGGCACTTCGCGGGCCTTGCCGTAACCGACACCGACCAAGCCGTTGCCGTCACCAACGACAACGAGGGCGGTGAAGCTGAACCGACGTCCGCCCTTGACCACCTTCGAGACGCGGTTGATCGTCACCACGCGCTCGAGGAACTGGCTCTTCTCGGCGTCACGGCTGCTACCACGGTCGCGGTTCGGGTTGCGTTCGCGGCCGCCACGGCGGGCCTCGCGTGGCTCGCTGGTCAGGTCGGTGACAGGGGCGTCCACGACTGCATCGGCCACGACGGCCTCATTAGCCTCAACGGCCACGTCCTGCTCCTTGTTCGTTTCGCTTGTTCCAGACTCGATGTCGCTCACAGGTCCAACCCACCTTCGCGGGCGCCGTCGGCGATTGCCGCGACGCGTCCCGCATAACGGCTTCCACCACGATCGAATACGACAGCGTCAACCCCGGCCTTCTTGGCGCGTTCGGCGACGAGCTCGCCAACCTTGTGCGCCTTGGCCGTCTTGTCGCCGTCGAAGCTGCGCAGGTCGGCCTCAAGCGTCGATGCTGACGCGAGCGTGTGGCCCTTCGAGTCATCGACGACTTGCACGAAGACGTGGCGGGCCGAACGGGTGACGACGAGACGCGGACGCGCCTCGGTGCCCACGACCTTCTTGCGAAGGCGTGCGTGCCTGCGGCTCTTCGCCGCCGACTTGCTCTTACCCCTGGTTCCGAGAGCCATGTCTACTTACCACTCTTTCCGGCCTTGCGACGGACGACTTCGCCCGCGTAGCGCACACCCTTGCCCTTGTAGGGCTCAGGCTTGCGCAACTTACGAATGTTGGCCGCGACTTCGCCGACGGCCTGCTTGTCGATCCCGTTCACGGTGATCTTGTTGTTTCCCTCGACCGTGAAGCTGATGCCCTTGGGCGGGTCGACGGTGATCGAGTGCGAGTAGCCGAGGGCGAACTCGATGGAGTCACCCTTCGCGGCAACCCGGTAGCCCGTTCCGACAACCTCGAGGCCCTTGGTGTACCCGTCAGTCACGCCGATGATCTGGTTGGCGATGAGTGTGCGGGTGAGACCGTGCAGCGATCGGGATGCGCGCTCGTCGTCCGGGCGGGTGACCAGCACCTGGCCGTCTTCGAGTGCGACCTCGATCGGGGCCGCCACGACGAGCGACAGCTCGCCCTTGGGGCCTTTGACAGCGACGGCCTGGCCGTCGATCTTCACCTCGACGCCCGCGGGGACGTCGATGGGGAGTCTTCCAATGCGTGACATTGTCGGCTACCACACGTAGGCGAGGACTTCCCCACCCACGCCCTTCGATGAGGCCTCTTTGTCGGTCAGCAGACCCGAGGAGGTGGACAGGATGGCGACGCCGAGCCCGCCGAGAACCTTGGGGATCTCGGTCGACTTTGCGTACACGCGCAGGCCGGGCTTCGACACGCGCTTGATGCCCACGATGGAGCGCTCACGGTTGGGGCCGTACTTGAGGTCGATCGTGAGGGTCTGGCCCACGCGAGCGTCCTCCACCTTCCAGGCGGAGATGTAGCCCTCGTTCTTGAGGATCTCCGCAAGGTGCGACTTGAGCTTGCTGCTGGGCAGCGAAACCGTGTCGTGGTACGCCGAGTTGGCGTTGCGCAGTCTGGTCAGCAGGTCTGCGACCGGATCTGTCATTGTCATGATGTCTTGCCTATCTCGTCCGGTTTCGGCATCCGTTACGCGAATGCCGACCTGGTCGATCGGTGGTGCTTGGGTTAGTTAGCTTTTTCGACGGTGCGGAACGGGAAGCCGAGCGCCTTGAGCAGCGCGCGACCCTCGTCGTCGGTCTTGGCGGTGGTCACGACGGTGATGTCGAAACCACGCACGCGGTCGATCTTGTCCTGGTCGATCTCGTGGAACACAGACTGCTCGGTGAGACCGAAGGTGTAGTTGCCGTTGCCGTCGAACTGCTTGTCCGACAGGCCGCGGAAGTCGCGGATGCGGGGCAGGGCGAGCGTGACCAGCCGGTCGAGGAACTCCCAAGCCCGGTCACCGCGGAGGGTGACGTGGGCGCCGATGGGCTGTCCCTCACGCAGCTTGAACTGCGCGATCGACTTGCGGGCGTTGGTGACCTGCGGCTTCTGGCCGGTGATCGCGGTGAGGTCCTTGACGGCCCCATCGATGATCTTGCCGTCACGTGCAGCCTCGCCGACACCCGTGTTCACGACGACCTTCACGAGCCCGGGCACCTGGTGCACGTTCGTGAAGCCGAAGTCCTTCTTGAGCTGGGCAGCGATCTCGTTGCGGTACTTCTGCTTCAGGCGAGGCTGGTAGGCGCCAGCCTTGGCAGCCTTGGCGGCAGCGCCCTTTGCCTTACTGGCCTTTTCCGGGGCAGTAGTGATGTCAGTCATCAGTTTGCGTCTTTCTCGGCTGCAGCGGCTTCGTCAGAAACAGCGGCATCCTTCTTGGCCTTGGGAGCAGCCGTGGCGGCCTTCTCGACAGCTGGCTTGTCTGCTGCCTGCTTGTCTTCGGCGGCGGCCTCGGCGGCACGAGCTGCCTTCGACTTCTTGGTCTCGACGCGACGCGACTTCTTGAAGAAGCGCACGCGCGTGGTCTTCCCGCGGTCATCGGTCTCGATGGTGAAGCCGACTCGAGCGGGCAGTTTCGTCGCGGGGTCGACAAGCGCCACGTTGGACACATGGATCGGGGCCTCGACGGTCTCGATGCCACCGGTCTTCGTGCCGCGCTGGGTCTGGCCCACGCGGTTGTGCTTGGTCACGAAGTTGATGCCCTGCACGATGACGCGGTTCTTGTCGGCCTGGATGCCGATGACCCGACCCTGCTTGCCACGGTCTCCACCGCGCTCGGGGGTCGGTCCACTGATCACCTGGACGAGGTCGCCCTTGCGAATGTTTGCCATTACAGCACCTCCGGTGCGAGCGAGATGATCTTCATGAACTTCTTGTCACGAAGCTCACGACCGACCGGTCCGAAGATGCGGGTACCACGGGGGTCCCCGTCAGCCTTCAGGATGACCGCGGCGTTCTCGTCGAACTTGATGTACGAGCCGTCTGCACGACGGGTCTGCTTGACGACGCGAACGATGACGGCCTTGACCACATCGCCCTTCTTGACGTTGCCGCCCGGAATCGCGTCTTTGACTGTGGCGACGATGACGTCACCGAGGCCCGCGTAACGGCGGCCTGAGCCACCGAGCACGCGGATGGTAAGGAGCTCCTTGGCGCCGGTGTTGTCGGCGACCTTGACTCGGGATTCCTGCTGAAGCATGGCCTACTTCGCCTTCTCGAGGATCTCGACCAGGCGCCAGCGCTTTGACGCACTGAGCGGACGGGTCTCGCTGATGAGGACCAGGTCGCCGACGCCGGCCCCATTGGCCTCGTCGTGTGCCTTGACCTTGGATGTGCGGCGGATGACCTTGCCGTAAAGCGGGTGCTTTACGCGGTCCTCGACCTCAACGACGATGGTCTTATCCATCTTGTCGCTCGTGACGTAGCCGCGACGTGTCTTGCGGTAGCCGCGGGCGAGTTCGGCGGTCGTGGCGCCCTTCTCGGTCTTCACCGGAGCAGTAACTTTTGCCATGACTATGCCTCCTTCGTGTCTGTGGTTGTTTCAACAGCGTCGACATCGGTCGCGGCGTCAGCCACATCTTCAGTCGTCTTGGTTGCCTTGGGTGCTGCCTTCTTGGCGGCCTTCGCGGGCGCCTCGACAACAACCGGGGTCGCACGAAGTCCCAGCTCACGCTCACGGATGATCGTGTAGATGCGCGCGATGTCGCGCTTGACGGCACGGATGCGCCCGTGGCTTTCGAGCTGGCCGGTCGCGGACTGGAAGCGGAGGTTGAAGAGTTCTTCCTTCGCCTTCTTCAGTTCGTCGACAAGTCGCTCGTCTTCAAAAGTGTCGAGCTCGACTGGGGCGAGCTCCTTGGATCCGATCGCCATTATGCGTCGCCCTCCTCGCGCTTGATGATGCGTGCCT
>JAYUVE010000023.1:0-43749 GCA_043754275.1 Microbacteriaceae bacterium | reverse complement strand
GGCGTTTGCTGGCGCGCCGGGCCTCGACCTGCGGGGCTACTTCGTCTGGACGCTCATGGACAACTGGGAGTGGGCAGCGGGATTCCGCGAGCGCTTCGGCCTCGTCCGCGTCGACTTCGACACGCAGAAGCGCACCCCGAAACGCTCCTACCGCTGGCTGCAGCAGGTCATCCGCTCCCGCTGATCCTGACCAGCCGCAACTAGCTGGTCTTGCGCCGGAGGGTCGCCGCACCCAGTAGTACTGCGCCGAGCGCGAACGCCCCGATGATGAGCAGTTTGCCGCCGACGTAGGAGGCATCCTCACTGTCTGTGGCGACGGCGTTGAGGGCGTCGATCGCGTGCGACAGCGGCAGCCAATCGGATATCGCCTTGAGCACATCCGGCAACTGGTCTCTCGGAAGGAAGATGCCGCCGAGCAGCACCTGCGGGAAGACCAGCACCGGCATGAACTGCACGACCTGGAATTCGGTTCGCGCAAACGCGCTGACGAATAGGCCGAGGGTGGTGCCGAGCACGGCGTCGGCGAGAGCCACAGCCAGCAGCAGCCACAACGACCCCTGGATGTCCAGCCCGCACACCCAGACGGCGAACCCCACCGCGATGCTCGCCTGCACTATTGCCAGCAGGCCGAACGCAAGCGTGTAGCCCAGGATAAAGTCCAGCTTGCTGATGGGCAGGCTGAGCAGGCGTTCGAGCGTGCCCGACCGGCGCTCACGCAGGGTCGTGATGCTCGTCACGAGGAACATGATGATGAACGGGAACAGGGCGAGCATCGCAGGCCCGACCCGCGCGAACACGGGCGTGTCGGTGAACAGCCATGCCATCAGGCCGATCAGCAGGCTCGGTACCACGAGCAGCAGGCCGATCGTGCGCGGATCGTGCCGAATCTGCAGGAGTACCCGACCCGCAGTGGCGAAGGTGCGCGACAGGTTCATGATGCGCCGTCCTCTCTAGCAGCCGGCTCTCCCGCAGGCGAGGCTCCGACCGAATGCCGGATGAGGGCGAGGAAGGCCTGCTCGGGGTCCGTCTCGCCGGTGCTCCCCAGCAGTTCGGCCGGGGTCAGGTCGGCCAGCAGAGAGCCGTCGCGCAGCAGGAGCAGGCGATCGCATCGGGTGGCCTCGTCCATGACGTGGCTCGAGACAAGGAGTGTCGTTCCGGCACCGGAGAGCCGACGGAACAGCGCCCACAGGTCTGATCGCAGCACCGGGTCGAGGCCCACGGTGGGCTCGTCGAGCACGAGCAAGTCAGGGGAGCCCAGCAGCGCGGCGGCCAGGGAGGCACGCCCCCGCTCACCGCCGGAGAGTGAGCCGACCAGAGAGCCGGCGTGCTCTCGCAGATCGACCTGGTCGATGACTCGATCGACGTCTGACTTTGGCGCACCGAGGATGGCCCGAAAGTAGTGGAGGTTCTGGCGCACCGTGAGGTCGTCGTAGACGCTCGCGGCCTGGGTCACATAGCCGATGCGGTCGCGAAGCGGGGCACTGCCTGCTGCGCTGCCCAGCACGGTCGCCGTGCCCGAGGCGATGCGCTGCACCCCCACGAGGCACCGCATGAGGGTCGACTTGCCAGACCCGCTCGGGCCCAGCAGGCCGACGAGGGCACCACGAGGCACGTGCAGGCTCAGCCCGTGCAGCACTTCCTTGCGGCCCCTGCGCACTCGCAGCTCTGCGGTGCTTATGGCGGCGGTGCTCATGTCATTGGGCCCTGCGGCGTCGGGGCTTATGGCTGCGCTGCTCATCGGCCGGATACTGCCGTCATCGGCGGGTCTCATGGCGTGAGCCTACGACTCTGGCGAGCAATTGCACATAGGCGAGTGTCAACACCCTCGCATATAGTTCTCCGTATGGAAATCCTCATCGTTCTCGGCGTTATCGTCCTGCTCATCGTCATCATCGGTGGCTACCTGTGGTCGACGTACAACGGGCTCGTCACACTCAATGTGCGCGTTGACGAGGCGTGGAGCGACATCACCGTGCAGCTCAAGCGTCGTGCCGACCTCATCCCGAACCTCATCGAGTCGGTCAAGGGCTATGCCGCTCACGAGAAGTCAGTCTTCGAGGATGTCACCAAGGCTCGCGCCGAAACGCTCAACGTGCAGGGGCCTGCGGATGCCGCTGTGGCCGAGAACCACATGCAGGCCGCCCTCAAGTCGATCTTCGCTGTAGCCGAGGCGTACCCGCAGCTGCAGGCCAACCAGAACTACCTGCAGTTGCAGGGCGAACTGGTCGACACCGAAGACAAGATCCAGGCCAGCCGTCGCTTTTACAACGGTGGCGTGCGTGAGCTGAACACGAAGATCAAGGTTTTCCCGAACACGCTGTTCGTTCGCAGCCTCGGTTTCAAGGAGCGCGAATTCTTCGAGGTCACCGACTCCGCAGCTATCGCCGAGCCGCCGCGCGTACAGTTCTGATCGACTGCCAGGTTCCTGGCAGCGTAGTTCGATCAAGGTAGAGGCATGTACAGGGCAATAGCGGCGAACAAGCGCAACACGGTGTTCATCATCCTGTTGTTCATCGTGATCATCGGCGGCCTTGGCCTGCTCGCGAGCTATATCTACCAAGACATCTCGATCGTGATCATCACGCTCGTGGTCGCGACCGGTTACGCGGTCATCCAGTATTTCGCGGCGTCAAGCCAGGCCCTGTCGCTCAGTGGCGCTCGCGAGATCCAGAAGGCCGATAATCCACGGCTGTATCGAATCGTCGAGAACCTGTCGATCACCACGGGCACCCCGATGCCCAAGGTGTATATCGTCAACGACCCGGCGCCGAACGCCTTCGCGACCGGGCGCGACCCGCAGCATGCCGTAGTCGCCGCGACCACGGGCATCCTCGAACTGCTCGACGACCGCGAACTCGAGGGTGTCATGGCGCATGAGCTCGGGCATGTGCGCAACTACGACATCAGGGTGTCAATGATCGTGTTCGGTCTCGTCGTCGCGATTGGGTTCATCTCTGACCTCTTCCTGCGCTTCTCGTTCTTCGGCGGGCGCGGCAACAACAACAATTCAGGCGGCGGCAACCCGGTGATCCTCGTGATCGGCCTCGTCGCGATGATCATCGCGCCGCTCGTGGCCGCAGTCGTGCAGGCCGCGATCTCCCGCCAGCGCGAGTACCTCGCGGATGCCACGGGAGCACTCACCACGCGCGACCCCGAAGGGCTCGCCGAGGCCCTGCAGAAGCTCGGCGAATACGGTCGCCCGATGATCAAGCAGAATTCGACGATGGCGCACATGTGGATCGCCGACCCGACCAAGCCGGGTCTCATGAGCCGCCTGTTCAGCACCCACCCGCCGATCGCCGACCGGGTCGCTCGCCTCGAGGCAAGCGGGCACGGCTTCTAGAGTTCCGGGTCAGCTGGCTCAGCTGCTTGATCAGCCATGGCACGGCTCCAGGGGCGCAGCGGCACCCCGAGTTCGACAGCGAGGGCGTCGGCGAGGTCTCCGCGAGCGACGACCTCGATGCCGCCCATGCCTTGCCAGGCCGCGGCATCCCGCACCAGTTGCGCGATGCGTGGTTCGAGCCCGTCGGCGGCGGCGCCCTCACGCCAGGCCGACTGCACCCGCAGCACGCCGTTCTGGCGGTCGGTCTTGAGGTCGATGCGCCCGACGAGCGCCTCATCGATGAGCACCGGCAGCGTGTAGTAGCCGTGGATGCGCTTCGGCGCGGGCGTGTAGATCTCGATGCGGTAGTGGAATCCAAACATCCGCAGCGCGCGGGCGCGCTCCCAGACCACCGGGTCGAAGGGGGAGAGCAGGGCGGCGGCTTCGATGCGACGCGGGATGCGGGCATCCCGATGCAGGAACGCCGGCGCGCCCCAACCGCTCACCGTCACGGGATGTAGCTCGCCCGACTCCACGAGGTCGGCCAGCGCGGCCTTGGTCTCCGCCTGGGGGAGCCGCCAGTAGTCAGCGATGTCGCGCGCGGTGCCCACGCCGAGCGCCTGTGTGCCGAGTCGCACCAGCTCTCCAATCGCCGCCGCCTTCGGGATGTCGCGGCCCAACACCTCCGCGGGCAGGCGTCTCTCCGGCAGGTCGTAGGTGCGCTCGAACCTCGTGCGGCCCGCGACCGCGACGTCCCCGCGGAAGAACAGCACCTCGAGCCCGGTCTTGACGTCTGACCAGCCCCACCAGGGGCCGCTGCGCTTGTTCGACTCGTGCTCGATCGCGCTCGCCGGTAGCGCGCCCTTTTCGGCGAGTTCGTTCAATAGGAACGCGATCAGCTCCGGATGTCTCTGCGCCCATGTCCCGGTGTGTCGGCCCCGGCCATCGCGCTCCTGGCGCTGGAACCAGCCCCACAACGGCCAGGAATCCACAGGGATGAGCGCCGCCTGGTGTGCCCAGTACTCCACATAGGGTGCGCGCTTGGCAAAGGTCAGCCGATCGAGGGCCGCCTTGTCGTAGGCGCCCAGCCGCGCGAAGGCGGGCAGATAGTGGCTGCGCTCGAACACGTTCACCGAGTCGAGCTGCAACACGCCAAGCCGCTGCATGAAGAGATTCAACTGGCGGGTGCCGACGGGGCCGGTCGGGCGACCGAAGCCCTGGGCGGCGAGCGCGATGCGTCGGGCTTGGGCGGCTGACAGGGTCTCGACCATGATTGCCGAGTGTACCGGCGGCCTCCCACAGCGCTCAGTTTGCCTCGGGCAGCTCCAGCACATCCACAACGCTGTCGAGGATGTAGTCGTGCGGATGCGGCTCGAGCTCGGCCCGCGCGAGCTTGCCGGTGAGCACCCCGACGGCGATCACCCCGGCGTTGCGCGCCGCGAGCAGGTCGACGATCGTGTCCCCGGCGGCGAGCACCGCGCGCACATCGTGCACTCCGAGCTTCTCCATCGCGTGGTGGATGAGGTAGGGCGCGGGCCTGCCGCTGGCGACGTCTGAGGTCGTGACCACGGCATCCAGCAGATCATGCTCGCCCGAACCGATGCTCCAGCCGAGGGCGGCGAGCAAGGGGAGGGCCACTTCGTCGGAGAAGCCCGTGGTGAGGGCGACCCTGATGCCCCGGCCGCGAAGCTCACGGAGGGCCGCCTCGACGCCGGGCAGCGCCACGGGGGGATCGCTCCGGTATGAGTCGGCCAGGATTGTGCGGAACCGCTCGAAGGCTCGCGCGACGGAGGCGCCGTCGGGCTCGACGCCGCCGAGGCGCATGAGGGCGGTGATCGCCTCGACCTTGCCGGTGCCCATCCACTGTTGCAGGTCGGCGGCGGCCACGGTCGCCCCGGTCTCGACGACAGCATTCTCGAGCGCCCGATACACGGCCCCATGGTCATCGATCGTGGTGCCTGCCATGTCGAATGCGACCATCTCGATCATGCGCGTCATCCTACCTAGCCGACCGTGCCGACTACGGTTCGACGATGTACGCTGCGCATGCCCCTGACGGCATGCACTCAAAAAGGGCGACCTAGACTTGTCGCGTGGCACTAGGGCGAAAGAGCGAGCCGAGCGGCGGATACGGCGAAGTGAAGGCCGACGAGTCCGTGCCACCCGCCCTACGTATCGCTGGCGCCTACTCCTGGCGCATCCTGCTCGTGGTGGGCGTGATCGCGGTGTTGTTCTTCCTCATCGCCCAGCTCAAAGACATTGTGGTCCCGTTGCTGATAGCCATCCTCGTGGCCGCGCTCCTCGTGCCGCTCGTGCAGTTTCTCACCAGGCACGGCTGGCCCAAGTGGCTCGCAGTCGCGCTCGCGATGCTGGGCACACTGGCCATTGTCGCCGGGCTCATCTTCGTGATCGTGTCCCAGATTCGCAGCGGGTACCCCGACCTGCAGGTGCGGTCGGTGAAGGCCTTCAACGACTTCAAAGAGTTCCTCGCGGCATCCCCGCTCCAACTGGATGACGCCCAGCTGCAGGCCTACGTCGACCAGGCCGTCGCCGCGCTCCAGAAAGACAGCCAGGCGCTGATCTCGGGGGTGCTCTCGGTAGGCACGACCGCGGGCCATGTGGCTGCCGGACTCTTTCTGGTTCTCTTTGCGACGCTCTTCATCCTGATCGACGGCAAAGGCATGTGGGTCTGGATCGTGGGCCTCTTTCCGAAGACGTCCCGCACCGCCGTCTACGGCGCGGGTCACGCCGGGTGGATCACGCTGACCACCTTCGTGAAGGTGCAGATCTTCGTGGCTTTCGTCGACGCCGTCGGCATCGGCCTGGGCGCGTGGGCACTCGGGTTCTTCTCGGGGCTGGGCTTCCCGCTGGTGCTGCCGATTGCGATCGCGGTGTTTCTCGGGTCATTCATCCCGGTGGTGGGTGCGGTGTTGACCGGCATCATTGCGGTGTTCGTCGCCCTGGTCTACCTGGGCCCGATACCGGCCCTCATCATGGTGGCGGTAGTGATCGCCGTGCAGCAGGTGGAAGGGCACGTGTTGCAGCCGTTCATCATGGGAACGGCGGTCAAGGTGCATCCGGTTGCTGTCGTTTTCGGGGTCGCCGCGGGATCGTTCATCGCGGGCATCCCCGGCGCCCTGTTTGCCGTGCCCATCATCGCTGTGCTCAATGTCGTGGTGAAGTACATTGCTAGCGAGCAGTGGCGCACAGCTGCCCGACTCGACTCGAAGAGGCCCGACTCGAAGAAGCCCGACTCGAAGCAGCTCTACTCGAAGAAGCCCGACTCGAAGCAGCTCTACTCGAAGGATGGCGTGACGAATGCCTAAGACTGCGCTCGCCGGTCCAACTCTCCTCGAGTTCCAGGAGGCTCGGGATCGCATTTCGGGTGAGGTCGAGCTCACCCCCATGGAGAGCTCGCGCTACCTCGGCGGCATCCTCGGGTCGCCTGTCTATCTCAAGTGCGAGAACCTGCAGCGCACCGGGTCTTACAAGGTGCGCGGGGCGTTCAACCGGCTTTCGCGGCTGACCGATGAGGAGAAGGCGCGCGGGGTCGTCGCCGCCTCGGCGGGCAATCACGCGCAGGGCGTCGCGCTCGCCGCCCGCACCCTCGGAATCAAGGCCACGATCTTCATGCCGGTGGGCGTGCCGCTGCCCAAGCTGCAGGCCACCAAAGACTACGGGGCCGAGGTTGTGCTCCGCGGGCACACGGTCGACGAACCGCTGCGGGCCGCGGCCGAGTTCGCCCGCACCACCGGCGCCATCTTCATCCACCCCTTCGATCACCCGGATGTCGTGGCCGGCCAAGGCACGCTCGGCCTGGAGATCCTCGACCAGCGCCCCGATGTCGACACGGTCGTCGTGCCGATCGGCGGCGGCGGCCTCATCTCCGGCGTGGCGAGCGCGATCAAGCAACTCGCGGCACTCGATGGCCGAAACGTGAAGATCATCGGGGTGCAGGCGCTGAATGCTTCCGCTTACCCGGTGTCGCTGCAGAAGGGCGCACCCACCAACATCACCATCCTGCCGACGATCGCCGATGGCATCGCGGTCTCGCGGCCTGGCGAGCTCAACTTCGAGATCGTGCGCCGGATGGTGGATGAGGTGGTGACGGTGACCGAGGACGACATGGCCCAGGCGCTGCTCGTGCTGCTCGAGCGCGCCAAGCTCGTCGTCGAGCCCGCCGGTGCGGTGGGGGTGGCCGCGATCCTGTCCGGGCAGGTCAAGGCCAGCGGCACCACGGTCGTGATACTGAGCGGGGGCAACATCGACCCGCTCATGATGGAGCGAGTGATCAGCCATGGGCTCGCGGCATCCGAGCGCTATCTCAAGCTGCGCATCCCGCTGCCTGATCGCCCCGGACAGCTCGCCCGGGTCTCCACGATCATCGCAGAGAGCAACGCAAATGTCGTCGAGGTGCTGCACACCCGGCACGGCAACGGACTTCAGATCAGCCAGGTGGAGCTGGAGTTGCACATCGAAACCCGCGGCCCGGAACACGCCGAACAGGTCATCGCCCGCCTGCGCGACGAGGGCTACGAGCCGCGCGTCGACTTCTAGGGCATTCCCGTTCTAGGCAATCCCGCCCCGACCCCGCGCCGGGTGGGGTTCAGTATTTGGTAGCCCCGCGGACGCCGTCGCCGCGACCCGTCAAGCGGCGGGCTCAGGGCACGTAGGTCTCGACTTTGCGGATCTTCACGGATATCGACTTGCCGTTGGGGGCCGTGTAGCTCGTGTCATCCCCGACCCTCAGGCCGATGATGGCCGTGCCGAGTGGGCTGCCCTCGCTGTAGACGTCGAGATCGCTGTCCCCGACAATCTCGCGGCTTCCAATAAGGAAGGTCGATTCATCGCCCTGGATGGTCGCCGTGATCACCGTGCCGGGTTCGACGACGCCCGTGCTTGCCGGGGCCTCGCCCACGACCGCGTGGCGCAGTAGTTCAGTGAGCACGCGGATGCGCGCCTCAATTTTGCCCTGCTCCTCCTTGGCGGCGTGGTAGCCGCCGTTCTCCTTGAGGTCGCCCTCCTCGCGCGCGGCCTCGATTTTCTTGGCGATCTCGACGCGACCCTCGCCGGTGAGCTGTTCGAGCTCGGCACTGCGACGGTCGAACGCCTCCTGGGTCAGCCACGTGACCGAGTTGTCGTGTGCCACAATGCTCTCCTCACAGAAGGAAACCGGCCCTGGGGCTGATGCCATGCCCGGCCGGTTTCGTTAATCGTTCAAGCCTAGGTGAGCCAGCAACGGTAGATCAACCCGGTTACGGCAAGCTCGGTGGTGCGCACGGTTTCGGTGAAGTCGCGGGTGTACTGGGTAGAGGGCGGCAGGTCGACGATCTTCCAGCCGACGATTCCGAACGTGGAGTTGAGCGCCTCGACGGCGCATTGGGCTGCGGTTCCGGCGGGGACGCTGAATTCCCAGCTCACACTCACCTCGCGTTCGCTGACGATCGTGTGGCCGCTGTCGTTCGCCTCGAACTGGGCAGGTGCGCCGAGCAATCCGGCCCACACCAGCCAGAGCACAAAGACGATCACGAAGGCGATCGCCGACCCGATGACGACCAGGCGGGTTCGTCGACGGGCGGAGCGGGTGCGACCGTACCTCGCGTCGAGGTCGGCTGCGGGTGGGGGGGTGGTCACGAACACTCCGGATAGGCTGGAAGTCTGGGTTGTCTGCAGACTCAGGCTACCTTTGCCCAGCGATAGGGGACACAGAATGAACCACCTCGAACTGCTGGCCAGCCGTGTAATCGTCTGGATCGCCGACCCGACCCCCACGCCGTACCCGGCCTACACGGGCGACGAGAACCTCATCACGCCAGGGATTATTGGTTTCGCAGTCACGGCCTGCATAGCGATCGCGACGGTGCTGCTGATGGTCGACATGACTCGCCGGATGCGGCGGCTGCGCTACCGCGAGGAGATCAGGCAGAGGATCGCCGACGAGGGTGTCGCAGAATCCGATGGTGCCGGAAATGCCGACGACGCGGGGCAGACAGACGGGAAGGCGCCTGGAGCCTAGCCACCGAGTATCGGCGGGTGGGTGGCGACAATGAAGATGCCCGTCCAGTGGCACAGGAACGCGAGAAGCGTCAGCGTGTGGAAGATCTCGTGGAACCCGAACACGCCGGGGAGGGGATTGGGTCGCTTGAGGCCGTAGAACACTGCGCCCGCGGTGTAGAAGAGGCCGCCGATGATGATGAGCGTCATCATGATCCAGTTCGCCTGGAAGAAGTCGACGATGAACAGGATCGCTCCCCAACCGAGCAGCACATAGAGCGGCACGTAGAGCCAGCGCGGAGCCCCGATCCAGAAGATGCGGAATCCGACACCGAGCACAGCACCGGTCCAGATGATCCACAGCAGTACGGTGGCCTTCGCTGGGGGCAGGCACAGCACGGTGATGGGCGTATAGGAGCCGGCGATCAGCAAGAAGATGTTCGCGTGGTCGATGCGTTTGAAGATCGCCTTGACCTTCGGGCTCCAGTCGATGCGGTGGTACAGCGCACTGGTGCCGAACAACAAGAGTGAACAGGCGAAGAAGATCGCCGAGCTCACTTTGGCGGCGACCCCGTCTGCGGCAACGACGAGGATGATTCCCAGGGCTATCGCGACCGGAAAGGTGCCGGCGTGGATCCACCCTCGCCAGGTGGGCTTGGCGTCGGCAGGGTGCTGTTGCACCTCATCCTCGAGCAGCGGCAGGTTCGGAAGTTGGGCTGCCGGCTCGCTGTCGACCGCCGCCTCTGGGCCGTTACCTGGGGTCTTCGCGGGCATGGCGTCAGTGTACGGCAGGGCTTCGGCCCCAGACTGGCAGGCCGCAGTGGGCTAGCGTATCCCTGTGAAAGAGCGCCAGATGCCCCTCGGTCGCGGCTTTCTGTACGGGCTGTACCAGAACCGGCTGCGGCGCTTTCTCGCCACCCAACAGTTGCCGCGGCACATCGCCATGATCATCGACGGCAATCGCCGATGGGCAAAGTTGCGCGAGCTCGAGACGGCGGCGCACGGCCACCGCGCAGGGGCTGCCAAGTACCGCGAGTTCCTGGTCTGGTGCGATGACCTGGGCATCTCCGTTGCGACGCTATACCTGCTCTCCACCGACAACCTCTCGGGTCGTCCCCAGGAAGAACTCGACGGCCTGTTCGAGATCATCGGCGACCTGGCCGACGACCTCTCGCGCTTCCGCGACTGGCGCATTCAGCATGTCGGCTCAACCGATGGGTTGCCCCCGAAACTCAAGGGGCAACTCAGCCAAGCGCAGGAGCGTACGAAGACAAACACCGGCCTGCACGTCAACCTCGCGATCGGCTACGGCGGTCGGCGGGAGATTGCGGATGCGATGCGCAGCATCGTGCAGACCCACGAGAGCGGCGGCGGCACGCTCGATGCGCTCGCGGAGATCCTCACCCCTGAGCTCATCGGCGAGCACTTGTATACCGGTGGCCAGCCCGATCCCGATCTTGTTATCCGCACCTCGGGCGAGCAGAGGCTCAGTGACTTCATGCTCTGGCAGAGCGCCCACAGCGAGTTCTACTTCGTTGAAGCGCTCGGCCCCGATCTTCGCGAGGTCGACCTGCTTCGCGCCCTCCGTGACTTCTCCCGCCGCCAACGCAGGTACGGCCAGTGATGAGGCACGGCCAATGAGGAGGTACTGCCAGTGAGCATGGACATCGAGGATTTCGTTGGGCGTTTCGGTGAGGAGCCCGGTTACCTCGACTTTGCCGCGGTTGGCCCGCTCGGGCGCGCGGTGCGCGACGAGGAGCACGCCATGTCGAGCCTCCTCGGCCGCGCGCGGTTCGGCACGCTCTCCACCCTGGCCGATCAGGATGCCCGGGTGCGCAACGCGGTCGCTGCAATCCTCGGGCTGCCGTCAGAGCGGATCTCCTTCCAGCCGAGCGCGAGTCAAGGGCTCATGCACGCGATGTTCGGGCTCACCGGACAGATTGCGATCTCGCCCGCCGAATTTCCCAGCCTGACCTTTGCCGCAACCAGGGCGGCTGACGCGCTCGGAGTGCTCACCCCGGTCTGGCTGGAGACCGACCACGGGCGGATCACCCCGGGAAATCTGCGCGACCAGCTGACGCCATCCATCACTGCGGTGGGGGTGAGCCTGGTGGACTTCCGCACCGGCTATCTGGCCGACCTGGAGGGCATCCGCCAGGTGATCGAGGATCGCCTTCTCATTGTCGACGCCTCCCAGGGCTTCGGGGTTGTCGATGCTCCCTGGGAGCTGGCCGACGTCATAGTCTCGGGTGGCCAGAAATGGGTTCGAGCGGGCAAAGGCACCGGGTTCATGGCCATGAGCGAGCGCGCCCTCGCCGAGTTACGCCCGGTCTTCTCGGGGTACTCCGCGACCGCCCTCGTCGGCACCCCGCTCGACGAAGTGCTGCCGCCGGTCGCCGGGATCGGCGCCTTCGCTGTGACCAACGGCGACCCCATCGCACAGGCGCGTCTCGCGGCCGCACTGGAGGAGCTCGCGGCGCTCGGTGTGCCTGCCGTTGCGCAGTTGCTCTCCGAGCGCACCTCGCGCGTGATCGACCTGGCCGACGAATTCGGCCTCGCCGTGACGTCGTCCCGATCCGAGGGGGAGCGGGCCGGGATCGTGGTCGTGGCACCCGAGCCAGACCAGCTCGGCGTGCTGGGAGCATCCCTTCACAACCACGGCGTCAGCGTCACGACCCGTCAGGGTTCGGTGCGGATAAGCCCCCACATCACGACCTCGGAGGAGACATTTTCGATTCTCCGAGCGAGCCTCATGTCGTTTGCGAGCGCCATTATAACCTGACGGCGGGTCACAGGCCAGGGTACCCGATGTTCACCCCGCGGCCACCGGAATGTGAGATTCCGTCGATAGTATATTGTCATGTCCCCCGCAACACGGCGGCAAGGTTACGACTTATGGCCAGTGTCGACGCGCACGGTCTCGTCGTCTTCGCGCGCCCGCGCGGGCCGGGCCCTCGCTGGTCTTCTCGGGTTCCTGGTCTTCAGCGTTATTGGCGGCGTGCTCGCAACCGCGGCAGTCGCCCCGGTCATCGCCGTTACGGGGGTCACTGCGGCGAGCACGATTGGGGTGTTCGACAGCCTGCCGGAGTTCATCGAGATCGGCAGGCTCGCCGAGCGCAACACCCTGTATGGCCAGTACAGCGGCCCCGGTAACGTCAACGGCTACATCCCGATCGCGACGGTCTACGACCAGGACCGTCTTGCGGTGAGCCTGGACGACATCTCGAGCTACGCGCGGGATGCCGCAGTCGACGGCGAGGACCGCCGGTTCTACGATCACGGCGGCATCGATGTCCCCTCGGTCCTGAGGGCAACCCTGGGCAACCTGAGGTCGAGCGACGTGGAGAGCGGTGCATCCACTCTGTCTATGCAGGTGGTGAAGAACATCTTCGTGCAGCGCGCGCTGGAGGAACCCACCGAGCAGGAACGCAAGGATGCCTACGCGGCGGCAACCGCGACATCCCTCACTCGCAAGCTCAAGGAAATGAAGCTCGCGATCGGGCTCGAGAAGAAATACACCAAAGACGAGATCCTCGCCGCCTACCTGAATATCTCCTTCTTCAG
This sequence comes from Microbacteriaceae bacterium, assembly GCA_043754275.1. Classification (GTDB taxonomy): domain Bacteria; phylum Actinomycetota; class Actinomycetes; order Actinomycetales; family Microbacteriaceae; genus Rhodoglobus. The sequence continues at coordinate 30,869 of JAYUVE010000023.1, read as the reverse complement.
CGACAACACCTATGGCATCGAGACCGCCGCCGAGCGCTACTACAGCACGACCGCAGCGAAGCTCACTCCGGCACAGGCCGCGAGCCTCGTCGCGATCGTGCAGTACCCCGGTCAGCGTGGTCTCGACAACCCCGACAACTACAAGGCCAACCAGAACCGCCGAGACGTGATTCTGAAGAGTATGTACGAGGCCGGGCACCTGACCAGGTACGAGTATGAGCACGCCCTGCAGACGCCGGTCGATGACACGACGGTGAAGCCCTCTCCGGGAGGCAACGGATGTATCGCCGCCAATGACCACGCGAGGTGGTTCTGCGACTACGTGGTCAAGAACATCGAAAACTTCGCGGCACTGGGGACGACCCCGGCGGGGCGGCTGGACAACTGGAAGCGGGGCGGCTACCAGCTGTACACCACGCTGGACATGGACATCCAGGTCAATGCCCAGCAGCAGACCTGGGCCTGGGCGCCCGCTGACGGCGCGCCCTTCGCCCTCGGCAGCGCAACGGTGTCGGTGCAGCCGGGAACCGGCCGAATCCTCGCCATGACAGAGAACAAGATCTTCAACGACACTCTCGATGGCGGCGGACCGGGAGCCTCGGCGGTCAATTACAGCACCGACTATTACCACGGTGGGTCCAGCGGGATGCAGTCTGGTTCTACCTACAAGTTGTTCACGCTCGTCGCCTGGCTCGAATCCGGTCGTAAGCTCAGCGATACCGTCGAGTCGGGCGCGCGCACGGTGGAGCAGAGGACCTTCAAGGACAGCTGCCCTGACGGCGGTGGCTGGAACGGGCCATATCCGTTCAAGAACGACTCAGGCGGCGGTGGTGGAGGGATGACCGTGCTGTCGGCCACCGCCGGATCGGTGAACGGTGCCTTCATCTCCATGGGTCTCAAGCTGGACTTGTGCGACATCCGCCACGCCGCGGAGCGGTTGGGCGTGCAGCGCGCGGATGGCACCCACCTGCAGACCAACCCCTCCTCGATCCTCGGGACTAACGAAATCACGCCGCTCAGCTTGGTGTCCGCTTACGCTGCGATCGCGGCTGGCGGGGTGTACTGCAGGCCGATCGTGCTCGACCGGGTCGTCGGGCCCAAGGGCGAAGACCTCCCGGGCCAGACCCGCTCCTGCAGCCAGGCCGTCGCCCCCAACATCGCCGCGACTGTGGCCTATGCCCTTCACTCTGTGGTGACCAGCGGCACCGCCACGGCATCCAATCCCGACGACGGTGTTCCCCTCATCGGCAAGACGGGAACCACGGATGACGTCAACCAGACCTGGGTGGTCACCTCGACCACGAGCGTGGCAACGGCCGTCTGGGTGGGCAACAGCATTGGCACCTTCAACCTCAAGCAGTATGACGCCAACGGAGTGCAGGGCAACCTGCTGCGACACGAGATCATGCGCAACACGGTCGCGGTGATCGACGGCAAATATGGCGGCGGTGGATTCCCGGATCCGGATCCGAAACTCAAATGATCTCTTTACCTACCGGACACACAAAGTGGTGTGTCGGTAACCCATCTGAATCATCCAGCGCCTAGCGTCGAAGTCACCAGGCACGGCGCCTGGTCGAGGCGGCCACGCAAGTTCGTCTCGCAACATGTGCCTAATAACACATCGGCCGTCTTCGCAGACTGGATCCGTGGGCTTGCCCATGGGGATGGAGTGCACGTGGCCGAGCTAGCCAACCCGAAGTCAAAGAAGAACGAGACCGGGGCGGAGGGCGCGGGCGGGCATCCGTCAGGTACACACCAGCTCGAGCGCACCTACGTGCTCGATACCTCGGTGCTGCTCTCTGACCCGAAGGCGATATTCCGCTTCGCGGAACACAATGTGGTTCTTCCGGTTGTGGTGATCACTGAGCTCGAAGCCAAGCGCAACGACCCGGAGATCGGCTACTTTGCCCGCCAGGCGCTGCGCAATCTCGATGAACTGCGCGTGCAGCACGAGCGTCTCGACTTCCCCATTGCGGTCGGCGACGGCGGAAGCCTGCGAGTGGAACTCAACCACACGAACATGTCAGTGCTGCCCTCTGGGCTGCAGTTGGGCGACAACGACTCGAGGATCCTCGCCGTGGCGATGAACCTTGCCAACGACGGCCTGGCGGTCACGGTGGTGTCTAAGGACCTGCCGCTGCGGGTGAAGGCGGCATCCATTGGTCTTGCCGCCGACGAGTATCGTGCCGAACTCGCTGTCGACTCCGGGTGGACGGGCCAGGCGGATATCGACCTGGGCTCAGAGCAGATGGCCCAGCTCTACGACAACGAGCAGCTGCATTCGCGACTGGTGGAGGATCTCCCGGTGAACACCGGTCTGGTCATCCACTCCGACCGTGGCTCGGCGCTGGGCAGGGTGTCGGGGCGCGGCGAAATGAAGCTCGTGCGCGGTGACCGCGACATCTTCGGCTTGCACGGTCGAAGCGCCGAGCAGCGCCTCGCGATCGACCTGCTGCTCGACCCAGAGATCGGCATCGTCTCGCTGGGCGGCCGCGCGGGCACTGGCAAGTCGGCGCTGGCACTGTGTGCGGGCCTGGAGGCGGTGCTCGAGAAGCAGCAGCACCGCAAGATCATGGTGTTCCGTCCGCTCTACGCCGTGGGTGGACAGGAGCTCGGTTTCTTGCCGGGGGATGCCGCCGAGAAGATGAACCCGTGGGCCCAGGCCGTGTTCGACACTCTCGGGTCGGTCGTGTCGCAGAACGTTCTCGACGAGGTGTTAGAGCGCAGCCTGCTGGAGGTACTGCCGCTCACGCACATCCGCGGGCGGTCACTGCATGATGCCTTCGTGATCGTCGACGAGGCCCAGTCGCTGGAGCGCAACGTGCTCCTGACGGTGCTCAGTCGCATCGGCCAGAACTCTCGCGTGGTGCTGACGCACGATGTGGCGCAGCGCGACAACCTGCGGGTTGGGCGTCACGACGGTGTCGCATCGGTGATCGAAACACTCAAAGGCCACCCGCTCTTCGGGCACATCACGCTCACCCGGTCGGAGCGTTCGGCGATCGCGGCCCTGGTCACCGAGATGCTGGAGTCCAACGAACTCGCCTGACAATTTGTCAAATGTTTCACTGTGAGATCGGTGGGGCGCTCGTTTAGCATGCCATTGACACCGTATGGTCGACAGCGTGAGCGCGCTATTGGGGGTCGTCGCGGCGACCCTGGGGGGTTTGCTGGTCTGGGCGCTGTTGGCGCCCAGAAGCAACTGGCGATCTCTCACCGGTTGGAGCGTGTCCGACACGCACCGCCACGAGCCGGGGGCCGGCTCGTATGGCTTGCGGCGTTTGGTGGCCGGGCTCGGCGCGCTGGGGCTCGCGACAGTGCTCATCGTCGCGTCCTCCTCGTTGCTACGCAACCTGCCACAGCCCGCGGCTCCGGAGTCGGCGGTGCAGCAGATGTGGGGCGCCCCCGACCCGCAAGTCGTCAATCGGGTCGTGACGGGCCTCGGCGCGCCGCCGGCCGACTTGCCCGCGATGCCCGTGCTCGGCTACCAGCCGTTCGGAGACAACGGGGCTCCGTCGTACCTGACCCGACTCCAGCAGTACTCCCTCCTGGGCAAGGTCAACCCGCCCGGCTACATCGGTTCGACCCCCGACGAGGGTTTCGCCGCCATCGACACGGCGGACCTCGTCGTGAAAGTGCGCGGGCCCATCCTGTGCATCCCTCGCGCTGCGGTGGTGATCGAGACCGACACGACCATTCAGGTCGGCCTGTTCTACGGCTTGCCGGACTCGGCAGACGGTTCACCGATCGACCAGGTCGCTGCCTGCCCGGCCGGATCAGCGCTCACCGCCTCGCTGCTGGTCCCCCTCAAGCTCAGTGCGCCGGTGGGTGATCGCGCCGTGCAGGCCCTGGACGGCACTTCGATCGAGCGCGTGGCAATCGTCGCGGACTCCACCGATTGAACCAGGCTTACCCTCGCCGCTAGCCGGGGTGGGTCATCGACAACACGTCGAGGGCCTTGTCCAGCTGCTCGAGCGTGAGTTCTCCCCGTTCGACGAAGCCCAGCTCGATCACCGACTCGCGCACGGTCTGCCCGGTCGCGACCGCGTGCTTGGCGATCTTCGCCGCGGCCTCGTAGCCCACGAATTTGTTGAGAGGCGTCACTATCGCCGGCGATGATTCCGCCATCGCACGGGCACGATCCAGGTTAGCCTCGAGCCCGTCGATCGTCGTGTCGGCGAGCAGCACCGTCGCGCTGGAGAGAAGGCGGATCGACTCCAGCAGTGCGGTGCCCATCACCGGGATCGCCACGTTGAGTTCGAAGTTGCCGGATGCCCCGGCCCAGGCGATCGTCGTATCGTTGCCGATCACGCGCCAGCACACCATGAGCAGGGCCTCTGGGACGACCGGATTGACCTTGCCCGGCATGATCGAGGAGCCCGGCTGCAGGTCGGGGATGTGCAATTCTCCGAGCCCGGTATTGGGGCCGGAGCCCATCCAGCGCAGGTCATTGCTGATCTTGATGAGGGAGACCGCGAGCACGCGCAGCGCGCCGGAGGCCTCGACGAGCCCATCGCGGGCGCCCTGAGCTTCGAAGTGGTCGAGGGCCTCGGTGATCGGCAGGCCGCTGCTGTCGGCGAGTACGGCAATAACCTTCTGCGGGAAGCCGACCGGAGTGTTGATTCCGGTGCCGACAGCCGTGCCGCCGAGGGGCACTTCGGCCACGCGAGGGAGGGCGCCCTTGATGCGTTCGATGGCCAGTCGAACCTGGCGGGCATAGCCACCGAACTCCTGGCCGAGGGTGACCGGTGTGGCATCCATGAGATGGGTGCGACCGGACTTCACGGCGGTCGCCCAGAGAGTTGCCTTCACCTCGAGCGAGGCGGCGAGGTGCTCGAGCGCGGGGATCAGATTGTGGATGAGGTCGCCGGTGACCGCGACATGTACGGACGTGGGGAACACGTCGTTTGACGACTGCGACATGTTCACGTGGTCGTTCGGATGCACCGCCGTGCCCAGCTTCTGGCTGGCCAGGGTCGCGAGCACCTCATTGATGTTCATGTTGGAGCTCGTGCCAGACCCGGTCTGGTAGGTGTCGATGGGAAACTGCTCGTGGTGCTGCCCCGCGATGATCTCGTTGGCTGCGGCTACTATCGCGTCGGCGATCGGGCCATCGAGGATGCCTATCTCCTTGTTGACCAGTGCGGCGGCTCGCTTGATTCGGGCGAGTGCGACGATCTGCGTGGGCTCGAGCCCCTTGCCCGAGATCGGGAAGTTCTCCACCGCACGCTGGGTCTGCGCACCATAGAGGGCGCTCGCAGGCACTCGCACCTCGCCCATCGTGTCGTGCTCGATACGGAATTCTGGCGTACTGCTCACGGCGCTGGGTCCTTCTCGGTTGCCTGGTGAATACGAAGTGGTGGGGGGTGAGGGCTCAGACCGAGCCCACGATCACATCCGGCACCGCACGGCCCTCGAGCAGGCGGTAATTCGCGCCCACTACGGCCAGCGTACCGGCGGCTATCGCGTCGGAGATGAGTTCTGAGGTATCGAGCAACTCGGCGATCGTGTCTCGCAGGTGCTCACGGCCAACCTCCTGTGAGTCAACAGGCTGGCCGGGCCCACCGGCGGATTCGACGCGCTGCACTGCGGGAATGATCTTGGAGATCAGGGATGCAATGTGCGGCGGCAGCACGGGCGCGTCGGGGCCTTGCGAGTCGATCGCCGCCCGCACGGCGCCGCATTCGTCGTGCCCGAGCACGACGATAAGGGGCACTGCCAGCACGCCCACCGCGTATTCCAGTGAGCCGATCACCGACTCCGAGATGATCTGCCCGGCGTTGCGCACAACGAAGAGGTCACCGATGCCACGGTCGAAGATGATCTCTGCGGCGAGGCGGGAGTCGCTGCATCCGAACAGGGCGGCGTGCGGTGACTGGGCGAAAGCGAGCGCCTCGCGACGCTCAACGTCTTGTCGTGGATGCTGCGGCGCCCCATTGACGAAGCGCTCGTTGCCGCTGACCATCTCGGCCCATGCCTGGCTCGGCGTGCTATCGGACACTACTGCACCGTCGTTTCCGCCGCGATGCTCGCGGCAAGCAGCTCGAACTCACTGGTCGGCGCGGTGCCGTGCAAGATGACCGTGCTCGGCCCGATGGTCGTCGACATCGAGTAGACGAAGTTGCCGGGGTCGCTGGCCGTGCGCTGATCGTAAATCGCCCAGGTGACGCCATCGATCATCGTTGAACCCGTCTGGGCAGCGTTGTCGAGAATTGCTGCCTGCCAGGTCGGGTTCGCCTCGATCCCCTGGTCGAGCGCGATGAACTGAGTGGAAGGCGTGATGAAACCCACGTACCAGTCGAGAACTTCAGCCTTCTTCTCGAGCTGCGCATCGTTGGCGCTCCAGCCAGTGGGCAACTTCGGGGCGATAAGAGGCTCGGTCGTGGCGCCCTGGGCCTCGGCAGCAATCGACCGGTAGTCGACGGGGCCCAGCGTTCCGGGGTCGGGCCTGACTACCACCACGACGAGAAACAGCACGATGCCGAGCGACGCCAGGAGGGCGACAACGAGGTTGAGCAGCGTCTGGTTCGCCCGGTGTTTGCGTGAGTTCTCGGCCTTTCGAGCCGCGGTCTCTTCAGGGGTCTCGGGTCGGCCCAGTTCAGCGACGATGGCCGGTCGTGTGGATGCCGCCATGTCAGTCGGTCGCGGCCGAACGCGCCGCGTCGAGCCTGGCCCGGGCACCGATCAGCCATTCCTCACAGCGCTGGGCGAGTGCCTCGCCGCGCTCCCACAACTCAAGGGATTGCTCGAGGCTTGACGAACCCTGTTCGAGATCGCCCACCACCTTGATGAGTTCGTCGCGCGCCTGCTCGTAGCTGAGCGCGCTCACGTCATTCTTCGTTGGGCTGGCCACGGGTCAATTCTATCGGGAGCCGTCGACAGTGGCGGCGAGCTTGCCCACCGCGACCGTCACTACGAGCCGAGTGCCGGCGGGCGCGTCGGCGGCGTCGCGAACGGCGCTGCCGTCGGGCAGCTGCGCTATCGCATACCCGCGCTCCAGGGTGCGTTGTGGCGAAAGTGCGCGCAACTGCCCGGCCAGCTCTGCAACACCCGCGCGTGCGCGGTCTAGACGCAGCTCGACGAGTTCGCGGTTCCGCGAGATGTAGCGGCCCAGTTCGTCCGCTCGGGAATCGACGAGCCAAGCGGGGCTAGCCAGCACCGGGCGCGAGCGCAGGGACTCGAGACGATCCACCTCCGTGGCCAGGCGCTGGGTGATCCTCAAACGCATGCCCGAGCGGGCCTGCTGCACCCTGGCCAGTTCTTCGGCGACATCGGGGACTACTCGCTTCGCGGCATCTGTAGGGGTGGATGCCCGCAGGTCAGCCACCTCGTCGAGCAGCGGCCGGTCGGCCTCATGCCCGATGGCGCTCACCAACGGCGTGAGGCAGGCGGCCGCGACCCTGAGCAGCGTTTCATCGCTGAAGACGAGGAGGTTCTGAAAGTCGCCGCCCCCGCGCGCGACGATGATCACCTCGACCTCCGGGTCGGCGTCCAGCAGCTTGATCGCCGACGCCACCTCTGCTGAGGCCCGGTCGCCCTGCACCGCCGCGTGCACGACCCGGAACTCGACCGCAGGCCAGCGCAGTTGCGCGTTGCGCAGCACGTCTTTCTCGGCATCGCTGTCTTTGCCGGTGACGAGACCGATCTTTCCGGGCAGAAAAGGCAGTGGCTTCTTGTTGTCGAAAAGACCTTCGGACTTGAGTTGCTGGCGGAGGCGCTCCAGCCGCTCGAGCAGGTCGCCGAGGCCGACATGACGCATCTCGAACACCTGCATGGAGAGCGTGCCGCCCTTGATCCAATAGCTGGGTTTGAGCAGCGCGACGACGCGGTCGCCCTGTTTGAGGTCATCCGGCAGCTTTGCGCGCACCGAAGACCAGATGGTAAATGAGACGGTCGCGTCGTCATCGACGTCTTTGAGTTTGCCGTAGACGTTGCCGCCTGAGACACCCCACTGGGCGATCTCGCCTTCGACCCAGGCCGTGCCAAGCCGGTCGATCCAGCCTTTGACCTTGCTCGAGAACAGCGAGACACCCCAGGGAGCGTCCACCGTCGGAGGCCCGGTCTCGATGGTCATGCCTGACAGGGTACGGGATGCCGCGGACGGCCACCGAAGGATGCCCGACTGCGCCGAACTAGAATTGTGCCCGTGAGGACCATCTCGAACGGCAGCGCCGTCGCGCTCGAGATGCCCCGCGCCCCCGCGCTTCGGGGTCGCCTCCAAGACAGGCCCGTTGCAGGCGTCAAGCGGGTTCTGCTTGCCGCGCCACGAGGCTACTGCGCCGGCGTAGACCGCGCGGTGGTTGCCGTCGAGAAGGCCCTCGAAAATTTTGGGGCACCGGTTTACGTGCGCAAACAGATCGTCCACAACATCCACGTGGTCTCGACCCTGGAGAAGAAGGGCGCGATCTTCGTCGACGAGGTCGGGGAGGTGCCCGAGGGTTCCCATGTCGTCTTCAGCGCCCACGGCGTCGCACCCTCGGTTGTGCAGGGCGCGGCCGACCGCAACCTTCAGGCGATCGACGCGACCTGCCCGCTCGTGACGAAAGTGCACCGCGAGGCCACCCGCTTCGCCCGTGACGACTACGAAATCCTGCTCATCGGGCACCACGGCCACGAAGAGGTCGAAGGCACGATGGGCCACGCGCCCGAGCGCACCACCCTCGTCAACGGCCCGGCCGATGTGCCGAACATCGTCGTCAAGAACCCCGACCACCTGGTCTGGCTGTCGCAGACCACGCTGAGCGTCGACGAGACGATGGAGACCGTGCGCCTGCTGCGTGAGCGCTTCCCGAACCTGCAAGATCCGCCGAGCGACGACATCTGTTACGCCACCCAGAATCGGCAGGTAGCGATCAAGAAGGTCGCCCAGGAGGCCGAGCTGGTGATCGTCGTGGGCAGCGCGAACAGTTCCAACACCGTGCGACTGGTTGATGTGGCCCTTGAGCACGGCGCGAAGGCCGCCTATCGGGTGAACTACGCGAGCGAGGTCAAACAGGAGTGGCTCGACGGGGTCGCTACGGTGGGCGTCACGAGCGGGGCATCCGTTCCCGAAGTGCTCGTGCAGGAGGTGCTCGACGACCTCGCCGACGCCGGCTACGCCGACGTGAGCCAGGTCGTGACCGCCGAGGAAGACCTCATGTTCTCGCTGCCGAAGGAGTTGCGCACGGATGCCGCGGGCAACCCCGATGAGCGCGGGCTGGGCGGCCGCGTCCGCAAGCTCGACTGGCAGGTCACCGGTGGCGGGCACGACGATGACTGACCCCCGGCCGGAGCCGAAGTACGGACAGTACGCCCCGGTCAGCACGCCTGCGCAGACCGCACCCGAGCCGATCGTGCCGACGGCCGCCGCCGCGGCCTCGCGCCCCTGGGACGTATTGCTGACCACCATGCTCCTGCTGTTGGGGGTCTACGACGTCGTCACGGGCTTCAACCAGTTCTCCCACCTGGCTGACGCGCTGCAGGCGGCCTACACCGCGCAGGGCTTCGGCACCTTCACCGCTGATGCTCTCGCCGGGGGCGTGGGCCTCGCCATAAACATTGTCAGGATCGCCGCCTTGGCGATTGCGATTGTCGTTTCGCTGCTGCTCATCCGGCTCGGCCGCAGGGCGTTCTGGGTGCCGCTAGCCGCAGCGGCCTTCGCCGGACTTTTCCTGCTGATCAGCATGGTCGTGGTGATACTGGGTGACCCGGCCTTCGCCCAGTACATCGCCAGCCAGAGCGCGACCCCGTAGCTGCCGTGCGCGTCGCCGTCCTACCCAGAGAGGTCGCCGCGCGCGTCATCACGGGTGCGGTCGCACGGGGTGGCTGGGCGGTCAGTGCCGCGAGTCTCGCACTCACGATTCCGATTCTCATCGAGGCGATGGTGCACTGGAAGGCGGGCTCGGCCCTGGCATTGCCGCTCGCGATCTTGGGTCTGCTCTGTGCCCTGGCAGTTGTCGCGCTGTTCACACCTCGAGCCTGGGCTGCCGCCGGGTTCCTGGTCTTCGGGTCGGTGGGAGCGATCGGCTACGAGCTAGTTCTCATCGCCGTGCATCCCAGGATCATGACTGACGGCCTATTCGTACTGAACCGCCCGGCGGTCTCGCTTGTGCTGGTTGGGGTGGGAGCCACGACCACTCTCACGGCCATCTTGTGGGCCTCACTGGGACTCGTCGTCTCGACGGGCGTCACGCTCGTCGTGACGCTGCTCGCGAAGGTGCCATTCACGCCGGGATGGGGGCCGCTACTGATCTGTGTGATCTTCGTGCTCGCCTATCTGCTGCTGCATGTCATCCAGGTCAGTCAGCGCAAGGCTCTGCCCAACTTCGACGAGCTCGAAGAGGAGACCAGGCGGCTCGCCCTCGAAGAGAACTTCCGCACGCGCGTCGGGGCCGCCGTGCATGACACCCTGCTCAACGACCTGTCGTTGGTCATGACCGCTCCCGACGAGGTCGATGAGCGCGTCAGGTCGCGCCTGCGTGAAGACATTGCAACCTTGACCAGCGCCGAGTGGAGTCACGAGGCGGCACAAGTCACGGTGACCGATGACCAAGACAGCAGCCTGCGCAATCAGATCATGGTCATGATCAGCCAGTTCCAGTGGCGTGGGCTCACCGTGCACGTGACGGGCTCGGGCTCGGGAATCTATCGACTCGCGCCCGACGCCGCGGTCGCGGTCGTCGATGCGATTCGAACCTGCCTCGAGAACGTGCTCAGGCACTCGGGTGCCACAGTGGCGGAGGTCGATCTCGCCTACACGGCAGACCTCGCAGCGGTGATGATCTCCGACCAAGGCAGCGGATTCGATCCCGATTCCGTTGCCGACGACAGGCTGGGGCTGCGCCAGTCTGTGGTGGAGCGCATTCGCGCCGTCGACGGCTCGGTGAAAATCTGGTCCACGCCAGGTGCAGGCACGTCGGTTCTCATCCGGGTTCCCGTGATCGAACTAGTCGCAGAGCACGAGAAGTCCGATCACGAGAGGCGGGAGGGAACCACCCGTGCGGATTCGTAGGCGCTTTCTTATCACCTCTGCCCAGCAGGTGGACCCTCTCAGCTGGTTCACCGGCCCGTTAGTGCCGCTGTCGTTTGCCGCCGCGACCGCGATCTACGGGGGCGTCGCCACATTCCTAACCCTGGACCAGTCTGACCCTCCACTGACCCAGTGGGTGGCGCTCGTGTTGTGCGTAACGGCAAACGTCATCATTCACCTCGCCACTCGGCCGCTGCGGCAGCCGATTGGTTGGCTGTTTGCTGCACTTGCGCTAGCAATCTCGGCGCTCGGCGTGGTCGTATCCGCCATCGGCTATGCGGGCGGGACTTTCGCCATCGCCCTGTGGTGGGCTCCCACCGGGCTCGCCTTCACGATCGCGAGCCTCGCACCATACCTCCCGGTGCGCAGACTGCTCATCCTCGGCTTCACCTCCATCGTGGTGGTCGTGCTGGCGTCGAGTGCAGTCCTGTACCCGGTAGGCGGCGACTGGGGGACGGTCGGTTCCGCCCTAATCATCGGGTACACCCCCGCGATCGCACTAGCGGCCACAGCGGCGTTCTCCTATGCGGTGGTGAGCACAATGCTGCCCATGCTCGAACATTCGTCACGCATCATGGTGGCGGGTCAAGCCGCACGGGATAGGGCTACCGAACTCGTGGAGCGCGCCAGCGTGGCCAGGCTGACAGCGCGGGCTGTTCCGTTTCTTGAGGGGATAGCGGATGCCGGGCGCATCGACCCCTCCGATCGTGCGTTGGCCGGTCAGCTGGCCCGGCGACTGCGTGATGACCTTGTCACCCAGTCGAAGCTGAGCTGGTTGGACTCGATCGCCAGTGAGTCCCGGCTAGTGGTGGTCGACCCCGACCAGCTCGCGCGCCGCATGAACAATGCCCAGCGCACCGCACTGCGAGGCATGCTGCGGGCAATCCTCGATATCCCGGCCACTGACAGCAATTCGCTCATGATCGAACTGCGCAGGGCGCCGGATGGCGCGACAGCCGTGGGGGTGAGCCTCGACATGGCCTTACCGGAGGGCACCCGCATCATGCACCTCGCGCCCTACTACCTCACGCTCAAGACCGCGGTGCGCGACCTCGCGATCGACCAGGACGATCGGTTGAGCCTGACCTTCCGGATGGACCCGACCGGCTAGCTGCCGGATTGGCCCGCCCGGCCAGTCTCCGCTGAGCTAGTTGCCCGAGTGGCCCGCCGAGCCGAGTTCCTTGGTGGCTTCGACCACGCGCGCCGCCATGGCGGTCTCGGCGAGCTTGCCCCAGCTGCGCGGGTCGTAGATCTTCTTGTTGCCGAGCTCGCCGTCAACCTTGAGGAAGCCGTCGTAGTTCTTCAACACCGTGTCGGCGACCGAGCGGCTGAACGCGTACTGCGTGTCGGTGTCGATGTTCATCTTGATGACTCCGGCAGCTACGGCCGTCGCGATCTCCTCGGGGGTGGAACCCGAGCCGCCGTGGAAGACGAGGTCGAGCGGCTTCGGGCCGGTGCCGTACTTCTTCTCAAGGCCATCCTGGATGCCCTGCAAAATCTCCGGTCGCAGCACGACTCCGCCGGGCTTGTAGACCCCGTGCACGTTGCCGAACGTCAGCGCGGCCATGTAGCGGCCCTGCTCGCCGAGCCCGAGCGCCTCGACCAGCTGGATCGCGTCATCCAGGGTCGTGTACAGGTGCTCATTGATCTCGTGGCTTACGCCGTCTTCTTCGCCGCCGACGACGCCGACCTCCACCTCGAGGATTGCGTTGATCGCCTTCATGCGCGGCAGCAGGGTCTTGGCGATCTCGAGGTTCGCGGCGAGCGGCACGGCAGAGCCGTCCCACATGTGGGACTGGAAGATCGGGTTGCGACCGGCCTTGACCTCCGCCTCTGATGCCGCGATGAGCGGCAGCACGAAGCCGTCGAGCGCGTCCTGCGGGCAGTGGTCGGTGTGCAGGGCGACCGTGACCGGGTAGTTCTTGGCGACCTCCGTCGCGAAGGCGGCGAAGGCAAGGGCTCCGGATGCCCGGGCCTTGACGCTCTGGCCGGCGAAGTAGTCCGCGCCACCGGTAGTCACCTGGAGGATGCCGTCAGAGCCAGCCTCGGTGAGTCCCTGCAGCACCGCGTTGATCGTGGCGGACGACGAGACGTTGACCGCCGGGTAGGCGAAACCCCGGGTCTTTGCCTTGTCGAGCATCTCGGCGTACTGGTCTGGGGTGGCAACGGGCATGCTGGATCTCCTTGTGCGTGATGGCCGTCAAAGTCTACCGATCGCGCTTCGCCAACCCTCACAGCTTCGCTAGGCTGGAGGCCGCGTTGATTCAGGGCGAATCCCACCACAGCGATCCGACCTAACTGCAAGGAAACTGCTGTGGCGACCACCGAAACCGGAACCCTGTTCCGTCATCCCGACCGCAACCTGGCCATGGAGCTCGTGCGAGCGACGGAGGCCGCGGCCATCCGGGCCGTCCCGTTCATCGGCAAGGGTGACAAGAACGGCGCCGATGGTGCTGCAGTCGACGCCATGCGCAAGTTCCTGGGCACCGTGGACTTCGACGGCGTCGTCGTTATCGGCGAAGGCGAGAAAGACCACGCGCCGATGCTCTTCAACGGCGAGCAGGTCGGCACCGGCAACGGGCCAGCCTGCGACATCGCCGTGGACCCGATCGACGGCACATCCCTCACCGCCGCGGGCCGACAGAATGCCATCTCGATGATCGCCGTCGCCGACCGCGGATCGATGCTCGACGCATCCACCGTCTTCTACATGCGCAAGATCGTCACGGGGGCCGAAGGGCGCGGAGTGATCGACATCCGCAAGCCGATCGGCGACAACATCCGGGCGCTCGCCAAGGCGAAGGGCAAGCCCGTGGGCGAGATCGTGGTGGCCGTGCTCGACCGCCCCCGCCATTCGGAGTTCATCGAAGAGATCAGGGCCTCGGGCGCCGGCACCAGGCTCATGCTCGACGGCGACGTTGCCGGCGGTATCAACGCGGCGCTCTACGGCACGCGTATCGACATGTGCGCAGGCATCGGCGGCAGCCCAGAGGGAGTCGCGACGGCGTGCGCCATCAAGGCGCTGGGCGGCGAGATCCAGGCGATCCTGTATCCGCAGACCGATGAGGAGCGCCAGAAGGGCGCGGATGCCGGGCTCGAGTTCGACCACGTCTACACGGCCGACACTCTCGTCCGCAGCGACAACACGTTCTTCGTCGCGACGGGAGTCACCGACGGCGGGCTAGTGCGCGGAGTGCGTCGCCTCGGCCCGATCATCCGCACCGACAGCATCGTGCTGCGCTCGCGCTCGGGCACCATCCGGCGCGTGGAGGCCGACCACCTCGCAGAGAAGTGGTTGGACGCTTAAGCGCGCTGCGCCGTTTTACTCTCCCGATGCCGGACGAGGTGCGGCCACTCGCGAAACGCTAGCGGGTGGCCCCAGACTGCCAGCGTCGGAACATCCTGCCGAAACGCCGCCGTCGGAGCGCCGTGCGCGGCGTGTCGAGCAATTCTTCCGACGCTAGCGGTGTCGGCGAATCGCCTACGCGAGTTTTTCCTTCTTGGTTGCGGCCGGCAGTTCTGGGATATCGAGTTCGGGGCGGTGCACACCCTCGAGCTCATCGAGGCTCGCCAGTTCCATCTCGACCGCAGTCAGAGGCTTAGCCCCGGTCTCGATCGTCGACGCAGTGCCGATCACCTTCGACTCGTCGAGGGCGCTGAGCTTGCGCGCCGTGACGAGCACCCGCGTCTCGAGCGAGTTGGCGAACTGGTTGTAGCTGCTCACCGTCGAGTCGATCGAGCGGCGCAGCTTGTCGGCGTGGTCGGAAAGCGTCGCGAGGCGGCCATAAAGCTCTTTGCTCAGGTCGAAGAGCGTCTTGGCCTGGTCGGTGAGAACATCTTGCTGCCAGGAGAACGCGACGGTCTTGAGCACCGACCAGAGGGTCACCGGCGAGGCGAGCGCGACGCGCTTGCCGAAGGCGTAGTCCATGATCCCGGGGTCGGCTTCCATCGCCGATGACACGAGTGATTCGCTCGGGATGAACGCGATGACGAGCTCGGGGGAGGCCTGCAGCCCCGCCCAGTAGGCCTTGCTCGCGAGAGTATCGATGTGGCTGCGCAGCACCTTGACGTGCTGCTTGATGAGCGTCTCGCGCCGAGCACCCTCCTCGCCCGTCGCGGTGACCGAGATCTGACTCGCCTCGAGGTAGGCGGTGAACGGCACCTTCGCGTCGACGGCGATGTTCTTGCCGCCGGGCAGGTGGATGACCATGTCGGGTCGACCGGCACCTGCGTCGGAGTTGATGCTGTGCTGCACGTCGAAGTCGACGCGCTCGATGAGGCCGGCGGCCTGCACGACGTTGCGCAGCTGGGTCTCGCCCCACACGCCACGGGTGGAGTTGCTGCGCAGGGCAGAGGCGAGAGACTCCGTCGTCACGCGGATCTGCTCACCGGAGAGCTGCGTCTGCTTGAGCTGCTCGGCGATCGCTCCGTACTGCTGGCTGCGCTGGGTTTCGAGTTCGGTGACCTTGTGCTGCATCGTGCGTAGTGACTCCTGCACGGGAGTCAGGGCCTGCAGTACCTTCGACTCGCGCTGCTCCCGCTCGGCTTGAGCCTGGGCATCCGATCGGTGACGCTCGATGACA
Source organism: Microbacteriaceae bacterium (assembly GCA_043754275.1). GTDB lineage: Bacteria > Actinomycetota > Actinomycetes > Actinomycetales > Microbacteriaceae > Rhodoglobus. Next base: position 15,275 of record JAYUVE010000023.1, on the reverse strand, counting down.
TCCCGGTACTGCGCCTGCAGCGATTCGACTTGTTCGCGAAGGGCCTCTGCTCGGGCCTGGATGGCCGCGTGATCTGCGGCAAGTTGAGATTGGACCGCCCGCTCTTGGGCCTGGAGGTGCGCGAGAGCCGCGGAGTGCTTGGCCTCGATCAGCGCCGGGTCAGCCGCTCCCGCCCGTGCACGCGTGACGAGCACGCCGATGACCGCGCCGAGCACGACGCCGGCGGCCAAGCCGATGAGCAGGGCAACGATGGGGTCCATGGCCCCAGTGTCTCAGCGGCGGGCGACAATCCCGCGGACCGACCCGGCAACCTCATCAACCGGGGCGCCAAGCTGCCCGCCGATCGACCCGATCTTCGAACCGCTCAGCTCGGCGAGCTCGGCGATGTCGGCGGCGCCGTGGCGTTTGGCGGCGTGCACGATGATCGCGGCGCAGGCTTCGGCATCGGCGAGGGCGTTGTGGTGTGCGAAGTCCTCGAAGCCCGCCGCCATGGCGGCACTCGGCAGCCGGTAGGAGTCGAGGCTGTAGGTCTTGCGGGCTACCTGCAGGCTGCACAGGTAGTTGAAGCTCGGGGACGGGACGAAGGAGGCGGCGCTCGCAGCGGTGATCACGCCCATGTCGAACCCGGCGTTGTGGGCCACCAGGTGGTCGTTCTCGGCGAACGACACGAGGTCGGGCAGCTGTTCGCTCCAGAGCAGGGCGTCAGCGACATCCACTTGCATGATCCCGTGGATGCGCACATTCCATTCGAGGAACGCGTCGAAGCCGAGCGGCGGCTTGATCAGCCAGTACGCGGAATCGACGACCCGGCCACCGCGCACCTTCACCATGCCCACCGAGCACGCGCTGGCCGCCGAGTTGTTGGCTGTCTCGAAGTCGATCGCGGTGAAATCCAGTGGCACGAGATGATGGTCACACGCACGGGCGACGCTGGCTGTGGGGCGCGCCGCATAGTGTGGAGCGCATGGACAACGAGCCGGCGAACTCCTTCGGCCGGGCAGTCGATGCCTACGAATCTGCGCGGCCCGGCTACCCAGCTGAGGCCGTCGAGTGGCTTGTGCCCGCGGATGCGATTCGCATCGTCGACCTGGGCGCAGGCACCGGCAAGTTCACGCGCCTGCTGGTGGATGACCACCGCGAGGTCATCGCGGTCGAGCCCTCGCCCGCGATGCTCGCGCGCCTGCACGTGACGCTGCCGACCGTCGAGGGGCGGCCCGGCACCGGTGAAGCCATCCCGGTCGAGGACACCTGGGCCGACGTGGTCACGTGCGCTCAGGCCTGGCACTGGGTTGACGAAACACTCGGCTTGCCGGAGGTGGCGCGGGTGCTGCGGTCGGGCGGCATATTCTCACTCGTCTGGAACTCGCTCCACGGATCGGTGCCGTGGGTGGTGGAGCTCGGCTCCGCGGCCGGAGGCCGAGTGGGCGGCGGTTTCGAGGAGGTCGCGGACGCGGGGGAGTTGTTCGGCTTCGTCGAGAGCGCCGTGTTCCCGTGGGTGTACGAGTTGGACCGGGCGGGCATCCACTCGCTCGTCTCTTCGTGGAGCCAGTACATCACCGCGACGCCCGACGACCAGTGGCGCATGCTCGCCCGTGTGGACGAGGTGCTCGATGCGCTGGGCGGCGAGCAGTTCGAGTTGCCCTACAAGGCGCACTGCTTCCGAACGCGGAAGCTCTGATCCGCGGCGCGGTAGCCTTGACGACCGTGGCTCTCACTATTGCGATCGTCGGTCTCCCCAATGTCGGCAAGTCGACGCTCTTCAATGCGCTGACCAAGAACCAGGTGCTGGCGGCGAACTATCCGTTCGCGACGATCGAGCCCAACGTCGGTGTCGTCAACCTGCCGGATGCCCGGCTCACCAAGCTCGCGGAGATCTTCAATAGCGAGCGCATCCTGCCCGCGCCCGTGTCGTTCGTCGACATCGCCGGGATCGTCAAGGGCGCATCGGTGGGGGAGGGGCTCGGTAATAAGTTCCTCGCCAACATTCGTGAGGCCGACGCGATCGCGGAGGTCGTGCGGGGCTTCAGCGACCCCGATGTGGTGCACGTCGATGGCAAGGTCGACGCGGCATCCGACTTGGAGACGATCAACACCGAGCTGATCCTCGCCGACCTGCAGACCCTGAACAAGGCGATCGAGCGCTACGAGAAAGAACTGAAGACCAAGCGGGTTGAGCCTGCCGTGCTCGAGTCTGCGTTGGCCGCGCGTGCCGTTCTCGACTCCGGTAAGCCGCTCTCGTCTGCCGGGGAGTTCCCGCTCATCAAAGAGCTGGGCCTGCTCACCGCGAAGCCGTTCATCTACGTGTTCAATGTCGACGAGCAGATCCTGGGGGATGCCGCGGCTCTCGCCGCCCTCGCTGCCCTCGTCGCTCCGGCACACGCCGTCTTCCTCGACGCCAAGCTCGAGTCGGAACTCATCGACCTCTCGCCTTCTGATGCCGCTGAGCTCCTCGCCTCCACCGGGCAGGACGAGTCGGGCCTCGACCAGCTCGCCCGCATCGGGTTCGACACCCTGGGCCTACAGACCTACCTGACCGCCGGCCCCAAGGAGTCGCGGGCCTGGACAATTGGCAAGGGTTGGAAGGCCCCTCAGGCGGCCGGCGTCATCCACACCGACTTCGAGAAAGGCTTTATCAAGGCGGAGGTCATCGGGTTCGATGACCTCGTTGCGACGGGGTCGATCGCCGAGGCTCGCGCGAAGGGCAAGGCCCGGATCGAGGGCAAGGAGTATGTGATGCAGGATGGGGATGTTGTGGAGTTTCGGTTTAGTAGTTGAGGCCGCTGCTGGGTCCTCCACTCCTCCACAGCCTTTATTCCTCCTCCCAAATCTGTGCATAACTAGACCCTGAACAGCACTTCTTTTCGCGCACCAATGTCGGTGGCCCCTGCTTGACTATGTCCATGGAGCACCTCCTGCTCGATCCGGCGAACGCGGACACCCGCGTCGAATTCGGCATGGCCGAAGCCGAGGTCGCGCAGCATGCGCAGTGGCGGGCATCCGCCGAAGTCTTCCGCGCGATCGACGCGACCATGCGTGAGGCGGCGGCGCATCCCGAGGTCTTCATCGACGCGCGGATGCTCCGGGGCGACGCGGTCGAGTTCGCCGAGCGGGCCGCCGTGGCCGACCTGGCCGTGCGGCTCAACCTCGCCGAGGCGACGGTCCGCGCGCAGGGGCACATCGCGAGCACCCTGCGCGAGCGGCTTCCGCGGCTGTGGGCGTGGTTCGTCGACGGCGAGGTCTCGACGCAGAACGCACGCGAGGCATCCGCGATTGTCATCGAGCTGCCGGGCGAGCACTGGGTCACCTTCGAGCAAAGAATCGTGGATGCCGCTCGCACCCTCGCCCCCGCCCGATTCCGTGCCCGCGCGCGAGCCGTCCGCGAGAAGCTGCACGCCGGCACCCTCACGGAACGCCGCCGCGCCGCCGAAACTCTCCGCGGAGTCTGGATCGAACCCGATCGCGACGGGATGGGCTGGCTCACCGCGCGCCTGTCCGCCGAGAAGTTGGCCATGGTGAGTGCAAACCTCGACGGGATCGCGTTCGGCCTGTTCTCCGAGGGTGACGAAGAACGAACCATGGCCCAACTGCGCGCCGACGTCCTGGCCGACCTGCTCACCGGCAGCGGCACCAGCACCGGCACTGGTCCTGCCACCAGCTCGAAAGTCGGTGTCACGGTTGCCCTCACCGTTCCCGTCATGAGCCTCCTCGGGCATTCCGTCGAACCCGCCGTGCTCGAGGGCGTCGGGCCGATCGACATCGAGACTGCGCGTCGGCTCACAGCAACAGCCCCGTCCATCACCCGACTGCTTACCGACCCAGTCAGTGGCACGATCATCCAGATGGATGCCCGCCAGTACCGCCCCTCGGCCGCGTTGCGGCGCTGGCTCGCGATCCAGCAGGTCACGTGCGATTTCCCCGGTTGCGGCCGCCGTGCCGCCAATTGCGACCTCGATCACACCCACGCCTGGGCCGACGGCGGCGCCACAACGGCCGACAACCTCACTCACCGTTGCCGCAAGCACCACACGATGAAGCACCAGACCAAATGGCGGGTGGAGCGACCGCCGGGCTCAGAGCGCGCGGTGTGGACGAGCCCGACGGGGTATGTGCGAAGTGCGGATCCGCCGCCGTTCTAGCCGATCATGTAGACGAGGCCAAGACTGTCTTCGGCCAGCGCAGCGGTGAATTTCTTCGCTTCCTCGAGATATTGCACGACATAGTCGAGCTCTTCAGAAATGTCCCGCAGAAGCCCGTCTCCGATGTGCGCCGGCAATGGCTCGGTAAGCACATCAGATTCCGACACAGTCGAGAGAGCCGCCGCAATCAGCACGACTTCCGAGGGATCGAGAACGCCCAGGTGGGGAATCCAACCAAACGAACAATGGGTGACATCACCATCGACAAGTGGACTGGCAGCGGGGCACACGCGGTCGAAGAGCTCATGAAGTTGCCGCCAGGCCTTGTCCAGATAGAGCATCCGCGGTTGTCGCTCCATCGGTCCCCAAGCGTCCGAAAGCGGATCGCTTGCGATGAAGTCTCGAGGAGACTGGCGGGCGAACTCGATGTCGTCCTGACGAACCGGGTAGGCGTAGTAGCGAATTCCCATCTGATGATGGTGCCGAACGCCGCAGTCGCGTTGTCGCGATCCGTCGGTTCGGGTGGGAAACCCTCGCCCGACTGGCCCTGTCAGCGACCAGACCGCGCAACCTTCCGCGCAATCCGCCGCGCATCAATCGCCACCTGCCGCAAGTTCCCCGACAACGGATTCGAATACCCAATGAAGTACAACCCGGGATGCGCAGCTGACTCCTGATCGGCGTTGATGACCGGCCGCCCCTTCGCACCGAGAATCCCGAGCGACCCGACGAGGCCCTCGAGCGCCCGCGAGTACCCGGTCGCTACAACCACAGCATCCGGCGACACCGAAGTGCCGTCGGTGAGCACCACCGCAGAAGCCGTGAATCCGGTCACCGCAGGCACAACCCGCACGGCGCCCTTGCGCAGCGCGGCGAGCAGCCCGACGTCGATCGTGGGCGTGACGTCATCCCGTTCCATCTGGGTGACGATGCCGCGCGGTGCCTTCGGAATGCCGTACTTCGTCAGGTCGCCCACCGACATCTTCTGCACCAGCCTCGAGATCGCATCTCGGGCGCCAAGGGGCAGCATCGCAATCGACAGCACCAAATATTGCGACGGGATGCCCGCAACAGCCCGCCGCACGATGTTGGGTGCCGTGCGCACGGCAAGCGACACGTCGGCTCCGGATTCCGCGAGGTCCGCGGCGATCTCGGCCCCGCTGTTGCCCGGCCCCACCACGAGCACCGAGCGCGCGCCCAGGGCCGCGGGGCTGCGGTATTCGCTCGAGTGGATGACGCGACCGCCGTACGACGCGAGCCCGGGCCAGGAAGGGATCCGCGCCGTGTGGTTGTACCCGGTCGCGACGACGAGGATCGGGGTGCTGATGCTGCCCTGGTCGGTGTCGACTCGCCAACCGGCATCCTGCTGCGAGACGGCGGATGCCTTGACGCCCAGTCGCACGTCAAGGTGCTCGGCATACGCTGCAAGGTAGTCGAGCAGGTCATCCCGGGCGACCCACGGCCCATAGCGTCGCGGGATCGGCATGCCCGGCAGTCCGCTCAACTGGCGGACCGTGTGCAGGTGCAGCCGGTCGTAGTGCTTCGACCAGCTCGACCCGACGCGCTCAGCTTTGTCGAGCACGAGGACTTCGAGGCCGCGACGGGTCAGCTCGGCGGCGGCTGCGAGCCCCGCCGGTCCGGCCCCGATCACGACAGCATTGGCGTTCGCGGGAAGTGACATCGCTACGGAGTCGGCGAGGGGTCGACCGGCGCGCTGCTGGCGGCGAAACCGCACTGTGCGAGTTCGCTGTCTACCTCAAGGGTGAGACGCGACTTTCCCGCGGCGTGCGCCTCGGCGACGGTGCCCGAGTAGATGGTGTTGTCTTTCGACGTGAGGTTGACGTCGGAGACATCCTGGCAGAGGTGATAGACCTTGCCGTCCTTGGTCCAGAACACCAGGTCCTGGCCGGTGTAGCCGACGACGACGCTCGTTTCCTGGTCGTACTGCTCGGTCGACGGGGGGTTGATCGAGGTGCCGAAGTATCCGGCAACGAGCAGGAGCACGATACCGATCGCCCCCGCGATGCCCTTCTGCTGGCCGCTCATGTTCTTGTTGGTGAAGATCAGCACGATGAGCGGTAGGAACGCTACAACAGTGATGATCGCACCGAGCTGGTTCTGCACGAAGAATCGGACGGGTTCGGACTTCGAGGCCGGGTCGAGCACGTTGGCACGCTTCCAGAGCATCGAGCCGCCGACGGCGAGAAGGCCGATGACCACGAGCAGGATGATCAGCAGCACCATGTTGATCGGGCTCTGCTTGAGCACCCAGAAGATTGCGAAGCCCTCAGTGCCTATAGCCAGCAGCCAGAGCAGCGCCGCAATGAGGCGGAACGTTGTGGCCCGCCCCTTGGCCTGTGGGGTGGGCTTCCAGTTGGAACCCGCCGCCTTCTCATCAGCTCGGGATGCCGCGGTCTCCTCGACCCTGACGACCTTCTTGCCGCTCTTTGAACTGCCGCTCTGCGCCATGTGTTTTCTCCCCGGTAGTTGCCCCGAGCATATCGAGAGTCGGGGGAGTCGGGCGAGGGCTGCCTGCTGCCCTAGCCGCCGGTGCCGGTGCCGGTGCTAGTGCCGGTGCCCGCTGCGGGGGCCTGACAATTCGACTGGTTGCCGTTGGCATCGGTCGAACCTGCGACGGTGCCCTCCGGGCAGGTGGTCGGCTGGTAGTCGGGGTACGGGTCAGCCACCGCGTACGGATCGAGGACCGTCTTCGGCACGACCGCCGCGCTGGGCGCAACGGGCTTTGCGGGGCCTTTCGCGAAACCCTTGAGCTCGAAGATCGATGTCTGCGCAGCCGCGGAGGGGGTCGGATCGGGTGATGATCCTGAGCTCGCCAGTGGCACCGCGACACTCACCAGGACGCCGGCGAGTAAGAGCAGCGCGGCACCGCCTGCCACGAAGGCCACAACACGGGAGAAGCCCGAGCGCTCGGCTACATGCCTGCCTCGCGATCTACCCACCTTGCGAAGATAGCCGATCACCGCCAAACCGCCGAACGAGGGGCGTTCAGCTTCCCGGCTAGTGCATCATGGGCTCGTGACCAATCCGTCGCCACCGCGCTGGGGTCGCGACATCCGCCGGTAACACTTCGCTTGCTAGGCTGACAGCCACAACAGAATATCGGGCCGCACGAATTTATTCGAAACTTGATGCGGGAGAGCCGGGGGCACAACGACCCGGCACCGAAGGAGCAAGCCTCCCCGCCAATCTCTCAGGTTCATGTACCGCATCGAACTGGCCACTCTGGAAAGCGCGTCGGACGGCCGACGCCGCCGTAGGTGAAAGCAGCACAGCTGCGAAACTCTCAGGCACCATCACAGAGGGGGAGTTCCACTCGCAGCCCCGCGCGCCAGGAGAACTCCGTGACCGATAGCCCCCGATACTCGCCACTGCACGACATCCATGTCGCCGCGGGCGCGAGCTTCACCGACTTCGCGGGCTGGCAGATGCCGGTGCGTTACAGCTCAGATCTCGCCGAGCACCACGCCGTGCGCACCGCCGCCGGAATCTTCGACCTCTCGCACATGGGCGAAATTCTCGTGCTCGGCCCGCAGGCGCCCGCCGCACTCGACTATGCGCTGGCCGGCAAGCTCTCCGCCATCGCGATCGGGCAGGCGAAATACAGCTTGCTGTTGTCGCCGGAGGGCGGCATCATCGACGACCTCGTCGTGTACCGCACGGGGGAGGACCGCTTCCTCGTGGTGGCGAACGCGTCAAACCGCGAGGTCGTCGCGCGCGAACTGTTCGAACGCGCGACATCCTTCGACTGTGAAGTCTTCGACGAGAGCGACGACATCGCCCTCATTGCGGTGCAAGGCCCGAAGTCATTCGAAATTCTGAGCCAGGTCGTCGGCATCGATGTGCCAGAACTCGGCACGATGAAGTACTACTGGTCGACGCCCGGCCACTTCCGCGAGCACGAGCTGCTCGTCGCTCGCACCGGCTACACCGGCGAAGACGGCTATGAACTCTATGTCGCACCCGATGTTGCGCCGTCACTCTGGGATGCCATAGTCGAGACCGGTCAGGGCAGCGGCCTGGTGCCCGCCGGTCTCGCGAGCCGTGACACGCTTCGCCTCGAAGCCGGGATGCCCCTCTACGGCCACGAACTCGGATTAGACACATTCCCTGTGCAGGCGGGCCTCGGGCGCGTGCCCAACCTGACGAAGGATTTCGTCGGCAAGGCCGCCATCGAAGCGGTTCCCCCCGAGGGCGCCCGCGTGCTCGTCGGCTTGCGCGCGGAAGGCAAGCGCGCGGGGCGAGCCGAATACGAGGTTTTCGTTGGCGACACATCTGTCGGGGTGATCACGAGCGGGGCTCTGTCCCCGACGCTGGGCTTTCCGATCGCGATGGCCTACGTGGACCCAGCGGTGAGTGCGGCGGGCACCACGGTCGAGATCGATGTCCGGGGGTCGCGCGTTGCGGCATCCGTCGTCCCCCTGCCCTTCTACAAGAAAGAAGAGACCCATGGTTGACCCCAAAGACCTCAAGTACACGGCCGAGCACGAGTGGGTGCTCATCGAGGGCTCGGTCGCGACGGTGGGCATCACCGCCTACGCGGCGGAGAAGCTCGGCGACATCGTGTTCGTCGACCTGCCCAAGGCCGGCTCCACTGTCGCCGAAGGCAAGGTCGTCGGCGAGATCGAGTCGACGAAGTCGGTCGGTGAACTCTTCGCCCCGGTCAACGGAACGGTTGTCGAGGCCAACGACGCCGTCTCCGCGAGCCCCGAGCTCGTCAACAGCGACCCGTTCGGTGCCGGCTGGCTCATCAAGGTCGAGTTCACCGAGCTGCCCGCGCTGCTGGACTTCGACGCTTACACGGCCCTCACCGGCGATTAATGTTTATTCAGAACCAGGCCGACCTCTTCGCTGACCGCCATATCGGCACGGATGCCTCGGCCCAAGCCACCATGCTCGCGGCAGTCGGGTACCCATCGCTCGAGGCCCTCGTCGACGCCGCAGTCCCGCCCTCGATCCACGTCACGTCGACGAGCTCGACCATCCCACCGGCCGCCACGGAGCGCCAGGCGCTCGCCGAACTGCGGGCTTTCGCGAAGCGCAACACCGTGAACCACTCGATGATCGGCCTGGGCTACTACGACACCATCACGCCAGCAGTGATCAAGCGCAATGTGCTCGAGAACCCGAGCTGGTACACGGCGTACACGCCCTACCAGCCCGAGATCTCGCAGGGCCGCCTGGAGGCCCTCATCAACTTCCAGACCATGGTGTCTGATCTCACCGGCATGACGACGGCCAATGCCTCGATGCTCGACGAGGGCACGGCCGTGGTTGAGGGGATGATGCTCGCGCACCGGGCATCCGGCTCGAGTTCCCAGGTCTTCCTCGTCGATGCGGACTCGCTTCCGCAAACGAAAGCGCTGCTGCGGAATCGGGCCGAGCCGGTGGGAATCGAGTTGCACGAGACGTCGTTCGAAGGCGAACTGCCCGAGGCATTCGGAGTATTTGTGCAATACCCGGGTGCCTCCGGCCGGGTGTGGGATCCTTCCGCCGTCATCGCGGCGGTCAAGTCCCAGGGCGGCCTTGCGGTCGTCGCCGCCGACCTCCTGGCCCTGACTCTCCTGAGATCGCCGGGCGAACTGGGAGCGGATGTCGCGGTCGGCACCTCCCAGCGCTTCGGCGTGCCGATGGGCTTCGGCGGTCCCCATGCCGGGTACATGGCCGTGCGCGCGGGACTCGAACGCCAGCTCCCCGGTCGCCTCGTGGGAGTGTCGCAGGATGCCGCCGGCCACCCCGCCTACCGGTTGTCGTTGCAGGCGCGGGAGCAGCACATCCGCCGCGAGAAGGCCACCTCGAACATCTGCACAGCCCAGGTGCTGCTCGCGGTCATGGCGTCGATGTATGCGGTGTACCACGGGCCCGGCGGGCTCAAGACGATCGCCGAGGGCGTGCATCGCGCGACGGTGAACTCCGCGGCCCGGTTGCGGGCCTCGAAGGTTGAGGTCGTGCACGAGTCGTATTTCGACACCCTGCTGGTGCGTGTGCCCGGGCGGGCGGTCGAGGTCGTCGCCGCCGCGCACGAAGCCGGCGTGCTCTACGGGCTCGTGGATGACGACACTGTGCGGTTGAGTTTCGACGAGGTGATCGCATCCGACCCCGCGCTCATTGACGCGGTGCTGCTTCCGCTCGGCGCCGAGCCGGTCGCGGGTCGGGAGAAAGGGACCTGGCGGCCTGCCTCGCCCGTGCCGGAGGACTTGCACCGGGAGTCGGACTACCTCACCCATCCCGTCTTCAACACGCACCGCTCGGAGACGAGCATGATGCGCTATCTGAAGTACCTCGCCGACAAGGACTACGCGCTCGACCGCGGCATGATCCCGCTCGGATCCTGCACCATGAAACTCAACGCTGCCACCGAGATGGAAGCCGTCACGTGGCCGGAGTTCGGTGGCATCCACCCGTTCGCACCGGAGGCGGATGTCACGGGCTACCTCGACCTCATCGAGCAGCTCCAGGGGTGGCTGGCCGAGGTGACCGGGTACGACTCGGTCTCGCTGCAGCCGAATGCCGGCAGCCAGGGTGAGCTCGCTGGGCTGCTCGCGATCCGCGGCTACCACCTCGCCAACGGTGACACGCAGCGCACGGTGTGCCTCATCCCGTCGAGCGCCCACGGCACCAACGCCGCGAGTGCGGTGCTTGCCGGCATGAAGGTCGTCGTCGTCGCGACGAACGACCTCGGCAATGTCGACCTCGACGACCTGCACGCCAAGATCGAGGCCCATCGCGACCAGCTCGCGGCCCTGATGATCACCTACCCGTCGACACACGGCGTCTACGAGCATGAAGTTCGCGCGATCTGCGATGCCGTGCATGACGCGGGTGGGCAGGTCTACGTCGACGGCGCGAACCTCAACGCCCTGCTCGGCTACGCCCGGTTCGGTGACTTCGGCGGCGACGTCAGCCATCTCAACCTTCACAAGACGTTCTGCATCCCGCACGGTGGTGGCGGGCCGGGGGTCGGTCCGGTCGCGGCCAAGGCGCACTTGGCGCCGTACTTGCCCGGCCACCCCATGGCCCAGCGCACGTTGCATGCGGGCGAGCCGGTTTCCGCCGCGCCGTACGGGAGCCCGAGCATCCTGCCGATCTCCTGGGCTTACGTGCGGATGATGGGCGCGGATGGCCTCAAAGCCGCGACCGGGGCCGCCGTGCTCGCCGCGAACTACGTGGCGGTGCGGCTGCGCGACCACTACCCCGTGCTCTACTCGGGCGACAACGGTCTGGTTGCGCACGAGTGCATCCTCGACCTGAGGCCGCTCAAGGAGGCCACCGGCATCGACAACAACGACGTGGCCAAGCGGCTCATCGACTACGGGTTCCATGCCCCGACGATGTCGTTTCCGGTCGCGGGCACCCTCATGGTCGAGCCGACCGAGTCGGAGGACCTGACCGAGATCGACCGCTTCATCGAGGCCATGATCGCCATCAAAGAGGAAGCGGATGCCGTCGCCGCCGGCACCTGGCCGGCCGACGACAACCCGCTCATCCACGCTCCGCACACGGCGCAGTCCGTCATCGCGCCTTCGACATTGAGCGGAGAGTGGCAGCACGCGTACACCCGCGAGCAGGCGGTCTACCCGCTGCGCGCCCTCATCCGCGGCAAGTACTGGCCGCCGGTGCGGCGCATTGACAACGCCTACGGTGACCGCAACCTCGTCTGTGCCTGCCCGCCGGTGGAGGCCTTCGCCGACTGACCGCTTTCAGAATTCAGGACTTGCTGGGGCGGATGAGCGGTGAGTCGAGTCTTGAGGTCCCGCGTGCCACATCAGTCACGGGAGTCACAAACAGTCCTGAATGATGGTGCGTCAGAACAACCCCGGGAACGCGGATGCCGCCCACGGGTACCCCACGAAGATGGCCGCGTCGATGAGCGCGTGCGCAATCACGAACGGCAGCAACCTGCCGTACCGGTCGTACAGCCAGCCGAACAGCATGCCCATCAGGAAGTTGCCGACGAACGCGCCGACGCCCTGGTAGAGGTGGTAGCTGCCGCGCAGCACGGAGGTGCCGACGACGATCCACCAGCGATTCCAGCCGAGGTCGCGCAGCCGCGCGAAGAGGTAGCCGATCACGACCACCTCCTCCTGCAGCGCGGCACGCACCGCCGAGAGAATAAGCACAGGTACCGTCCACCAATAGGTGTCGAGCGCGGTGGGTACGACGTTCACAGAGACGCCGAGCGCACGCCCCCCGAGGTAGACCCCGATCCCGCCAGCGCCGATCACGACCGCGAGCGCCACGCCCCACAGCGAGTCGCGCGCCGGTCGGGCGAGATCGATCCCCAGTCGCCCGAGGTGCGGTCGCGCCGCCTGCCAGAGCAGGAAGCAGACAAGCACCGCAGGCACGAGGGCGAAGAAGATCCCCATGAGCTGGTAGATCAGGTCGAAGGTCGGCCGCGAGCTCTGCGAGGCGTTGAGCGTGGCGGTCTGCTGCGAGATCGCCACGGGTCGGGTGAGCAGGTCGAGCAGGTTGACAATCGCATAGGCGGCGGATGCCCCCAGCGAGAGCCCCAGCACGATGAGCACCTCGGCGTACAGCCGCCGTCGACCGGGCACCACGCCGGCAAGCGCCGTCATCGAGCTGGCGGCAACGCGCAGGCGGGCGTGCCACCGGGCAGCCGGCTGCGGTTGCGCGACACGAACTGGTAGCCCACGGCGGCGACCACGGAAAATGGGGCGGTGCGCAGCAGGTTGCCGAGAAAGCGCCACCGCACATCCCGTTGCATCCGCAGCAGCGCAGACAAAGCGAGATGGCCACCGTAGTGGTGCTTGGCGGTGAGGACCCACGCGAAGTGGGTCACGTCGTCCAGAGTCAGGCCCAGGGCATCCAGATCAAGCCACTGCCAGGGCTGCGCCTCGGGGAAGGTCGGAAGGAGCTCTTTCAGCCGGTTCACGGCGCTTGTGCAGAAGGCACAATCGCCGTCGAAAACCAGGAGCGGCCCGCGTGAGGAATCCCACTGCACGGTTTTGCTCACGTTGAGATGCTACGCCGAAGCTGACGCTCATTCGGATCACCCGAAGCACGGATCTGCAAGATTATTGTGTCAGGCAGCGGTTTTGCGCAACAATCGCCCATAAAGCGCAAGAAATGGGGACTCTCGTTACCACTGTGTAACGTTTCCCCTTACAGTTTTGCGGGGGGTATACCCCCGCTTAGGGTGTGAATTATCAGGCACAACGCGGCGCTAGGTTTCGCCGGGTTGATTGCTCATCTTGCACAGGAGGAAAATTGAGAATCAAGCGACTTGTGGCAGCTGCTGCCACCGTCGCCGTCGGTGCTCTCATCCTCTCGGGCTGCGCAGCACCGCAGTCCGAGATCGTTGAGGGGTCATCACTGTCGGTGGCGTGGAATCAGCCGTTCTATTCGGCCAACGGCTTCACGTCGTTCGGCAACGCGACGGCGAACAACAACATCAACTACGCGACCTACGCGGGCTTTAACTACTACGACAACACCCCGAAGCTCATCAAGGACACCTCGTTCGGAACGTACGAGAAGATCTCTGACGACCCGCTGGTGGTCAAGTACACGATCGCAGATGGTGTGAAGTGGTCTGACGGCACCGCTGTGGATGCCGCTGACATGCTCCTGGAATGGGTCGCGCAGTCCGGCGCTGACAACACGCCCAACTTCGACAAGTCGAAATTCACCGACCCCGACACCGGCGCGTTCACGAAGGACTTCCCGAAGGATGTCGTGTTCTTCGACTCCGGTGCAGACCCCACGACGGGTCTCGGTCTGGTGAGCGCCCTGCCGAAGATCAGTGACGACAAGAAGTCGATCACGATGACCTACTCCAGCCCATTCGTCGACTGGGAGCTGCAGTTCGCCGCCTACGGCCAGATGCTTCCGGCGCACATCGTTGCCGAGCACGCCTTGGGTATCAAGGACCCGCAGAAGGCGAAGGATGCCCTCGTCAAAGCGGTCACGGACAAGGACGAGGCGTCCCTGGCCAAGCTCTCCAGCTTCTGGAACACCGGGTTCAACTTCACCGAGATGCCCAAAGACACGAGCCTGCTCGTGGGCAGTGGCCCGTACCTGATCACCGACTTCGTCGCTGACCAGTACGTCACCCTCTCGGCGAACAAGAACTACGTCGGTGCCAACAAGCCGAAGGTCGCCACGATCACGGTCCGGTTCATCACCGACCCGCTCGCCGCGGTCCAGGCGCTGCAGAACGGTGAAGTCCAGGTGATCTCGCCGCAGGCGACCTCCGACGTCGCCGCGGCACTCAAGGCAATTCCGGGCATGACTGTCCTGAACGGCTACGAGGGCACCTACGAGCACATCGACCTCCAGTTCGACAAGTCGAAGAGCGGAAACTTCAACAACCCGCTCATCCGCGAGGCCTTCATGAAGGTCATCCCGCGCCAGGAGATCGTCGACAAGCTCATCAAGCCGCTTCAGCCTGACGCTGAGGTTCGCAACTCGCAGGTCTTCCTGCCGGGTGCGAAGGGCTACGACGAGTCGGTCGCCGACAACGGTTCTGCCGCCTACAAGGATGTCGACATCGACGGTGCAAAGGCCCTGCTCGCGCAGGCCGGGGTCACCAACCCCGAGGTTTGCATGCTCTTCTCGTCGACGAACCCCCGTCGTGCGAACGAGTTCCTGCTGATCCAGCAGTCCGGTGCTCTCGCTGGCTTCAACGTCACCGACTGCTCCAGCCCTGACTGGGGTGGACTGCTCGGCACCCCCGGCAAGTACGACGCCTCCCTCTTCGGGTGGCAGACGACGAGCCTCGGTGTGACCAACGGCCCGCCGCCGACGTTCAACTCCAAGGGAATCAACAACTACAACTTCTACAGCGACCCCGCGATGGACAAGCTGACAGACCAGTTGGGCAAGGAGTTCGACACCAACAAGCAGATCGAGATCGAGAAGCAGATCGACAAGCTGCTGTGGAGTGACTTCTACGGTGTGACGATCTTCCAGTTCCCCTCGGTAACCGCATTCGACCCCAAGTCAATCTCTGGGATCGCCCCGTCGACCATCGCGCCGACGATCTTCTGGAACATCTGGGATTGGACGCCTGGCACGAAAACCGAGTAGTGAGCCATCGGCTCAGTACTTGACGTGACAGTCAGCTGAACCCTGGGCGCTGGGACCTCTTGGTCCCAGCGC
>JAYUVE010000022.1:0-45442 GCA_043754275.1 Microbacteriaceae bacterium | reverse complement strand
CGCGTCGTGGTAATGCTCGGGAGATCCTCCTCCAAGGCCGACGAGATCCCGAAGTCGGTTAGCGCTGGCCATCCATAGTCATTCGTCAAGACGTTGGCGGGCTTGATATCGCGGTGAAGGATTCCCGCGGCGTGGGCCGTCGCTATTGCGCTGGAGAGCCTGACGCCTGTTCGCAAGGCTTCGACAACACTGAGGGGCTGGCGCTTGTATTGGTCCGCGAGGTTCTGGCCCGAGCAGTACTCCATGATCAGGTACGGACGACCGTCTTCGGCGACATCGGCGTGGTAGATCTTCACGATGTAGGGATGCGAAAGTTGGGCCATTACGTTCGCCTCGGCGACAAAGGCCTCTTGGCTCGCAGCTGTCAGACCTTCGCTCAGCAGGACCTTGACCGCCACGCGACGCTTCGGAAGGTGCTGGTCGTACAGGAAAACGTCCGCGAAGCCCCCCGAACCCAACACTCGAGAGAACGTGAATCCCTTCAGCTCGGGGGGGTCGCTCAGGCGCCTGCTCACAGCGACTCACAGACGGTAAGCGTGGCGCCGTCACCGAGGTCGATGACGGTGCCCACAATGACAGCGGACGGTTCGCCGGGGCGAAGTTTCTGCGGGGCTTTGCCCGGAAGGATCACCGTTGTCCCATTGCTCGAGTGCAGGTCAGTGACCACTACAGTTCCGCCCTCCGAACTGATCTGTGCGTGAGTGCGCGATATGTCCTGGTTCGGCGTGTTCATGCTCACCAAGCGAGGCACCTTGCCGCCCGGTACCCGAGATGCACTCGGGGCGCGGCCGATAATGAGGGGCTGGTCCAGTTGCTCGCGACCCCCGGTCGACAACTCGAGGTACAACGTGGGAGCCGGAGGTTCCGCAAGCGGCGCTGCGCTTCGAGCAGCCTTTCGCTTTGCGCGCAGGGCTGCGAGATCCGAAACCATGACCGTGTGCCCGTCGTGATCGCCGGCCACCTCTTCAGCCTCGACCGGTGCAGACGAGGGCGGCGGGCCGACCAGTATGCCAGATTCGCCGGTGCCAATCTCACGCACTGCGGCATCTTCCACCTTCCGCACGACCGTCTCACCGAAGAGGTGGTCATAACCCGAAACGTCGGCAGCTTCGGCCGGGATGGTCACCGTGGAGCCATGGCCCGCTGACTCGGGTTCGACAGGCATTGACGTGGTTTGCTCCGCTGCCAGGGTGGCCTCAAGGTCGAGAGCCGGAATCTCGGCGACGACATCAGCATGCTCGACCTTTGCGACCGTTGCGCGCCTCGCGCGGACCGGGGTTGGGGTGTCCAAGTGCGCTTGCCCTGGTGCCGTGCCCAGCTTCAGCGACGCGGCCCTCACCACGCCACTCTCGAGAGGAAGGAAGCCAATTCCTCGCGGAATGGGCGCCACCTGCAGTTCAAATCCGTTCGTGGTGTCGAGAACTTGCTCTACCCAACTCGACACCCCCTCGCCGCTTATCTCGCGTTCACCGGCGAGGCCAGATACGCGTAGTACTGCGCTTCCCCTGACCAGGACAGTGGTCTGCGACCCGGCACCTCCTCCGACCAGCACGAACTGCGGGGCTGCGGACAGCCCTGACCGGACGACTTCGTCTAAAATCACGCCTGGGCTTGCCTCCGAACGTACGAGATTCCAAAGTGCGTTGACTCGTTCGGAGCCCTCGCCAAGATCGATCGCGAGCATCGTGGTCGCGTGTGATAGCACCACCCACCCGCCCGCGGCGGGGGCGTAAGAAATCTCAGACAGGGTGGCTCCTAGGGTCGGGGAAGAGTTTCTTCGAGATGCGCGGGAAGCCTGTCAACCGAAAATTCCGCGGCCAGACCAGCTAGCGAAACCGTGGATTCGACGACCACGACGGTGACGTTGTCGGCACCGCCAGAGGCAAGCGCCGCAGCGACGAGCCGATCTGCGGGCGATACATCTGGGGACGCCGCCGAGAGCACGACCCCAATTGCTTCATCGTCTAACTCCTTGGTGAGACCATCCGAGCAGATGACGAACGTCTGGGTCCCTCCCGCCGGAAGTAGCCACACGTCTGGGTCCAGCTCGCCCTCGATGCCGATGGCCTTCGTGATGACGTTTCGATCTGGGTGCGTGGCAGCCTCCGCGGCGGTGATTACGCCCTCATCGACCAGTTCCTGAACCGCAGAGTGATCTACACTCACCTGCCGAAGAAGCTCACCGTCCCAGCTGTAGATGCGCGAATCCCCGATGTTGAATGCCATCCAATGACACGTTTGGCCTGCATCGGCACGAACAAGCGCCACCCCGGCGAGAGTTGTGCCTGCGAACTCCTCCTCGGAAATTGCCTTGACGGCCCGATTTGCTTCCGCAACCGCTTCAAGGATTGCGCTAGCGCTAGCTGGCTCATCGCCTGCGAGAAGCAAGCCGATTACTCGTGCGGTCTCCTGACTGGCCCGATCGCCGAAAGCATGTCCGCCCATTCCATCAGCCACTAGAAAAAGCGGTGGTGTGGCAACAAAACTATCCTCGTTGACTCGGCGAATGAGCCCGCGGTCACTGGCAGAACTCACGTCAAATGTGACTCGGGCATAGGGCAGATCCCAGGCGTAGCCGCGGATCGCGCCCATGGGACTCCTTAGTGATCTCGGGGTAGAAAGTTCGGGGTTTGCTCAAAGAAGACGGGTTTGGTCACAACGTAGCAATCTTTGTGGCTGGCCGCGCAAATCGGGATGGGGAGAACTACCCCAGTGATGGAGTTGGAACGCGGGGTACCGCCACCGGTATGTCGACGCGCCGCCGCTGACCGTCGTTGCGCACGATCGTCGCGACGACATCACGCCCTGGCGGCAGCAGTCGCACGGTGACGCTGCCTTCGCCCAGGGTCTCGAGTTCGGCGAGGAGAGCGGATTCCACGCCGCCCAGGCTCGCGCCGTCGAGCGGGTCATTGCGGTCGTCGAGGAGCACGACGGAGGCACCCCGAAGCCGGGCGGCGCGGGCGGCGGCCGCGACATCCGGAGTCTTCAGCGCCCCGCCGCGCAGGGTGTCGCGAAGTGACGCTTCTAGTAACTCGAAGTTGCGCTGCTCGGCCGGATCGAGGTAGTCATCGGCGGCAATCTGCTCGAGCGGCGCCCGCGCCTCGGTGTTGAGCTGGGCGGCCTGCACCTCACGCTCGCGAAGCTCGGTGAGGGCCGCCGCCTCACTCGCGGCTTGGGCAACCTGCTCCTGCTGCAGCGCACTGATCCGGGCTGCCGCGCGGCGGAACAGGATGCCGAACAGCGTTCCCATGAGCAACGTGCCGGCGTGACGCACCACAAGGTCGACCCCGTCGAGATAGTTGCGACCGACAGACACCGCCCAGATGACAGTCACCGCCGCCATCATGGCAAGCCCTAGCCAGCCCAGCTTGATGCGACCGCGGAAAGTGAGGAAAAAGAACAGCCAGTTCGCCGCCCCGAAGTTCCAACTTGCGTAGCCGGCCCAGCCTCGGTCGGGCAGGTTCCAGTCGACGAGAACAGTTATTGCGAACGCGATGCCCAGCACGATCCAGGCCTGGCGAAGCGGGAATGGGTCGGGTTGGGGACGGGCCAGGATGAGCGCGCCGACGACGAACAGCGCGAGCGCGGCGAGCGTGGGCCAGATGCTCTTGACAGTGCCCAGCGTGGGCAGGGCGAACACGAATTCTGAGCCGATGATGATCGCGGCGAAGACCCGGGTCAGCGGCTGGCCGAGGCGCAGCAGTGAACTCGCATCGGTTGTCATGCTGCGACCTTCGCGTTCCAACTCAGAAGCACGCGGGTGCCCTCCCCCGGAGCACTCGAGACCCTGGCCGCACAACCGCTCACTGCATACATTCTGCCCACGATGCTCGTGCGGATCCCCAGGCGTTCGGGAGCGGTGCGCTTCGGGTCGAACCCGCGACCGTCGTCGCTGGCCTCGATCACGATCGAGCGTTCGGTCGCCGCGATCGCCACTCGGCGCGCAATGCGATCCGAGCCATTGCCGGCGTGCCGCACACTGTTGCGGATCGCCTCGCCGAGCGCGCCGGTCATGGCCAGGGCGACGGGTGCGGGAATTTCTCCGATGTACGCGGCCAACGATCCGCTGAACTGCACGCCATCGGCGATCTCGCTGGCGGCAGATCTCAGTTCGACCTCGAAGTCGCTGCTGCTCAACTGCCCGTTCTTGACTCTTGCCGCGACGAACTGGTCGAGTCGACCGAGAGCGCGCCGGGCGCTCTCGCCGATGGCCGGGGCCTTCGAGGTTGCTCGCGCCGCGGCCAACAGGGTCGTGATGACGTCGTCGTGCACGAAGGATCCGAACCTCGCGCGCTGCCGTGCCCGGGATTCGACCTCGGCTGCGCTGCGCGCGTCGGCCAGGGCAACCGCGAGCGCGGAATCCTGGGCACGGCCGGCTCGAAGCGTGACCATGAGCAGCCCCGCGATGAACATGCAAAACGTCAGGACCGAGACGGCATCCTGGATCGCCAGCAAGAGATCTCCGGTCTCCCGAGTCACGTAGCGCAGAATGCCCGACGCCACGGAGATCGCGACAACATAGGCCCAGACCACCCTGAGCGGCCAGGCGATGACCGCAGTGGCCACCGAGGAGGCGAGCACACCCAGTAGCCACGGCCCACGCGGGTCGGGAAGGTGCGGTGCGATCGTCGCGGGTATCCACAGCGCCAGCAGGAGTGCTGTGATCACGGTGTGCGCCCGCGCCACGTTGCGAATCGTGCGAACGCTCCCCCAACGACCGAGCGGGGCCAGCAGCATGGGCAGACCGCAGTACAGCACCGTGAGGGGGAGGTAGATCAAGGGGTGCAGGTACGGCGCCTGCAGGATGATCTCGCTGAGCGCGAGGAGGGTGAAGATCATCGTTCCCAGCCCCGTGGCGACCGCGATAATGCGCAGGTGCCGCTCTTCCGCCGTGGCGCCCCTCACGGCTTCGGGTCTCCCGGTAGCAAACCGTCTTCCCTGGCCCGAACGTGCAGGTCGACCTTCGTGGTTGCCGGTCGACCGGCGAGAGCGTACTTGGTGCGGATGCGACCGACATAGTTCGAGATCGTGTCGCGGGACAGCCCCATGATTTCGGCCACCCCCACCGCTGTCTCCCCGGACGCATACAGTGCGAGCACCTGCCGCTCGCGAGGGCTCAGCTTCGCATCCGCGATCGCCGAGTCACCGTCGATCGCCGCTGCCCAGTCAGTCGTCGCGACGGCGACACCCTGGATCGCGCGCCGGATCGCTTCGATGAGAACCTCCACATCATCAGACTTGCGTACGATTCCCAGGATGCCCGCCTTCGCGGCCGCGCGCAGCAACGCCGGGTCCTCTCCCGCCGTGTACGCGAGCACCGGGATGCCCACGGAGTGCAGGCGCGTGACGTTGTCTCCGGGCGAACTCCCGTCATCCAACCGCAGGTCGAGCAGCACGACATCCAGCACCGAGGCTAGGTCGAGCTCGGAGACCGACTTCACGACGCTGACCAGATCCCAGCCCGGCTGGCGACGGATCACCTCGGCGAGCCCCACGCCGACGACCTCATGATCTTCGACGAGGCCGATGCGCACGGTCGCATTCTCGGATCCCACGGGTATCCCCTCGCTTGTGGAACCTACGGTACCGCGAGACGACCGTTTCTCAGGAAGGCGGAACCTCCAGAGCGGCTTTCCGCCGATCTGAGCCCAGCTTCAGCAGGCTCGCGGCGGTGGCGACGGCCATGGCGGCAACGATCACTGCCAGTGAGGTCCAGGTCGAAATCTCCGGTGCCCAGTCGATGCCGTGGCCGCCGTTGATGAACGGCAGTTCGTTCTCGTGCAGGGCGTGGAAGACCAGCTTGACCCCGATGAACGCCAGGATGAAGGCGATCCCGTAGTGCAGGTAGACCAGCTTGTCGATGAGGTCGCCGAGCAGGAAGTACAGCTGGCGCAGGCCCATCAGGGCGAAGATGTTGGCGGCGAACACGATGAAGGGGTTCGTTGTGATCCCGAAGATCGCGGGGATCGAGTCGAGCGCGAAGACCAGGTCGGTGGTTCCGAGGGCGATGAAGACCACGAGGATCGGCGTGAAGGTCTTCTTGCCGTTGACGACCGTGCGCAGCCTCGCACCGTCGAAGTGCTGGGTGATCCGGATGCGCTTGCGGAGGAACCGGATGACTCCGCTCTCGGTCTCCTCCATATCCTCGTGCGTCTCGCGCACCTGCTGGATGGCGGTGAACACCAGGAACGCGCCGAAGATATAGAAGATCCAGGAGAAGTTCTCGATCAACTGGGCGCCGAGCAGGATGAAGATGCCACGCAGCACCAGGGCGATGATGATGCCCACCATGAGCACCTCTTGCTGGTACTTCCTCGGCACCGAGAATTTGGCCATGATGATGACGAAGACGAAGAGGTTATCGATCGACAGGCTGTATTCGGTGACCCAGCCCGCGATGAACTCGACGGCGTGGTCTGTGTCGCCGATCAGGTACAGCATGACGGCGAAGACCAGGGCGAGACCCACGTAGATGCCGACCCAGGTGGCGGACTCGCGGGTGCTGGGGATGTGCGGCCGACGGTAGGCGAGCACGAGGTCCGCGGCGAGGATCAGCAGCAGCACGACCAGCGAAGCGATCTCGAACCAGATCGGGATGACGGTTTCCATCGGATTCCATTCGGGGGTTTCGGGGCAGGGTTGGGCCCGAAAGTCTCTCCCGCATCCGATGCTGTCATGATGCCGCTGCCCCGGAGCCGCAACACTGGGGCTCGTACTGACGGGAACAACGAGGTGGGATACTCCCCTTCGCTGCGCACAGCCTATCGGAGAGCGCCTGGCAAGCAGTTAAAGTGACCCCAACGGGATTCGAACCCGTGTTACCGCCGTGAGAGGGCGGCGTACTAGGCCACTATACGATGGGGCCGTCACGACAACTACACGAGTATGCCATACCCGCTAGCGCCGACCAAACAGCCAAGGGAACGCGCGCGGGCCATCGCACAAAGGGGATCCATGCACACGATTGCCAGAACCGCGACAGTGACCGTGGCCGTCCTCGCCTGCGCCATGGCGCTGTCGGCCTGCTCGCTCTTGGGCCCACCGCGCGATTCTGACGGTCGCGTCACGGCGACCACCGAGATCGATTCGACGACCCTTCTCATCGGCGACTGTTTCAGCTTCGTCGACGGAACGAGCCTCGGTCGCGCCAACGTGACGCCATGCACCAAACAGCACACCTACATCGTCATCGGCAGCGGCACGCTCAGCGCCGCCCAGGTGCAGAAAGACAACGGCGTGCAGAACGCCGTGTCGGTCGCGTGCTCGGGCGACTTCGAGAAGTTCAAGGCCGCAGCCGCGGCCGGCACCAAGCCCGAGCAGCAATTCGTGGTGTCCACCGGGGAGAAGGATGGCAAGCAGGTCACGCTCTACCTGTGCGTTGCGACAGATGCTGTGGCCACCGCGGCGGGCTAGCTCTCTAGAACGCGGGGCCCTCTTCAGGCACGAGAAGGCTGAGTGCCCCCGGCACGACCTCGACGTCGATCGGCAGCAGCGACATCCGCTCCCCGTCTGCATAGGCCACGACGCCGTCAGACTCGATGCGCACCTTCCGCGCCCGATAGATGGTCACGCGGGGGTCGGTCACGTGCTCGCCCGTGAACACCCGGGGGAAGATCCGCAGGAACGAGATGCGCGACAGAGCCTGCACCACGAGCACGTCGAGCAGGCCGTCGTTGACCTTCGCGTCGGGGGTGACCTTCATGCCCCCGCCGAGCGAAATGTTGTTGCCCACGCTGATCAGCGCGCCCGTCGTTTCGAGCACCCTGCCATCAAGCTCGAGACGGTAGGCGATCGGCTTGAGCTTGGCCAGTTCAAGCCCCAGGGCGATCATGTACCGACTGGGACCTTTCGGATGCCGCATGTTGTTCGCGCGCTCGTTGACTAGCGCGTCGAACCCGGCCGAAAGCACGCAGGCGAACCACCGGGTGGCCGGCAGGCCGGTCTCCTCGTCCGTGTAGTGGATGCGGCCCGCATCGGCCACCAGGGGCGGCCGGCTCAGCGCCTCGATGAGCACGTCGATCGCCGCTTCCGTGTTGTCGAACGGGATGCCCAGCCCTCGTGCCATGTCGTTGCCCGTGCCCGACGGCACGATGCCCAGCGGCACCTTCGTCGTGGCCACGAGATTCGTCCCCAGGTTGACCATGCCGTCGCCGCCGACGACGATCAACGCATCCGGCTTGGATGCCACTGCCTTACGGCCCGCGGCCAGGAGCTGCTCGAAATCCGGCTCCTGCAGGCTCGTCACATCGTGACCGATGGCACGGAGGGTCTGCACAACGGCGGGGCCGACATCCTTGCCCTTGCCGAACGATGCGGTCGGGTTGATCGCCACCACCAGGCGCAGCAGCTTCGGGGGCTTGGTGGGCGTCGTCGTCACGCGCTAAGTATGCACGCTGCCGCGGCCGGCGGCACTTTCCGAAATGACGGAGAATCTGCGCTGCCAGGGGAGCCGACCTGCACATTAGCTCGGCGGCATCGCGATTTCTCCGTCGTTTCGGAAGGCGGCGGGATCTCGATCCCCAACGTGGAAATCGACGGGTGAGGAGAAGTGGGGGGGTGCCTTGCCGGATTACGCTATCGCCATGAAGCTGACGAAGTATGAGCACGCCTGCATGGTCATCCAGAAGGGAGACTCCTGCCTCGTCATCGATCCGGGCGGGTTCACGACCCCGCTCACCGACCTCGACGGCGTGGTCGGAATCGTTATCACGCACGAGCATGCCGACCACTGGACCGCAGAGCAGCTCACTCGCATCCTCGACCGAAACAAGGGCGCCAGGATCTTCGGCCCAGCCGGCGTTGTTGCTGCGGCTCCCGACTTCACCATCGAGCGCGTCGCGGCGGGCGACGTGATCGAGGTCGACCCGTTCACCCTCAAGTTCTTCGGGGAAAAGCACGCCATCATCCACTCCTCGATCCCGATCGTGGACAACGTCGCGGTGCTCGTCGATGACACCTTCTACTACGCGGGCGACTCGTACACCGTGCCGGGCGTCGAGGTCGGCACGCTGGCTGTGCCGGTTGGCGCACCCTGGCTGAAGATCGGCGACGTCATCGACTTCGTCGAGGCGATCAAGCCGCGCAAGGCCCTGCCCGTGCACGAGGCGGTGCTGTCAGTCATCGGCAAGAACATGGCCAACGGCCGGGTGGAGGCGGCTACTACCCGCAACGGGGGCGAGTTCTTCGCCCTCGAGACCGAGGAATCGCTCGAACTCTAGATGCCGCCCCCGCCACCGCCACCGCCGCCTCCACCCGACGAGCCTCCGCCACCGGACGAGCCTCCGCCACTGGAGGACCCACCGGAACTCGAGTACGACGTCGTCGAGGAGACACTCGAACTGAAGCTGCTGATGCCCGCGGCAAAGGCTCCAGCCTGGAATCCGGTCAGGCTGTCGCCGCTGTACCAGTCGGGCGGAGTCGTGTCGTAGTACTTCTCGAGCGTCTGCCCCCACTCGCGCTCGAGACCGAAGATGACCGCGTAGGGCAAGAGCTTCTCATAGATCTTGACGATGTCGCCGCCTCCGCCCGCGCCGGAAATGCGCTCGGCACCCGTGACGGACTGGAGCATCTTCAGGCGATCCGCTTCGGCGAGCCGGATGTAGAGCTGCAAGCCCTCGAGATAGTCGTGCACCTTCGCGCCCGCGTCGGTGAGCGGGCTGCGACCGGCCACTCGGCTCACCAGAAAGATCGTCAGCCACGGCACGAGGTTGGCACCCAGCACGCCGAAGACAATTCCGGCACCGTCGTCGTTCTCGTTGAAGGTGCTGAGGATGCACATCAGAAACGCGAATATCGCGAGCAGCACCATGACGGCCGCAGGCCAGCGCGGGCCCTTTCGGCGCAGGCCGAGGGCGAGTTCTTCCGCCGCGACGGTGGCGGCAAGGGAACGCACCTGCCCGCCGAGGATCACATCGCGCGCGGTGAACCAGCGCTCTTGCTGGCTCTCTGCGGTGAAGAACCCGGTGGAGAACAGCACGTACATCGCCCGCTTCGAATCCTGTTCCAGCCCCGAGTCGTCGATCTCTTGCACCCCGTATGACTTGCCCCAGCCGGAGGGGTTCGGGCGCTCGAGGATCTTGAGCTTGCCGCGCACGGCGAGATCGACGATGGTCGCCGGCATCCCCTTGTTGGGCTTGCCCCAGATATTCGCCGCGAGCCACGGGCTGATCCCGGGCTGAGGCTCGTACTGCGCGACAACAGTCGACCCCGGCTCGTCACGAAGCACGGTGAACCGCGTGACGAGCGCGACCACCACCGAACCGACGAGTGCGAGAAGGGCCAGCAGCGGCCCGAGCGGGATGTACTGCAGCAGGTCGAACGGTGCGCCGGCGAAGGTTCCTTTGGCGAACCCGATGGCCAGGGTCATGTTCTGGCGCGGGTTGACCTCGGAGACCGTCGCCTGGAATCCATCATCGGACTTCGTGATGTCGCAGGGCGTGTTCTGATCCTGGTAGCCGAAGTGGCAGGCGGTCTGGCCGTTGAGCGCGGATGCCAGCGACGGGTCGAGATGCACGCTCGCGCTGACCTCGCCGAACGGCTGGTCCCATCCGGTGCCGTTGATATCCCAGTAGAACTCGTCGTCCTTGGTGTCCGTGAAGTACTTCGTGACATCGGTCTGCGTGTACGTGATCACGTAGGTCTGCGCGCCGTGCACGAACTGCCCCACCGGCACAGCAATCGTGATTGTCGTGAAGTCGCCGTCGGTGCCCATCGAAAAGGAGCGCGGCTGGCCCGAGCCGTCAGTCACCGACTTCACGTCGATATGGGTGTTGTGCCCGTCGTACTTCGTGGGAATCGCCCGGATGATGCCCCGGTTCTGGTCGATGTCCGGGAATTCCGCGACCAGCTTCTCGGTCGTCGCCAGGGTGGACCTGCCGCTCCCGTCACGCCCGAGCGTGTAGTCACCAGCGAACGACGCGAAGCTGAAGTCGTCGACGCCAGCGGCGGGCCCACCGACCACCGAGACGGGAGCGGGGTCTTCGTCCGCAACTGCGGCGATTGCTGGTGCCGCTGCGAAGATGAGGGCCAGAGCAGTGACGACAAGGCCAGGAAGTAGACGTCCGGGTGGGAGCATGCGGGGAGCTTATCAACGGCGGTGAAGCTGGGGTACCTGGACTCGAACCAAGAACAAAAGAATCAGAATCTTCCGTGTTGCCAATTACACCATACCCCAACGGCCCCAACCGGGGTTGGGCCGACTGTCCACTTTAGCGCACGGCCGGGGTCACGTCATATTCGACGACGCAGTAGCCGCTCGTGTCACAGTTCGCTGTCGCGGAGATCGGGACGCCCACGGCATCCCCCGGTCCGAAGGTGAATGAGTAGGAAACCTTGTCCCTGGTCGCCTGCTCGACCCGGTCAAAAATCGCGTCGGTGCCAGAGGTATCCCAGCCGAACAACTCCGCTTTGGCGGTCAGCTTCGCCAGCGTCTGCCGGAAGTTGAGCACCTCGCTCAACGGCGCTCTGACTCGAGAAACCACTCCACCTGCGGTCTCGATGCTCAGCTGGCTGACGGTGAACTTGTCGCCACCCTGCCCGGCGCCTCCGCCCAAGACGATGAGGTAGTAGTCGAGCGTGACATCCCCGTTGTCTTTGGGGCCGATCGTGATCGTGCCGTCGGCGGGCAGGCCGAGCGCCGCGGCATCCACTGGGGCATGCGAGAAGTCGATACGGACGTTGCGTGACGCGTCGATGTAGGCGAGGCCTTCTGCGGTGAAGATCGACCAGTTCTTGTCGGTGACCTGGCCGACGGTCGGCTGCGGCACGGGCTGACCCAGTCCGTCGGAGACGAGGATGGATGTCGTGATCACCGTGGCCGCGATCAGCAGCACCAACACTGCCGCGGGGATCCACCCGAACCACCACGGCCGCTTGCGTTTGGCGCGGGCTGTCACCCATCAACCGTAGCGCGGAGCTTGGCAAGCCGCGCCAGGGTGGAGTCTTTGCCGAGCAGCTCCATCGACTCGAAGAGTGGTGGGCTGATCCGTTTGCCCGAGATGCCGGTGCGCAGCGGCCCGAAGGCCAGGCGCGGTTTGATCGCGCGCACATCGATCAGCTCGGCGCGCAGCGCCGCCTCGATCTTCTCGGTGGTCCATTCCACGTTCGGCAGCACTGCGAGCGCCGCGTCGAGCACCTCGGGGCCTTCGGCACCGGGCAGAGCGTCGGCGTCGAACTCGAGAACCTCGTCTGCGGTGAACAGGAAGCCGAGGAGCGCCTGCGCCTCGCCGAGCAGCTGCATGCGCTCCTGCACCAGTGGCGCGGCCTTCAGCAGCAGCAGTTCGTCGGTGTCGGTCTTGATGAGCCCGCCGAGGTAGGGCACGAGACGACGAGCGAACTCGTTCACGGGAAGCAGCCGGATGTGGTCGCCGTTGATTGACTCGGCCTTCTTCGCGTCAAAGCGGGCCGGGTTCGGGTTGACGTCGACAACATCGAAGGCCTCGACCAGTTCGGCGATCGAGAACACGTCACGATCGTGGGTGAGCGACCAGCCCAATAGCGAGAGGTAATTGATGAGCCCCTCGGGGATGAAGCCGCGATCGCGGTGGTGGAACAAGTTTGACTCGGGGTCGCGCTTGGAGAGTTTTTTGTTACCCTCCCCCATGACGTAGGGGAGGTGCCCGAATCGTGGCACAAAGTCTGTCACTCCGATGTCGATGAGCGCCGCGTAGAGGGCGATCTGTCGGGGTGTGCTGGAGAGCAGGTCTTCGCCGCGCAGCACGTGCGTGATGCCCATGAGCGCGTCATCCACCGGGTTAACGAAGGTGTACAGCGGCGCACCGTTGGGTCGCACCACCACGAAGTCGGTGAAGGAGCCGGCCGGGAAGGTGATCTCTCCGCGCACGAGGTCGTCGAAGCTCAGGTCTGCGTCGGGCACCCGCAGGCGCAGCGCGGGCTGTCGGCCCTCTGCCCTGAACTCCTCGCGCTCGGCCTCGCTGAGGTCGCGCTCGAAGTTGTCGTAACCCTGCTTGGGGTCGCGACCGGCCTCGACATTACGGGCTTCGATCTCTTCCGCGGTCGCGAACGACTCGTAGAGGTGGCCAGCCTCCTTCAGCCGTTCGATGAGCCCCAAGTAGATGTCGGTGCGCTGCGACTGCCGATACGGTGCCTCGGGGCCACCGACGTCCACACCCTCATCCCAGTCGAGACCGAGCCAGGTCATCGCGTCGATGATCTGCAGGTAGCTGACCTCGCTATCGCGCTCGGCATCCGTGTCTTCGATGCGGAAAATGAGCTTGCCGCCGGTGTGCCTGGCGTAAGCCCAGTTGAACAGCGCCGTGCGAATGAGGCCGACGTGCGGCGTTCCGGTGGGCGAAGGGCAGAACCGCACGCGGACATCGGTTCCGCTGGCGGTGGAGAAGGGCAGGACGGGGGCTTGCACGAGACCCAAGTCTACGAGGCGCCCCGTTCGACCGGCACCGCGACGAGCGCCCGCACGGCTGCCGACGCAAGGCTCGCACCCGACGCGACGCGAGGAATAAGCGCCGCCAAGTGCTCGGAAGTGACCGCCGGAATCGTCCATGCACGGCCGGCCAGCGCCTCCAGCGCGGCAAGCCACTCTTCTGGTCCGTATTCCTCCAGCATGATCGCCTCAAGTTCGGCCATGACGAACGGTGAAACTAACAGTTGCTCGGTCTCGGCCGCCAGCTCGATTTCACCGGCAACCGCCCAGTGGCCCGCCGCCTCACGATCAAAGAAAGTGAGTAGCGTAGCCGCGTCGAGGATCACGCCCCTGGTCGGCGTGGTGGGTGTCCATCCCGACAACGTATGGCGTGACGACATACGTAGCCGGGAGAGGAACCCCACGGAGGATCCCAGATCGGTGGGCCGCCTTGTGGACGACTGGAGCGCCGCCTTGTGGACGACAGGAGCGCCGGCGCTAGCGCGAGCGAACCGAGTTGACGAGGCTGCCGATGCCGGAAGATACGATCGTCGCATGGCGACGGACATCCTGTGGACCGGCCCCGCGGAGGCCGCCGCGACCCTTGTGTTCGCGCACGGGGCGGGCGCGCCGATGGACCACCCGTGGATGAACCGGGTCGCTGGCCTGCTTGCCGAGCGCGATATCCGGGTGGCGCGCTTCGAATTCGACTACATGGCCGCACGTCGCAGCGGGGGCAGGAAAGCCACGCCGAGGGCGGAGAACGCGACGGACGAGTATCGGGCGGTCGTCGACCAGGTCGGCGGAGACGACCTGTTCATCGGCGGCAAGTCATACGGGGGCCGGGTCGCAAGCCTCGTCGCCGACGAACTGCACGATGCCGGCATGATCCGCGGCCTGGTGTGCGTCGGCTATCCGTTCCACCCGCCAGGGAGTCCCCAGCAACTGCGAACTGCCCACCTCACGGGCATCCGGACCCCCACCCTGATCTGCCAGGGCGAGCGAGACCCGTTCGGCAGGCCAGACGAGGTCGCGACCTATGGGCTACCGTCCACGGTCACCGTGCGCTGGTTCGCGGACGGCGACCACGGCCTCACACCGCGCAAGGGCGTGACGGGGCTCACCGAGCTCGACCATCTCACGACCGCCGCCGACGTGATCGCGGGATTCGTACAGTAGGGCACTACCGGTCGAGCCGCGTCATCCAGCCGTGCCTGTCGGCAACGCGACCGTACTGGATGTCGGTGAGCTCCTCGCGCAGCGACATGGTCAGCTCGCCGGCAGGAGCATCCGCCTTGCCGATCGTGTAGCCCTCGGCCTTGAACTCCGCAATCGGAACGAGCACGGCGGCGGTTCCGCAGGCGAACATCTCGACGATGTCGCCGGATGCGACGCCCTCGCGCACCTCGGAAATCGTCACCTTGCGCTGCTCGACCTTCAGCCCGCGGTCTCTGGCCAGTTGCAGGAGCGAGTCGAGCGTGATGCCCTCGAGGATGCTCTTGGATTCCGGCGTGACGATGCGGCCGTCTTTGTAGACGAAGACGACGTTCATGCCGCCGAGCTCTTCGATGTAGTGCCCCTTCTCGGAGTCGAGAAACAGCACCTGCGCACAGCCATGGTCATACGCTTCCTGCTGGGCGACGAGCGAGGAGGCGTAGTTGCCGCCGGTCTTCGCGGCGCCCGTGCCACCCTTGCCCGCGCGTGCGTAATCGGTGGAGATCCAGATCGAGACCGGCTCCACCCCGCCCTTGAAGTAGGCGCCGGCCGGGCTGGCGATGACGTAGTAGTTGACCTTCGCTGCGGGGCGCACGCCGAGGAATGCCTCTTTCGCGAACATGAACGGGCGCAGGTACAGGCTCATGTCCGGGGTCGACGGCACCCAACGCGCGTCCACGGCGATGAGCTGGCGCAGGGACTCGATGAAGTACTCGGTCGGCAACTCGGGAAGCGCGAGGCGCCGAGCCGAACGCTTCAGGCGCTCCGCATTCATCTCGGGCCGGAACGTCCAGATCGAGCCATCCGCATGCCGGTAGGCCTTGAGGCCCTCGAACACTTCCTGCGCGTAGTGCAGCACGGCGGCCGCGGGGTCGAGAGCGATCGGGCCGTAGGGCTGCACTCGCGGGCGGTGCCAGCCGCCATGCTCCGACCAGCAGATGTCGACCATGTGGTCGGTGAAGTGCTTGCCAAACCCGGGTTCGGCGATGATGTCGGCGTGCTCGGCGGCCGACCTGGCGGCCTCGTTCGTCTGCACGGTGAACTCGAGAGTTCGGGGAGCGAGGAGGTTCTTCATGTGGATCCCTTTACTTGGATGTACTACTAATTCTGCGCTACCGCCGCGGCGATGGCATCCCCGATTTCGGAGGTTCTGCGTTTCGCCGCGCCGCGGGCGGCAAGGTCGGCCACTGCCGCTGCGGTGACCTTGGCCGCGGCATCCGGGTGCCCAAGGTGGGCGAGCAGGAGTGCGACGGACAGGATCGCCGCCGTAGGGTCGGCGAGTTGCTGTCCTGCGATGTCCGGCGCCGAGCCGTGCACGGGCTCGAACATCGAGGGGAAGGTGCCGTCCGGATTGATGTTGCCCGAGGCCGCCAGTCCGATGCCTCCGCTGATAGCGGCTGCGAGATCGGTGAGGATGTCGCCAAAGAGGTTGTCTGTGACGATCACGTCAAATCTACTGGGGTCTGTCACCAGGAAGATAGTCGCAGCGTCGACGTGGAGGTAATCCCAGACCACCGATGGGTGATTGGCCGCCTCCGCCGTCACCAGCCGCTGCCATAGCGACCCGGCGTTCGTGAGCACATTGGTCTTGTGCACCAGTGTCAGCTTCTTGCGGCGCTGCTCGGCCTGCTCGAACGCGAACTTCACGACGCGCTGCACACCGAAGGCCGTATTGATCGAGACCTCGGTGGCGATCTCCTGCGGTGTACCGACGCGGATGCCCCCGCCGTTGCCCACGTACGGCCCCTCTGTTCCCTCGCGCACAACCACGAAGTCGACCTCGCCCGGGGCGGAAAGGGGGGATACCACGCCAGGGAAGATCGTCGTCGGTCGCAGGTTCACGTAATGGTCGAACGCGAAGCGCAACTTCAGCAGCAGGCCCCGCTCGATGATGCCGCCCGCGAGTTTCTGGTCGCGCGGGTCTCCCCCGATCGCCCCGAGCAGGATGGCGTCGTGCTGTGCGAGCGCGGCCAGGTCGTCGGCCTCCAGGATGCGGCCGGTCTGGAGGTAGTGACCGGCCCCGAAGGGATACTCGGTGGGGGCGACATCCACCCCGGTTGCCTTCAGAACTTTGAGCGCTTCGGCGATGACTTCGGGGCCGATCCCGTCGCCGGGGATGACTGCAAGGGAGACGGGTTGTGGCATGCATTCACAGTACCGCCGCAAACGTGCGCGCTTCGGTGAGGAATGTGTCCCCCTTTGCCCTCGATAAGTCAACCGCTGGTTGCTTCGTGGCAGCCGGGATAGCGTCGAAGCATGAGTATAGGAACCGGAATCGTATTGTTTGTCATTGGCGCAGTCCTCATGTTCGCACTCAACATCGACTTGGGCTGGATCAACCTCGACCTCGTCGGCGCGTTGCTGATGGGTGCGGGAGTGGTCGTTTTCGTCATCGGCCTCGTGCTGATGCTGCGCAAGCGCCAGTCGGTCACGACCGTGCGCACGGGTACGGATGCCAACGGACAGTCGGTGGCAGAGCGTCACACCGCGGTCACCAACAACGACACCGACATCTAGCCGCCACAACACTCACCACCAGGGGCGTGCGGGTAGACAACCCGTGCGCCCCTGACTCAGGATTCGGTGATGTCTATCTCGCGCAGCAGGTCGGCCTTGATCGCCGTGCGCACCTTGTCGAGCAGTTCGTCGGGCACGGGTGAGTCGACGGTCAGCACCGACAGAGCCTGGCCGCCCTTGCCTTGACGCGCGATCTGCATACCGGCGATGTTGATGCTCGCCTCGCCGAACTCCTTGCCGTAGATCGCGACAATGCCGGGGCGGTCTTTGTAGATCATGACGATGAGGTGCTCGGCGATCGGCACCTCGACGTCGTAACCGTTGATCTCGACGATCTTCTCGGTCTGCTTGGTTCCGGTGAGAGTTCCCGACACCGACACCTGCGAGCCGTCGCCGAGCGCGCCGCGCACCGTCAGGAGGTTGCGGTATTCCTCGCTCTCGGCATCCGTGGTGAGGCGCACCGCGATTCCGCGCTGCTCGGCGAGCAACGGCGCGTTGACGTAGCTCACCGACTCGCTCACGATGTTGGAGAAGATGCCCTTGAGGGCGGCGAGCTTGAGTACGCTCACGTCGAACTCGACGATCTCGCCGCGCACCTCGACATCGATGCTGGTGAGTGGGCCGTCGGCGAGGCCGGCGAGCACCTGCCCGAGCTTTTCCATGAGCGGGATGCCCGGCCGCACGGTCGGGTCGATGACGCCGCCCGCGACGTTGACGGCGTCGGGAACAAGCTCCCCATCGAGGGCAAGCCGGACCGACCTCGCGACGGAGACCCCCGCCTTCTCCTGTGCCTCGTCGGTTGACGCGCCGAGGTGCGGGGTGACCACGACGTTCTCGAGGCCAAGCAGCGGCGAATCGGTCGGCGGCTCCTCCACGAAGACGTCGAGGCCCGCTCCCGCGATGCGGCCCGACTTGAGGGCGGTGAAAAGGGCACTCTCGTCGATGAGCCCGCCGCGCGCGACGTTGACGATGAACGCCGTCGGCTTCATCAGCGCGAGCTGGTCGGTGGAGATCATGCCCGTGGTCTCTGGGGTCTTCGGCATGTGGATGGTGATGAAGTCAGACTGCTTGAGCAGCTCTTCGAGTGAGAGCAACGTCACGCCAAGTTGCTGGGCGCGAGTCGGCGTCACGTAGGGGTCGTAGGCGACAATCTGCATGCCGAATGCCTGCATGCGCGCGGTGATGAGCGCACCGATGCGACCGAGACCGATGATGCCGACGGTCTTCTCGAACAGCTCGACGCCGGTGTACTTCGAGCGCTTCCATTGGCCCAGCGCGAGGGCGCCGTGGGCCGCGGGGATGTGCCGGGCCAGCGAAAGGATGTGGCCGACGGTGAGTTCCGCGGCCGAGATGATGTTCGAGGTGGGTGCGTTCACCACCATGACGCCCGCTGTGGTCGCGGCCTTGATGTCGACATTATCGAGGCCCACGCCCGCACGCGCGATCACCTTGAGCGCGGGCGCTGCGGCGATGGCTTCGGCATCCACCTTTGTCGCTGAGCGGATGAGCACGGCGCTCGCCTCAGCCAGCGCCGCGAGCAGGGCGGGTCGATCTGTGCCGTCGACAGAACGGACGTCGAAGTCGGGGCCGAGCGCCTCGACGGTGGCGGGTGAGAGTTCTTCGGCGATCAGCACGATCGGCTTGGCCACGGAGCGAATCCTTACATTGGGGGAAGCGGCAGGGGGCTGGGAGGCCGCCCGGCAACTTTACCGGACCCAGCGAAAGGCCCGGGCACGGGCCGCGTAACCTCGCGTCGCCCAACTCATCCTGCTGATCCTGCTCGCGATCGTTTAGCCGGATACGATCACGACATGCCCGCGACAGCGCCAGAGACCATTCCGCTGTTGGCAGGATGTGTCGCCGGGGTTCGCTTCACGCCGCTGGTTCCTGACGTGAGCCCAAGCTGGACGCGCTTCAACCCCAGTGTTCTGCAGCTGCGCGATGGGCGTGTGGTGACCACGGTGCGGTCGAGCAACTACTCCATCGGACCGGGAGGACGATACGAGATACTCGGCGACGGTATCGTGCGCACGGACACGCTTCTCCTCGATCTCGATGAAAATCTGGGCATCATCCGATCGCGCCCTATCGGCATCGTCGCGCCACCCGAGCCGAGCGGAACGATCTGGGGTCTCGAAGATCTGCGATTGTGCGAGGTCGACGCGGGGCTTATCGCCATTGCCGCATCGCGGGATCGCGATCCGGACGGGATTTCGCGGGCCGTCCTTGTCGAGTTCGACCTGGACGGAACCGTGAGCCGCGAGCGTATTCTCC
This sequence comes from Microbacteriaceae bacterium, assembly GCA_043754275.1. Lineage (GTDB taxonomy): Bacteria > Actinomycetota > Actinomycetes > Actinomycetales > Microbacteriaceae > Rhodoglobus. The sequence goes on along the minus strand of JAYUVE010000022.1, from coordinate 26,058 downwards.
CCGGTCCCGATCGGGCACGACATGAGAAGAACTGGGTGCCTTTCGCAGACTCGACGGGGGCCGTCCGGGTCGTCTACAGCTGGGATCCCCTGCTCATCGGCCTGCTCGACGTGGAGCGCGCAGTCATCCATTGGGATGGACCGGCGACCACCGACTGGGGCTCCGCCCGCGGGGGCGGAGGGGGCGGGCGCTTCGTTTCCGGGCCCCACTCCGGATGGCTGTTCGTCGTCCACGAAGCGGTCGTGCTTCCTGACTGGTCGCGTCGGTACCTCCACCGTTTTGTCGCAGTCAGCGATGAGTGGGTCCCGCTGGCAGCCTCGCCGCACTTCACGTTCCTCGGACGGGGAGTCGAGTTCGCCGCCGGGCTCACCATCCGAGACGAACGAGTGTTGGTTTCCTTCGGACTCGAAGACGAGGAGGCGTGGCTCGCCTCGGTCGGCCTGAACGACATTCTCTTCGGGATGCTCGGCCTCCCGAACGACGGCGAACAATGACTCCCACCATCTGCCTGGTAATGATCGTGCGCGACGAGTCTGCCGTGATCGAGCGCGCCCTGCGCTCGGTGCGTCCGCTGGTCTCGCAATGGCGGATCATCGATACGGGCTCGACCGACGACACCGCCGACCGCATCAGGGCGGCCCTGCAGGGCATCCCCGGCGAGTTGCGCAGCAGTGAATGGGTCGACTTCGCCACGAATCGCACGGAAGTCATCACCTGGGCCAGAGGCTCGGCCGACTGGTTGCTGCTGCTTGACGCGGACATGACCGTGGAAATCGAATCCACCTTCGCCAACACCCTCGCAGCATTCACGGGTGACGCCGCGCTCCTGAGCGTGACGGGTGATCTCGACTACCGCATGCCCTACCTGGTACGCGGTAACCGGCCGTGGCACTACGTCGGTCGTACCCATGAGCACCTCAGCAGCAGCGAACCATTCTCGGCGGAGCGATTCGACGATCTGCGGATCGTTCATCATGCCGACGGGGGCACCCGCGGCGAGAAGTTCGAACGCGACCTGCGGCTTCTCTCGGCGGCCGTCGTGGAGAACCCCAATGATCCGCGCAGTCTGTTCTATCTCGCCCAGACCAGGCGGGACATGGGGGATGACGCGGCCGCGCTCACCCTTTACCGGCGCCGCGTCGAGGTGGGCGGCTGGGATGAGGAGACGTTCTACTCCCTCTATCAGGCCGGATTGACCGAGGATCGCCTCGGACGCCCGGAGTCGACCGACACCCTGCAGGTCGCCTGGGATTCGCGCCCCACTCGGGCAGAGCCGCTCTATCACCTGGCGAGGATCAACCGCCTTCGCCGTCGGCATCACCTCTCGTGGATCTTCGCCTCGCTCGCGATCGCCATTCCCCGTCCCGAGGACCTGCTGTTCGTCGAGGGGTGGGTGTACCTCTGGGGGGCGCAGTTCGAGCTGGCGGATGCCGCCTGGCGGATCGGAGAGCACGCACGAGCCGTCGAGCTCGCGCGCGCCCTTCTCGGCAATGACGGCCTGCCGGAGGATCACCGCGTCCACCTGAATTACATTCTCGAATTGCTCGGTGCTGAATGAGCGCACCAGTACTGTTGTGTCAACCCTCAGGGAAAACCCATCGGAGCCCGCATGCCCACTCGTCGTGAAGTGCTGTTGATCCTCGGCTCCGCCGCGGCGTCGGCAGCTGTCGTAGCGCTGGTCGACCGGATCCTACCCGGCCCCACCGGGCCGGCCGGCCCTGCCGGCGAGGACGGACGTGACGGCGCTACCGGAGCGACGGGCTCGGCCGGCGCTACCGGGGCCTCGGGCGCAAACGGTACGAACGGAGCCTCCGGCGCAAACGGTACGAACGGAGCCTCCGGCGCGAACGGGACGAACGGTGCCGCCGGCGCGAACGGTGCCGCGGGTCACGACGGCTCGACCGGACCGACGGGATCGAGCGGGCCGACCGGAGCAGCGGGAACGGGGAGCACCGGACCCACGGGGATCGCCGGACCGATAGGGACCACCGGACCCACGGGAACTACCGGACCTTCAGGAGCCGATGGCTCGACCGGACCGACGGGTCCTACAGGCCCGCTGGGACCAACCGGCCCAACCGGACTCGGTCCCACCGGGCCTGCCGGTGCAACGGGAACGACCGGCGCGATCGGACCACTGTCTTTTTAGGGTTGCCCGAAGCCAGGGACCGCTCAGCTAGTTGGGAACGACAATGACTATCGGGCGAAGCACGTCTTCGGCGGCGAGCACCCCGACGCCGAGCCCCGCAGCAACAGCCAGGCCGACGATGAAGATGACGGCTTTACCGCCGACGCTGCCTCGACGCCCGACCACGAAGGCAAGCAGGAAAACGAGGATGGGGATGGCCACGCCGATCCAGAGCAGCCACCAGGGCACGTTCTTCGACCCGACTCCGATCGAGTCGTAGAAGGCCGGGAGGTTGATTAGGTTTCCGACCGCTTCCCACACGTCGTAGGCGTAGAACAGGCCGAGGATCGCGGCCACGACGAGGCTCAACCACCCGTAGCGAGCACGAGCGGGCTTCGCCGCGTCGTCAGCAACGACCTCCTCGGTCTTGGCCACTAGATCCACGCTCCCAACACGAACGGCCATGGCAGCACCGCGACGAGCCCCACCAGGATCCAGAGCAGGCGCACTATCGGCTTGCGACCGCGGGTAAGCAGAAAGGCCGCGCCGAACCAGATCGCGGGGCTGGCCATCGCGAGAACTTCGCCCAGGCCGAACATGATCGCGTTGAGCACTTCGCTCGAGGCTGCCTGCACCGCGTTCAATCGCTGGATCGACACCACCCAGCCGATCGTGTAGATCAGGTATGCGCCGGCGAGCACGCCGTAGCTGACAAGTTGCAGCGAGCTCGTCGCCGGCTTGGGGGCCGGGTCGATGACCAGTTCGGTCTTGACTTCGGCCTTGGCCGCTTTCCCTGCGACTGGGGACGGGGCATCGATGTGGGTCGAGTCCGTTTCGTTTCCCCAGGACAGGGCATCCTCGTCGGGGTCTGCGATCATGGCGCCACTTTATCGTGCCCGCCACGCCGGATGGGCCGACTTCAGGCGATGAGCGAACGGATCTGCTCCAGCTCTTCGCCGTGCGTGACGAGCTGTGTATCAAGGTCGTACCGATTCTGAAGGTTCATCCAGAATCGATCCGAGGTGCCGAGCGCGCGGGCCAGCCGCAGCGCAGTATCGGGGCTGATGCCGCGGGCGCCATGAACAATCTCGTTGATGCGACGGGCGGGAACGCTGATTGCCTTGGCGAGGCGGTACTGGCTGATACCGAGCGGCAGCAGGAATTCCTCCAGCAGAACCTCACCTGGGTGAATTGGATCATGTGCGGTCATGGCACCTCCTCTAGTGATAGTCGACGATCTGGACATTCTCGGGGCCCGAAAGGGTCCATCTGAAGCAGATCCTCCATTGGTCATTGATACGAATGCTGTGCTGGCCTGTGCGGTCTCCCTTGAGTTGTTCAAGTCGGTTTCCGGGCGGAACTCGCAGGTCGTTGATGGTCTCCGCCGCATCAAGAATGAGCAGCTTGCGGTTGGCCATGCGCTGAACGTCTGGGCCGAGACTTCGGACGAACCTGCGCTCCCACACCTTCTCGGTATCCGAGTCGGCGAAGGACTTGATCATCGATCAATAGTAACGCGTCGCGTCATGCAACGCCAGACGTTACTAACCCCAGCGTTACACGCTCGTCATATCGGTGATGTTGACTTGGGCCACATGGACCTCATCGCGGTGCAGTCAACCCGGGTCGCCCGCACACGCAGCGACCTTGAACTCGCGCCCGGAGAAGCGGTCATCGGCGGCGGCACCTGGCTCTACTCGGAGCCGCAGCCGCAGGTGTCTGGCGTCGTCGATCTGCTCGGGATGCCCTGGGCCCCCGTCACCCGCACCGACGACTCCCTCGTGATCGCCGCAACCTGCCCCATAGCTGTTCTGCGTGGGCTGCCCGACTCGCCCCTGTTTCAACAGTGTGCGGATTCACTCCTCGCCTCCTGGAAGGTGCAGCGCATCGCCACCGTCGGCGGCAACATCGCGCTCTCGCTGCCTGCGGGGCCGATGACCTCGCTCGCGGTCGCCCTCGACGCGACCCTCGTGCTGTGGACGGCCACCTCGGAACGCAGCGTGCCCGCCGCCGAGTTCGTGACCGGCGTGCAGTCGAACCTGCTCGAGTCGGGCGAGGTGATTCGCTCGATCGACATCCCGCTGGCGTCGCTCGGCCCGAGCGGGTTCCGCCGGATTGCTCTGTCTCCCCTGGGCCGCACCGGCACCCTCGTCATCGGGCGGCCGGGAGTGATCACGATTTCGGGAGGGACGACCCGCCCTCATCAGGTGAAGTACGAGACCGCCGCCGACCTTGAGGAAGGCATCGACGCGATCGACGACTGGTATGACGACGCCCACGGCGCGCCCGACTGGCGCGGGGCGATGAGTCGCCGGTTCGCGCTCGAGCTCCTCGAGGAGCTTGCATGAGGCGGGCACAGTGAAGTTCGAGGTGAACGGCGCGCCCGTCGAGGTCGAACCCCGGCAGGGCCAGGTGCTGCGCACGCTCCTTCGCGACCTCGACCACTTCGAGGTGAAGAAGGGGTGCGACGCCGGCGACTGCGGTGCCTGCTCGGTGCTGCTGAACGGGCATCCCGTGCACTCCTGCATCTACCCGGCACACCGGCTCGACGGCGCGAGCGTCACGACGGTGGCCGGGCTCGGGACGCCTGAGGCGCCGCATCCGCTGCAGCAGGCGTTCGTCGACGCGGGCGGGTTCCAGTGCGGGTTCTGCACCTCCGGCATGATCGTCACCGCCTCGACTTTCACCGAAGCCGACCGGGATGACCTGCCGCGGCTGCTCAAGGGCAACCTCTGCCGCTGCACGGGATACCGCTCGATCCACGACGCGATCTGCGGCGTCGCCAACACCGAGGTCGCCCCGAGCGGGGATGCCGCCGGCCGATCGGTCGCGGCACCCGCGGCCCTGCGCGTGGTATCCGGACGCGAGCCGTACACCCTCGACGTGCGGACCACGCCGCTCCTGCACGTGGCGGTACTCGGCAGCCCGCACCCCCACGCGCGCATCGTCTCGATCGACACGAGCGCGGCGCTCGCCCTGCCCGGCGTGCTCGCGGTGCTGGACTACCGCGACTCCCCCGGCACCCTGTTCTCGACCGGGCGCCACGAGCAGCGCACCGACGACCCCGACGACACCTTGGTCTTCGACCAGGTGCTGCGGTTCCGCAACCAGCGGGTCGCGGCCGTGGTCGCCGACACGGTCGCCCTCGCTACGCTCGCCGTCGACGCGATAGTCGTCGAGTACGAGCTGCTGCCGGCAGTCTTCGATCCACTCATCGCGCGGCAACCTGGCGCGCCCCTGCTGCATGCCGACAAGGGGCCTGAGTCGCGCATCCACGATCCGCAGCGCAACACCGTGGCCGAGTTCCACGGCGCAACCGGCGACGTCGACACCGCGCTCCGGGATGCCGCGGCCGTGGTCACCGGCACCTGGCAGACCCAGCGGGTGAACCACGCCGCGCTAGAGACGCACGCGACGCGCGGCTGGCTCGACGACGAGGGGCGGCTCGTGCTGCGCACGTCCAGCCAGGTGCCCTACCTCGTGCGCGACGAACTGTGCCACATCTTCGGCCTGGAGCGGTCAAAAGTGCGGGTGTTCACGGCCCGCGTGGGCGGGGGCTTCGGCGGCAAACAGGAGCTCATTACCGAGGACCTGGTGACCCTGGCCGTGCTCCGCACGGGCCGAGCCGTTCAGTACGAGTTCACCCGCGAGGACGAGTTCACCCGTGCCTCGCCACGGCACCCAATGCGGGTCGGGGTGACGTTGGCCGCGGCATCCGACGGCACCCTGACCGCGATGGATGTCGACCAGCTCATGGACACCGGCGCCTATGGCAACCACGGCATCGGCGTGATGTTCCACTCGATTCACGAGTCGATCAGCGTCTACCGTTGCGCCAACAAACGGGTGAATGCCCAGTCGGTGTACACGAACAACCTGCCGTCGGGCGCCTTCCGCGGTTACGGCCTCGGGCAGGTGATCTACGCCATCGAGTCGGCGATGGACGAACTCGCCCGCACCCTCGGCATCGATCCTTTCGAGTTGCGGCGGCGCAACGTGATCGTGCGGGGCGACCGCATGGTCGTGACAAATCCGGATGAGGAAACTGACCTCGGCATCGAGAGCTATGGGCTCGACCAGTGCCTCGACCTCGCCGAGAGCGCCTTGCGCCCGGTCGAAGCGCCGCCGGGCTTCACCCTGGGCACCGGCATGGCGCTCGCGATGATCGCCACACTCCCGCCCCGTGGGCACTTCGCTTCTGCGTCGGTGACCCTGCTCGACGACGAGTACTACGAGATCGCGGTCGGCACCGCCGAGTTTGGCAACGGCACCACGACCGTGCACGCCCAATTGGTCGCGACAGCGCTCGGAACCACCGTCGACCGTATCCGAATCCGGCAATCGGACACGGATGGCGCGGCCTACGACACCGGCGCATTCGGGTCGGCCGGGGTCGTCGTCGCCGGCAAGGCGCTGCTCGCCGCCGCCCACGACCTCGCCGCGAAGATCGCCTCGCAGGGAGCCATCCCGGGGCTCGTCGGCGAAGGCTCTAACGACGGCACCCCGCGATCAGTCTCGTTCAACGTGCACGCCTTCCGGGTTGCCGTGCAGCCCGAGACCGGGGAGGTGCGCATCCTGCAATCCATCCAGGCGGCGGATGCCGGCACCGTGCTCAACCCCGAACAGCTGCGCGGGCAGGTCGAGGGCGGCACCGCGCAGGCGATCGGCACGGCCCTCTATGAAGAGGTGCGCATGGACGGGGAGGGTCGCGTGCTCACGACCGCGTTCCGCAACTATCACCTGCCCCAGTTCGCGGATGTCCCCATCACCGAGGTCTACTTCGCCGACACGCACGACGCGCTCGGCCCGCTCGGCGCCAAGTCGATGAGCGAGGCGCCGTATAATCCGGTCGCCCCCGCGCTGGCCAATGCGATCCGGGACGCGATGGGTGTGCGCAGCTACGAGCTGCCGATGTCGCGCGATCGGCTCTGGCGCCTGGCTAGCGCCTGAGGCTTCGGTCGCGTCCTGGCGATCGCATCTTGGGGTCGCATCTTGGGGTCGCATCTTGGGGTCGGACCATGAGGTCGAGCCTTGGGTCAGAACGTTCACGTCCGTCATTACATTTGTTGTTCATCCTCGCAAAATGTAATGACGGACGTGAACGTTCTGAGCAAGGGCCTCCGTGCGTCGGCTGCGCCCCGCCCCTTCCCTGCGCCGCGGTAGCGATATATCGTTAGGTATCGTCGAGTCCGGTCCGGGTGACGACGCAGAGGAGGTCATCATGAGCGGTTCATTCATGGGGGACAAGTTCGCAGGGCATCGTGGCGGGCCCGGTGAGGGTTGGTCTGGCGCCGGCATTTGGGAGGCGATGGAGCAGCTGCGCGGGCAGTTCGAGCAGAAAGTCGGCCCGAGGATGGGCCGCGGCGACGTGCGCGCTGCGGTGCTCGCACTCCTCGCCGAGAAGCCGATGCACGGCTACCAGATCATCCAAGAGATCGAGGAACGCAGCGGTGGCGCGTGGAAGCCGAGCCCCGGCTCGGTGTATCCCACGCTCCAGTTGCTTGCCGACGAAGGTGTCATCAGCGTCGAGGAGTCCAACGGTCGCAAGACCTACTCGCTCACCGACGAGGGCCGGAAGGCGGCGGATGCCGCGGCAGGCGCCAAGGCCCCGTGGGAGGCCCAGGGCGCTCGCGAACACGGGCGCACGGGCGCGCTGCCCAAGGCCGGGATCGAGCTGGCTCAGGCCGCGGCCCAGGTGGGCCGCTCCGGCAGCCCGGAGCAGGTTGCCCAGGCAGTCGACGTCCTCAACGAGGCCCGCCGTAAGCTCTACTCCATCCTCGCCCAGGACTGACCGCTGACCCCGCCGCTGCGGTCGCGCGGAGACTAGGAGAACTATGCGCTCCCGCTACCGCAGGATCATGCGGTTCGCTGCCCGTTACCTGATTCAGACCTGGTGGTACGAACTGGTCTTGCCTCGCATCGGGCTCGGCCGCTTGGCCGAACGGGGCCGACCGGCACGCCTGCGGCATATCGCCGAGCACTTTCACGCGCTCGCGGTCGACCTCGGCGGGCTCATGATCAAGGTCGGCCAGTTCATGTCGTCGAGGCTCGACGTACTGCCGCCCGAGATCACGACGGAGCTCGAGGGGCTGCAAGACGAGGTTCCCCCGGTGCCGTTCGCGAGCATCCGGGCGCTCGCCGAGGCCGAGCTGGGGGTGCCACTCGAGCAGGCGTACTCGTTCGTCGACCCGATACCGGTGGCCGCGGCATCCCTCGGTCAGGCCCACCGCGCGCGGCTCTCGGAGGCCGACGCCGCGCAGACTGGCCTGCTCGACGTCGTGATCAAGATTCAACGGCCCGGGATCGAGAAGGTAGTCGGTGTCGACCTCAGGGCGCTGCGTCGCGTCGCAGGCTGGCTCAGCCGTGTGCGCCTGGTATCCGATCGCGTTGACGTGCCCGCCCTGGTGGAGGAGTTCGCGGTGATCAGCCTCCAGGAGATCGACTACTTGCATGAAGCGACGAACGCCGAGCGGTTCGCGGAAGATTTCGCGGCTGACGCCCGGATAGGCGTCCCCGAGCTGGTGTGGGAGCGCACGACGCGGCGGGTGCTGACCCTGCAGGATGTCACGGCCATCAAGATCAACGATGTCGATGGCCTGCGCGCCGCGGGCCTCGACCCCTCGGCGGTCGCCCTCGAGTTCGCGGCCGTCATGTTTGACCAGCTGTTCATGAACGGTTTCTTCCACGCTGACCCACACCCGGGCAACATCTTCGTCACCCCGCTCAGCGGCGCGGCGTCGACGGCGGCAGGCCGAGCCTGGAGGTTCACCTTCATCGACTTCGGGATGATGGGCGAGGTGCCCGACACCCTGCGCAAGGGCCTGCGTCGCCTGCTCATCGCCGCGGTCTCGCGCGATGGCAAGGGAATGGTTGAGGGCATGCGCGAGGTGGGCGGGCTCTTGCCGACCTCAGACACTGCAGAGCTCGAGCAGGCGATGGCCAAGCTGTTCGCTCGCTTCGGCGGGATGGGATTCGCCGAGTTGCGCCAGGTCGACCCCCGCGAGTTCCGCGCATTCGCCGAGGAGTTCGGTGACGTCGTGCGCTCGCTGCCGTTCCAGCTGCCCGAGAACTTCCTGCTCATCATCCGGGCCATGGCGCTGACCTCTGGAATGTGCAGCTCGCTCGATCCGGCCTTCAACATCTGGGATGCTGCCGAGCCATACGCCGCCAAGCTGATTCGCGCCGAGAGCGGCAATCTGGTTCAGGATGCCGCGAAGCAGGCCCTCACGCTGGCCGGCGTCCTGGCGCGGCTGCCCCAGCGCATCGACGACCTCACGACGCGGATCGAGGATGGCCGGCTCTCGGTGCAGACCCCGCGACTCGACCGGCGCCTCGACTCCCTCGAGCGGACGGGTCGACGGGTGATCTCGGCGGTCCTGTTCGCGACGCTGCTGATCGGCGGCATCCTGCTTTGGGCCGAGAACGTGGTCTTCGGCACCGCCTTGATGGCACTGTCTGCGCTGCCGCTGCTTCACGCGCTGTTCGCCGGTATCGTCGGGCGACGCGGGCCTCGGCCCTAGTGCCTCGCTACCGCCGGGCCAATCGCCTGGCTGCCGACTCCGCCTCGCGTGCGATCGACCACTCGTCCTCGCGCACGAGCTCGCCCTCCGCGACGACCACCTCGCCGTTGACGAAGAGACGGGTCAGCGGCGGCATCCCGGCGAGCGTGAGCGCGGCGAGCGGGTCGGCGATTCCGGCGTGATCCACCCCGTCGATGCGCCAGAGCGCCAGGTCGGCCAGCTTGCCGGGTTCGATCGAGCCGAGTTCGGCACCCCGCCCGAGTACGCGCGCGCCGCCCATCGTCGCGACCCGCAGCACGTCGCGGCCCGAGATGGAGTCGGCACCCCAGGCCAACCGGTTCATGAGCAGGGAGTTGCGCAGCTCGGTGCCGAGCTGGCCCGACTCGTTGGATGCCGCACCGTCGACCCCGAGCCCGACCGGTACTCCCGCGCGCAGCATGGCCGGCACGGGCGCGATCCCGGCCGCGAGCCGGGCGTTGGACGAGGGGCAGTGCGCGACCCCGGTGCCAGTGGCCGAGAACTTCGCGATCGCGGTCTCGTCGAGGTGCACACAGTGCGCAATCCAGACGTCGTCGCCCAACCAGCCGAGGGATTCGAGGTAGTCGGTCGGGCTCATGCCGAACTTGTCGAGGCAGAATGCCTCCTCCTCGATCGTCTCGGAGCCGTGGGTGTGCAGGCGCACTCCGAGCTGGCGGGCGAGAGTGGCGGATTCCCTGAGCAGGTCGCTCGTGACCGAGAACGGGGAACAGGGGGCGATTGCGACGCGGACCATGCTGTCGAAGGCCGGGTCGTGGTAGCGGGCGACGGCGTCCGCGCTGGCCTGGAGCGCGGCATCCGTCGTCTCGACCGCGAAGTCGGGAGGCAGGCCGCCCTGCGATTGCCCGAGATCCATCGAGCCGCGCGTCGCGTGCAGCCGCAGCCCGAGCCCCAAGGCCGCGTCGACGATGCCGCCCAGGATGTCGCCTGAGCCCTGCGGAAACACGTAGTGGTGGTCGGCCACCGTGGTGCAGCCGCTGCGCGCAAGCACCGCCATCGCTCCCGCCGCCCCCGCGCGAACCAGCTCTGCGTCGATCTTCGACCATGACGGGTAGAGCGCGACGAGCCAGTCGAACAGGATGTCGTTTTGCGCGATGCCGCGAGTGAGCCACTGGTAGAGATGGTGGTGGGTGTTGACGAGGCCCGGCGTGAGCAGGTGACCGCTGCCGTCGATGCGCGTCGCGCCCTCCGCCAGGTCAGATGGTGCTCGCCCCCCGCCGACTGCGACGATCCGGGTGCCGTCGATCACGACGTGGCCGGTGGGATGCTCCGTGCCGACCGCATCGACCGTGGCGACGTACGCCCCCTCGATGACCGTCCTCACGGGTGGATCGACCCAGTGCGCTCGACGAGAGGCAGCCTGGACGCGGCAGTTCGCGCCGCGATGACCTCGGCGAGGATCGCGATGGCGGTCTCCTCCGGTGTGCTGCCGCCGAGGTCAAGGCCGATCGGCGAGTGCAGGTTGCTTGTGTCGCTCACGCCTCTCTCGAGCAGCGAGGCGATGCGGCGGTCGTGGGTGTTGCGCGAGCCCATCGCTCCCACGTAGGCGACCGGCAGGGCGAGGGCCTGCGCGATGAGCTCTGCGTCGAAGCGGGCGTCGTGGCTGAGAACGCAGATCACCGTGTTCTCGTCGACCTCAGTGGCGGCGAGAAACTCGGTGGGCCACTGCACCACGACCTCGGCACCGGGGAAGCGTTCGGGCGTCGCGAATAGCGGCCTGGGGTCGCACACCGTGACGCGGTAGCCGATGACTTGAGCCGCAGCCGAGAGGGCGGTCGAGAACTCCATCGCGCCGAAGATGATCATGCGACGCGCGACCTGGGGCGCGTCGATGAAGCCGCAGACCTCGATGGGTTGATGCTCGCGCAGGGCGTCGGCCAGCGCATCCGTGAAGGGCTGCACATGGATGCGCAACTGCCCACCGCAGGTCAGTCCCACGCTGAGCGCCGTCTCGTCGCTCACGCCATACTCGACAGTGCGCGGGATGCCGTCCGCCAACACCAACTCGCAGGCCTCAACCACCGCCCCCTCAACGCAGCCGCCGGCGATGCTACCCATCACGGCCTCGCCGTCGAAAGCCATGGACGTGCCGACGGTGCGCGGTGCGCTGCCCTCGATCGAGATGGCCGTGGCTACCGCCAGGCGGCGGCCTGCGGTGTGGGCCGCGAGCAGGCGATCGGCGATCTCGTGCATAAGTTCATGGTGCCACCCCAGCATTTCGAGGGGGTAACGTCACCGCCCGCGCGGCGGTCCACGCGGCGTTGGCGATTGGTCTGCTTAAGCGCAAGCGAGGGTGGGCTCCGCGCTGGGCAACGTATGGCACCATGCCATACGTCACCAGAAAGACACCCCGAGAGCAACGGCCTGGGCACGACACGAGCCCGCCACCCGCGGATGATTTACCGCCACGACACATCCCGCTGCTAGAAACGCACCATGCTCACTGTCACTGACGCCGCGGCAATCATGGTCGACGAGTTCACCGAGACGAGCGGCGACCTCGTCGTCGACGGCGAGGGAACGCTCGACGCCTCCGGCTGCGTCGTCACCCCGGGGCTCGTGAACGCGCACCACCACCTGCTGCAGTCCGCTTTCCGCACGCTGCCCGGCACGCGCGGCGTGGCCATGCGTGACTGGCTGCCGACCATGGCGGCGGCGTATGCGCGTGCGGGGGTGGATGCGGAGTTGGCGAGCGTCGCGGCATCCGTCGGCGTTGCCGAGGGTTTGCTCAGCGGCGTCACGACCGTGGCCGACCACCACCTGACCTGGCCGAGCGGATCCGACACGGTCGCGATCGCGCGCGCCACGGCCGACGCCGCGCGGGCGCTCGGCGGGCGGCTCGTGTTTGTGCGCGGCTCAGCACGCGACGATCCACAGGAGGCGGCGGCATCCGCCGAGTCCATCGTCAACGCGCTTGATACCAGCGACGGGATGCTGCAGCTCGCGGTCGGCCCGGCCGGCGTGCACAGCGACTCCCGCGAGACCTTCGAACTGCTCGGCGCCGTCGCGGCGAAGCACGGACTGCGTCGGCGGACCCAGTCCAACGAGCAGGTCGACACGCAGATCGCCCTCGAGAAGTACGGCAAACGGCCCCTCGACCTGCTCGAGGAGTGGGGTTGGCTCGCGCCCGACGTCACGCTCGCGCACCTCTGCGATGTCACGCCAGACGAAATCGCTCGGCTTGCCAACGCGGGCGTCACGGCCACGCACGCTCCCGGATGCGACCTGCCAATGGGCTGGGGCATCGCTCCGGTCGCGGCGCTCCGTGAGGCTGGCGTGAGCGTCGGGCTGGGCACCTCCGGCGGCGGAAGCAACGACGCCGGCCACCTCCTCGCGGATGCCCGGCTCGCCATGCAGGTAGCACCCCTGGTCGGCCCGCCCCTGACCGCGCGCGAGGTGCTCGGCATGGCGACGGCGGGATCGGCCGCAGGTCTGGGTCGCGCCGAGCTCGGGCACCTGCGGCCGGGTTCGGCGGCCGACCTCTGCATCTGGGATGTGTCCGGCGTCGCCGACGCCGGTGTGGCCGACCCGGTCGCCGGGCTGCTGTGGGCGAACCCCGGCCGCCGGCCCAAGCACGTCGTCGTGGCCGGGCAGGTCGTCGTCCGCGACTACGAACTGGTCAACGCGAACGAAGGCGACCTCGTCGAGGCCCTCCGCCGTCGCCTTTCATAATTCAGGACTATCCGTGGCTGGTGAGGACCGTGAGGCTGATGTGACAACTTGCGGTCTGTCCTGACACTTCAGCACCACACCCTCCTGAATGATGAAAGGGTCACAGCTCGAGGGTGAGCCGCGGCCCCGCCGACCGTGACACGCAGATGTACATGACGTCCTGGGCATCCTGCTCGTCGGCGGTGAGGATCGAGTCGCGGTGGTCGATCGCGCCAGCCATCACCCGGGTCTCGCAGGTGCCACAGGTGCCCTCGCGGCAGCTCGACAGCACGAGCACCCCAGCCTCCTCGACAACATCGAGGATCGACCGCGAAGGCGGCACCGTCAGCTCCAGCCCCGAATAGGCGAGCTCGACCTCGAACGGCTCGGCAAGCACGGGAGCCCCGAACTCCTTCGGCTCGAACCGTTCAACGCGAAGCTGCCTGCCTCGCGCGGCGACCTCGACGGCCTCGATGAGTCTCGCTGGGCCACAGCAGTAGGTCGTGGTGAAGGGTTTCAGCGAGGCGAACAGGGTCGCGAGGTCGAGACGTAGGCCCTCATCGGCCGGGTAGGCCGTGACCTCGCCGGGGAGCGTATCGAGCAGTGCCATGGTCGACCGGGAGCGCCCGGCGTAGTGGAGCGCGTAGTCGACGCCAGCTGCGGAAGCGGCCGCCATCATTGACGAGATGGGGGTGATGCCGATGCCGCCCGCGATGAAGAGGTAACTCGTGCCGCGCTCTGGCACGAACTCGAAGTGGTTGCGCGGCCCGGCGACGCGGAGCATGTCGCCCGGCTGGAGCGAGTGCATCCAGACCGAGCCGCCTCGGCCGTCATCCTCGCGCAGCACCCCGATGCGCCAGGTCGGCGCCTCTAGAGAGCCGCACAGCGAGTACTGCCGGGCGTCGCCACCGGGCAGGATCACGTCGATGTGCGCACCGGGCTGCCAACGCGGCAAAGCGCGATCGACCGGGGCGAGTTCGAATAGGTCGACGCCATCGGCCGCGACTGTGCGAGCCACGATCGTCATGTCGAACGCGGTGCTTTCGAGAGTGCTCATAGCTGCTGGGGTTTCTCCTTGACCACGAAAAGGCGATAGCCGCCAAGACCGGGAGCACGCCAGCGGTGCGGTGTTCCGCCGCAGTAGTAGAGCGAATCTCCCGCGGCCAGGGTCGAGACCCCCGACGCACCGAGGTCGACTTCGATCGCCCCGGCAATGACGTGGATGAACTCGTCCTCATCATGCGCGAAGTAGTCGCCGAACTCGAGGTTCTCGCCGGTGAACTCCATCGGGTGGAACGGGCGCTCCCCGTGCACGAGCATCCGCGCCTCGCCCTCTGCGTAGTGCCCGCGGGTGCCCTCGTCGGCCCGAACGAGCACGGTCGGAGACTGATCGGGATGCTCCACCTCGTCCGCAGCCGCGGCGATGAGTTCGAGTTGGCTGCTGCCCAGGGCCCGGGCGATCTTCTCCAGCGAGACCATGCTGGGCCTTGCGCGACCACGCTCCAATTGCGAAAGGAACGGATGCGACAGCTCGGCGAGCGCCGCGAGCTGCACAAGAGTCAACCCACGGGCGAGCCGCAGGGCGCGGATGCGCCCGCCGATACGCTCGGCCTGGCGGTCGAGTGCGGTTTCGAGCGCGGTGACGGGGTTCCTCCTTGGTCCGACTGAATGTGTACCACAGAGCGGCGGTGAGGTCAGCAGCAATTAACACGTCGAAACGATCGCGTTACGTGCCAGAAACGCAACGTCCGTAGATTCGACCATGTTGAGGACATCAACATTCGCGTGCAGCCAGCTCAATGGTGCGGTGGACGTGCACACCCCGCCGAGCCGGAGATACACCGCACCGTGACCACGCTCCCCCGTCAGCTGACCTCACTGAGGAATGCCACGCTCGCGGATGGATCGGTCGTCGACATCGAGCTCATCGAAGACATAGTGCGAGCGGTAACCCCCGCTATCGGCGACCCGGTTCTCGCGGCAAGTTCCGTGATCGATCTCACCGGTTTCCTGCTTCTCACCGCTCCCGCCGAGCCCCACGCACACCTCGACAAGGCGCTCTCCTGGGACCTGATCAACCCGCCCGCGGGTGACCTCGAGCTGGCCATCCAATCCTGGCGGGCCTATTCGGCCGAGATGACCATCGACAGCATCGCGGAGCGCGCCCTCGCCCAGGCGCTCGCCATGTTGCGCAACGGCACCACGGCCATCCGCTGCCACGTCGACATCCTCACCGGCCCCGAGCCACTGCGCGGCAGCGAGGCACTCATCCGAGTGCGCGAACAGCTTGCCGGGCTCATGGACATCGAGCTTGTCGCGCTCGCCGGGCCAGATGCTCCGGATGCCGCGATCGAAGCCGCCCTCGACCTAGGCATCGACCTCGTGGGAGGCGCCCCTCACCTCGCGCCCGACCCGGGCGTGGATCTGCGCAGGCTCCTGGCCATCGCCGAGCGCCGCCACATCGGGGTCGACCTGCACACCGACGAGGGGCTCGCTGGCGACCCGACCCTGCTCGAGTTCGCGCGCATCGTGCGCGACTGGGATCAGCCGGTCTCGGCCGGCCACTGCGTCAGGCTCGGAACGCTCGACACCGCCGAACTGGCCGAAGTCATCGCCGAGGTGTTGGCCAGCGACATCGGGATCATCTCGCTGCCCATCACCAACCTCTACCTGCAGGGCTGGGAGCACCCGGTGTCCACACCCCGTGGTCTCACGGCCCTGCGTCCACTGCTCGACGCGGGGGTCCGCGTCGGGGCCGGGGCCGATAACGTGCGCGACCCCTTCAATCCGGTGGGTCGCAGCGATGCCCTGGAGACGGCATCCCTGCTCGTCACCGCTGGGCACCTCTCGCTCGCCGAGGCATACACGGCCGTCAGCGACGGAGCGCGGTCGGTCATGTCCCTTCCGCTCGCGGGCGTCGCGGTCGGCTCGAGGGCCGAACTGCTCGCCGTCCGCGGGGCGACCCTCTCCGATGTCATAGCCAATGCCCCTGCCGACCGGTACGTGATCCACGCCGGAAAGCTCGTCGCCCAGAGCGAGGTCCACTACGACGTGGCCACCCCCTCCCCCGCCCGCGCACCAATCCTCGAACTGAGGTAGGAACATGCCGACAGCAACCACGACTGACACACTGCTGGACTTCAGAGACGTCCAGATGACATTTCCGGATGGCACGGTCGCCCTCTCCGGCGTCGACCTGACTGTCAAGAAGGGCGAGTTCGTCACCGTCGTGGGGCCCTCAGGCTGCGGCAAGTCCACCCTCCTGCGGATCGCCTCCGGGCTCGAGAAGGCCTCGCACGGCACTGTCGAACTCGCCACCGAACGCATCGGTTACGTCTTCCAGGATGCGACGCTGCTGCCTTGGCGCGATGTGCAGTCGAACGTCGAGCTGCTCGCCGAGTTGCACGGCACCTCGAGGGCCGAGCGCCTCTCGAAGGCGAAGGAAGCCATCGACCTCGTCGGCCTCAGCGGCTTCGAGAAGCACCTGCCCAAGGCCCTCTCCGGGGGAATGCGGATGCGGACGTCGCTGGCCCGCTCCCTCACCCTCGACCCCGAGATCTTCCTGTTCGACGAGCCGTTCGGTGCCCTCGATGAGATCACCCGCGAGCGCCTCAACGACGAACTCATCCGGCTCTTCACCGAGAAGCAGTTCGCCGGGCTGTTCATCACCCACTCGGTCTCCGAGGCGGTCTACCTCTCGACCAAGGTCATCGTGATGTCCGGGCGGCCGGGCAAGATCGTGGGCACCTTCGACGTGCCCTTCGACATGCCGCGCGACCCCGAGATCCGCTTCACCCCCGAATTCGCCGCCTTGGTCGGCGAGGTATCGCACGCACTGAGGGAGGCACACTCGTGACCGCCGAAGCCACACCAACCGGAGCCACGCAAACCGCAGCCATCAGAATCGCCCGCACGCGAGCACCGCGGCGCGGAATCTCGATCGGCACCTGGGGGCCGCCGATTCTCGTCGCCATCGCCTTCATCGGGGTCTGGTACCTGATCAGCAGCCTCCTCGGCGACAAGAACTTCTTGCTGCCTCCCCCGCACGAAGTCGTCATCAAGGGTTTCCTCGACCCGGCCACCGCCAGTGACATCGTGACGGCCCTCGGCCGTTCGGCCCAGGTGGCCCTGGTCGGACTCGCCATAGCGATAGTCATCGGGGTGGTGTGGGCGATCGCGATGTCCCAAGCTCGGTGGATCGAGCGCTCGCTCTTCCCCTACGCGGTCATTCTGCAGTGCATCCCGATCCTGGCGCTCGTGCCGCTGATCGGCTTCTGGTTCGGGTTCGAGTTCTTCTCGCGCGTGGTGGTCTGCGTCATGATCGCGCTGTTCCCGATGGTGTCGAACACCCTGTTCGGCCTGCAGTCTGTAGACCGCTCGCAGCGCGAGCTATTCAAACTGCAGCACGCCTCGCGCTTGACGATCCTCACCAAGCTCGAGTTGCCGACTGCGCTTCCCGCGATCTTCGCGGGCATGCGCATCTCGGCCGGCCTCGCGGTGGTCGGCGCCATCGTCGGCGACTTCTTCTTTCGCCGCGGCACCCCGGGTATCGGGGCGCTACTGAGCAACTACACGTCACGTTTGCAGGGAGCAGAGCTGCTCGCCGCGATCATCGCCGCGTCCCTTTTCGGGGTCGCGATCTTCGCACTGTTCGGTCTCATCGGTCGTCTCGCGGTGGGCCGCTGGTACGACTTCGGACAGAAATAGGCAGCACTTGCACAGACTCACCCGGCACACCCTGCAACACACAACACCCGCAATAGAAGGAGACACAATGCGTATCACCCGCTCTCGCGCGGCGCTGGCAACCGTGATCACGGTCGCCAGCGTCGTGGCCCTCAGTGCCTGTAGCGCGACGCCCTCGGGCGACGCCACCGCTGGCGCACTCAGCATCGGCTCGGTCGACCTGTCGAAAGACTGCCCGGCCACGATCGTCATCCAAACCGACTGGAACCCGGAGGCCGAGCACGGCCACCTGTACCAGCTGCTGGGTTCTGACTACACAGTCAACGCCGACCAGAAGTCGGTTTCGGGGCCGCTCATGGCATCCGGTCAGTACACCGGCGTCAACGTCGAGGTGCGCTCGGGGGGGCCAGCGATCGGCTTCGCCACGGTCACCAGCCAGATGTACTCGGATGACTCGATCACCCTGGGCTACGTCTCGACTGACGAGTCCATCCAGCTCTCCAGCAAGTTCCCGACGGTCGGGGTCTTCGCGCCGCTCGACAAGACTCCACAGATGATCATGTGGGACCCGACCTACTACCCGAATGTCACTGACATCAAGAGCCTGGGCGCTGCGCTGCTCAAGTCAGGCGGCGTCGTGCGCTACTTCGGTGGTGCCGCCTACATGGAGTACCTGAAGAGCTCGGGCCAGCTCGACCCGAGCATCGTCGATGGTAGCTACGACGGCACCCCCGCGAACTTCGTCGCCGCAGGCGGCAAAGACGCGCAGCAGGGCTTCGGCTCCGCTGAGCCGTACATCTACAAAAACGATGTCGCGGCCTGGGGCAAGCCCGTCAAGTACGACTACATCTCCGCGGCCGGCTGGGACATCTACTCCTCCGCCGTCTCGGTGCGTGCGGGCGACCTTGACAAGCTGACCCCCTGCCTCAAGAAGCTCGTGCCCGTGCTGCAGCAGGCCGAGGTCGACTACTTCAAGGACCCGGCGGCAACGAACAAGCTGATCCTCGACCTGGTCAAGCAGTACAACAACGGCTGGGTCTACTCGCAGGGAACGGCCGACTACTCGGTCAAGACCATGAAGGCCGACAAGCTCGTTGGCAACGGAACGAACGAGACGATGGGCGACTTCGACGCCGACCGCGTCGCGAAGTTCCTCGCGCTGGCGACGCCGGTCTACGACGGCATCGGCAGCGCCCCGAAGGCCGGCCTCAAGCCGACCGACATCTACACCAACGAGTTCATCGACAAGTCCATCAAGTTCTAGTAGATAGCTCCACAACGCCATGACAACCCCGCCAGTGCCGACCGGTCGCCTTTCACACAAGCGCATCATCGTCACTGGCGGGGCTCGCGGCATCGGTGGCGAAATCGCCACCCGCTTCGCGGTCGAGGGCGCTCACGTGAGCGTTCTCGACCGCCTGGCCGACCAGGGAAGTGCGCTCGCCGAACAGATCGGCGGCCGCTTTCACGAGGTGGACCTGCTCGATCCGGTTGCCACTGCGGCAACCACGCAGGCCGCCATCGATGAACTCGGCGGGGTTGACGTGCTGGTCAACAGCGCGGGCATCCTGCGCTTCACCCCGCTGCTTGAGCTCACCGTGCAGGACTGGAACGAGACGTTCTCAATCAACACCCGCGCGATGCTCACGACGATGCAGGTCGCCGCCCGTTGGATGATGGCCGCGGGAGTGCACGGCAAGATGATCAACCTCGCAAGCATGGCCGCCAAGAAGGGCGGCGCGGGCGAGGGTGCCTATCCGGCATCCAAGGCCGCGGTGGTCGCGCTGACCAGGCAAGCCGCGTTGGAATGGGGATGCCACGGCATCACCGCCAACTCGCTGTGCCCGGGTTACATCCTCACCGAGATGGGTGCACAGACCCGCACCGCAGAGGACATCGCGACCTGGGCGTCATACTCCCCGCTCGGGCGACTCGGCGAGGCCGCCGATGTCGCGGCGGTCGCCCTCTTCCTCGCAAGCTCCGACTCCGACTACCTCACCGGCCAGGCGATCAACGTCACCGGGGGAATGGTGATGCACTAATGACTCTCGAAGAAGAACTGCGCGAACTGCTGGGCGACAAGGGCGTGAGCTCCGAGTTCGCGGCTCGTGAGAAGGCCTCCATCGACGGCGCGCGTCTCTCCCCCGTGATCAGCGAGCAGTTGCCGCTCGGCTTCGCCGACCTGGTCGCCTATCCGGCCGATGCCGAGCAGATTGCGGCCACGATCGCCGCCGCCGTGCGCCATGGCGTGCCGATCACCCCGCGCGGCAAAGGCACCGGCAACTATGGCCAGGCCATCCCGATGTCGGGCGGGCTCGTGCTCGACATGTCCAGGGCGCGCGCCATCACCGAGGTGGGCGACGGCTTCCTCACCGCCGAGGCCGGCGCGACCCTCGTCTCGATTGAGCTGGCGGCGAACAAGGCTGGGCAGCAGGTGCTCATGTACCCCTCCACCGCGCAGTCGTCGATTGGCGGCTTCATCTCTGGCGGCTCCGGTGGCACCGGGTCGATCAAGCACGGCATGCTGCACCACGGTTTCGTGCTCGCGCTCGACGTGGTGCATGCGGTGGCGGATGCGCGGCTCGTGCACGTGCAGGGCGAGGCCGCGGAGCCGTTCATCCACAACTACGGCACCGCGGGAATCATCGCGCGCGCAACTGTCGCCCTGGAGCCGCTGCAGGAGTGGCACGGGTTCTTCGCGAGCTTCGACACCTTCGAGCAGGCACTCAGCGTGATCCGGCCGTTCGCCGACCTGGAGCCCACCCCGCGCCTGGTGTCTGCCGACCTGGCGTTACTGGCTGACGCGCTGCCCGACGACCCGGGGATACCCGCGGGTCGGGCATCCCTGCGCGCGATCCTCGATGTCGCCTCTCTGCCTGCTGCGACCGCCCTCGTTGAAGCCGCGGGCGGTCGAGTCGACGACATCCGCGAGGGGGCGCAGACCTCGATGAAGATTTCGATGATGAGCTACAACCACCCGGTCGAGTGGCTGCAGAAGTCTTACCCGGGCAAGTACTTTCATGTCGAGGTCTCTGGCGACGCCCTGGTCGACCGCATCGACGAGGTGCACGCGGTCTACCGTGGGGGGATGCTGCACATCGAAGCCCAGAAGGGTCGACCGATCGGGATGCTCGTCGGCGAGTACGAGTCGGCCGACGAGGTCTACGCGGGCTTCGATCGCCTGGCGGCGCTCGGGGTCGGGTACCACAACCCGCACCAGTGGTTTGTGGACTACGAGCCCGAGCGCACGTTTGAGACCGCTGCCGTGACCGACCCGCACAACCTCCTCAACCCGGGCAAGCTCAAGGCCAAGCCCGCCGTCGCGACCGGCAGCCAGGTATGAGCTCCGCTTCTTCAAGCCGCGAGTGGGCCGACCTCTCCGGCCCGGCACTCGCCACGACCCTCACCGCCGACTCGATCATCGTGCTGCCGACCGGAGCGATCGAGCACCACGGCCCGCACCTGCCGCTGGGGACCGACCTGCTGACCGCCGACCTGATCGGGCACCAGGTGGTGGATGCCGCTGTCGCCGACGGCCTCGACGCCTGGATCCTGCCCCCGCTCGCCTTCACCAAATCGAACGAGCACCACTGGGCGCCGGGGACGGTGTGGACCTCGTGGAGCACCCTCATGCACACCGTCATGGACATCGGTCGCTCCGTCGCGAACACGCCCGCGAAGACCCTGGTCTTCTACAACGGCCACGGCGGCAACATCGCGCTGCTGCAGGTCGCGCTGCGTGAGCTGCACGTGGAATTCGGGCTGCGCACATTCCTCATGGGTGCTCCGATGCCGGCCGGCGACGGGGTGAACGGTCCGGATGAACTGGGGTTCGGCATCCACGGCGGCCACAGCGAGACCTCGGTGATCATGCACCTGCGGCCCGACCTGGTCGACATCTCGCTCGCGGAGCGCTGGGTGCCAGACCACCTCGCCGAGTTCGAGCTGGTGAAGTTCAACGGTGGCCCGGTGAGCTTCGGGTGGCAGTCCAACGACTTCGGGCCGTCGGGAGTGATCGGCGACCCGACCGGCGCGACGGCTGCCGCCGGGGCCGCCCTGGTCGAGGCGGCGGTCGCCCACGGTGTGGCGGCCCTGCACGAGATCGCGCGGTTCAACCGATGAGCCCAGAGCCCAACGCGATCGAGTACCTGTCGGCCACCCCACCTGCTGACCCCTGGCGGCTGCTCGAGCAGTGGCTGCCGACCAACGATGACCCCGACCGCCCGCAGATCACCCTGTCGACCATCACCGCGCTCGGTGCGCCGGATGCCCGCACAGTGCTGCTGACCGAGTTCGACCGTAGCGGCTTCTACTTCCACACCGACGCGCGCACGCGCAAGGTCGCCGACATCCAGGCGAACCCGGCAGTGGCGATCACCGTGCTCTGGCCGAACTTCACCCGCCAGCTCGTGGTGCAGGGCAAGGCGGAGATCGCCGCCCCCGAAGAGCTGGCCGCGGCCTACCGCCGCCGCTCCCCCTACCTGCAGCAACTCGCCTGGCAGAACACCCAGGAGTTCGCGCAGCTGCCGCTCGAGCAGCGCCAGGAGCGCTGGGCCGCCTTCCTCGCCGAGCACAGCGCCGGCTTCGAGCAGCCCGACACCTGGATCGGCTTCCTGGTGCGCCCACACCGCCTGACCTTCTGGGGCAGCAACCCGGATGCCGCATCCCGGCGCGCGGAATACAGCCTCACCGACACCGGCTGGCAACTCGGCTACCTCGCCGGGTAGGTATCAGCCACGGTGGCGAAAGGGAGACCGTTTTCGTCAGATCTCTCATCTAAATCCATGAATTCATGAATTCAGGTGCGAATGCCATCGGGATCCAAACCTTTGATCAAGGGACCCCTCCGTCATGATCTTCCATCCAACTGAGCACCGAACCGTCGGACAGGACCCGCATCAACAGTCTCTCGCAGGCGGCAGACTCTGACGGCAGTACCTCCTCGGAATTCCTGTTACCCCGCTCGCTGTAGTAGACATGCCACCCGTCAGGTTCCGCGACGAGGCAGTAGGCCTCGTTCTCGTCGCCTCCGAGTCTGTAGACGGTTGCTGGCACCTTTAGGCGCCGTAGCAAGGTACCGAGCACCAGGTGCGTTTTGCGAGGAAAGCGCCCGTTCCCGTTGTTCGATCGCCGGAAGCAACTCGTGAATCGCGAAACGGCTCGCGATCGCCTGCGCATCGAAAGCCATGCCAGCGTCCTCGGAGAGAATTTCGAGGTAGAGCTCCTCTATGGCATCGCTTCTTTCCGCGGGGCTCGTGCGTTCAAACTCTGCATATAGCGAGAACAGCATCTCGGGGCCACTCTTGCCGGTAGCTGCGTTCTCCATCAGGCCCACGTGCAGCTGGTGCCAACTGCTGCCTAGCGTCATCGGTAGTCGCCCCAAACGGCGGCAAGGGCGCTCACTAGCCGATTCACTCGCGGCCCTCCACCGTCTCCACGCTGTTCGCGCCTGTCTGGGCCGACCACGCACCCCAGGAGCTGGCCTTCGGGCGTGAGCACGACGCTCGTCACGGTGCCGCCTTCGGCAAGGACGTAGAGATCGAGCACTTCTGCTTCGGTCTCACGCAGAGCGGTGACTAGGCCGCCGAGCCCACGGACGTCGTCAGGTTCCGACCGAAGCCGGCGGTCCTGGACGCGCAGTAGTTCGGCGGTGCGAGTCGGAGCGTGCTGTATCTCATCCTCGGACGACGAGGCGCGAAGGTGCGCGGCCGCCGAGGTCGCACGAGGAACACGCCCGCCAGAATCAACGAGGATCTCGATCAGTGCATGCCTACTCGTCTCGATACGGCTGTTAGCACTCGTACGTAAAAAACATCAGAGTTCGTCACCGGGCCTTGGATGATGACTCTCTTCTCTCGATAGAACTACCCGAAGGGCCCCATCTAGTTCATCGGCACGGGCTGCTTCGGCGGCCACATTTACCGAAATCTCTACGTCATCGAAGGCACCAAAGGACCACAGGACAATCCCCCCCCTAGGAAGCCCACCCACGGCGCCCTTGACGAGAGAACCGCGGTCGTCACGGGATTGGGCTTCTTGTTCGAGAGCCCGCGCCAGAACCTGGTCATCCCACTTCTCCGTGGCGGCGTCGGCAGGCGACACCACGCACACCGCGTTGTATGAGCGCGTGAGTTCGAGAGCAGCCTCGAGGGCTGGCGCTTCAAAATAGATTGACCCAAAAAAGCGAGTATGACCGGCGCGCTCACTGATATCGCGTTCAGCTCGTTCACCCGCAGGCAGGGTGACGCCCTGCATTTCCAACGATTCCCACAGCTTGTGCCGCTCCATCGTCAACGCCTGCAGCTTGTTGATAGTCGGATACTCGTGCTTCAAGAGGAGCAAGCAGAGGGTGAGCCCTTCCATCTGCCTCAGCACGCCACCCACCACGTCGGTGATCTCCGCCGAGACCGTGGCAATCGGCTCGTAAGCACGCCGTCGAGCAACAACCGCCAGAACGTGGACTCCCTTCGGGTCAACGCCGCGGAAGAGCGGCCACTGATCAGCTGCATCATGACTCACCGTGATGGCCCTAGTAGTCATAGTGCTCACCGCCCGGCCCGTTGAAATGGGGCCCACGATTCTGCGTCGGGTCATCTGGGAAGACGTGACCTCCAGCATCGTCACGGATGATCACCGTGACCGTGCCCTTTGACCCCCCGCCGCTTGGGAGATCGAACTCGTAGCTGTAGCCAGGTTGTGAATATCCACGCGCATCCACATTAGGAAGGGTCCTCGTCGGGCTCATGCTTGTTGGAATCCCCGCATCCTGCTTCGCTTGATTGAAGGCACCCG
Source organism: Microbacteriaceae bacterium (assembly GCA_043754275.1). Classification (GTDB taxonomy): domain Bacteria; phylum Actinomycetota; class Actinomycetes; order Actinomycetales; family Microbacteriaceae; genus Rhodoglobus. The sequence continues at coordinate 1,245 of JAYUVE010000022.1, read as the reverse complement.
GTCGCCCCGCCCCGTCGGGTGTCAGGCTCGCAGGTTTGCATCCCGTGTTGTGGACAAGGGCGCTCCCGTCCCCTGCTCGCACATAGTACGTGTGCAGGTCGTCGACGGTGAGGTTGTAGGCCGCACCTCTTTCAGTCGTGCCCGGGTTCAGTCCATCTACCGTGATCGTTGAGCCGTCGGCAGTGAGGAGTTTGTCTCCTGGGTGGAGGTCTTCCGCGGCCTCCCATTTCCGGTCGGTGACGTCCCAGAAAGGATGGTTCTCGGTGGTGGTCACCGTGCCGGCGCTGGTCTGGAGATCGATCAGTTCGTCTTCGTGAACCCAGAGGTGGGTGACTTTCTTTGCTGCCTGCTCACCGGTCTCGGGGTCGGCTGCCAGCACCTGGTCCCCAACCTGGATATCTTCGATCGGTTTGGATGTGCCGTCCGCCATCAATACCAGGGTCGCTCCGGCGAAGCTGCAGAAAGCACCCACCGCACCATCGACTTTGTTGACCGCTGTGGCTTCCAGGCGCGCCTCAATGTTTGCGCTGGTGGTCAGCACTTCTTCGGCTTTGAGACCCTTCACCAATGCCCCGCCCGGGGCGACGAGGGTCGCGAGACTGAAGAGGGTGGTGCCGACGGCGTGTCCGGGGTTGGTGCCCCATTCGTCGAAGCCCACGAGGGCGTTACCGACGGCGTGCAAAGTAGCACCGCCAGGGTCTGGGCTGCTGAGGAGACCCTGGATCGCGGCTTGTTTGGCGGCGGTCTCTTCGGCGTACCAGTTCGGGTTGATGAAAGTCTTGATCACCATCGCGATCGGTTGGATATCCCAGAGCGCACCCACCAGACCCATGACGCCATCGACGAGGCCGCCGACAATGTTGAGGTTGAGGTCCACCTGACTTTGGATTGACCGGGCGAACGCATTGCCCACGGAGTCCCAGAAGTCCCCGTGTCGGGGAGTCACATGGGTGGTCCCGCTATCAATCGGGGTGCGCGCGCCCGGGTTGGCGGCGCTGGCCCGATCCCAGCCGTCGGCGGTGTGAATGTAGGCCGAGGGTGGCGGCGGGCGGCGGCTGCCGTCGAACACGGAATGGGCCGCGAACCCGAACGCGTCACTGAACGTGGCCGGGTTACCGCCGACGTACCCGTACCGGTGTTGTGACTGCGGGTTGGTGAGGGTCCCGCGGTAGCTGTCGGGGCTCAGCCAGGTGGCGGCCATCGGGTCGTAGGTGCGGGAGAAGTACGCGTTGGTGCCGGTGGTGG
>JAYUVE010000021.1:0-51252 GCA_043754275.1 Microbacteriaceae bacterium | reverse complement strand
CAGGCTCTTGGGCGACTCGTCGACATCGGTGCAGTCCGCCCGAACTCGCGTCGCGGGTACACGGTCGTCTCGCCCGAGAAGCTCCTCGAAGCGTTCGCGGCGCACCGCAACCTGCGTACCGACACCATGGTTTCCACAACCTTGCCCGCCGCCCAAGCCTTCCTCGACGAGGTCGAGGTCGACTACGCGCTTAGCGGCAGCAGTGCCGCGGTGCACTATCTCGGTGGCCGCAACACGGTCTCCGACCTCGGGCGGCGGATCGTCTACACAACCCGGGTACTCTCTCAAGCTGACTTCCCTGAGGGAGACGAGGTCATCATCCTCACCGAAGATCCACTTGCGGCGCGCACTTGGACATCCGGATACGCCAGCCTCGCGCAAACCTACGCCGACCTGTGGGCGAGCCCAGGCTGGCAAGCAGCAGAATTCACTAGAGCACTCAAGGCAAAGCTTTTCGCGGACGCCGACTGGGAGCAGCGAACCAGTGCCTAGCCTACGACGATCAGCTCTGTAGATGAGACTCCGTAAGCTCCCCTGGTGTCCCCTATAAGCGGCATGATAGGTGCAAACCACTCAGCAACGGAGAGAGCCAATGCCGCCAAGCGCGCTCGCACGAACCCTCGATTTAGAGCGGCTCCGTGACGAGAGCGTGACTTGGCGGCTTATTCGGGCGGACAACGCACCACTAATCGCCGGCGTACTAGGTACGCACCTAGGTGGTGAGCAACGCCGGGTGCCAGCAGCGGATCTCTATGAACTTGTCGACACCGACCTCGACGATCTTCGGGCTCTTGGCGTTGCACTGCCGAAGAGTGCACAGGGCTACTGCAGCGATTGGCGGAACGCAGGGTTCCTTACGCGGCGGCCCGCTGAAGAAGCTCGAGGAGAAACATACGAGCTTTCCCCCGGCGCGCTCGCCGGAATTCGCATGCTCGATGAACTGTCCGAGCCCAGACAGGCCGCGACCGAATCGCGCCTCGCCTCCATTGCGGCGCAACTGGGCCAACTTGCAATCGACACCGATCCTGACGAGCTGCGCCGCGTTGAACAGTTGGAGGCACAGCGCGACCGTATTGCGCAGGAGATCGAACGTATTCGCGCTGGAGAGATTGACATTCTTGGCGGGAGACGAGCTCTCGAGCGAATTCGTGAGATCTTCACGCAAGCGAGTGAGATCCCGAGTGACTTCACACGCGTTCGTGTCGAGTTCGACGAGCTCAACCGGGTGCTTCGGCAACGAATAGTCGAATCAGATGCGACTCAAGGCTTGGTTCTCGACGAGGTCTTTCGAGGGGTCGACCTGATTGCCGACAGTGACGAAGGCAGAACTTTTGCCGCCTTCAGCTCACTCGTACTTGACCCCGCCCTGGGTGCGGCTTTCGACAACGACGTAGATCAGGTCCTCGCACGTGACTTTGCAAGTGACCTTAGCCTCGAGCAGAGACGTTTCCTCCGCCGATTCGTCACAACGCTTAAGTCACATAGCGGCGAAATCCAAGACGTCGTCACTGCCTTTGCCCGAGGCCTTCGCCGCTACGTTCAATCGCAGGACTACCAGCAGGATCGAGTTATGCGCACTCTCGTGCGTGAGGCACTTGCACTCGGGGTCGGCGCCTCACCGCACATAAAGCCTTACGTAGCGACGAGAGTTTCGCTCGCCCTGTCGCGAGTGGAGCTAAGGAGCGCCGCGCAAATCGGGCTCTACAACCCTGCAGATTTTGACGCGAGCGCACCGATAGAGGTTAACGAGTCGGAACTTGCCGACTTCGAAGCGCTACGTGCGCTGGCGCGCGATACCGAGATCGACTTCGACGAGTTGGCCAAGAACATCAATGCGGCGCTCGTTGACCTTCCACAGCCAACTATCGGGCAAGTCCTGCAGAGGTTCCCGGCCTCGCAGGGAGTTGCAAGCGTCATTGGTTTGCTGACACTCGCGAGTGCATATGGCTCTCCGCTTGGCAGGTCGGAGACCGTGCATTGGACGGGAGCCGATTTGGTGGGTCGCCACGCGCTTCTGCCCGGACACCGATTTACCAAGGAGCTGCTGTGACGGGGGAAGAGTCGAATTCGCGGTCGGCAGCCCTTTGGAACGGGGATACTGGCACCCTTTCGGAGGGCTCCCGCCGCGCTCTTGTCGAGCTAGTGAAGGGTCCCTATCTTTCGGGGCGCGGGTCACCAGGTCAATGGTCAGCGCTGCTCGCCGATGAGCTCGTCATACGCGCTCGATTGCACGACCTGTTCCTTGACCTCGTTGTAGATCCGGTTGAGGAGTTCGCGTTCGTGCGAAACGTGCAGACGGACGAGCTCGCAACGCCTCAAACCGTGCGGAATCAATCCCTGACCTTCATGGACACGGCGATGCTGCTGGTCCTGCGACAGTTTTTCCTGGCACGCGAGGGGGAAGGTCGCATCATCGTCGGGAAGGAAGAGGTATTCGACCGGCTCCACGTGTACCGTTCCCCGGAACGGGACGAACTTGACTTCAGCAAGCGGATGAACGCGTCGTGGCAGAAGATGAGAAACGTGCTGCGAGTAACGCATGCCGCTGGTGCCGGGGACGAAGATCGTGTCGAGATCTCCCCCGTTCTGCGACTGATTGTTGACGCGGACCAAGTACGACAGATCTCCGCGGAGTACGCGCGAATCGCCACCGACACCACCGCTGATACTGAAACGGGCGGTCTAGTGGACGAAGAGCTTTCCAACGATTTGGAGGAAGATCGGTGACTCTGCTGGAGATGCCGGAAAGCCTCCCCAGCGAACGGAGTGCAGCGACCGGCGACGAACATGCCGGTCAGTGGCGCCTCGCGCGGGTGGAGCTCGTGAACTGGGGAACATTCGACGGGCACTATGCAATCGACGTTGCGCGCAAAGGACACCTCTTCACCGGTGCCTCAGGGTCGGGCAAATCTTCGCTCCTAGATGCAATTGCGACGGCCCTCACACCGGGTCGGTGGCTGAGGTTCAATGCGGCGGCTCAAGATAACGCTGCGCGCAACGACGATCGATCCCTTGTCAGCTACGTGCGCGGCGCATGGAGCAAGGAGACGGACGCGGAGCTCGACCGTGCCGTGAGCAGTTACCTTCGCACCGGCGCCCGATGGAGTGGAATTCTTCTTCGATACGAGAATCTCCGAGACGACCCGATAATCCTGGCAAGGCTCTTCCACATCCGAGGCGGGAGTGTTGACCGAGGTGACCTGAAAGACCTCGCATTTGCAGATCGTGGCGATGTTGCGCTGTTGGGATTCGCTCCGTTTGTTGAAAACGGCATTGACGCCCGCCGTATATCGGGAGCATGGCCAGGGGCTGTTGTAACAACCAACGGATCCCACAAGGCGTATTTTGCGCGCCTCTCGAAGTGGCTCGGAATCAGCGGTGAGAATGCGCTCCATCTTCTCCACAAGACCCAGTCAGCTAAGAATCTCGGCAGTCTCGATCAACTGTTCCGGGGCTTCATGCTCGACGAACCTTCGACCTTCGACCGAGCCCGCAATGCCACAGATCAATTCGGCGAACTGAAAGAAGCGCACCGGCTGGTCGTGGATGCCCGCGAGCAGGTCGACGCCCTCCGAAAACTCGAACCCACAATTGAGGCCTATGAACGAGGCGTGATCGCGGCGGCCGAAGCGGAGCGATTGAGCGCCCTCGTCGAAGTATTCCAGGATCGATTTGCGTTGACGCTTGTTGAGGGCGAACGCACGGAGACAACCGTGTCATACGCCCGCGCCGACGCGAGAGCTACAGCAACCGCTGCAGTGCTCGAAGAACTGTCAGATGCATTGCAGGTCGCCGAACGAGCGACCCTAAGTTTGGGCGGGTCGGATATCGAACGGGCTCGCGAGCGTCTCGACGAAGCCCGCCGTGCCTCAGCGTCGACAGCAGTGGCTTGGACGTCGTTCGCTGAGGAGTTGGCGCGCGTCGAAATACACGCTCCACAATCCGCGACGGAATTTGCGGAGTTGAAGGAAACCGCGCGACACGAGCTCGCAAAGGACACCACTGGCCAAGCTCATCTCCATGAACATGCCGACCAACAAGAGTACTTTGTAGCTCGAAACACGCTTCGCGAGATCGATGCGGAACTCGCCGCGCTCCGTAGCCGACGGTCCAATTTGCCCAGCGCACTGCAGGATGCCCGCCAGTGGCTAACCGGCGAACTCGGTACACCCGAGTCCACCCTTCCGTTCGCCGGTGAGCTCATCGAAATCCGAGCCGACTATGCAGACTGGACTGGGGCGATCGAACGAGTCCTCAGGTCACTGGCATCGACAATGCTCGTTCAAGACAAACACCTAGTTCGTGTTCGCCGGCTCGTCGAGGGCCACCACTTCGGCACGCGACTCGTCTTCGAGGCAGTTCCTAGCCTCTCCAATCCGCCACGAAAGTCCCGAACCGCGAGATCGCTTCTTCATCGCGTGCGAGTCGTGGACGGACCTTTCCATGATTGGCTCGCGTGGAAGCTCGCCGCAGAGTACGACTTCGATTGCGTGGAGTCCCCCGACGATCTGCAGGGCGTTGATCGAGGGGTAACACGTGCTGGCCAGGTAAAGAAGTCGGCGAGTCGCTACGAGAAGAACGATAGGGACCAGCTCAACGACAGAACGAGATGGATTCTCGGCGCCGACAACGCCGACAAAGTTGAGGCATTGATTGCGCAGCGCTTCGAGGCGGATGTCCGCATGAAACGTGCCGATGAGAGCCTTCAGGGCGCGCAATCGGATCGAGACACGGAGACGCGGAGGCGGGCGGTGTTCGAGAATGTTTCTCGCCGCACGTGGGCGGAACTCGATCGGCCAACCGCAGACGAATTGGTGCGAGCGCGCGAGCGCGCTCTGGCTGATCGCACAACCGGAAACCCGAGACTGCACGACGCTTATGAGCACGAGCGGACTGCGCGACAAAGTTGGGTCTCTGCGCAGGCCAACGAGAAGGCTGCCGGGATTGAACTTGGCGTGCTGGCTGATCGGCTGCGCCTGCTGGAGGACGAGCACACTCGATTGAGCGGCCTCGTCAGGGGTGCCGAGATTTCCGAGGTGGATAACACTGACATCGAGGCGCGCTTTCGCTCGGTCCAGCGCAAGGTTGATCGCGGCACAATCGCCGGAATCGGGCAGAAAGTAACCAATGGCCTCCACGGCGAAGCAAAGACTGCAACTGACGCATCGACTCGGGCTCGATCCAAGTTCGAGGATCACGTTCATGCCTTCCGGTCACGGTGGCCAGCAGCGTCCGCAGATCTCGCAGCGACTATCGATGACCGTGCCGGCTACAGAAGCGTGCGCGAGAGCATCGAAGGTCGTGGCCTGCCCGCGCACGAGCAGAACTTTCTCAAACTCCTCAGAGAAAAATCACGCGAACTGATTGGCCATCTCCTTTCCGACATTCGTGACGCGCCAAAACTGGTGAAGGATCGCATCGAACCAGTCAATGCGTCTCTCGGGCGATCGCCGTTCGATCGCGACCGATTCCTGCGCATCCGGGTCCGTGAGCAGCGAGGTCCCGAGGTGCAGACGTTCATTTCAGATCTCAAGGCGATTGTCGACGGCGCCTGGGCAGACGATGATCTCCTGGCGGCCGAGCAACGATTCGCTGTCCTGGAGCGCGTAATGGGGCGGCTGGCTTCCAGCGACAACGCCGACCTCGCGTGGCAAAAGCGTTGCCTTGATACACGCGAGCACGTGACCTTCCAGGCGGAGGAGGTCGATCCGATGGGGACGGTCATGAATGTCCACGACTCGAGTGCTGGGTTGTCAGGAGGACAGCGGCAGAAGCTCGTGATCTTCTGCCTAGCGGCCGCGTTGCGCTACCAGCTCGCCGCAGACGAGGAGAGCGTGCCGAGCTACGGCACGGTAATCCTCGATGAAGCATTCGACAAGGCCGATAGTCAATACACACGAATTGCGATGGATGTCTTTGTCACATTCGGATTTCATATGATCCTCGCGACCCCGCAAAAGCTTCTGACGACGATCGAACCGTATGTCGGAGCAGTGACTGCCATCTCCAACGAGACACGAAGAAGGTCGACCATCGCGAACGTCTTTTTCGGCAGCGGCGACGAGGACTCCTCCGCGTGACCGTCATGGTCTCCGTCGCGGAGGCACGCGAGTTGGCTCGAAAGCGCGTGGACCGAGATATGCGGGATTGGGCTGTGCGCGGCGGTGATATCGCCGAGTTCGAAATTCCCCTAAAACCCCCGACGGAGCGCGCAGCGCTCTCGGATCTCACGAAGGCTGTGGCATGGGCAGAGTCATGGCGAAGTGTTCCTGGAGTGCAATGGGCAGTGCGGAACTGGCCAAGCATCGGCCGGCAAGAGACTCCCGACCGCATTATTTTGAGGGGCGCTGACGATATCGCGACGTTTGCCGGGGAGCTGCGGAATTGGCGGCTCCTTGCCGCGCGGGCCAACGCCCTCCTCGATCGATTCGGGTCGACGGAAGTCATGCGTAGCAGGATAAAGAGTCATGCTCGCGAGATCCTCGAACTCCCGCCCGCCGACCTCGAGCGGCTCGAGTCGGTACTCGAGTGGCTTGGAGAGAACTCGTCGCACGGTTGGCGAATCCGACAACTTCCTGTTCGTGGTGTGGACACGAAATGGATCGGTCGTCATCGCGGTCTTGTCGGCGACTTCGGCCAAGCGGTCACAGGACGCGATTCCTTGAACCTGATTTCGACTCCAACCCTGATCCGCGTGCGGTTTCTCGACCCGGTCCTTGGGCCGGGTGGGCTCATGGACGTCACGGCGCCCGTAGAAGAGCTGGCACAACTGGATCTGGGTCTTGCCAACGTGCTTGTTGTCGAGAATCTCGAGACTCTTCTGGCGCTGCCCGAGTTGCCCCACACGGTCGCCATACACGGATCTGGCTACGGCGTTGGGGACAGATTACGAAGCATTCCGTGGCTATCGGGGGCGCACTTGCTCTACTGGGGCGATCTCGACTCGCACGGATTCGCGATACTGAACGAACTCAGATCTCAGGTCCATGCCGAGAGCATTCTCATGGACGAAGAGACGCTTCTGGCGCACCGCGATCTTTGGGTTCCGGAACCAAAGCCCGCTGTTGGAACCTACACTCGACTTTCGCCCGAGGAGCAGCAGGTTCTAGCCCGCCTCCGCACCGAGGGTAGCCCGAGGCTGGAGCAGGAGCGCATCCCATGGGAATTCGCAATGCAACGTGTGTTTTCCCGATGCGCGATCGCCACCTCGGTTGGAACGAAATTGGATTCATGAACCGTCGCGATCTTCGACAAAAGTGGGCAAGCGGTAGTCAGAAACCCCAGAAATCCGGTGATGTGCCTCTTCAGTTGTGGGCAATCAGACTTCATAACCCGCAGCACGTCGCGAAAGTGCCCCAGTCTTTGCTAGGGATTTTGAGCGAAATCGAAGGTGCCCCTGGAGGGACTCGACGCCCCAGCCGTGCCGCCGCCACGATGCGGGTAACGGGAGCCGAGGCATCCCGTGGCGCATCGCGACGGACTGCGCGGCCGGGGACCCCCGAGGTTCGAGGGGCCACCCAGGGTACGAATACGAAAGACCGCGCCCCAGTCAATTATTCTTGTCGAGTTGCTTTGGCGCGGTCTTTCGTATTCGTGCCCCTGGAGGGACTCGAACCCCCAACCGTTTCCTTAGGACGGAACTGCTCTTCCATTGAGCTACAGAGGCTGGCGATCCGAGTGTAACCGAGGGTGCCGGGCCGCCGCGAAGCGGCGCCCCAGCAGGATCAGGAGGGCGGCGGGTAGAGGAAGGCGCCGCCGGCCGCGACGACCGAGGCCGGCGTCATCGTGCGCTGGCCGTACATGCCGTGGATGTAGTTGTATTCCTCGATCGTGATCGTGCCGTCGGCGTTGAGCGACTTCACGTAGGCGACGTGGTTGCCGCCCATGTATGCGACCGCGCCCTTGACCGGGGTGTCGCTGACCGGCCAGCCGTGCTGCTCCCAGTTGTACTCCCACTGGCCGCCGTTGCCGCCGTACGGGGTGAGGTTCGACCAGACCCACTTGAACGGGGCCGAGTACGAGCCTGCGTCGCGATTGAGGCGCCAGGCCACGAAGTCGACGCACTCACGGTAGTAGTAGTTGAGCGGAGAGAGGCCGCCGCCCTGGTCTTGCATGAGTTCGTACGGCCAGGGGTAATCGTCGCCCATCGCCCGGGCGCCCGAGGCGTTGTATGCCTCGTTCTGCGCGGCGCGCAGGGCATCCTTCGACATCTCGTCGAGGTCGGCCTGGGTTGTGGCGTGGTAACCGTCGCGGGCGATCGCGAGGGTCGTCGCACTCGAACTGACGACGAGCGACTGCGCGTCGGCGTCGGTTGGGCTCGACGACAGGATCGGCGGCACGAGGGCGTACGCGGGAAGACCGACGACGGCCAACATTCCACCGACCGCGGCCATTGTCACGAGCACGCTGAACGGGTTCTTGCGCGGCGGCTTGGGGGCGGATGCCCGCATCATCGCTAACTCGCGGCGGTCGAGTTTGCGCGCCGCCGGCTGCGGGCCGAGGTCAAGCTCGCGGGAGGCCCGTGCCACGGCCTTCCGGTCGTTCGCCGGGCGGGAGAGTTTCTGGCGGTCTCGCGCAGAGCGCGCGACCGCCTTCTGCTCGCGCTTGGAGAGCTCCGCTCGGGGGCGGTCCTGGCTCGAGACGGAGCGTGTGCCCTGGGCTTCGCGAGCGGCGCGGCGTGAGCCGTGCTGGGCGGCGAGAGCAGCGGCATCCCGAACCGAAGCGGGAGGGGCCGAAGCGGAAGGGGCCGAACCGGGGATCAGGCCGGAGAAGACGTTCGGGGTGCCAGCGGATTCGGGTGTGCTGAAGCCGAAGAGGTCATCCATGTCACTGGATGGCTCGAAATCGACCACAGTTCTGTTCCCTCCGGGTTACCGGGACCTCACCGAGGTTACGTGATGCGCCCCTCGATGTCTAATTGTCACAGCAACATAACGGGTTACGCCGCGGGTGCCAGGTACTCTTCCCAGTCGGGCAACGCGCGCTCCACTCCGCGCACGAGCCAGCTGGTTCCGTGCGGCGGCCGAGGGGTCATCCGCAGCTTCCAGCTCATCTCAGACGGGGTTCGATCGCCCTTGAGGTTGTTGCAGCGCAGGCAGCAGGCGATCAGGTTCTCCCAGCTGTCTTTGCCGCCACGCGAACGGGGAAGCACGTGGTCGATCGTGTTCGCCGAGCCGCCGCAATAGCCGCAGCGGTGGCTATCGCGGCGCAGTACTCCGCGACGGGACACCGGAACGTGGCGACCGCTCGGGATGCGCACGTAGTTGCGCAGGATGATCACCGAGGGGCGCGCCCAGGAGCCGGTCGACCCCCACACCGGATTCTCCGCATCGGCGGCGACGACCGTGGCCTTCTGGTTCATCACGAGCACGATGGCTCGCTTGAAGGACACGACGGCCAGCGGCTCGTAGCCCGCGTTCAAGACCAGTGTGCGCACCTGTGTTCATCCTCTCGAAAGAGCCTGCACGGCTTGCAGGCGTTCGACTCCCCGGAATGCTCCGCGGTGAGGAGGTGCAGACAAACAAAAAGGCACCGTCGAAGACGATGCCTATTGCTTGGGGGCGTGAACTATCACGTTGCCCATACTGCTGTGCCGTATGTAGAAGTAGGCGCGCGCATCCACGGTTTGGATGCTTCGACTACTACACATTCGGCTCTCCGGTCCACGAGGAACTCCAAGAGCTACAGGCTAACCCATAACTGAAGGGTCAACTTTCCGCCGCGCTTGCGCTCAGGTGAACTCTTGGGTCAGATGCCGATGCGGACGATGTAGTAGTCGTCCTCGTAGATCGGGCGCACCTGAATGGTGCGACCGTAGTCTGGCGAGTCGATGAACATGCCGTTGCCGAGGTAGATGCCACTGTGCCCGGGCAGGATGACGAGGTCACCCGGCAGGGCCGCGTCGCGCGAGATCGCGGTGCCAGCCGCCGCGCTGCCGGATACCGAGTGCGGAAGCGAGATGCCGAACTGGGCGTACACGTACATGACGAAGCCCGAGCAGTCGAAGCCCGAGGGGTCGGACCCGCCGTAGACGTAGGGCGTGCCGACGTACTGCTGCGCGACAGCCGCGACCTGGCCGAGATCGAAGTTCGGGTACGGGGGGTTCGCGAGATAGTCCGAGACGCTCGGGCCCGAGTAGGCGGAGTACGCGACGGCCAGCGCCGCACGCTGCATCTCGGCAGCGGAGGTGGCCGAGAAGCTGTCGCGCGCGGTGGTGGATATCGCGGCTTTCGCATCGACCGAGACGGTCTGGGCGCCCTGCAGCTTGACGTCTTGCAGGGCCTGCGCCGCTGCTGTCGCATCGGAGGTCGGGTCGGGCGAAAACGCATAAGCGGGCAGTGCAACCGTCGCGAAGAGCCCGGGCACAATGACCGCGGTCACGGCGAGGCTGAGGATGCTCGACTTGCCGACCTTCGGTGAGCGCCGTGGGCCCTTCGATCGCGCGCGAAACGCGTCGGGAATCGGGTTGTCGTCAGGGTTCGCCTGGCTCACGATGAGAGCCTGCTGCGCGCCCGCCTTGCGGTTTTTCTGTCCTACTTTTGCCAAGAGATTTGACCTCCTGCGCCTCGGCAGCTCTAGGTTGCTGCCCCATCTGTTTCGTATATGTGCACGTACCTCTGGTTGAGACGGGTTAACGAGACGCTCATCCGAGGGTCCTTTTGGCCGGCATTTCTGGCCGATGAGGACCTAGCGAGTGTACGTGACGATTCCAGCAAAGTCACCTCGGGCGGCGCACCCTCCGAAATGTCAGGCCGTGACGAAGATGTGGACGGCTACTTCGTTGGGCAACTCGAGCCCGTCGCCAAAGCCGTCGACCTGCACAGACACGTAGGATCCTGCGGCCGAGATGGTGGCGGTAGCCCCTGGCATCACGCCGGCGTTCTGCAGCTGCTGTAGCAGCTCAGGGTCGAACTGCACGGGCTCCCCCAGCCGACGGATGACCCCGCTCACGGCCCCCGACGCTGAGGCTGCAACGTCGACGATGTTGATCACGCCGTCCATGAAGGCGGGAGCCGCGGCATCCCCCAGCTCGGCCAGCCCCGGGATCGGATTGCCGTACGGCGACTCGGTGGGGTGGTCGAGCATCTCGAGCACGCGACGCTCGACCTGCTCGCTCATGACGTGCTCCCAGCGGCAAGCCTCGTCGTGCACGAAGGCCCAGTCGAGGCCGATCACGTCGGCGAGCAGGCGCTCGGCGAGGCGGTGCTTGCGCAGCACATGCACCGCGCGCGAGCGGCCCTCGGGCGTGAGCTGCAGGTGGCGGTCGCCCTCGACCACGACCAGCCCGTCACGCTCCATGCGACCGATGGTCTGCGACACGGTGGGCCCCGAGTGACCGAGGCGCTCTGAAATGCGGGCGCGCAGCGGAACGATGTGTTCCTCTTCAAGGTCGAGGATCGTGCGCAGGTACATCTCCGTCGTGTCGACGAGGTCCGTCATACGGGAAAGCCTAACGTTGCGCGACTCTAGGATTGAGCGCGTGCCTACCCTCACGATTCCCCGCGAACTGCTGCCCGTTGACGGACGATTCGGCTGCGGGCCGTCCAAAGTCCGACCCGAGCAGGTCGAGTATCTCGCCACGGCGGGAGCCGCCCTGCTGGGCACCTCGCATCGCCAGGCTCCGGTCAAAGATCTCGTCGGTCGCGTGCGCTCTGGTCTCGGCGAGCTGTTCTCGCTGCCCGACGGCTACGAGGTGGTCATCGGCAACGGCGGCTCGACGGCGTTCTGGGATGCCGCGGCGTTCGGTCTGATTGCCAAGCGCAGCGAGAACCTCACCTTCGGCGAATTCGGCGCCAAGTTCGCCCAGGCAGCTTCGGCTCCGTTCCTCGACGCCCCGCACGTGGTCAACGCACCCGCCGGTAGCCGCGCGGAGATCGAGATCGTCGAGGGCATCGACGTCTACGCCTACCCACAGAACGAGACCTCCACCGGGGTCATGGCGCCGGTGAAGCGGGTGGCCGCCGACGGCGCCCTCACCGTGGTGGATGCGACGAGCGCGGCCGGCGGCATCGACTTCGACGCCTCGCAGGCCGACGTGTACTACTTCGCCCCGCAAAAGAACTTCGCCTCGGATGGCGGCCTGTGGTTCGGGCTGTTCTCGCCGGCGGCGATCGAGCGGGTTTTCACCATCGCCGACTCGGGGCGCTACATCCCCGAGTTCTTGTCGATCAAGAATGCCATCGACAACTCGCGCCTCAACCAGACGCTCAACACTCCAGCGATCGCGACCCTGCTGCTGCTCGAGAGCCAGGTCGACTGGATCAATGGCAACGGCGGCCTGGCCTGGGCCTCCGCGCGCACGACCGAGTCGTCGTCTGCTCTCTACGACTGGGCCTCGTCGTCGACCTACGCCACCCCCTTCGTCACCAACCCGGAGCACCGCTCGCAAGTCGTGGTCACCATCGACTTCGAAGATTCGGTGGATGCCGCGGCCGTCGCCAGCGCGCTGCGGGCCAACGGCATCGTCGACACCGAGCCCTATCGCAAGCTCGGGCGAAACCAGCTGCGCGTGGCGACGTTCGTGGCGATCGAACCGGATGACGTGCGCGCACTCATCGCGTCGATCGAATACGTCGTGGAGCACCTGTAGTCACTAGCCTGTAGTGGTGCGACTGTGGCTCAAGGATTCGGAGCGGCGACCTGACCCGACCCCGGTGAAGACCGATGACCGCAGGGCGATCCTGATCGGGCTCGTGCTGTGGATCGCCGGCCTTGCGGTAGTGATCAGTTTCATCGGCCCACTCACCGCCGACGGGCACGCCTGGTGGCTATGGGCGTGCGTGGTCGGTCTCGTCCTCGGTCTCGTCGCCCTGGTGTACACGCACTGGCGGCACGAGTAGCGCAGCGCTCGCAGGCTCAGCGCCCCAAGGCTCAAGCGAGGTCGGCGAGCTCCTTCGACTCGTAGCCGAGCGCCACGGCCACTTCGTGGTTGTAGAGCACTCCCTCGTGCGTGCTGAGGCCCTTCGCGAGCGAGATGTCTGAGGCGACGGCATCCCGCCAGCCTTTGTCGGCGATGCGCAAGACGTAAGGCAGGGTCGCGTTGGTCAGCGCCTGGGTCGAGGTCTGGGCGACAGCTCCCGGCATGTTCGCGACGCAGTAGTAGATGCTGTTGTGCACCCGGAACGTCGGGTCGTCGTGGGTGGTCGGGCGGCTGTTCTCGAAGCATCCGCCCTGGTCGATCGCAATGTCGACGAGCACGCTGCCCGGCTTCATGGTCTTGACCATCTCGTCGGTGACGAGCTTGGGGGCTGCAGCCCCCGGGATGAGAACCGAGCCGATCACGAGGTCGGCATCCTTCACGAGCGCCGCGATCTCATACGCGGTCGAAACCCGGGTGTGCACCTGGCCGTTGAACTGCACCTCGAGCTGGCGCAGCCGGGGGATCGAGACATCCACCACCGTCACATCGGCCTGCATGCCGAGCGCGTTCGCCGCCGCGTGCTCGCCCGCGACTCCGCCGCCGATCACGACGACCTTCGCCTTGGCCGTTCCCGCGACGCCACCCATGAGGATGCCGGAGCCTCCGTGAGAGCTCATCAGCTGGTGTGCCCCCACCTGCGCCGCCAGCCGCCCGGCCACCTCACTCATCGGGGAGAGCAGCGGCAACGAGCGGTCGGGCAGCTGCACGGTCTCGTAGGCGATCGCGGTTGTTCCCGCCTTCAGGAGAGCGTCGGTACACGGCTTGGATGCGGCGAGGTGCAGGTAGGTGAAGAGCACCTGCCTCTGGCGCAGTCGCGGGTACTCCTCGGCAATCGGCTCCTTGACCTTGAGCAGCAGGTCGCCGGCGGCCCACACCTCGTCGGCAGTCTTCAGGATGCTCGCGCCTGCGGCGACGAAAGTCTCATCGCTGACTCCGGCGCCCATGCCCGCGCCGGCCTGGATGACCACCTCATGGCCACGACGCACGAGCTCGTGGACCCCAGCTGCCGTGAGGGCGACCCGGTTCTCGTTGTTCTTCATTTCGGTGGGAACGCCGATGCGCATGGGAATCCGTCTTCTCTGGGTGCTGGGACAGTGCTGCACATCCAGAATGCTCGTTCTTCGCCCAAATTGCTGAAGTTCCGAATATAATTCGGTCAATGGGCGCGATTTCAGCGACTGTGCGCGGGAAGGTGGGCAGAACGATGGCGGATCAGACAATCCTTCGGCGTGGTGGCACCCTCGACGAGATCGACCTGGTGCTGGTGGGGCTGTTACGGGACGACGCCCGGATGTCGAACGCGCGACTGGCAGACGCGGCCGGGATCGCGGCATCCACCTGTCTGGCCAGGGTCCGTTCGCTCATCGAGCGTGGGGTGGTGCGCGGCTTCCACGCGGATCTTGACCCGCGCGGGCTGGGCCTCGAGCTTCAGGCGCTGATCAGTGTGGGCATCCGGTCTGGGGCCAGGCACGCGATCGCGACCTTCTCTGAAGAGATGCGCGCGCTGCCCGAGGTGATGCAGGTGTTCTTCCTGGGCGGCGCTGAAGACTTCATCGTGCACGTCGCCACGCGCGACACCGACCACGTGCGTCAGTTCGTCGTCGACAACCTGTCGGCGCATCCCTCGGTGTCGTTCACTCGCACGAGCCTCGTCTTCGAGCACCACTCGCCGGGGCTCACCGGGCGCAGCTAGTAGGTCTGTTCCTTCTCGTCGCCATCGTCGAACTCGTCGTCGTCATCGTCGTCCGAATCCGGGTCGTCGATGTCGACGCCATCGAGGTCGCCCCCGTGCAGCACGTCGTTGCCGAGCACGTCATCTTCATCAAGCTCGTCGTCGAGATCGTCAAGGTCGTCGTCTTCGTCGTCGGAGTCGTCGTCCGCAACGTCGTCGTCATCGTCGGGGTCGTCGTCGTCGGAATCGTCGTCGAGCACCCCCAGCGCCTCCTGCGCGGCCTTATAGTCCGCGAGGCGATCGCTCCAGGGCACCCAGTCCGGTGCCAGCAGGGCGCCCTCGCCGGGCATGAGTTCGGCCTCGAGCACCGTCGGCTCTTGGCCCTCGACGTGGGCGATCGACACCGTCCACTTCCAACCGGGGTAGCCGGGCTGGGCCGAGTCGAACAGCACGGAGACTGCGCCGTTGCCTTCGTCGGTCTCCCCCGCGTAGGCACCGATGGTGTCAGCGGTGGTGATCTCAAGGAGCGCGCCGCGGGCGAGCTCCAAATAGCGCGATTGTGTGGTCACAAGCTCAGGCATCCAGCTCGTCCGCGACCTTTCGCAGCATGGCCGCGATCTTGCCGCTGTGGGCCTTGTCGGGGTAGCGACCGCGCTTGAGATTGGTGCCAATGCCATCCATGAGCTTCACGAGATCTTCGATGATCACTGCCATGTCATCCGCCGGTTTGCGGTTGAGCTTCGCCAGTGAAGGGGGTGCCTCGAGCACGCGGACCGAGAGCGCCTGCGCGCCCTTCTTGCCGTCGGCGATGCCGAACTCGAGCTTCGTGCCCGCCTTGACACCCGTGGTGCCGGCGGGAAGTGCGGACGCGTGAAGGAAGACTTCCTGGCCGTCATCAGAACTGATGAAGCCGAAGCCTTTCTCGTCGTCGTAGAACTTGACCTTGCCGGTGGGCATCGCGGAAACTCCTTATGGATCGTCTAACAAGACTAGAGGACTCGGCGGTCGGGCAACCCAGAGCGCCGTATCCTTATGTTTGTGGCCAAAGATTCCCCAGCACAGAACAGCCCGATCATCGCGCACCGCGGCGAGCGCATTCTCGCCTTCATGATCGCGGCATCCATCGGACTGTCCATCCTGTGCTTCATCGTCGTGATTGTCGCTACGGCGGCTGGCCTCAAGAATTTCGGAACGCCGCCCTGGCCGACCGTCATCATCCTGCCGGCGATCGGCCTCCCGATCGGCCTCGCGCTCATGATCGCGCTGATCATCGTCAGTGGCCTGCGTCGGGGTCGTGAAGCAAGGGATGCCAGCAAGTAGCGACTCCGCACTCGCGCTTGCCGGGCAGTTGCGTTCGCTCGGCGACGCGCAGCTCGCCGACCTGCTCGGCACCCGCGAATTGCGAGAGTCGGGCATCCGCGACTTCTTCGACCTGGCCGAGGCGCTGCTCGACCCGACTTCGGTGCAGCACGCCCTGGGGCGACTCGACCGACCCACCCTTACCACCCTCGCGGCCCTGAGCGAGATTGGTGCGGCTTCGGTGCGGGATGTCGCTGCCGCCCTCACCGCGCTGGGTGCCCCCGACGCCGGGGTCGAGGCACACCTGGCCGAGGCCGATCGTCTCGCCCTCGTCACCAGCCATGCCCGGCTCTACGCGGTGCCGGCCTCCGTCACGCGACAACTCGCCACCTGGCCAGAGCTCGGCCTGCCTACGCTGCGCGAACTCGCCACCGCACCGGCACCGACCCCGCTCGCCCCGGTGAGCCCTGTTGACCCGAAGCTCACCAACCATGTGGCAGCCGAGCACGCCTTCGCGACGACGACCTCGATCTCAGAGCTCATCGCCGAGCTGCAGCACGAATCCGCGAGGGAGTTGGCCCGCGGTGGGGTCGCCCTGCCCGACAGCAAACGGCTCGCCGCCGCGATGGGCGTCGAGCTCGATCAGGTTCCTGGCCTGCTTGAGATCGCCGCACGGGCGGGCCTCGTCGCGCTCGATTCGGGGCGATGGCTGCCCACGGGGTCGAGTTCAGACTGGATCGTCGAGTCGTCGGGCGAACGCTGGTCGCTGCTGGCCGGGGCCTGGCTCGAGCGGCTGCCGGGCGACATCCGCGACATCCTCGCCTCGCGCGCGCACGCGACCTGGGGCGACCGCCTCGGCGAATACGTGAACTGGCTGTTCCCGGCCGGAGGCGAGCGGATGCACGAGCGGGTCCTCATCTATACCCGCGACGCCGAACTGCTGGGCATCACCGCCGGGCACGCGCCAAGCACGCCGGGTGTCGCCCTGCTGGTGGAGGGCATTGCCGCCGCCGCGGCCTCGATGGCGGCGATCTTCCCCGCTGAGGTCGAGCAGGTTTATCTTCAGCACGACCTCTCCATCGTCTCGCCAGGGCCGCTCGCTCCGCGGATCGACGGACGGCTGCGCGGCCTCGCCGATGTCGAGGGGCGAGCCCTGGCATCCAGCTACCGGGTGTCCACGGCGTCGATTTACCGGGCGATGGCCGCAGGGGAGACGGCGGCCTCGCTGCGGGAGTTTCTGGCGGGGATCTCGCTGACGGGCATCCCCCAGCCACTCGAGTATCTGCTCGCCGAGGCCGCCGATCGCTACGGGCTGGTGCGGGTGGGCGCCCGTGGGGACGGCTCGGTGGGCAGCTACGTGGAGTCGACGGATGCCTCGCTGCTGCGCACCCTGCTGGTCGACCACAGCCTCGCCGCCCTGGGCCTCACCCGCGTCGGCAATCGGCTGGAGACCCGCTTTGACCTGCAGTTGGTGTTCTGGACGCTGAGCGAGGCGCGCTACCCGGTGGCGGCCGAGAACGCGCGGGGGGAGATCATCGTGCTCCCCCGTCGCAGCGCCCCGAGAGCCGCGGTCGCGGTCGAGCGCGACACCGCCGCGAGCCTCGTCGAGAAGCTCAGGCTCGGCAGCTCGGCCGACCCCGAGATCACCGACAAGGCCTGGCTCTCCCGCCAGCTGGATGTCGCGATCAAGGCCAAGGCCGCCCTCACCGTGACCGTCCAGCTGCCTGACGGCAGTTCGGTCGACTACCAGCTGGAGCCGGCGAGCATGGGCGGCGGTCGGTTGCGCGCCCGCGACCGCAAGGCCGACATCGAACGCACGCTGCCCCTGGCGAGCATCGTCGCGGTGGCGCCCGGGCTGTAATTCGCAGCGCGCGCACGCTTAGGCTGTAAGGATGCCTCAAGACGGTCCCTTGATCGTGCAGTCCGACCGCACGGTGCTGCTGGAGGTCGCCCACCCGCAGGCCGAAGACGCCCGGCACGACCTTGCCGTCTTCGCCGAACTCGAGCGGGCGCCCGAGCACATCCACACCTACCGCATCACTCGGCTTGGCCTGTGGAACGCTCGTGCCGCCGGGCACACCGCAGAGAACATGCTCGAGACGCTCGAGACCTATTCGAAGTTCGCCATCCCGCAGTCGGTGATCGTCGACTTGACCGAGACCGTGGGTCGCTACGGCCGACTGGTGATCGAGCGAGCGGATGACGGTGTCCTCACGCTCACGGCGACCGATGCTGCGGTGCTCAGCGAGATCACGAGAGCCCGCAAGGTCGCCGCGCTGCTCTTCGAGAAGCGTGGGGAGCACTCTTACGTCGTGCAGGCCTGGGCTCGCGGACAGCTCAAACAAGAGCTGCTCAAGCTCGGCTGGCCCGCCGAGGATCTCGCCGGCTACACCCCCGGCACACCGCACGAGATCACGCTCAACGACGACGGCTGGCACCTGCGCCCCTACCAAAACCAGGCGATCGACAACTTCTTCGCCCACGGCTCCGGCGTGGTGGTGCTGCCCTGCGGTGCGGGCAAGACGCTGGTCGGGCTCGGTGCCATGGCGGCGGGCAAGACCACGACGCTCATTCTCGTGACGAACACGGTCTCGGCAAGGCAGTGGAAGGCCGAGCTGCTCAAGCGCACCACGCTGACCGAGGAGGAGATCGGCGAGTATTCCGGGCAGGTCAAACAGGTGCGGCCGGTGACCATTGCGACCTACCAGATCCTCACGGCGAAACGACAGGGCGAGTATGCCCACCTCGCGCTACTCGATGCCCTCGACTGGGGCCTCGTCATCTATGACGAGGTGCACCTGCTGCCCGCTCCCGTGTTCAAGCTCACCGCCGAGTTGCAGGCGCGTCGGCGCCTGGGACTCACCGCGACCCTCGTCCGCGAGGATGGCCGCGAAGGCGACGTGTTCTCTCTCATCGGGCCCAAACGTTTCGACGCCCCGTGGAAGGAGATCGAGGCGCAGGGCTTCATCTCGCCGGCATCCTGCTACGAGGTGCGCATCGACCTGCCCGAATCCGATCGGCTCGAGTACGCAGCATCCGCCGACGACGAACGGTATCGCCTCGCGGCGACGGCTCCCGCGAAGCTGAGCGTGGTGCGCGCGCTCGTCGCGAAGCATGCTGGCGAACGGATCCTTGTGATCGGCCAGTACCTCGACCAGATCGACCAGCTGGCGGAGGCCCTGGCCGCGCCGAAACTGACCGGCGCGACATCCATCGACGAGCGCGAGCGCCTCTATCAAGAGTTCCGCGATGGGGTCACGAAGGTGCTCGTGGTGTCGAAGGTCGCGAACTTCTCTGTGGACCTGCCTGAGGCGACGGTCGCCATCCAGGTCTCAGGCTCCTTCGGCTCGCGTCAGGAGGAGGCCCAGCGCCTCGGTCGTCTGCTGCGGCCCAAGGAGAGCGGCCTGCCGGCGAACTTTTACACGCTCGTCGCCCGCGACACCGTCGACCAGGATTTCGCCCAGAACCGCCAGCGCTTCCTCGCCGAGCAGGGCTATAGCTACACGATCATGGACGCGAGCGCGCTCGCGGCCTAGGAAGCACAGCGCCCCGTCGACCGGCCCGCCGGGCGACGCGAGCTCGCTCGCGGCCTGACCCTCTCGTACCGCTTTTTTGTGGCCCTTGCACCGGGCGTCTTTCGCCCGTTTTCCCACGTCGCAATAGTCGATGCGCGGTGAAACTGGGGGGTGAGCGCGGCCGAGTCAGTGTCCTCCTTCCCCATCTCTCGCGTAGTGAGGGAGAGGCCGAGTTGAGCGGCCGACCACTGCCTTAGCGGTCGCGACTGGGGTTGTCGGCGAAGCTTCGCCTGTGGTCGCCCACTCAAAACGTTTGCACAGTGAAGGACAACGTTGTGCATTGTGTCCCTTGCGCACTGAATGTCCTTCACTGCGCGAGTAGTTGAAGCACGACCGCCGCTGCGGAGGGAGACGGGCAACTGGCAACGGGCGCGAAGGGCGCGTAGAGGGTGCGGGGCGCGGCGCTCGAGTCACTCACAGATAACACCCAGCCAACGCGCAGATACTTTCTCCATGGCTGACGGACCGAAGATTCTTATTGTCGACGATGAACCCAACATTCGCGACCTCCTCACCACCTCGCTGCGCTTCGCGGGCTTCGCGGTACGCGCGGTCGGCAACGGAGCCCAGGCGATCTCCGCCGTGCTCGAGGAAGAGCCAGATCTCATCATCCTCGACGTGATGCTGCCTGACATGAACGGCTTCGGGGTGACCAAGCGCCTGCGGGCATCCGGCTACACCGCGCCCATCCTCTTTCTCACTGCCAAGGACGACACCGAAGACAAGATCACCGGTCTCACGGTCGGCGGCGACGACTATGTCACCAAGCCGTTCAGCCTCGACGAGATCGTGGCTCGCATCAAGGCGATCCTGCGCCGCACCATGCAGGACGATGAAGAGGCCATCATCAGGGCGGGCGAGCTCACGATGGACCAAGACACCCACGAGGTATCCATCGGCAACGACCAGGTCGAGCTGAGCCCGACCGAGTTCAAGCTGCTGCGCTACCTCATGCTCAACCCGAACCGCGTGCTGTCGAAGGCGCAGATTCTCGATCACGTCTGGGAGTACGACTTCAACGGCGACGCCGGCATCGTGGAGAGCTACATCTCCTACCTGCGCCGCAAGCTCGACCAGTACTCGGAAGAGCCGGTCATCCAGACCAAGCGTGGATTCGGTTACATGCTCAAGGCAGCCCGCGTCTAGCCGGCGCGGTCTCACCGATGCGCCGCTAAACTCGACCTCCTGATGCACGCACAGCTCTCAGAGTGGTGGAGTCGGATCTCACTGCGCACCAAGATCACTGGCGTGACGGTGCTGCTGCTGACGATGGGCCTGCTCGTCGCCGGCGTCGGAACGATGGCCGTGCTGCGCAACTATCTGCAAGATGAGGTCGATGCCAAGATCTCGACCGCCGGGCTCAAGCTCAGCGGCAACGTCACGCCGACCGGCACTAGCTCGGACCCGCAGTGCACCGAAACCTCGCTACTCAACGACTACTACTTCGCCCTCCTCAATCCCGATGGGTCGATCCTCTGCAGCAACCGGCAGTCCAGCGCTCCACGGCCCGTCGTCGAATCGCTCACCCTTGAACGGGTCGCCGCGCTCGACAACGAAGTGACGCTGCCCAGCACCGCCGCCGGCGGCCAATGGCGGGCTGGGGCCTACGTAGTCACCACAGAGGCCGGCGACTACTTCACGGTGGTCATCGGCCTTGACCTGAAGGAGACCAACGGGATCGTCGCCCGCTACTCGGTGATCTTCCTGTTCTTCGGGCTCACCGTGGTGATCCTCGGGGGTGCCCTCACCCGGCTGCTCGTGACTACAACCTTCACGCCGCTTCGCCAGGTCGAGGCCACCGCCGCCCAGTTCGCCGACGGCGACTTCAACCAGCGCCTCAGCGGCGCAACACCGAACACCGAGGTCGGCCGCCTCAATCGATCCCTCAACGCCATGCTCGGCAGGATCGACCGAGCCTTCGCCGACCGGGCGAGGACGATCGAGCAGATGCGCAGATTCGTCGGCGATGCCTCGCACGAACTCCGCACCCCGCTCGTCTCCGTGCGCGGCTACGCCGAGCTGTACCGGATGGGCGCGCTGACCAAACCGGAGGATGTCGCCCAGGCGATGGAGCGCATCGAGAAGGAAGCGATCCGCATGGGCGAGCTCGTCGAGGATCTTCTCGAGCTTGCGCGGATCGACGAGGCGAAACCTCTGCAACTCTCCGAAGTTGACCTGCTGCCAATCGCCAATGACGCCGCCCTGGATGCCATGGCATCCGCTCCCACGCGCGTGGTCACCGTCGTGGGCACGGACCCAACCGAAGTGCCGACCGAGACCATGCCGATCGAGCTTCCCCACGGCGAGTTGCTCACCGCCAGGACGGCATCCCTCGCAACCGGCCCGATCGCGTTCGCCGGCGCCACTCTCGCGCGCCTCGTCGCCCGTCGGGCGCGGGCCAACATCGCCGAAGGCGTTGCCGTCACCATTGCAGAGCCGCCGGCGGCCAACGTAGGGGCCATCGTGCTGGCGGAGGAGAACAAGATCCGCCAAGTGGTGGCGAACCTCATCGGCAATGCGCTGCGCTTCACTCCCAACGACAGCCCTATCGAGATCGGCGTCGGAGTGGACCCGGCCCGGCAGGTGGCGATCCTCTCCGTGATCGATCATGGCGACGGCATCCCGCCTCAAATTCGGGGCAAGATCTTCCAGCGCTTCTGGCGGGCCGACGCCTCCCGTCAACGCGCGACGGGTGGCAGCGGCCTGGGGCTGGCGATCGTTGCGGCCATCGTCGAAGCCCACCGTGGCGATGTGGAGGTAGTCGAAACCCCGGGTGGTGGTGCGACCTTCCGCGTTTCGCTCCCCCTGCTCACAGCCGCACGGGATACCGCAGACTCCACACCCGCGCCCTGACCGCCGCGCGGCTCACCCCGCCGCACTACCGTCTCCCCATGACTCGTTACCAGGTAGACAGTGAAGCAGTCCTCAGTGCCACGGGAGCCGTGCGCAATTCCATCAGCCGCATCCAATCAGAGGTCGCCGGCCTCCATGGGCAGCTGACCAATCTCCAGGGCTCGTGGACCGGTCAGGCCGCCACCGCCTTCAACGGCGTGGTCACCGACTGGAAGGCCACCCAGCAGCGCGTCGAGGAGAGCCTCGCCGCGATCAACCAGGCGCTCACCCAGGCTGGCCAGCAGTATGCAGACATCGAGGCGGCGAACGCGCGACTGTTCGCGCGGTGACCTTCGCCGCTGGTCTGGCGGTGCGAATCCCAAAGCAATACCATATTGGGATGACCACGCAGATCACCGTGCGACTGCCCGACGAGCTCGTCACATTCATTGACGAGCTCGTCGCCAGCGGCCGCTTCGACAGCCGAGCCGCAATCGTCACCCGCGAGGTCAAGCGCCTGCAAAGGCGGCTCGACGCCGAGAAGGATGCCGAGATCTACCGCACCCAGGGGGACTATCCAGATCTCGAGGTGCTCGCCGAGTACGTCTCTCAACACCCCGTGCCCCTGAACGACTGATGCGACCCATCCATCTCGCGCAGCTCGAGAAAGTGCGCCCGGTTGTTGTGCTCACGCGCGAATCCATCCGGCCGTATCTCAACAAAGTCACCGTGGCATCGATCACTTCGACAGCTCGCGGAAACGCAACGGAGGTTCCGGTGGGTCGAGAGAACGGTCTCGACCACGAATCCGCGGTCAGCTGTGACAACATCACGACGATTCCGGTCTCAGACCTCGGAAAGCAGCTCGGATTCCTTCTCGACAGCCAGGAGCCTGCCCTCATCGCGGCGATCCACGCCGCCTTCGACCTCGACGACTTCTGACGCTGGCAACGCAGAAGCGGGCGGCTCCCGAAGGAACCGCCCGCTTCACGCGCGTCTGGACTAGAAGTCCAACGTCTCGGCGCCAGGCCTCACCATGATGGAGTAGACCTCACGTCGGCATGGATTTCTGAGCCGAATCGTCGGCTCAGAAATCCATGCCGCCGCTCGGGTCTCCACCCATCTGCGGCTGCGACTTCTCGGGCTTGTCCGCGACGACCGCTTCGGTCGTGAGGAACAGGCCGGCGATCGACGCGGCGTTGAGCAGCGCCGAGCGCGTCACCTTCACCGGGTCGTTGATGCCGGCGGCAAGCATGTCGACGTACTCACCGGTTGCAGCGTTGAGGCCCTGGCCGGCGGGAAGGTTGCGCACCTTGTCGGCAACAACACCGGGCTCGAGACCCGCGTTGAGCGCGATCTGCTTGAGCGGAGCGTCGATGGCCACGCGCACGATGTTCGCGCCCGTCGCCTCGTCGCCGACCAGCGCCTTGACGGCCTTGCTGTCGAACGCGATCTTGCCGGCCTGGATCAGGGCGACGCCACCACCGGCGACGATGCCCTCTTCGACGGCGGCCTTCGCGTTGCGCACGGCATCCTCGATGCGGTGCTTGCGCTCCTTGAGCTCGACCTCGGTCGCCGCGCCAGCCTTGATGACGGCGACGCCACCGGCGAGCTTCGCGAGACGCTCCTGGAGCTTCTCACGGTCGTAGTCGCTGTCGGTGTTCTCGATCTCGGCACGGATCTGCTTGACGCGACCCGCGATCTGGTCCTGGTCACCCGCGCCCTCGATGATCGTGGTCTCGTCCTTGGTGATGACGACCTTGCGGGCCCGGCCGAGCAGGTCGAGGGTGGCGTTCTCGAGCTTGAGACCGACCTCCTCAGAAATGACTTGGCCACCGGTGAGGATCGCGATGTCTTGCAGCTGTGCCTTGCGACGGTCGCCGAACCCGGGGGCCTTGACCGCAACCGACTTGAAGATGCCGCGGATCTTGTTCACGACCAAGGTCGCGAGCGCTTCGCCGTCAACGTCCTCGGCGATGATGAGCAGCTGCTTGCCGCTCTGGATCACCTTGTCGACGATCGGGAGCAGGTCCTTGATGTTCGAGATCTTGCTGTTGGCGATGAGGATGTACGGGTCCTCGAAGACCGCCTCCTGGCGCTCCGGGTCGGTGACGAAGTAGGGGTTGATGAAACCCTTGTCGAAACGCATGCCCTCGGTGAGCTCGAGCACGGTGCCGAAGGTGTTCGACTCCTCGACGGTGACAACACCTTCCTTGCCGACCTTGTCGATGGCCTCGGCGATGAGCTCGCCGATTTCCATGTCTCCGGCCGAGATGGATGCGGTTGCAGCGATCTCTTCCTTGGTCTCGATCTCCTTGGCCCCGGCAACGAGCGCCTCGATGACGGCGGCGACTGCCTTCTCGATGCCCTTCTTCAGGCTGATCGGGTCTGCACCGGCGGCAACGTTACGAAGGCCTTCGCGGACGAGAGCCTGGGCGAGAACGACCGAAGTGGTCGTGCCGTCGCCGGCGACGTCATCCGTCTTCTTGGCGACCTCTTTGACGAGCTCGGCACCGATCTTCTCGTAAGGGTCGTCGAGTTCGATCTCCTTGGCGATGGAGACACCGTCGTTCGTGATGGTGGGGGCGCCCCACTTCTTCTCGAGCACGACGTTGCGACCGCGCGGGCCCAGCGTCACCTTGACGGCGTCGGCCAGGATGTTGAGGCCGCGCTCAAGGCCACGACGGGCCTCTTCGTTGAAAGCAATGATCTTTGCCATGTGTGTTTCTCGTCCCTCCCGGACGTCGTACCAGCGAATTCCTTAGCACTCTGACTCTGCGAGTGCCAAGGGACAAATTAGCACTCCCCCCTAGTGAGTGCAAGGCGATGCCACGCCGTGGACAGTCTCGCTCTCCCCACGAACGACGCCGCCCGCGGCAGCGGACGGCGTCGAAAAGTGGTGGCGCTGGGATGGCCCCTGCTCAGGCTGGCTTCACCGATTCGGCCTGCGGCCCTTTGGCGCCGGTGCCGACCTCAAAAATGACATGCTGGCCCTCTTCGAGAACCTTGTAGCCTCCCATGTCGATCGCGGAGTAGTGGACGAAAACGTCCTGCCCTCCTTCGTCGACCGTGATGAACCCGTAGCCCTTCTCGGCGTTGAACCACTTCACGGTTCCGTTGGCCATGACGTACTCCCTGCTGTGTATCCTGCGGTCGCCAATAGGGCGGCCAATTCACAGATATTAGCGGAGCAAAAGTTGCCTGTAGAGAGGGGTGAGGCCCAGAAATGCCCAAATCCTCAACAATTAAACATGGGCGTAACACGATCGAGATTCAAGCGGTGTTTTCGGGCTACCCAGCGGCCGGAGTGGGTGTGTGGTAGTCGGACCCGAGCACGATCGTGAGTGGCGATCCGGGGAAGGTATCCGGCGTGACCAGCCGGATTCTCCCAACGCCGAGGGCGACCACGAGGCCCCGGGCGATGTCTTCGTTTGCGGGATCCGAGTAGTAGACAGTCGTCTCCGCGATGTCTTTCTGGGACGCGAGAGCGGCGCTCCCGATCGGCCAGGACGACGCGGTGAGGGTGGCGGCAACGGTGTCCTGCAGCCCCACGATTGCGGTGCCGTTGAGCACGGTGATCTTGATCGCGCGTGCGGGGTCGATCTTCGTGGGATCGGTGAGCGGCTTCGCGGTGGGGGTCGGGGTTGGCGTCGGAGTAGGGGTAGGGGCCTCGGCGAAGATCGGCAATCCGATGTCGACACCGAGGAACTTGCTCAGCCCGAACAGCCCGGCGAATACCAGCACGCCGGTCGCGAGCAAGGCCCAGGCGAACCCGATCCAACCCTGGCCGCCCTTCTTCGGCGCGCGGTGCGCACCCACGCGCTGCAGGTCGCTGGGAAGCTTGTCGAACTGGTCTTTGGGGTATGCGGCCATCGGTCAGTCATTCGATTCTTGGATTCGTGGGTGTTCATTCCCACCACGGTCGGAAGTCCTGAACGCGCGTTCCGCCCGCGCTTTGGTGCGGGCATCCCGAGCTCGCTGCAGTCGCCTGACGAGCATGGGATCGTGTCGCAGGGCGGCCGGCGAATCGATCACAGCGTTCAGCAACTGATAATAGCGGGCGGCTGAGAGGCCAAACTGGGAACGGATCGCCTCCTCCTTGGCCCCGACGTAGCGCCACCACTGGCGCTCGAAGGACAGGATTCGCTGTTCGCGTTCGGGCAGGTCGGCGTCGGGGTCGTGCGCAGGCTCGAGTTGGGCGGCCACAGGTTCCTCCGAAGTTCAGCCCATCGTAGGGCTCTGGGTCGCGGCATCCCGGGCTGCAACGCTGGTCTGGCCCGATTTCACATCCGCCCTGCGCCGGCCCGATACATCGAGATGTGCGGGATGCCCGCCTCCTGGTACACCCCGCCGAACGCGACGAACCCGAACTTGGCATAGAGGGGTGCAACGTATTCCTGGGCGTGCAGGAGCATCGGCTCGTCGCCGAAGTCTTCGAGCACGCGCTCGAACAATTGCTGCGCGAGCCCCTCACCGCGGTGGTCGGCGCGCACGACGACGCGTCCGGGAACGCGGTGGGCTGCCGTGCCATCAGGGGCGGAGTGGGTGGCGACCGGGTCGTGCAGCACACGCAGGTAGGCGATGGCCTCGGCCGCTGCATCCGGGATCCAATAGTGCACCGTGTCGGGCTCCTGGTCGCGGTTATCGAGCTCTTCCTCATCGACCTTCTGCTCGACGAAGAACACGTCGGTGCGTAGCTTGAGGATCGAGTACAGCTCGGCCGTCGTGAGTTCGCTCCACGACTTGGCGACGACGGAACATTCGGGCACGGTCCCGAGTTTAATGGGAAGGAAGAGTTCTTCCCCTGTAGATGAGGAGCCGGCGATGACGTACAAGGTTGAAAAGACCGAGCAGCAATGGCGCGAGGAGCTGGGCGACCGGTATGCGATCCTGCGGCAGGCTGCAACCGAGCGCCCGTGGTCGGGAGCCCTGCTCGACGAGAAGCGCGCCGGCGTCTACACCTGTGGAGCGTGCGGCGCCGAGCTGTTCAAGAGCGGCGCGAAGTTCGACTCCGGTTCGGGCTGGCCCAGCTTCTTCGAGGCCGTCAATCCGGATGCCGTAGAACTCAAGACCGACACCACGCTCGGGATGACCCGCACCGAGGTGCTCTGCGGCACCTGCGGCTCGCACCTGGGGCACCTGTTTGACGACGCATACCAGACCCCCACCGGAGACCGGTACTGCATGAACTCCCTGTCGCTCGACTTCAAGGAAACCTGATCGGCGTTCTTGGGCGGGGTCGCCTGTTTGGTCGGGGTCGGCATGGTGCCCTTGAGGCGGTCCGCCGTCGGCAGTCGCACGCGCAGGTGACTGCCGACGCCCCGACCCATGAAGAGCTCATCCCCCTGGTGCAGGCGGCGGGCACCATGGCCGACCACGGCGCGCTAGCGCCCTGGCGGCTCATCGAGTTGCGCGGCGCGGCCCGCGAACGGCTCGGGGCGGCGTTCGTGGCGGCGAGCGGGCTCGACGGGTCCGGGCTTGTGGGCTCCGAGCTTGAAGGTTCCGGGCTTGAAGATTCAGCCGCGCAAAAGCTCGCGGAGAAGCCGCTGCGGGCGTCGCTGCTCATCGCGGTGGTGGCGCTGCACGAGCCGAGTCTCACTGTGCCGGAGTGGGAGCAGGATGCCGCGGCATCCGGCGTCGCGCACACCCTCAGCCTGCTGCTCAACGAGGCCGGGTGGGGCGTGATGTGGCGCACGGGCGGACACACGCGGCATCCCGCCGTGGCCGCGATGCACGGCCTCGCCCCGAACGAGAAGCTCATGGGGTGGCTCTATGTCGGCGGCATCCCGAAGCGCACGAAGCGCACGCGGAAGGCCAAGCTCGACCTCGAGAAGCACCTCACCCAGTTGAAGTAGACAGCGACGCCAGGTAGGCCCGCCAACCGCCAAACTCGGTGATGTCGACGGCGTCGTTGAGCGCGGAGGGCTCGCAGACGAACCCGTGCACGGCCGAGCCGTCCGCGAGAGTCACTGTCCCGATCGCGAGCGGCGAGCCGACCCCTGCGATGAATTCGCCGAAGCGTGCCTTCGGAATTTGGTACACCTCCAGCTCGATCGCCGAGCCGCCCGCGGTGACGCGTACCAGACCTGGTTTCGGCGGGGATGTGTTGGCGAGGGCGAAAAGCTTATATTCCGGTGCGGTCGTCGTCCGCCTGTCCAGGGTCGCGCCCAGTGCCGTCAGCTGGACGTGAAGCGGCATGCCCTCGAGGTGCGCTCCGACGACGGCGAGCAGCAAGTGGTCGCCTGCTGGCATCGCCGGCAGAGTCTCCACCGGGAATCGGGGCCGGCCGGTTGCGCCGAGCGGGAGGTCGAGCAGGGTCTCCACGGCCGACGCGATCGCGGCGAGGCGACCGTCGGTGGAAACCCGGCCAACGAACGAGACACCGAAGGGCAGACCGTCTGCCGTCATGCCCGCCGGCAAAGCAATTGCGGCAAGATCGAGCAGGTTGGCGAAGGTCGTGAATCGACCCAGGGCGGTGTTGTTCGCAATCGGATCGGCGAGCATTTCTGCGATCGAGAACGTGCGCACGGCGGTGGGGGTCAGCATGGCATCGATCCCCTCAAAGGTCGGATCGACGGCCGCCCGAAGCCGAAGAAGAGTGTCCAACCCCCTAAAGACGTCCGTGCCGCTAACGGCCCTTCCCGACTCGAGCAACGTGCGAGTGACGGGATGCACTGCCTCGGGTTCGCTCGTCACGAACTCTTCGAGGCCCGAGAGCCGCTCCGCCAGCCATGGCCCGCTGTAGAGGAGCTCACCGGCCTCGAAGAAATCCCGCATGTCAACTTCGACCGTCCTTGCACCGGCCGCCACAAGCGACTCGATCAACGCGGCCCAGGCCGGTGCGTAGGGCGCTCCCGCTGCGAAGCCCAGTTCGGCGGCGGCGGGAACCCCAAACACCATGCCTTCGAGCGGCACCGTGGCCGGGTTCGGTGAGGGCTTGGCCAGCTGACGCGACCACGGGTCGTTCGCGTCGGCGCCGGCCACAAGCGAGAGCACGAGCGATCCATCGCTCACCGTGAGGGCCGCGATGCTGACACAATCCAGGCTTCGGCAGGCCGGCACGATGCCATGGTTGCTCACCAGGCCACGACTCGGCTTGATGCCGACCGTCGAGGTGAAGGCAGCCGGCACGCGGCCGGAGCCCGCGGTATCCGTTCCCAGCGCGAAGCTCACGAGACCGGCAGAGACCGCAACCGCGCTGCCCGAACTCGAACCGCCGGAGATCATGGTCGGGTCGAACGGGGTGGCGGGTGCACCATAAGGCGATCTGGTGCCGTTGAGCCCCGTCGCAAACTGGTCGAGGTTGGTCTTGCCGATGAGGATGGCGCCCGCCGCAAGCAGCAGCCCCACCGCGGTCGAATCCCTCGTGGGCTGATAAGTGAATTCTGGGCAGGCCGCGGTGGTCGGCAAAGCGAGGGCGTCGATGTTGTCCTTGGCCGCGAACGGGATGCCGTAGAGCGGCAGTCCGTCAACCAAAGAGGGCAGTTCACGGGCCCGAGCGAGCGCCTCTGCCCTGGGCACGAGGCTGATCCAGACCCCGTCATCCGCTCGGGATTCGATCCGATCGTAAACGGCCTCAATGACCGCTACCGGGTCGAGTTGACCCGTGCGGTACCTGGCAAGCAACGAAGCGATTTCGAGGGAACCAACGGCATCACTGTAGGCGGCCGGGGCGACTGCCCTGGCCGAATCGGCGGTCATCCTCAGTCCGCGACGCCGGCCGACAGCGCCGCGAGAAGCGCTGCCGAATCGGCGACGGCACCGAAGACACCGCCCTGCATCTTGACCATCTTGAGGGCGGCGGCGTAGTTGCCGGGGTCCGTTGCTCCCGTGCAATCGGAGAGCAGCAGGCACTCATACCCGCGGTCGTTCGCATCGCGCATGGTCGTGTGCACACAGACGTCCGTAGTGATTCCGGTGAGGATGATGTGCGTGATGCCGTGGTTGCGCAGCAGCAGGTCGAGATCGGTCGCGTAGAACGCTCCTTTGCCCGGCTTATCGATGATGTACTCGCCGTCGATCGGCGCAACCTCTGGCACGATCTCCCAGCCGACCTCACCGCGGGTGAGGATGCGACCACACGGGCCGAGCGAGCCGATCTCGGCGCCGATCTGCGCCGAGCGCCACTTCTTATTCGGCGGCAGGTCTGATAGGTCGGGGCGGTGACCCTCGCGGGTGTGGATGACCATGAGGCCCGCTTCGCGGGCGGCCGCGAGAACTACCGCGGTGGGAGCCAACGGACTGCGGGTGAGGTTGAGGTCGTAGCCCATCTGGTCGACGTAGCCACCGACACCACAGAAGTCGACCTGCCAGTCGATGTTGATGAGAGCCGTGTGCTCGGGGCGGAATCTGCCGTCGTAGGGCCAGTGGTACGGCTCGGCGGTGACCGGCCCATAGCTGACACCGGTTGCGGTCTGGGTGCTCATCTGTTGTCTCCTTTGGTGCTAGCAAGGGCGTCGATCACGTCAGCGCTGTATGCAACGGCTCCGAAGATGCCGCCCGACATTTCGATCATGGAAACCGAGGGCCTCACCAGGTCCTCGCTGTAGGGAATGGAGGCGTCGATCACCAGCAGGCATTCATAGCCCCTGTCGTTGGCTGATCGCATGGTCGAGTGCACGCAGGTCTCCAAGCCCGCGCCCACCACAATGAAGCGTTCGATTCCCAAACCGCGCGCGAGGGCATCGAGCGAACTTCCGTAGAAGCCGTCGATGCCCGCCGCGCGGACAGTGTGGTCGGCCTCGACGGGAAGCTCGTGCTGACCCGTCGCGGTCGGTGCGTGCAGCGGAGGGGCGGTAAGCACTCGGACCACCGTGCTCCCCGCCTCTCGCGCCGCACCGACGACCCCGACCACGGCACCCAGGTACCCGCCTTCGCCCGGGTCCGGGACGGGACCGGATGCCACGGGCTCGACGACCAGTACGGCCGTTCCGCTCGCGCCCAGGTCGCCGTTCCAGGGCCAGGCGTAGGGGGTGCTCCTCGCGACATGCGTCGCACGAGTACCGAGGTCGGGAGTCATTGTCTTTGTCTACTTGTTCGCCAGGTTGCCGACGACGCCCTGCACGAAGTAGTCCATGCCATCGATCTCGTCGTAGGTCGGGATGACCCCGGCCGCAACCTTCTCGCTCCCGTCCTGACCGAGAACCGGGCCGACGAACGGCGAGCCGTCGGGTGTCGTCAGGAAGGCCTGCGCGGTCTTGATCGCAGCCTTCGTGTCTGCGCTCACCGATGGGCCGTAGTCGGCCAGCACGAACGGGTTGGTTCCGGTCTTGTACCCGACGCGGTAGTTGGCGTTGAACTCACTGCCCGCGAACTTGCCATCCAGGATCGTGGAAACGATCTGCTTGTAGAGCGGAGCCCAGTCCCACACAGCGCCGGTCAGCCAGCCCTTGGGGGCCAGCGATGAGGCGTCTGCGTGATAGCCGACGGTGTAGGCGCCAGCTGCCTCAGCAGCGTCGATGACGGTCTTGGTGCAGTCCTGGTGCTGGGTGAGAACGTCGACGCCCTGGCTGAGCAGGCTGTTGGCCGCTTCGCGCTGTGCAGCCGGGTCGCACCAGCTTGACGTGCTGACGGTGATTGTCTGCACGTCGGGGCGCACCGTCTGTGCGCCACGCTCGAAGGCGTTAATGTTCGCGATCGTCTGCGGGATCGGGAAGGCGTAGACATAGCCGAGCTTGCCCGACTTGGTCGCCGCTCCTGCCGCGATGCCGGCGAGGTACATCGGCTCGTACACGGTGCCGAAGTAGGTGCCGATATTCGGAAGGAAGCCGCCCGAGATGGTGTTTCCCTGCTGTACCACAACGACATCCGGGTGGGCCTTGGCGACCTTCTCGGCAGCGTCGAGGTGACCGTAGCTCGTCGCGAAGATGATCTTCGCGCCGCGGTCGATCATGCCCTCCATGGTGGTGACGGCCGTGTCATCCTCCGGCACATTCTCGGCGGTGAGGATCTTCAGGTCGGGGTACTCCTTGCCGAGTTCCTGCGACGCTTCATAGACGGCCTGGTTGTATCCGAAGTCGTCCTTCGGGCCAACCATGATGAACCCGATGGCGGTGCCGCCGACGCCCGCGACATCGCCCGTGGAGGACGCGGAATTGCTCGCGACGGGCGAACATCCCGCCAACGCGAGGGTCGCGACGGCAACTGCCGCCACCGCGATCCGTGCTGTAACTTTGAACATGGTGTTCCTTTCAACTGTCAGGCCCGCGCTGGTCGCGGACTGATGAGGGTGCCTGACCGGGCTGTAACTCGGTCAGGCGCTTGTGGAGGTGCAAGGTGGGACGTGGTGCTGGCATAGCGATGGTGCGGAGCCTTTTCCCCGCTGTCTGTTAGGTATCCGGTGGTCCGTTCTCGAACACCCGTTTGAGTTCGGCAGGCGCAGCAGAGATGGTGCGCCTGCCGAGCGCGGCGAGAACAACCAGCGTCAGCACGAACGGGATGACGTGCAGGGCGAATTGGTTGATCGAATAGCCGCGGGCCTGGAGTGCCGGGCCGAGCGCGAGCGCCGCCCCGAAGAGGTAGGCGCCGGCGAGGGCCTTGACCGGTCCCCAGGACGCAAAGATCACCAGCGCCACGGCGATGAACCCGCGGCCGGCCACCATGTTCTCGAACCAGGAGTTCGTGTAGGCGATGGAAAGGTGCGCGCCGCCGACGCCGCCGAAGAAGCCGCCGGTAACTACGGCGATGGTGCGGATCTGCTTGGTGCTGTAGCCGTGCACTGTGAGGGCTTCCGAACGCTCCCCCGCAGTGCGGATCAGCAGGCCGAGCTTGGTGCGGAAGAGCAGGAACCAGATCAGCGGCACGCAGAGGTAGCTCACGTACACCAGAGGGTCTTGCTTGAAGAGGATCTCACCGATGAACGGGATGTCGGAGAGCAGCGGAATCGGATACACCGTGAACGGGGTGATGGTGCGCCCCACGTAGCTGGCACCGAACAGCGAGGTCAGGCCGAGGCTGAGGAACAGCACAGTCAAGCCGCTCGCGAACTGGTTGGCGCCGCGCCAGACCACCAGAATCGCGTGCACGAGGGCGAGCAGTCCGCCTGCCAAACCCCCGGCAAGCACGCCCAACCAGGGGTTGCCGGTTTCCGCCGAGACGATGTACGCGGTTAGTGCACCCCCGAGCATGCATCCCTCCTGGCCGAGGTTGATCACACCCGCCCGCTCGGAGACCGTTTCGCCGAGTGCGGTGAACAGGATGGAGGTACCGCCGCGCACACCGCCGGTGAGTACATCAATGATCAGACTCACAGTCGCTTCGCCTTCCGCTGAGTCCACCCGAGCACTGCGGCCAGGATGAGCGCCGTGAGGATGTTGATGGTGGCTGCCGGCAGCTGGGCATCCAGTTGCAGGCTGTCACCTGCCACTGCGAGCGCAGCGAACACGAAGCCGGCGATGAGCACGGGGATGGGTTTGTGTCGCGCGAGCCAGCTCGCAAGGAATCCGACGTAGCCGATCTGATCGGCGAAGCCGGGGCGCAGCTTGTACTCGATTCCCGCGAACTGGATGACCCCGGCAAGCCCGGCGAGGGCGCCGCCCACGAGCAGGGCCGAGAGCAACAGCACCGCGACGTGCATCCCGGAGCGGCGGGCCGCCTCGACGTTGCCGCCGACGACCGAGAGGCGGAACCCCCAGCGGGTGTAGGTGAGCACCACGTACACGATCGCCACGGCCACAACGGCAATGATGATGCCGATGTTGACCGTCGTGCCGGGCACGAGCGGCAACTTGGCGCCATCCACCAACTCTTTCGTCGTGGGCTGGCCCGCCGGTGACTCGCGCCATGACTGGTAAATCAAGAACAGCAGGAGGTCGAGCGCCACGAAGTTCAGGAGCAGGGTGCTCACGGCCTCGTTGACCTTGAAGCCCAGCCGCAGCACTCCCGCCAGGCCCGCCCAGGCGGCACCGGCCAGCACGCCCGCCAGAAACATCAGCAGGATGAGCAGCCCACCCGGTATCGAGTCACCGAACAGCAGCCCGGTGCCGCAGGCCGCGACCGCGCCCACGATGACCTGACCTTCACCACCCACGTTGGACATCCCGGCGCGAGCCGGCACGACAACGGCGAGCGCCGCGAGCACGAGGGGAGCCATCCGCTGGAAGATCTCGGAGACCGACCTCGGATGCAGGAAGGTGGAGGTCCACATGTCCGGGAAAACCTGCAGGGGGTTGGCGCCGCGCAGGATGATGAGGGCGCTGAAGATGAGCAGCGCCCCGAGCAGGGCGGCCGCCCAGCGGATCGCGATGGGCAACGCCAGCTTGAGACGCCGAGGCCACGCACTCTCGGCCGGAGGCAGAATGGGGGTCGGCGGTTGCAGTGTGGTCGTCACGCGGCACCTCCCAACATGAGCCGACCGATGCCCTGGCGATCGAAGTCGGCGACCGTGACCTCACCCGAGATGTGGCCGTCGTGCATCACGACGATGCGATCAGCCATCGACATGAGTTCGTCGAGGTCTTCCGAGACCATGAGCACCCCCGCGCCGGCATCCCTGCGTGCCAGGAGGATGTCCTGTGTGCGGCGCACATTCGAGACATCCAGGCCCCGGCTGGGATAGGCGGCCACCACGAGAGTCGAGTCGATGCCGAGCTCTCGCGTGAGCACCACCCGCTGGATGTTGCCGCCGGAGAGCTCGCTGAGCTTGCGCGTGCGCGGCGCAATCTTCAGCCCCAGCCGGCCGTTGGCTGAATCGGTCTTGGTGGCGATCATGCTCCAGTCGACGCCGCCGCGGCGTTTCGGCAGCGCGCGGCCGTCGAGGGCCATGTGCTCGAGCACGGTCAGCCTCGTCACGACGGCGTCTGCCACCGGATCTTCCGGCACGCTCACCGCACCCGCCGAGATCGCCTTGCGCGGGCTCGACACGAGTTCGCCGAGAATCTGGACTGACCCGCTCGTGGTCTCTCGCAGGCCGAGGGCGACCTCGCAGAGTTCGCGCTGTCCGCTGCCGGCGACGCCCGCGATCCCGACCAGTTCTCCGGGATAGACCTTGAGGGAGATGTTCTTGAGGGCTTCGTGACCGCGATCCCCGCGCGAGCTGACCCCGGTCAGTTCGAGAGCGGGAACGACGCCCTCCGACGCAATCGCCACCCGCTCCGCGACGAGGGCCGACACCGAATGGCCGACCATCGCCTCGACGAGTTCCTCGTTGGTGTAGTCGGCCGGGTTCGCTCCCACGAGAATCGTATTGCCCCCACGAAGCACGGTCACCCGATCGGCGATTGCCCTGACTTCGTTGAGCTTGTGCGTGACGATGACGACGCCGAAGCCCTTGTCGCGCAGCTGGCGCACGACGCTGAACAGCGCGTCAACCTCTTGGGGGGCGAGCACGCTGGTCGGCTCATCCAAAATGACCAGGCGCGCCCCGGTCATGAGCACTTTGAGTATCTCGACGCGCTGGCGCTCACCGATCGACAGGTGCGCCACGATGACTTTCGGATGCACGGAGAGGCCGTGGTGCTCGCTCGCCTCGGCGATGGCTTTGGCGAGGGCATCCAGTCGAAGAACCCAGGGGGTGTCGACGGCCAAGGCCACATTCTCGGTGACAGTGAGTGCGGGAACCAGCCGCAGGTCTTGGAACACCATCCCGATACCGAGCGCCCTGGCTTCGGCTGGCGAGCCGGGAGTGACTTCAGCGCCGTCGATGAGCATCCGTCCGGCATCGGGGTGGTAGACCCCATAGATCATCTTGAGGAGGGTGGACTTGCCCGCGCCGTTCTCACCGACGAGCGCATGCACTTCACCGGGCCGCACATCGAAGTGCACATCGGTATTCGCCTTGACCTCGGCGAAGTGCTTCGTGAAGCCATCCACAACGAGAATGGGCTCCGGAGCTGACTGGTCGTGCTTGGTGGTGGCCATTGCTGTGTCCTCTCCGGGGCGCCGCGTGCTATTGCCGGCGCCGGCTGCGGTTGAGCATCATCTGGGTGAGAGCGCGCAGGGCCCGCTCTTCGACGACCTCCATGGAGATGCCGATGTGGCGGCGAAGGCGCTCGATGGCCAGGGTGAGGTCTTCGGCGAGCACCGCCTCGACGATTTCGATGTGCTCGTCGATGCTCAGCAGGATGCGCTCCTCGATGAGGAAGTCGTGCATGCGAACCGGACGGATCCGAACGTTGACGCTCTCCAGCGTCTCGGTGATCACGAGGTTGCCCGAGGCCCGGCTGAGGGTGGTGTGGAAGGCCTCGTCGAGTTCGATGAAAGAGCCGTCAGGCTGGGGCGGGGCGGCCTTGATGGCGACCCAGTTGGCCAGGAGCGCTTCGAGCATGCCGCGATCATGCTGGATGCCCTTCTCCGCTGCCCGGGCGATGCCGCGCACTTCGAGCGTGAGCCGCAGTTCGTAGAGGTCACGCAGGTCGAGGAGGTCGGGCTCCGCGACGTAGAAGCCACCATCGGCGTAGCGGTTGAGGAGGCGGTCGGCGTGCAGTCGCGCGAAAGCCTCGCGCACCGGTGTGCGAGATACGCCGAACTGCTCGGCCAACGCCTCCTCCGCAAGGCGCTGGCCGAACGGGAACTCGCCCACGAGCAGCAGGCGCCGGATGCCGACGTAGGTCTGCTCGCGGCGCAGCTTCGCGGCGGCCGAAGGCGACGCGTCTGGCGGGATCTCGACCGTATCCAGTGTTGTTCGTGGAGCTGTATACATAACGCTCACAGTGGCCCGGCCATGTTTCGCGCCCGCCCACTGGGGGTAACGATCATGTTTCGTGAGGCCGCCGCCGATGACGTTTGTGTTTCACGGGTGTCGATATGGTGCAGCTATGAGGATTGTGCTCGTGCACGGGGTCGCGACTGGTGCCGCGAGCTGGTCGCGGGTGAGCGCGCTGCTCGAGGGGTTCGACGTGCGCGTGGTGGAGCGTCCATGCTCGGGTGACCTCGAGACGGAATTGGCTGCGCTGCGGCCCGTGGCGGAGGGGGCGCTGGTTGTGGGAGTGAGCGGCGGTGCGACGCTGGGGCTTGCGCTCGCGGCATCAGGGGTGCGGCTGGCGGGGGCGATCCTGCACGAGCCGGCGGTCGGCAGCCTCGCACCGGGCCTGCTCGCGCCGATGGCCGCAGCGTTCGCCGAAGGGGGTGTGCCGGGCTTCGGCGCGGCTCTCTACGGGCCGTCCTGGTCACCTGAGATGGCTCCCGATCCCGCAGCTGTAGCAAGAGAGCTGCCGATGTTTCGAGCATTCGAGCCCGCCGCGGCATCCGCGGGGCAAGGTCCGGTGCTCGTCACGGTCGGCGGCGAGTCATCGCCGGCCCGACATGCGGCGGCGGCCGCACTCCACGACAAGCTCGGCTACCCCATCGAAACCTTGCCCGGATGCCAGCACTTCGTGCAGTGGGACAACGCGCCAGCGTTTGCGGCGCTCATCAGGCGAGTCGCCCTGGCGCTGCCGCAGGCACGGGCCTGACTCGGTAAAGTTGTCTGCGCACTTGTTGCACGCCCCCTTAGCTCAGTTGGCCAGAGCACCGCTCTTGTAAAGCGGGGGTCGTCGGTTCGAATCCGACAGGGGGCTCCACATAAGTAGCTGGTCAGCCGCCGTTTGGGCGGCTTTCGCAGCTGCCGCAGCAGTCCTGCCGGACTGCTTTGCCCACAGTTTGCCCACGTTCAGACGAGCCGCTGTGTCATTCAAAGCGACCGCAACACAGTCCAGGTCATCATCGAAAAGGTCGCTGTACGTGTCGAGAGTTTCCTTCGCGGAGCTGTGGCCGAGCATCCGTTGGAGGGCTTTGACGTTCGCGCCGGCCGACACAGCGAGGCTCGCGCACGTGTGCCGCAACTCGTGCGGAGTCAGGCCAGGGATGCCGATGCTCGCGGCCGCGTCGTTGAACCACCCGCGTCGGAACGTGCGGTTGCGCAGTACCGCGCCAGCCTTGGAGCTGACGAACACATGCGAGTCGAGCGACTTGATCTTCACGTGGTCGGCCAACTGATCAAGGATGAACGCCGGGACCGGGATGGATCGCTCCTCGTAGTTCTTCGGAGTCGACTCCTCGAGATAGCCATTCACTTCGACCATCGTTGTGCGCACCTCGATGCGTCCTCGACGGAAGTCGAGGTCGCGCACGCGCAGTCCGGACAGTTCACCCCACCGCAGCCCGGTGTACGCGAGTACGAGGATCAACAGCCCGAACCCCTCCCCGGCGGGCTTGGCCTCGACGGCCTCGGCGAGCGCCGCAACCTGCTCGTGGGTGAGGAACTTCTTGTGCGACTTCGATTGCCTCGGCAGCTTCAACCGCACTGCTGGGTTGGCCGGGATGCGCCCGTCGTCGACGGCCAGTTGCAGCCCCGCAGAGAGCACGTTGACGATCTTCCGCACCGAGCCGGGGCTTTGAGTAGCACTGAGCCGCGACGCCCACTGCTGCGCCTGTAGTCGCCCGAGGTCGGCGAGCGCGATGTTCCCGAGCGCCGGGATGATGTGGTTGCGCACAACGCCCTGCACGCGATCGAGTGTTGATGCTCGCAGGTCTGATCGGCTGTCGAGCCACGCGGTCATCCAATCGGCAATCGTGACCCGAGCCCTCGTCGGGTCGATGTAGCGCCCGGTGCTCTTGGCGACTTCCACAGAGGCGAGGAACAGCTCGGCTTCCCGTTTGGTCCTGAACCCGCGCTTGTCGGTCTGGCTGTGATCGGGCTTGCGATAGCGCACT
The DNA here is from genome assembly GCA_043754275.1 of Microbacteriaceae bacterium. Classification (GTDB taxonomy): domain Bacteria; phylum Actinomycetota; class Actinomycetes; order Actinomycetales; family Microbacteriaceae; genus Rhodoglobus. The sequence continues at coordinate 12,326 of JAYUVE010000021.1, read as the reverse complement.
CGATACCGGCGCCCACCACCTGTCTCGTACGGGGTGACACTTCCCATCACGGCCTCCTCGAAGTTCAGGCTACAAACAACCGCCGACGTGGGGGCGCGCTGGGGTTCGAGATCAAATTCAGGCGATGGGATTTCCAGTCTTGTCCAGCTCAATGAGGAGTTTCTCGCCCGGCGGTAGATCGATAAGGTTGAACTCGCCCGATCCAAGCATTGTCCGCAGGCTCCCAGACTCCTCGCTTGTAGCGAAGATGATCTGGGATCCAGTAACACCTTCGGAAGCGGCGTGACTCAAGAGAGCTTGGTAGCTCTGTCGATTGGTTTCTTGCTGTCGAGGCTCGTCAAATATGAGCATCCCCAGGTGCGCACCGTCGACCGTACCCACTGCCAGAAGCGCGAACAGGTAAGACCAGATGACCCGAATCATGTCACTCGCGGAGAGATCAAATCCCAGATCAAATCCGTCATTAACCGGGCGGTAGGTCTCGCGATCAATGTCGACATTGAATGGTTCGAGCGACTTGAATCCATACTTTTCTAGTTGCGTACGAAGCAAATGCTGCACGCGATCCAGCTTCATCGTGTCTTCAGCCGCAGTCCCGGACTTGGCCGCCGCGTCCAGCAAAGCTTTCTGCTCGGCCCACCTCTCTGCCGTTGCGACTAGAGCATCACGATGGGCGACGATTCCATCCTGCTTCTCCTCGAGCAGGCTCAGTTTCTCCTGAAGCTGAAGCCGAGTTCGCACGTCCGCGATCGAGGGCGCGGTGTTTGAACTGGAAAGTGTGTCCTTCACCGCACGGATCTCCTCCCGGTAGTCGTGCGCTTGCTTGGAGAGACTGTCCAGACGAATGTCGACCGCTCCGAGAACGCGAGTTGTGTCGGCCTTAGTCCCCTTGAACGTCGATATCTGGCGCTGGATGAACGCTATGTTCTCTGCGATCGTCATGGCGTGCACGGAGATGTCGGCACCATCTTGAAGGTCTTGGTGACACGTGGGACAGACATGCTCTGCGATCAGATCGTGCGCGTGTTCGGCTCCATACCCTTGCAAGGTTCGAGAGTCCTTGTGCCGTTGGAGATCTTCGTGGAGAGCTTCTAAGCGGGCGTCGACTTGTTGCACCCGCCTCTGGAGTTCGTTGCGCTCCTCCCACAGCCCTGCTGAGATCGCAACCACTTGCTGTAGCCCCGATTCCATCCCTCGAAGCTCACTGTTCAAGCTTTGGGCGACCTGACCAACGGTGGGTACCGCGGTCTCACTTAGGAGGGCGATCCTCGTCTTCAACTCCACCACCGCGTGTGCGAGCGGAAACCAGCCGCCATCCATTGAGACGACAGGAACCGCAGTACCGTCAGGCAACCCGTTCGCGACGCGCCCCGGTGGCTCCTGAATGACGACCCGTGCCGACTTCGCCTCCACGAGAAACGCCTGATTCGACGACTGCCATTCAGCGTCGACCTCTGCGAGGTTTGAAGCCAACCGCTGTCGAAGCAAGACTTGATCAAATGCCTTCAGCCCCAGCACGAACTCGGCAGATCGCTTGCCAACGTCTCGGATACCGAAGTAGCTCGGAATTCGCGCCTGGAGGCCGCTCCAGCCGTGTTTTTGCTCGACATAAAAATACGGGAACAGGGTTTCTAGATAGAGGGGCACTTCGCCGCCGTCCATCTTGCTGACTCGAGGAAGCTTTAACCCAAGAAAAGCTGCGAGATAACGATGAAAGCCGGCCTCATTCTGAGCGGCACCGCTTCCACGAACGAAGTACTCTTCGCGCGCATGTGTCCCTGGGTCGCTTATTGCCGCACCGCGATGCACGATAATCAGACGCATGTGTCGCAGAGGGTCGACGACGGCCCTCTCGATTGTGATGATCTCACCGTCCCCGTTCGCCACCTCGAGCAACACTGACGATTCGAGAACTGCCGATTCGTGTCCGTTCAGAGAGATGCTCGCGGTCATAGCGTGCGGCATTGGAATGCGATGACTCGGGCTGAGCATTCCCTCCAGCCCGAGCGCATAGATCATTGCCTGTAAGGCGGTCGACTTTCCTGACGAGTTATCGGCTCGGAGGAGGTTGAGCCCGTCGCTGAACCTCAGGGTTCGACCCGCGAGCCCATATGCCGTCTTGACTCGCAGTGAGAGACCGCGAATGCGAAGCGAAGAGGTCATGCCCACTCCAAAAGAGACTGAACTTGCTGCCGAGAGATACGAGTAGGAAGTGCGGCCAAGAAAGCCTTCTCGTCCGTCAATGCGTCATCTTGGCTCAGAACGGCATCCGCGAGTGCGGCGCCGCTCACAGTCAGACGAGCGGTGCCTGTTTCTGACACTTCTGCGAGGCCCTGCCCAATAGCCAAATCGAGCGTCACTGACAACGATGGGTCGAATCGAACCAGCATTTCGTCGGGCCGGCCCTCGCCACTGAACCAGCGCAAAAGAAGGCTACGGGTAGCCTCCGACCTAACTGCCCACCAAAGAACGTGCAGGTGCTCGAGCGCCAAGGTATTTGCCCGACCTCGCCGCAAAAGGAGGCATAGCACGCTGAGCCGCCACGCCAATCGCAGGTCACCAGGTATGTTCGCCGCCCGCTGGGTGAAATGTGGAGCTGCTTGAAGGTCCCCAAAGAATTCGCGAAGAAGGTCAACCTCGCTCGCGAGCGGGTTTGGCTCACTCACTCGGCACCGCCGAAATCAAGAGGGCACCTCATTAGCCAATCCGTGACAGCGGCCCAAGCGAATTTGTCGGCTGTCGCCTTATCTAGGTTTGCAGTTCCTCGCAGCTCAACGGAGAGCTCATCGGCGATGATCTTCAGGTTGGCATGAGAGTCCTGCTCGGTTGGCGGATGCTCGAGAACGAGCATCCCTTCCTTGCTGCTGCGGGAACGCAGCACGGCTTGGTAGGAGTCCGGCGATGTCGCCTTCAATTTCTCTAGGGCGTTATCGCCCTCGAGATACTGATTAAGCAGTGAACTCAGGACGGCCGCCCGAGTATTGTCCGATGGGATTATCTTTTCCAGCTTCGCCGCCGCGGTGTCCATTAATGACATGTTGCTTTCGGCCCAAATAGACGCGAATTCATCATCAACGGGGGTCGCTTCCACTATGGGCGCCGGCACCGCATGGAGCTCTTTCTGTTCTACCGCGTAATTGTCTAGTGTCTCGATCACGATGTAAAAATCCGCGGCGATGAAGGGAAGACCCCATCCGACTACCTCCGCTGCCTTCACGTTGGCATGCGTTATTAGCTGGCGAGCGTCGTGGCGGTGCACCATGAATACGTAGCGCTTGATCACCACGGCACCGAGAAGGCCCGCAAGGTCGGTGCTCTTTGCCCGCAACTTTGCTAGGTCCGCGGTCAGTTTGTCCCGTTGCTTTGCATAGCATTCCGGGATGCTTATCGGCTCCTGAGCCGCGTAACACTGATAAACACTGCCGTCGTGCGAGAACGCCTCGAGCCCAAGATCACCGCTATGACGATCAGGAACCAGTTGCAAGGCGTGCGGATTCGCCGCTGCATATCGTTTCTGAAGAAGGAGCATGCAGTAGTCCTGGAATGCGGTTCCTTGCCAACTGCTGATGATGCCTCCAGATCAGGTGACTAGGACTCATCATGTCAGCCGTCCGGGGCAGGCGGACGTTTTTCGTCTCGCACAGCGACCCCCGTCCGGGGGACGAATTGAACAGCTCTGGCACAAAATATATCGATATAGATATACTTGGACTGGAGGTTCTGGTGGCTGCATCGACATTCCTTCGTTCATCTCGTCTCACAAGCGGAATCACCCAAGGCGATCTTGCAGCGCGCGCGAAAACGAGCCAGCCAGACATCTCCTCAATCGAGAGCGGCAAACGCGTCCCAACAGTCGACACCCTTGAGCGCCTACTGCGTCAGACCGGTCATCGCATCATCGCGATCCCAGGTGCTGGCATCGATGCGTGCGAAACGGCAGAACGGATTGCGTCTGCGACTTCGCGCGACTCAGCGCTGCGTGCATTCCTCGACTACTCGGACAGTCTCGCCGCGGCAACTGGCGTCGATCGCGTCGTGCTGGGAATTGCAGAACCGCACTCCACCGGCTCCACGAGCTGGGATGCCGCCTTGGCCGCCCTCGTCGACTACTGGTTCAGCCGCTCCAAGCTTCCGAAGCCGGATTGGATCAACTCGACTTCGAGGTTCTTGGCCGCGCCGCAGACGCCCCACCTCGGTGAGTATGACCTGTCTCCGACGCTGGGCAACGTGCCTGTCGAGTTCCGACGCCGGAACGTGTTGATCGAGCGCTCGACACTTGAGAGTCTGTAAGTCATGCGGCTCGACCGACAGGACCTAATCGATGGACTCCGGGACGTCGTACGCGCCGCACACGAGAGCGGGATGACCGGCGTTTCCATCCGGATCGTCGGCGGAGCTGCCCTCAGGCTCGCTCACTTCGATCGGGACAGCACTGCCGACATTGACGCGCAGATCGAGCCCATGGAAGAACTGACCCCAATCATCGAGGCGATCGCCCGGGACCGCGGATGGCCAAACGACTGGCTAAACAACAAGGCGGTCATGTTCGTGCCGTCGTGGGGCCACCAGGTCGAGTGGGAATCAGTCTTGGATGATTCGAGCATCTCTATCGCAATTGCACCGCTCGATGCGCTGCTTGCGATGAAGCTCAACGCAGCGCGACCCGGTCTAGACACCGAAGACATTGCCAAGCCGCCCGACCTGAACGACATCGACTCGGTGGCCGCCGCCGAAATGCTCTTCGAATCGTTCTATCCGGGTGACACAATGCCTAACCGGACGATAAAACTGCTCCAGCGCATCTTCTCTATCGGGCTACCCGCCAAACCTCCGGCTCCCTCCGCCTCTCATTTTCTGTTCTCCTTTTCCCTGATCAGCCGCCACCCCTTCAATTCCCAACCTCCCGCAGACAACTTGTTGGGTGGGGGAGGTTGGGAATCGCGCGCAGCGCGGGGGTGGCGGCTGATCAGGGAAAACCCAGCCGCAGCTATTCCTTTGCCTCTTCCAACCCCTGGAATGCCCAAAGGAACACTGGGATATTTGGCCGGGGCCGTCTCCGGACGTAAATCGCGCTCGAAGCAAGGGGTATTCGTTTGCCTATTCGCCCTAGGTGAATAGGCAAACGAACGGTTTCGCCCCGACTTGGAGAGGAGATGCGTTCCACGAATGCGCATGTTCCGCGTACTGCGGAACGGGCTGATTTTCGGAACACCGTGAGCCGCAATGGCAAGCGCTCACCCACTCATCGGGGCCGGTCGCGGTGGCCGACCGTAGTATCAATGTGATGTCGATCTTCGAGCCTCGCGCGCACGTTTTCGTCGACGAGTCAAAGACGAAGGGCTACTTCATCGCCGCGGCCGCAGTCGCCCCCGAGGACGTGACGACCATCGACAAAGGCCTCAGGAAGCTCACGCGTCGCGGCCAGTCCAGGATGCACTTCAACTCGGAGAGTGACTCGTCCAGGCGCAAGCTCTTGGCTCGGATGGCCGAGATGGATGTTCGGGTTCAGCTCTACGTCGTTCGCGGGTACTCCGACAAGAATGCCCGGGTCATGTGTCTCCAGGCGCTGGTGTCGGATCTCGCTGAGGCGGGCGTGACTCGGTTGCTGATTGAGCGAGACGATTCGATCATGGCTGCTGACCGCAGGATCATCCGAGCGTCCCTGATCGAGAACGAATACCTCGATCAACTTCAGTACCTGCACGTCGCGCCGGCCGACCACTCGGTGTTGTGGGTGAGTGACGCAGTGGCGTGGTGCCATCAAGCTGGCGGCGAGTGGATCAAGCGCGCGGAGCCGATCGTGGGCGAGATCACGAAGCTCGGTTAAATGCGCGAGCCTGGCTCGTCGTACCGTCCGGAAGACTGCCAGGCTTACTTCTCAGGGCTAATGCCCTTCGCACGTTTGAGTTTATACCAACCACAAGGCGGATGCGATGGGCCTGAGCAGATAGGCGGCTTCCGCCGAGTCACTTTGATGCTTGAGCTTGCGCGTCGGAAATCGCTCGAACGATTCGGCTCCCGCGCTTAGCGAAGCCCAGGTACATCTCCCTAGGATCAGCTCATGGAACCCGCCGACGATCTCAGTCGCGTCTATGCTCTGAGCCCGCATGAGCAACTTACGTACTGGACTGGCGCGATCGCGCAAAACGATGTTGGTCTTGAAAATGCAATGCGCGGTCTTGCAACCAACATCCTGCTATCGCCAACACTCGGGCGTGCTGACTTCCCGCGCGAGTTTGAGGCCCTTCGCGAGAGAACGAAGGCAATCCTGAAGACTTCGCGACTCCCCCAAGAACTGCGCGCCGAGGGCGTCGCGATTCTTGGAAGAGCCAAAATTGCTCATCGAAACCGCGTGGACCTGGTCCACGATATGTGGGCGTTACAGGAAGGCGCTACTCCAGCGTCTTTCATCGTCGCTCACTCGCTGATGGGGCGAGGTTGGCCAGATGATCCGGGCTCCTCGAGAACCTTGGCTGACGTCGAAGCTGCCGCCCGGCAGCACATAGCCTCGATCACAGAAGTTGGCATGTTCAGCATGCGAGTGTCCACTTTCTATGCCGACGAGGCGACCACACAATTTGTGCGTACTCAAATCGCCGCCAGATTCGTCGGGGGTCCATTGGACGACCAATACAGGGCTGTGCCGAGGAACGACAGGGGAGAGGCAGAAGAGTTCTTCACGGAAGATTCCGTCACATACGCACGTGTCGAAGAAGGCAGGGAGGTTGTCGACGGCGTTGTCGAGTACACGAACCTTCGATTTGAACTCGTGGAGGAGTGACGATTTTCCCCGCATCACTACCGCTGACACCTCACAGATCACCGTGTGATGTCTCAGGACATGGGTAACACTTCTGTGCCACAACATCGGTGACAGTTCTCGGTGGTCTGGTGGTGACACTTCTGGCTCGATGTTTGAGGGATGAGCCCAGTCCAGCCTGTTGATCCTCGTGTCCGTCTTGCGATCGCCCAGTGGCCTGATGATGCGCCGCGGGGTTCGGTGACGACGTTCTGTCTCGAGCACGAGATCGCGCGCAAAACCTTCTATGCGATCCGTAAGCGTGCGCAGGAGGAGGGCCAGGCTGCAGCTCTGGAGCCTCGCGCTCGTCGGCCGACGGTGAGCCCGAAACGGATCTCCGACGACGTGAAGACTCAGGCGGTTGGGGTTCGTGCGGCGTTGGAGCAGTCAGGTTTGGATCATGGCCCGATCAGCGTTCACGAGAAAATGCGCTCTTTGCGGATGGAGCCGGTGCCAGCCGTCTCATCGCTGGCGCGGATCTTCCGCGACGCGGGGGTCGCCCGGTTGGAGCCGAAGAAGAAGCCGAGGGCCTCATATCGTCGGTTTGTCTATCCGGCGCCGAACGCCTGCTGGCAGTTGGACGGGACCGAATACGTCCTCACCGGCGGTCGCAAATGCGTGATCTTCCAGCTCATCGACGACCACTCCCGGCTCGCGGTCGCCTCCCACGTTGCCTGGGGTGAGACCTCCGCCGGCGCGATCGCGGTCGTGTCCAAAGGCATCGCAGCTCATGGTGTTCCCCAGCGATTACTGAGCGATAACGGGGCCGCGTTGAACCCGTCCCGGCGGGGTGTGCTGGGCCAGCTCGTCGCCTATGTCACTTCGCTGGGCGTTGAGCCAATCACGGGCAAACCTTATAAGCCGACGACGCAGGGCAAGAATGAACGCTTCCACCAGACCCTGTTCCGGTTTCTCGACAAGCAGCCCCTCGCCGACAGTCTCGAGCAGCTGCAGGAGCAGGTCGACCGGTTCGATGAGATCTATAACAGCGAGCGTCCGCACCAGGGGCTGCCCGGGCGGATCACCCCACTTCAGGCTTGGCAAGCGACCCCGAAAATCGAACCGCCCCGCCCGACCCCTCGGCCCGCGCAGGCCCTGCCCGACGGTGTTCGCATGACCCGCATTCGAGACAACGGGACCGTCTTCCTGCGAGGCATCCGCTTCCACGTCAGCCGAACCCTCTTCGGCACCCTCGCCTACCTCGTCGAAACCGAAGCGTCGCTAACTGTCTTCGACGACCAGGGCACCCTACTCATCGAGCACCCTTGGCCGGCACCCGGGACCAAATACGTCGGCAGCGGCCGCCCGAGAGGACCACGCGGACCACGCAAAACTCTCTGAGTGTTACCGATGTCCTGAGACATCAAGTGTTACCGATGTCCTGAGGCAGAACTGTCACCGATGTCTTGAGACATCACACCTCACAGATCACCGGGCTCGGTACTTTTGCCCACACTTTGCCCACAACTGAGGAACATCGAGGGACTACGGGGAGTGCCCAACGTCACCGAAAACCGCTGAATTCCGCGGAAGTTGGGCACCCTTACCTGGTACTTCAGGGGTCCAATTCGCTCTTGTAAAGCGGGGGTCGTCGGTTCGAATCCGACAGGGGGCTCTGCTTTAGCTCGAGTCATCAGTTGTAACAAGAGCCGCGTGACTGGCCGGTGATTCGGCTCTTTTCGAAGAGCCCGCATGGGTAAAGTCGCGTCACTCGCGATGGCCTGACCCGCGCGTAGCAACCCACCTCACCCGCTCGCGTCGCTACCGTACCCATCCCATCGCCCGCATTGACATCGGGCTCTGGGTGCCGTGCTCGGGGACGTATGGCACCGTGCCATACGTTCGCCGGAGACGCACCTCCCCTGCCGAGCCGCGCGCATCCTCAGTCGCTCGTGCCAATGGTGACTTGGGCCATCCGCGTACCCACGCTATTTCGCGAGCTGCTCTTCGCGGTGCGGGAGCTTCCAGCCCGGCCGCACGTAGTGGCAGGTGTAGCCGTTGGGGTACTTTTCCAGGTAATCCTGGTGCTCGTCCTCGGCCTCCCAGAAGGCGCCGGCCGGCTCGACCTCGGTGACGACCTTGCCGGGCCAGAGGCCCGAGGCATCCACGTCGGCGATCGTGTCTAAGGCCACGCGCCTCTGCTCATCACTGGTGTAGAAAATGGCCGAGCGATAGCTGCGGCCCACGTCGTTGCCCTGTCGGTTCATGGTCGACGGGTCGTGGATCTGGAAGAAAAACTCCAGCAGGTCGCGGTAGGAGATCTGCTTGGGGTCGAACACGATCTCGACGGCCTCGGCGTGGTCACCGTGGTTGCGGTAGGTCGCGTTGGCGACATCCCCGCCGGAGTAGCCGACACGGGTAGAGATGACGCCGGGGCGGCGGCGCACCAGCTGCTGTGCTCCCCAGAAACATCCGCCGGCGAGGATTGCGGTCTCGGTCGTGGCCATCATGGCCTCCTTCGTATTTGTACCGCTGGCTGCGGCGCTCACCCTCTACAACAGCCATTGCCTCAAAGAAGTTCCCGAACGCTGACCGGTCTCGACTACGGGGTCGGGGTGGGCGTCGAGGTCGGCGTCGAACTCTCGTTGAACTTGTCACCGGCAGCCTGAACCACGAAGGCCTGGAAAGCAGAGAGATCGCTTACCGAACCGTTGTATTTCAGCCCGTTGACGATCACGGTCGGCGTGCCCTGAACCTTGTCGACGTTGGAGTTCGGGATCGGGCCGTTCAGGGCCCGCGCCGTCGAATTGCTCACCCACGCCTTGAAGTCCTGGTTTGTGATGCAACTGGCAACCTTGCTAGCATTCTTCACTTTCGCCTGAATGCTCAGTTGGATGATCTGGTCATCGGTCAGGCCCGTCGAATTCTCCGCGGGCTGGTTGGCGAACAGCAGGTTGTGGAAGTCGTAGTACTGGTTCGGCGCATAGTTCGCGACGCAGGCCGCGGCGTTCGTTGCGCGGGTCGAGTACTTGGTGCCCTGTGAGAGCCTGTCCAGGATCGCGATCGGATGAATCTCCACGGTCGCCCCGCCGTTGTCAAGCAGACTCGAGATGTAGCCGCCGTTGGTTTTCTCGAACTGGCCGCAGATCGGGCAGAGGTAGTCGACATACAGCTGGATGTCGAGCACGCCGGAAGTGGTGTCGGGCGGGTTCGGGATCGGCGTTGCCCCTGCCGCGAGAGCCGGCGTCTCGAGCGCGACGCTGCCCTGGCTGATCTTGATGCCATCGCTGGCCATGTTCTTGGGGCCGGGCCCCTCTGGCTTGATCGAGGTGAGGATCACCAAGGCGATGATCGCAATGATCGCCAGCGACGCCAGGATGATGCCGCCCTGAAGAAGCACCTTGCTGCGGCGGTCCTTTTTCTTTTGCTCCTCACGCAGGATCCGAGCCTTCTCCCGCGCTGCCTCACGCCGACCGTTCTTGGAGAACCGGTCAACACCGGGGGTGCCGTAACTCAATGGGACCTCATCTGGGGAGTCGTTGGGGCGCAAGAAAAGGCGCACGAAAAACAAGAGCGCCTAGGGAATCCTAAGAGCGATGTCTGGGAATTGGCCAACCGCAGGCTGGGTGCCTCGGGAGGGTGCTCGGGCATCCCGACACCACACGACCCCAGACCAGTGCCATAATGAGCGTTGGTGGCTTCGGCCACCTTTCCATTCACTACGGATCGTCCGGCACGTACCTGCCGGTGAAGGAGCAGTAATAGTCATGGCATCAGTCACGTTCGACAAGGCAACCCGCCTCTACCCGGGTTCGACCCGCCCCGCTGTCGACCAGCTCGACCTCTCCGTTTCAGACGGTGAGTTCTTGGTTCTCGTCGGCCCCTCCGGCTGTGGCAAGTCCACCAGCCTGCGCATGCTCGCCGGCCTCGAAGAGGTCAACGAGGGCAAGATCCTCATCGGCGAGCGCGACGTCACCGACGTTCCTCCGAAAGACCGCGACATCGCCATGGTCTTCCAGAACTACGCGCTCTACCCGCACATGACTGTCGCCGAGAACATGGGCTTCGCCCTGAAGCTAGCGGGCGTCAACAAGGACGAGCGCGCCACCCGCGTGCTGGAGGCCGCCAAGCTGCTCGACCTTGAGCCTTACCTCGGACGCAAGCCGAAGGCACTCTCTGGTGGCCAGCGCCAACGCGTCGCCATGGGCCGCGCAATCGTGCGCCAGCCGCAGGTGTTCCTCATGGACGAGCCGCTGTCGAACCTCGACGCCAAGCTGCGCGTGCAGACCCGCACCCAGATCGCGTCGCTCCAGCGTCGCCTCGGGGTCACCACGGTCTACGTCACACACGATCAGACCGAGGCGCTCACCATGGGTGACCGCATCGCTGTGCTCAAGGATGGCGTGCTTCAGCAGGTCGGTACCCCGCGCGACCTTTACGCGGCCCCGGTGAACGTGTTCGTGGCCGGCTTCATCGGCAGCCCCGCGATGAACCTGTTCGACGCCGACGTCGTTGAGGGCGGGCTCAAGTTCGGAACGGCCCTCGCGAAGGTCGACCGCGACACCCTGTCATCAACGAAGGCGAAGAAGGTCACGATCGGTGTCCGCCCCGAGGATGTCAAGGTCGCCACGAGCGGCGAAGGCCTGCCGGTCGAGGTGGACGTCGTCGAGGAGCTCGGAGCCGACGGCTACCTTTACGGCCACACCAGCATCGACGACAAGCGCGTCGATATCGTCGTTCGCGTCGACGGTCGCACCCACCCGGTCGCGGGTGACAGGGTATTCATCACCCCGCAGCCAGACCACATTCACGTTTTCGACACTGAGACGGGTCTTCGCCTCAGCAAGAAGGCAATCGACGCGGTGTAACTGTCGTTCAGAAGCTTCGGGCCCGTCACCTCAGGTGGCGGGCCCGTTGTTCTTCCGCCAAAAGATAGGCTTGCTTCGCAATGAGCGGCTCACTGAACATCACCGCGGCGACGGTCGACCCCGCCCTGCTTGACCTGCCGTGGGGCATTCCTCTCGAGCTGTGGCCTGAAGACACGATCGCGGCGCTACCCAAAGGCATCTCGCGGCATGTGGTGCGGTTCGTGAACCTCAGCGGCTACGTCGTGGCGATCAAGGAGACATCCGCCGACCTCGCCAAGCGTGAATACGAGATGCTGCGCACACTGCAGCGCCTCGACATTCCGTGCGTCGACCCGGTCGCGGTGATCACCAACCGCAGCTCAGATAGCGGTGAACCGCTCGAGTCGGTGCTCGTCACGCGGCACCTGCGCTTTTCGCTGCCGTATCGGGCGCTCTACTCGCAGAGCCTGCGACCGGAGACCGCCACCAGGCTGGTCGACGCGCTGGCGGTGCTGCTCGTGCGGCTGCACATCATCGGCTTCTTCTGGGGCGACGTGTCGCTCTCGAACACGCTCTTTCGCCGCGACGCTGGGGCCTTCGCGGCCTACCTCGTCGATGCGGAAACCGGACAGCTGTACACCGGTGGCCTCTCGAACGGGCAGCGAGAGAACGACTTAGAGATCGCCCGAATCAACATCGCCGGGGAGCTGCTCGACCTTCAAGCGGGCGGGCGCCTTCAA
>JAYUVE010000020.1:0-3724 GCA_043754275.1 Microbacteriaceae bacterium | reverse complement strand
GCACAGGGTCAGGGGTGGGGCACGAAGCTGGTCGGTCGGCTGCGCTCCGAGCTCGCCGATGTCGGCGTCCCCGGTGTCTTCGTGTCGCTCGACGCCGAGAACGTCTCGGCTCCCGCCTTCTACGAGAAGATCGGTTTCACCGAGCTGCCCTCGAGCACACCCGAGGGCCGCCTCTATGGCATCCCCACCCGTCCCGAGCGGATCTGAGCGCTCTGCACCGATCGCTAGGCTCGTCGCATGACGGATGCCGAAGACCAGCTCGCCGCCGCGAAGAAGGCGCTCGCCGAAGCCGAGGCGGCCGTCCAGGCGGCGGAGAAGGCGGCTTCTCCCAAGCCGGCCACGGCATCCGGCCCCAAGGGGCCCTTGAGTAAAGCCGCCGTGGAAACCATCACCGCCGGTTACAGCTTCGACGCGCCCGCCCTCGAGATGGGTGCTCTCGTCAACGGCGAGCCGATCAAGGAAGCCCAGGTCCGCATCCCGATCGCCATGGTAAACCGCCACGGACTCGTCGCCGGCGCCACCGGAACCGGCAAGACCAAGACCCTCCAGGTGCTCGCCGAGCAGCTGAGCGCGGCCGGCGTCCCCGTGTTCGCCGCCGACATCAAGGGAGACCTGAGCGGTATCGCGACGAGTGCGGGTTCGCCCGATGCCAAGCTGCTCGAGCGTACCGAGAGCATCGGCCAGAAGTGGACCGCGCACGGCTCGCCGACCGAGTACTTCTCCCTGGGCGGGATGGGCGACGGCGTGCCGATCCGCGCCAGCGTGAAGACCTTCGGGCCCCTCATGCTCAGCAAGGTTCTCGGGCTCAACCAGACACAGGAGTCGAGCCTGGGGCTGGTGTTCCACTACGCCAACAGCAAGGGTCTGCAGCTCATCACCCTGCAGGACCTGCGCGCCGTGCTCAACTACCTGATCAGCGACGAGGGCAAGGCCGAGCTGACCGAACTGGGCGGCCTGTCGAAGGCGACCGTCGGGGTGATCCTGCGCGAGCTCATCACATTCGCCGATCAGGGTGCCGACGTGTTCTTCGGCACGCCCGAGATCGACGTGAACGACTTCTTCCGAACGCAAACCGACCCTGATGGCACAACGCGCGGCATGGTCTCGCTGCTCAGCGTCCGCGCGGTGCTGGGCAAGCCCGAGCTGTTCTCCACCTTCCTGATGTGGCTGTTGTCCCGGCTCTACGAGACGCTGCCCGAGGTCGGCGACATCGACAAGCCCAAGCTGGTGTTCTTCTTTGACGAGGCCCACCTGCTGTTCAAGGATGCGTCGAAGGACTTCCAGTCGACCATCACCCAGGTGGTGCGCCTGATCCGCTCGCGCGGTGTCGGGATCTTCTTCGTGACCCAGACGCCCAAAGACGTTCCGGGCGACGTGCTCGCACAGCTCGGCAGCCGGGTGCAGCACCAGCTGCGCGCGCACACCCCCGACGACGCGAAAGCCCTCAAGGCGACCGTCTCGACCTACCCGATCTCGGACTACGACCTCGCCGAGGTGCTCACCACCCTCGGCATCGGCGAAGCCATCGTGACCGTCATGAACGAGAAGGGTGCGCCGTCGCCGGTGGCATGGACGCGGCTCCGGGCTCCCGAGGGCTCGATGGAGCCGACGCCGGATGCCGCCATCCAGGCCGCGGTCGCCGCATCCCCGCTGCTCGCCAAGTACCGGTCGGCGGCCATCCCGGCGGGCACCGCGAACGAGGTGCTCGCCCAGCAGTCGCTCCAGCAGGAGGCCGCGCAGACCACCGCGCAGCAGCAGGCGGCGCAGGCGCGCGAGCTCGACGCCATGCAGAGGAAGGCGATGAAGGATGCCGAGCGTCAGTCCCGCGAAGACCTCGCCGCGCAGAAGCGGCAGGCCCGCAAGGCCGAACAGGAGGAGGCGCGCCGCCGTCGCGACGAGGAGCGCCGGCTCAAGCAGACCGTCAACGTCGGGGTGCGGGTGGCGCGGGTGCTGGTCGACAAGTTCTTCGGGCGATCCCGGTGATCGAGTAGCGCGCAGCGCGTATCGAGATCAGCTCGCGAAGCCCATCGGCATCCCGAGGATCGTCATCACCCAGGCGGCGATGGCGACGGCCAGTGCGAGCGACACCGCGAAGACCACGATCCGCAGGATCGGGCGGTGCTCGAACCAATAGGCGCTGCCCGGGTAGGTGCGGAAGAACTCGGTGATCCCGATCGGCTCCGCGGTGGTCTGGGTCGGCACCGGGAGTGCGGTCGCGATCGACTTCAGGTCGCCCTCGCGGTAGAAGTTGCCCCGCATCCGGAACAGCCGTTTGCCCTCGTCGTCGGTGACGAGCAGCTGGGTGACCGACTCGGGTGCCTGACCGACGTAGGTCTCGACCAGATGCACGGCGGCGATCGTGACGAGCGGGACCCGCACCATCGGACTGAAGATGCCGCGGCCGATGAGCTCGGTCTCGGTGACGGCGGAGAACACGGTCGACTGCCGGACCGCCGCCAGGATGAACAGTGCGGTCACGATGACGTGCACGACCAGGACGACCCGCCAGCTGTTGTGCTCGATCGAGAACCAGTACAGCACCCCGAACAGCGGGATCATCGCGAGCGCGACCGAGACGACTCCGGTCGTGATGAGCGACCGGCGCGGACGCACGGTGACGAGGGTCTTTTCGGTCACATCGCCCTCCCGTGGTGGTGGTGCGTACTGCGTACTGCTTCGCGGAGGATGGGGGATTCGAACCCCCGAGGGCTTTCACCCAACACGCTTTCCAAGCGTGCGCCATAGGCCACTAGGCGAATCCTCCTGAAGGACCCCTCGCGCACCCGCCAGAGCCGGGTTACCCTTGCTGCGTTTCCGCCCTGGGGGAGTTGGCCTGGATGGCGCCACGCGAGGAGCCGAATGAAGCTTAGCGCGGGCGTGCTGGTCGATTCGATTCACTCATGAAGTGCCGCATACAGGGTGTTGAGCAGAGTGTTTGTGGTGAAGGGCTTTGACACGAAACGGCGCACTCCTGAATTACTGGCGCGCACGAGTCCGCCGTAGGCGTTCAGCCCGCTCGCGGCGACAACCGGCACGTGCGGATGATGCTCGAAGAAGTAGGCCGCCGTGGCCGCGCCGTCCATCACGGGCATCATCATGTCGGTGAAAATCAGCGCAACGTCATCGGAGTGACGCCCAAACTCCTCAATCGCTTCACGACCGTTGCTTGCTTCCACGACCCGGTACCCGTGCGTCTCGAGGGTCAACCTGACCAGATTGCGGATGCTGACCTCATCATCAACCACGAGCACGAGTTCGCCCGAACCATCCGGAGCCGGTTGCTCGTGCGCGTCACTCTGCGACACAGCTGCATCGTCGCCGGCGAGCGGGAGATACACGGTGAAGCTCGAGCCGACACCCTGCTCGCTGTACGCCACGATCGCGCCTCCGTGGCTCTTGACGATGGCCATACTGCTGGCGAGGCCTAATCCTGTCCCGTCGCCCATCGCTTTAGTCGTGAAGAACGGCTCGAAGATCTTGTCGAGCACATCCCCGCTCATTCCCGCACCGGAGTCTTCTACCGTGACCAAGGCGTAGGCGCCTGGTGCGAGCGCCATTGCGGCGCCCTCAGCGACCGTGATGACGTGCTGCCGCGTGGACAAAGTCAGCTCTCCTCCCTCATCCATGGCATCCCGCGCATTCGTGACGAAATTCATGAGCACTTGCAATATCTGGGTCTTGTCGCCGACGATCGAAGACTGTTCGCCGAGCCGAGTGGTCACGG
>JAYUVE010000019.1:0-29850 GCA_043754275.1 Microbacteriaceae bacterium | reverse complement strand
TTGTCGCACGGTGGACGCCTCGCCCACCACTTCGAGATCGGTCTCGGCATTGATGAGATCGGCGACGCCGCGACGCACGATCTCGTGGTCGTCCACGAGGAACACCGTGATCATGCGACGCCCTCGCTCTCGCCCAGGGGCACCTGCCAACTCAGGACCGTGCCGGTCGGATGCCGCGGCGCGAGGTCGAATGTACCGCCCCGCAACTTGGCGCGGCTGGCGAGATTGCCCGTGCCCCTGTGGTGTTTGGTGCTGTGGCGTTCGGTGCTCTTGGGGTCGAACCCAGCTCCGTCGTCTTCGATCTGCACGGCCAGCAGGCCGTCGGCGACGGCGACCGAGACGGAGACGTGAGTCGCGGCTGCATGCCTGGCGACATTGGTTAGGCCTTCGCGCACTACCGCCACGACATCCTCCGCCACATCGGAGGGCACGAGCAGGTCAACCGGGCCGATGAAGCTAAGTTCCGGTGACACGGCAAACAGGTCGGCCGTCTCGCCGACCAGGTCGATGATCCGGTGACGCAGAGACGGGCGAGATGCGTCGGCCTGGGCGGTCATCGTGAAGATCGCGGTGCGGATCTCGGCGATGGCGGCGTCGAGCGTCTCGACCTGGTCGGCGAGTCGGGCTCGGGTCGCGGCATCCGGCAGCGTTCTGGCGATCGCCTGCAGGCTGAGACCGGCCCCGAACAGGCGCTGGATGACGTGGTCGTGAAGGTCACGGGCGATGCGTCCGCGGTCCTCGAGGAGGGCAACGCGCTGCCGGTCCGTGCGCCCCGCGGAAAGGCGCAGCGCGACACTTGCCTGTGCCGCCAGGTCGGCGGCCATGTCCAGGTCGGCTGCCGTAAACCGCGGACGGCCCTGTGCGCGCGAGACCGTGAGCACTCCCGTCGGTTCGTCCGATGACGTGAATGGCACGGCCATTGTGGCACCGACGGCCAGCTGGGGATCGGCACCGCTGTCTGCTTCGAGATCGGAGAGCACAGGCTGGCGGCTCTCGAGAGCGCGCGCCGCGACCGTGCCCACGGATTCGAACGTCATACCTTCGAACTGTTCGGCAAGGTCGCCCCTGGCGACCTCGACGTGCATCCGAGTGGACGAAATCGGAAGGATGACGCACACCAGGTCGGCCTCGGCGAGCGCGGCAACCCGGTCAGCAAGTACCCCCAGAGAGTCCTCAACCTGGTCGGACAACAGGGCCGCCGTCACCTCTGCGGATGCAGCCGACCATCGCTGTCGACGCTGGCTCTCGTCGAACAGCCTGGCGTGGTCGATTGCGGCGCCTGCGGTGGCGGCCAAGGCGACGACGAGCTCCTGATCCTCCTCGCTGAACGCACCCGTTGCCCGCTCGGAGAGGTAGAGGTTGCCGTAGACCTCACCCCGGATTCGCACCGGAACCCCGAGGAAGCTCTCCATCGGCGGGTGATGGGCCGGGAAGCCACTCGATCGCGGGTCATCCCGCAAGTGTTCCAGGCGGATCGGCACCCGTTCCTCGATGAGGGCACCCAGCAACCCGTGGCCTTCGGGCAGGTGACCGATCTGCTCGACCAGGTCGTCAGTCATTCCGACGTGGATGAACTGCTCAAGTGTGCCGTCAGGGGCGACCACACCGATCGCGCCGTAGCGAGCGCCGACGAGCCCCACGGCGGCTTCGATGATCTTGCGAAGCACCACCGACAGCTCAAGTTCTTCGGCCACCAGTCGACTTGCGTCGAGAAGACTGCGCAGTCTTCCCTGGGTGGAAAGCACCTGTTGCGCGTTGTCGACGAGCTGGGCGATGGACCGGTCGAGCTCAGACCTGGGGCCGTCAGGGAACACGAGGCGGTGCTCCTCCTCGGTCATCCCGACCTCCTCCTACGGCACAAGGGACCTTCGACCCTGCCCACAACGGTGATTCGTTGACAGTGTGACATAGACGCTTATGCACCGCTAAGGGGGTGGGTCTTTCATGCTCGACCTTCTTCCCTGTGGACGATTGCTGGAGCGGGGTCGATGAGCCGGATCTTGGTCGGCATCGACGGCTCTGGCCCGAGTCGCGCGGCGATGGGCTGGGCACTCAAGCGCGCGCGGACGTTCGGGCTGCCCATCGTGGCCGTTCACGTTGTGGATGACGAGTGGGGCCAGTTAGGCAGGCAGTTCGCCGAGCAGGAAACGGTCGATGGAGCCCGACTGCTGGCGGAGACCCTTCGACTGGCACCCGAGCAGTCTTCGGAGGTCGCGATCACGAGTGAGCTGCTCCATGGGAGCCCTTCCTGGCAGCTCGCTGCAGCTGCCGAGCCCGATGACCTGGTCGTCGTTGGCACGCACAAGACCGGCTACCTGCACGGTCGGGTGTTGGGCACGCGGAGCATCGTCGTGGCATCTGTCGCCCCCTGTGCGGTAGCGGTGATTCCGGAGGCAACTCTCTCGGGGCGGTCAGGAGTCGTGGTCGGCGTTGCCCTGGGTCAGTCCTGGCGGGATGCCGTGATCGTGGGTGCCCGCGAAGCGGGAGCCCTTGGCCAGAGTCTCACCCTCGTGCACGCGGCCACCCAACGTGACGGTGCGCTGGTTGACGTGATCGCCGCGGGCAGATCGTTGCTCGCCGAGGCGGCGGCGCTCGCTGTAGCCACGAGGCCTGGACTCGTGGTGCGCAGCCGGGTGTCGCGTCGGCGAGCGGCCGAGGCATTGCTCGACGCAAGCCACACCGCCACGCTCCTGGTGCTGGGCGCCAGCCGACGGGCCGCCTCGAATGCCGGGTTCGTCGGTTCGGTAGCCCACGACGTGCTGCTGAACATCAACTGCGTCGTGCTCGTGGCGCGGCTGGGAGCTACGAAGTTGGTCGCAGCATAGGCCGCTGAGGCCAGTGCCTGAGACCGCAACCCGCGCTCAGGCGAAGGCCGGGCTGCGCTCCCCGAGGAGCTGCTCGCCCAAAACGAGCAACTCGTCGCCGGGCTCCAGCTCCTCGGTGTGGTGGGTGACGAGCACCACAATTCGGTCGCTGAAGGCGGCGCGCAGGTCGGCCATGAGCTGGGTGGCAGCGCCCTCGTCGAGGTGGGCGGTCGGTTCATCCAACAGCACAATGCCCGTCCGCGAGAGCAGGGTGCGGGCGACGGCTATCCGCTGGCGTTCGCCGCCGGAGAAGTGCGAGCCCTGTGAGCCGATGCGGGTGTCGAGCCCGAGCGGCAGTGACGCGAGCACGCGGCCGAGGCCCGCCGCCCGCATTGCCTCGTGCAGCTCGGTATCGGTGGGGGCGTCATCCCGTGCCCGGCCGAGCAGAAGGTTGCCCCTGAGGGTCGAGTCGAAAAGGTGCGCGTCCTGGGGGCACCACGCGACATGACGGCGCATGTCGACCGGGTCGAGCTCGCCAATCTCCAGCTCGTCGAAAAGCAGCCGACCGGCCGAGGGCTGGATGCCGCCCAGCAGCGCAGTGAGCAGCGTCGACTTGCCTGACCCCGACGGCCCCTCGACAACCAGCCATTGCCCGGGGCGCACGCGCGCGGTCACGCCGCAGAACGCGTCCCGGCTCGCCCCCGGCCAGCGGGCAGACACCGACTCGAGCCGCAGCTCGCCAACCCGCACCGGCAAGAGCAGGCAGCCCGAGGGTGTGGCAGGGATGGTGAGGCCATCCGCCTTCCGCAGGGCGGTCACGAGGGCCGGCCAGTGCTGCACGGCGGAAACCAGGCCGGCAAGCGGTTCAACAAGCGCGACCGGTAGCAGCACGAGCACGGCGGCCAGCTCGACCGGGATGACCCCGGCTGCGACAGCCTGCGCGCCGACCGCGAGCATCCCGACTGTGCCCAGGCAGCCGGCGAGCACCACAAGAGCCGCACCGAGCCCGCGCGAGGCGGCGACCCGTCGCCCGAGCGCGCCGATCGCCTGATCGCTCAACCGCAGCTCGGAGCGGATGGGCCCGTCTGCGCCGTTGCCCCTGAGGTCGTCGGCTGCGTCGAGCATGGCGGCGAACCGCCGCAGTACGCCACCCCTTGCCTGCTGTTGGGCGCTCTCGGAGGCTCGATCGGAGGCGAGGGCAACCGCGGGAGCGAGCAGGATGGCGGCGACCAGCAGCACCAGCAGCACGCCAGCGGCGGCCGGAAGGATGAGCCAGGCGGCGAGCAGCGCGGCCAGCCCGACACTCACACCGACGGCAACCGGAACGACGATCCTCGGGACCAGGTCACGGATGTCGTCGGTCGCTCCCACGAGATAGTCGAGTGCCGTGCCGCCGCGTTGGAGGCGCCGGGAGCCGGTGCCAACCGAGGCGAGGCTGCGCCACAGCCGCGCTCGCAATTCGGTCGCCGAGGAGAGCACCGCGTCATGAGTCACGAGCCGCTCGCAGTAGCGCAGGGCCGCCCGGCCGAGCCCGAAGAAGCGCACTCCGACAATGGCGACGAGCAGGTACATGATCGCGGGGCCTTCACTGGCCCGCACGATGAGCCACGCCGACACCGTGGTGAGGGCTATCGCGAAGGCGGAGGCGAACGTGCCGAGCGCCGCGGCACCGACATATCGTCCGAGAGCAGGGCGAACGAACGCAGTGAGTGCGGTGAGGGGGTGTTGGGTTGGTGCGCTCGCATCGTCCGGTGTCGGGTTGGCCGCGGAGACGGGGCCAGCCGTCTCGGCTGCTGCGGCGCGCTGGCGTTGCCCGGCCGGCATCCCGAGCTGGAGGCGATTGCCGCTGATGGCCAGGATCGCCGCGTCGTGCGAGGCGACGATCACGCTGGCGCGGAGAGCTGCGCGTTGCACAAGGTCGATGACCGCCCCCGCGCTGGCGTCATCGAGGTGGGCCGTCGGTTCGTCGAGCAGCAGGACGGTGGCGCCGGCATCCACCCGAAGCAGAGCTCTGGCGACGGCGACGCGGCGCAGCTCTCCCGGGCTCAACTGGGCGGGGTCGGTGTCGGCAACCGCACTGAGCGACAGGCGTTCGATAAGCGACTCGAGCTCGGCACTGCCCCCTCCGGGGATCCCGACGGCATACAGGGTGAGCTCGGCCCAGACCGTGTCGGCGACGGTGTGCGGATGCTGCGGCGCCCAGCCCACGAGACCGTCGCTGAACCCATGCACAGTGCCAGTCGCGATCGCGTCGTCATCCAGGCGACCGGCCAGCGCGCGCAGGAGCGTGGACTTGCCACTTCCGCTCGCCCCCAACAATGCCGTGACACCGGTCGCCGGCAGTCGGAAATTGAGTGCATCGAAGACGGGCCGGTCAGGGAAGCTCACTGTGAGATTGTCGACGCCCAGCGCGCCGACCGTGCGCAGCACACTGTCACGCGCGGGAGCCGACAGGATGCCGCTGACCCGCGCCAGCGCGCTCTTGCCGGCCCTCGACGCGTGGAACGCCGCCCCCAGGTCGCGCAGCGGCGCATAGCACTCGGGCGCGAGGATCAGGGCGATCAGGCCCACTTCGAGAGTCATCCCTCCACCCAGGATGCGAATGCCAACCGACACGGCCACCACCGCGACCGAAATCGTCGCGATGAGTTCGAGCACGAGCGAGGAGAGGAATGCCACCCGCAGCGTCGCCATCGTGGTCTTGCGGTAGTCGTCAGAGATGCGTCGCAGGGCCGCCGCCTGCTCGTCCATGCGTCCCAGGCCGACGAGAACGGGCAGGCCGCGAGCCAGCTCCACGATGTGATCGGAGAGGCGATCGAGGGCGGATGCCGCGGCATCCGTGCGCACCTGCGTGTACTGCCCGACGAGCACCATGAACACCGGCACGAGCGGCACCGTCAGCAGCACGATGAGCGCACTCAACCAGTCGGCGGTGAGGATCCTGATGCCGACAAGCAGCGGAATCACCGCAGCGCCGGTCATCGCGGGCAGCACCGACGCGAAGTACTCGTCGAGATCGTCGAGACCGCGCGTTGCCAGGGTGCTCATCGAGCCGGGTTGCGAAGTGCCATCCATCAGCCGGTCGGCCAGGCGTGCCCTGATCGACTCCTTGGTGTCGAGTGCTGCATACGCCGCCGCGACCGAGGTCGCCCAGGTCGCACCCGCGCGCAACAGCCCCGCCGCGAAACCCAGAACAAGTGCGGGGCGCCAATCGCCCCCGGATGCGATGGCCGAGACTCCGCGGGCGATCGCCTCGGCAAGCAGCACCAGCCCGAGCGCCTTGACCGCGGCGAGCAGCCCGATCAGGTAGATCGAGCGCCGGGGGATCAGGTCAAGGCCCGGGCTGGTGCTGTTTGCCGGAGATTTCACTTGCGTACTGCTGCGGCGAAGACGTGCTGTTCTGGCAGGTGCCGCTCGCTGATGCGCTGGCGGAACACCCAGTAGGTCCAGGCCTGGTAGGCGATCACGAGCGGGAGCCCGAACGCCGTGACAATCGACATCACGGTGAGGGTGTAGTCGCCGCTTGACGCGTTGCTGATCGTCAGCGAGAACGACGGGTCGATCGTCGACGGCAGCACCACGGGGTATACCGCGCCGAAGATGGATGCCGCCCCGAGCGCGAGGAACACCGCCATTCCCGCAAACGCGCGGCCTTCGCGGCCGACCCGTGCGCTCAGCCATGACGCGAGCACCGCGACGACCGCAAGCACCACTAGTGCCCAGGTGAAGACGGTCCCGTGCTGGAACTGGATGATGAGCACCCAGGCCACGATAGGCAGGAGGGCGATGGGCGCCCAGCGCACAGCGAAGATTCCTGACCTCTCGCGCACGACTCCGTCGGTCTTGAGGGCGAGGAAGGCGGCGCCATGGGCGAGGCAGAACCCGATCACCGCGAGGCCCCCGAGAATCGCGTAGCCATTCAGGAAGACGAACGGGCCGCCCACGCGGTCGCCGTTTGCGTCGATCGGGAGGCCGGTAGTCGTGAGCGCCAGGGCTGCCCCAATGCCGAAAGCGACCACGAGCGAGCCGATGCCGATGGCCAAGTCCCATACCTTCGTCCAACGCTGGGTGGTGCCTTTGCCGCGGTACTCGATCGCGACGGCTCTGAAGATCAGGCCGAGCAGCACGAGAACCAGCGGCACGTACAGGGTGGAGAACAGCGAGGCATACCAGAGCGGGAACGCCGCGAATGTTGCTGCGCCGGCCGTGAGGAGCCAGACCTCGTTGCCATCCCAGACCGGGCCGATGGTGTTGAGCATGACGCGGCGCTCGCCGTGGCTGCGACCGCTGAACAGCATGTGCATGCCGACGCCGAGATCGAAGCCTTCGAGCACGAGGTAGCCGATCCAGAGAGCGGCGATCGCGATGAACCAGATGGTGGGTAGAACGTCCATGGTGAGTGTCTCCTCGATGCTGACTAAATGCAGGCTGACTAGTTGCGAGTGCTGACTAGATGCGGGCTCAGTAGGCGAACGCGAGCACGTCGTCGCGGTGGTCGGGGTTGTCGAGATCGTCACGGTGCGGATCCAGCTCGGGCATTGCCGCGGCGACTCCGCCCCGCACAAACCTGACCAGCAGTGTGACCTCAACGACCATGAGCACCGCGTAGACCAGGGTCAGCGAGATGACCGAGAACAGCAGCTCACCGGCAGTCACGCCCGGTGACACCGCGGCGGCGGTGAACATGTACACGCCGTCCACCCCGCTGGGGTTCGGGTTGGGTGCGACCACGAAGGGCTGCCGACCCATCTCGGTGAAGATCCAGCCCGCCGCGTTTGCCCCGAACGGTGCGAGGATGCCGAGCAGGGCGAGCCGCATGAGGTTCTTCGAGCGCGGCACGGTGCCCCTCCGCGTCAGCCACAGCGCGACCACTGCGGCGAACGCGGCAAGCGCGCCGAACCCAATCATGACTCGGAAGCCCCAGTAGGTCACAGCCATCACCGGGACGTAGTTGATCGTCTGCCCGGCACGGTCGCCGTAGATCGCATCGTTCGGGATCTTCGTTCCGTACTTGGCCTGGTAGGCGGGGATCAGGTCGTTCACCCCCGTCACCTCGGTCGTGACGTTGCCCTTCGCGAGGAACGAGAGCAGCCCGGGAATCTCGATGATGTTAACCACCTGGTCGCAGTTCTTCGCCGTCAAGTCGCCGATCGCGAGCACCGAGAAGCCGGTGCCGGTTTCGCAGGCTGCCTCAGCGGCCGCCATCTTCATGGGCTGCTGGTTGAACATGAGCTTGGCCTGCAGGTCGCCGGTGAGGGCGACGCCGGCGAAACCGACTATCGCGACCACTGCGCCGACGCGCAGCGAGGTGATCCACACGCTGTGGTCTGCGCGGTCGCGGCCGGGGATGCCGGGGGCCTCGCCGACATTGACGCGCTTGTCGGCATCCACGGTGTCGATCCCGTCCTTGCGGCGTTGCCAGAGCTGGTACCAGGCGATTCCGATCAGGAATCCGCCGCCCACGCCGAGGGAGCCGAACAGTGTGTGCGTGTAGGCCGCAATGGCGGTGTTATTGGTGAGCACCGCCCAGATGTCGACGAGCATCGGGCGCCCCTTGACCAGTTCGACGCCAACCGGGTGCTGCATCCATGAGTTGGCGACGATGATGAAAAACGCGGAGACGAGCGAGCCGATCACCGCGATCCACAGGGTCGCGAGGTGGATGCGTTTGGGCAGCTTGTTCCAGCCGAAGATCCACAGGCCGAGGAACGTCGATTCGAAGAAGAAGGCGAGCAAGCCCTCCATCGCCAACGGGGCACCGAAGACGTCGCCGACGAAGCGCGAGTACTGGCTCCAGGCCATCCCGAACTGGAACTCCTGCACGATGCCGGTCGCAACTCCCATGATGAAGTTGATCAGGTAGAGCTTGCCCCAGAACTTGACCATGCGCAGGTAACGCTCGTTGCCGGTCTTCACCCACAGCGTCTGCATGATGATGAGGGTCGGCCCGAGGCCGAGCGTTAGAGGGACGAGCAGGAAGTGGTAGACGGTAGTGATGCCGAATTGCCAGCGGGCGATGTCAACGGGATCCACTGTGGTGACCTTTCGAGAGGGCGGGTACGGGCCTGACAAGTCCAGAGTGGTCTGAGGCCGCGGGGCATCCTAGGGTCGAAGGTCCCACGAGCTCACGGGACCTTCGGCACTGCCGGTGGCCACGGGTTGGGCGTTGATTCGCACCATGACAACCAATGGCCCAGCGGCGGACGAACTGCTCGAATTCGAGGCCAGCGAGGCGTGGGCGAAGATGCAGAGCATGTCGATCGGTCGGCTCGCGGTGAGTTCGGGCGGCCAACCCGAGATCTTCCCGGTGAACTACCTGGCCTCGGAGCACAGCATCCTGATCCGCACCTCGGTGGGAACGAAGGTGGCCATCATGGCGGCCAATGAACTTGTCGCATTCGAGGTCGATGATGTGGGCCCGTCGGAGGCCTGGAGCGTCGTCGTTAAGGGTATAGCCCGCAGGCTCGTCGATGAGGCGCCCATCGAAGAGGCTCGAAACTCACCGCTCTGGACCTGGGCGCCGATGCCGACCGACGTGTTCGTCAGCATCCTTCCGACGGAAGTTACCGGGCGATACTTTCACCGGGACTGAGTTCGGCTAGTAGCGCCTCGACCCGCCGCTTGATGTCGTCGCGAATCGGGCGCACCTCGTCGAGGCTCTTTCCCTTGGGGTCGGTCAGTTCCCAGTCCTCGTAGCGTTTGCCCGGGAATATTGGGCAGACGTCGCCGCAACCCATCGTGATGACGACATCCGAGTCGCGCACCTGCTCGGTCGTCATGAGCTGGGGAACACCCTGCGAGATGTCGATACCCTCCTCGGCCATGGCCTGGATGGCGATCGGGTTGATCTGGTCGCCCGGCTCGGAGCCGCCCGATCGCACCTCGATGCTGCCGTGCGAGAGCTCTTTGAGGTAACCGGCAGCCATCTGCGAGCGGCCGGCGTTGTGGATGCAGACGAAGAGCACGACGGGCTTGGTGGTCATGGTGTTTTTCTTTCCGTTAGGCGGCGGTAAGTCGAGGGGCCAACTCGTTGATCCGCCCCGCGATCTCATCGAAGGCGAGGTCGAAAGCGTGCGCTGTGCCCACGAGAGCAGGATCTGGGATCGACCAGTGCAGGGCATCCGGGCGACCCAGCTCCTCGTGGGCGGAGTCACAGACCGTGATGATGAAGTCGCGATCCGCGAGTACCTGATCGAGGCGCCTTGGCGCGTGATTGGGCATCGAAAGGTGGTGACGTTCTGCGGCCCTAATCGCACCTGGGTCGATCCGGTCGGCCGGATGTGTGCCGGCCGAGGCTACCGGGATGGCGCTGCTTCGACCCCACAGCGCCGCAGCCAGTTGGGAGCGCGCGGAGTTCGCCGTGCACACGAAAACCACCCGGTGTGCGGTGGCAGAGGCCGGAATACTAATCCCGCTGAGCGCATCTGGCGCGAGGCGCACATAGCTTCGTCGGTGGTCCCCTTCTGATCTGCTGCGGACGACCATGCCTTGGGCGTCGAGAACCTTCACATGGTGGGAGAGCAGGTTGGACGGAATTCCCAGGGCGATCTGAAGCTGCGTCGGAGAAAGGTCTCCGAGGGCAAGGAGATCGACGATTGCCAGGCGTGTTGGATCCGACAGTGCGGCGTGCCTGGCGGCGCGTCGTTCGAGATCGGCAGTTAGCTCAGCATCCATTGAGTCAATATTGACTGAAATACTTCGACAGGTCAAGATGGTGGCGTGCAGATCATCCCTACCCTCGCCCGCCGCCTCACCGCCGAGTTGCTCGGCAGCGCCCTGCTCGCAGCCCTCGTGATTGGCTCCGGCATCGCCGCCCAGCGCCTCTCCCCGGCAGACGTAGGTCTCCAGCTGCTCGAGAACGCCTTCGCGACTGCCCTCGGCCTGCCCGTTCTCATCCTCGTGTTCGGCCCGGTCAGCGGGGCGCACTTCAATCCCGTGGTGTCGCTCGTCGATTCGGCAAGTGGCCTGCGCCGCTGGCGAGACACCGCCCTCTACATCCCGGCGCAGGTGGTCGGATGCATCGGCGGGGCGATCCTCGCCAACCTGATGTTCGGCGACCCGGCGGTCAGCCTCAGCACCACCGACCGGCTGACGCCAGGGCACTTCCTTGCCGAAGTCGTCGCGACAGCGGGACTCATCCTCGTCATCTTCATGCTTGCTCGCACCGACCGCGCCGTTTACACAGCGGGCGCGGTCGGCGCCTACATCGGCGCCGCCTATTTCTTCACCAGCTCGGCCAGCTTCGCCAACCCGGCCATCACCGTCGGCCGTATGTTCAGCGACACCTTTGCCGGCATCGCACCGACCTCAGCCCCCGGGTTCATCCTCGCTCAGCTCATCGGTGCCGCCCTCGGCTACCTGTTAGTGCGCTGGTACCACCCGCGCACCCCAGCCGTCGCAACTTAGGATTGCTGTCGTGATTCACGCCAGCATCCCCAGCCCACCGCCAGCCTGGGCGCAGTTCCAGCTTGGGCCGGTCACCATCCACACCTACGCCCTGTGCATCCTCGCGGGCATCATCGCCGCGATCTTCATCACGCAGCGACGGCTTTCTGCGCGCGGCGGCCAGAGCGGAATGGTGCTCGACGTCATCATCTGGGCAGTGCCCTTCGGCATCGTCGGGGCGCGTTTCTACCACGTCTTCACCCACGGCGGCGACTACTTCTACCCTGGCGCGAACCTCTGGAACGTCTTCGCGATCTGGGACGGCGGCAACGCCCTCTACGGGTCCCTGCTCGGCGGCGCCCTCGGCGCTTGGGTCGGATGCCGCCGCGCCGGCATCCGACTCTGGTCGTTCGCCGACGCGCTCGCCCCGGCCATGCTCGTGGCGCAATCACTCGGACGCATCGGCAACTACTTCAACCACGAACTGTTCGGCCTGCCGACGACCCTGCCCTGGGGGCTCGAGATTCTGCCGACCGACTCGATGTTCCCGAAAGACCTGCCCGCGGGCACTCTATTTCACCCCCTGTTCCTCTACGAGATCATCTGGAACCTCGCCGGCGTCGCGATCCTGCTGCTGCTCGAGCGCAGGTTCCGCGCTGGCAATAGAGCACTGCGGTGGGGCCGCCTGTTCGGCCTCTACCTGGTCTGGTACGGGCTGGGGCGCAGCTGGCTCGAGGCGATCCGCATCGACCCGACGAGTGACACGCTGCTGGGCATCCCGGCCAATATCTGGGCGTCGTTCGTGGCGATTGCGCTCGGCCTCACCTTGTTCATTGTGCAGGGTCGTCGCCACCCCGAGCCGGAGACCTCGATCTACCTGCCGGGTCGGGGAGCGAAGAAGGCCGTCGGCGAGCCAGAACTCGAGAAGAGCTCTACGGCTTGAGGCACCTGGGCTCGAACGCCGTATCTTGAAGGCAAGGACTCACCACATGCTTCCCCTCGACCCCGCGTCGATTCGCGGCGCGTTCATCAATGCCTCGCGCAAGGAGGTCGCCGACCTCACCCTGCCCGCCGATTTCGAGGCTCTCGCCTGGGACCGGCTCGACTACCTCGGTTGGCGAGACCCACGGATGCCCCGCCGCGCCTATGTCGTCGTGCCGCTGCCCGACGGGCCTGCCGCCGTCCTCCTCAAGCAGGCCGAGGTGGCACCACGCTCCCGTGCCCAGTGCTCCTGGTGCCAGGATGTGACACTGCCCAACGAGGTGCTGCTCTACACAGCGAAGCGGGCGGGAGCGGCCGGCCGCAAGGGCAACACGGTCGGCACCCTCGTCTGCGCCGACTTCCAATGCTCGAGCAACGTGCGCAAGCTGCCACCGATGGCCTACATCGGGTTCGACGTCGAGGGCGCCCGCGACCTGCGCATCTCCACGCTGCGCGAGCGTGCTTCCGCATTCGTGGAGGGCGTGGGCTAGTTACCGCCAAGGTTCGTCAAACCTGTGCCGGATGTGTCCGCCGCCGATGCAATGCCGCAACAATGGGACTGTGACTCGCCGCGGACTGCTCCTCTTCGCCGCGCTGGGTGTGGCGTGGGGCATCCCGTACCTGTTCATTAAGGTTGCGGTCGGCGAGTTGGAGCCCGGGATGGTGGTCCTCGCGCGATCGGCGCTCGCCGCGATCCTGCTGCTGCCGTTGGCACTCTTCCGGCGCGAGGCGGGGCCGGTACTGCGCCGCTGGCGGCCGATGCTCGCCTACACGATCGTGGAAATCGTCATCCCCTGGTACTTTCTGAGTTCGGCTGAGCAGCACCTGCCGAGCTCGACCGCCGGCCTGCTGCTCGCCGCGGTGCCGCTGGCAGGAGTGGCCGTCGCGTTCTTCATGGGGCGGCCCGCCAGGCTGTCGAAGATCAACTGGCTCGGCATTGCGATCGGGATGCTCGGGGTCGCAGCCCTCGTCGGCCTCGACGTCGGCGGCTCAGACCTGCTTGCCGTCGCCGAGATGGCACTCGTCGCGGTGGGCTACGCGCTAGGCCCCGCGATCCTCTCCCGCTGGATGCCCGACCTGCCCGGGGTCGGTGTCGTCGCCGTTTCGCTGGCCGGTGCGGCAATCGCGTACATTCCGGTCGTGGTGCTGACCCGCAGCTGGCCCGCGGTGTGGCCGTCGGCAACCGTCACGGTCGCCATCATCGTGCTGGCTGTCGTGTGCAGCGCGCTCGCGTTCCTGCTCATGGTCGGGCTCATCGCCGAGATCGGGCCCGTGAAGGCCACAACGATCACCTACGTCAACCCGGCGGTGGCGATCCTGGCTGGCGTGATTGTGCTCGGGGAGCGGGTCACAGTGTGGACGGTGCTCGGGTTCGGGCTAGTGCTCGCCGGGTCGTGGCTTGTTACCCGGCGGCGTCAAGACGTTGTCGCCCCGGCCGGGCCGGAGGAGGCTGCCGCGGTCGAGGGGTGATTGCACCCCGCTGCTAGCCTCGACCCCGTGACGCATCGGCTCACCCTCGACCAGGCTCGCCGCATCGCGGTGCGCGCGCAGCTGCTGGATGCCGAACGCCCTGGGGATGTCGTTGGGGTCGCCGAGCAACTCGGGGCGATCAAGATCGACCCGACAGCGACGATCGCGCCGGCCGAGCACACGATCCTCTGGTCGCGGATCGGCTCCTCCTACGAACCCGCCCAACTCTCCAAAGCCGTGGAGATCGACAGACTGCTGTTCGAGTTCGACGGATCCTTCCGGCCGGTGAGCCTGCTGCCGCTCATGCTGCCCGCCATGCGGCGCTGGCCACAACGGGAGCGCGCGAAGACGTGGCTAGAGGGCAACGCCCGGTTCCGCGGCGAAGTGCTCGCGCGGCTTCGCGCGGAGGGGCCGCTGTTGGCCAGCGACATCCCAGACACAGCCGATGTCACTCGACCGCCCGATGGCTGGTACGGCACAAACCAGGTGCCGCACATGCTCGACTTCTTGCAGCGGCAGGGCGAGGTCGCTGTCGTTGGCCGCGAGGGGCGACACCGGCGCTGGGATATCGCCGAACGCGTCTATCCCCAGGGCCTTCCGGAGTACGAGTTCGAAGAAGCGGAACGGATGCTGGCCGAGCGCCGCCTGCAGGCCGCCGGCATCGCCAAACAGAAGTCGCCGTGGACCTCGGTAGCGGAGGCGGGGGAGCCCGCGACGATCGTGGGCAGCACCAGGAAGTACCGCGTCGACCCCGAGGCGATCGCCGCCCTCGAAGACGACGAAGGCGGTCGGGTTGCGTTCCTCAGCCCCTACGACGGCATGCTCTTCGACCGCCCGCGGCTCAAGGAACTCTTCGAGTTCGAGTACGTGCTTGAGCAGTTCAAGCCGAAGCCGCAGCGCAAGTATGGATTCTTCGCGCATCCGATCCTCATGGGCGACCGATTCGTCGGGATGCTCGACGCCGAAGTCGACCGCGAGCACGAGGTGCTGCGTGTCAACGCGGTGCACGAATTCCTGCCCTTCGAGGCGGAGGAAGACGGGATGGTGCGTGCCGAGATCGGCGACCTGGGGGAGTGGCTCGGCCTGAGCGTTTCGGCCTGGTGAGGCTCAGCCCATTGCGCGCGTGTAAGTGTTGATCGTCACGCCGGAGCGCAACATCCGTGACTCAGCCAAGGCGAGGGTCGTGACCGGAAACCCGTCGGAGAACAGCTTCTTGCCGGTGCCCAGCACGATGGGGTAGACGATGAGCCGGTACTCATCGATGAGGTCGTGCTCGGCCAGTGACTTGATCAGCAGCGTGCTGCCCCACACCCGAATCTCGCCGCCCGGCTCGGCGCGCAGCTTGGCCACCGCGGCGGGCACGTCGTCGCCCAGCAGCTCCGAGTTCTTCCAGCCCAGCTCGGTCAGTGTGCGTGACGCGACATACTTCGGGATGCGGTTGTAGCGCCGCGTGAGCTGCCCCATCAGGCCGTCGGCATCCTCGTCCCACACGCCCCAGGCCCGCGCCCAGATGTCGTAGGTCGTGCGGCCGAGCAGCAGCGCCTCGGCGCGACTCTCCCAGTCGGCGATGATGTCGCCGTGCTCTGAGTCGTCATGCTCGTTGTCGTAGTCGGTGGCCCAGCCACCGTGTGCGAAGCGGCCCTGCTCGTCCTCGTCAGGGCCTCCGGGCGCCTGGGCTACACCGTCGAGGGTGATGAACTCCTGCGCCACGATTCTGCTCATGGCTCGACAGTACTGGGAGCGGGTTCCCCACCGGCGTCCACCAAGCCAGACGGATTCTCTGCGGGCGTTCCGTCAGGCTCTTCTGTCGGCGTTGGCGTCGGCGTTGATGTCGGCGATGGTGTTGGGGCGGGCGTGGGAGAGTCCAGGGGCCGGCCCATCCGGTGGCGCCCCTTCATGAGATGCCCGAACCAGAGCGGATGTGATGCTTTGTGCGAGACATAGCCCCTGTTTTAGCCGAGTTCGTCCTGCGGAGAAACGGGTTGACGGGGCGACCCAGATGTGCGCCTACCGTCCCTGCGCCCGACTGGGCCGAGAGGCTGCTGCCTTGCGCGAGTCGGGCATGGATATGTGTGCAGTGAGCGACCGGTCGACGGTCACACGGAGGTGATCGTCGCCTCTGCGTCCTTGATCAATAGGTACATCGCGCGCTTGCTCACGGGCGGCATCAGTTCGAATCCGAACTTCTTGTAAAAGCTCTCCGCGGTGCCGTCGAGCGCGTCGACGATGAGCGCACGAGCTCCAATGATGCGGGACGCCTCAATGCCCTTGAGCACAACGTGCTGTAGGAGCGACGCACCAAGGCCTTGGCCCTTGTACCGCTGGTCGACTGCGAGGCGGCCGATCAGGATCACGGGAATCGGATCAGGCATGTTCCGCTTGAGCAAGCCAGGAGCGTCCTCGAGCGACAGGGAACTGGCCGAGAGGCAGTAGTAGCCCGCGACCTCGCCGGATTCCGCGTCGATCGAAACAAATGTTCGGGATGCCCCGGCCGTCTCGTTCTTGATGGCTCGGGTGACGAGCCAAGTGTTGAGGCTCGGCGCACCGCAGTCGAACCTGGCGTAGTTGTCGGAAGGGGCCAGCGCGCGAGGGCCGCGGAAGGTACTCAATCGGTGAAGACGGAGGGGCGCCTGAGTAGTTCGGCTAGGCCTGCCACTGGCGTAGCGGGGCGGTCAAGGATCTCGTTGAATGCATCCCAGGACTTCTTGGACAGGCGCAGATCGCGTTCCACTCGAATGACCTCACTCGCCTCGCGGACGAGCAGAGGTACCGAGAAATCCGTGACCGATCGGCCGGAGAGAGCTGCCGCTTGCTCGATCTTCAGCTTCTGCTCGCTCGTAAGGCGGAGCTCGAGTCGGTCAGACTTGACGGGGGATGCCATGGGCCAATTGTACGGCAGATTGCCGTACGCACCTAGGTGCGATCACGAGACAAGGACCCTACGATTGCGGGCATGGCTAGTGGGGAGTCGGACTTGTTGCGGCCGGTCGCCAATGGCGTGTTCGTCCACACGAGCGAGTTCATGCAGAGCAACGCCGTCGTGGCTCAGGGCGACTCGGGTGTGCTGCTGATCGACGCGGGCATCACCGCTGACGAGATCGCGGGCATCGCCGGCGAGCTCGGCGACACCGTCGTCGCGGGCTTTTCCACGCACCCCCACTGGGACCACCTGCTCTGGCACGCTTCCCTGGGCCCCGCACCCCGTTACGGCACGGCCGCTGCTGCGGCCGCCATCGCGAACCGGCTGGCCACTCCGGGCTGGGAAGCCATGGTCGCCGGGATGATCCCCGAGGACATCGTTGGCCAGGTCCCGCTGGACGCGCATTTCGGCCGCATCACCGGTTTGCCCGCCGGGACGACCCGCATCCCGTGGGACGGCCCCGAGGTGAGGATCATCGAACACCAGGCTCACGCCTTCGGCCACGCGGCGCTGCTGATCCCATCACTCGGGGTACTGGTCGCGGGCGACATGCTCTCGGATGTGCTCATCCCGATGCTGAACCCCTTCGCGACGGATGCGATCGGCGACTACCTCCTGGCGCTTCAGTTGCTGGAGGATGCCGCGGCAGACGTCAACGTCGTCATCCCCGGGCACGGGTCTTCGGGCGACGCCGCGGATCTACGCGCGCGCATCGCCCTGGACCACGCCTATCTGGATGCCCTGCGTGACGGCCGCACCCCCGACGACCCGCGGCTCGCGCCGACCGCGCAGCACGGCGAGGCGATGGCGAGCGTGCACGAAGGACAGGCCTCGCGGCTCGGTGGCTAGTCGACAGAGCCACGCGGCAGGATCCAGCGGTGGTGGAAGGTCGGGACGACAGACGCGATGTGCTCGAAGTCGCGGTCGTAGTGCAGCACGGCAGCGTTGTTCTTGATCGCGTACGCAGCGATCAGGGTGTCGGTTGCACCGGCAGCACGCAGGAGACCACCGTTCCATAGCCGACTCTGGATGCCCAACGCGTCGGCCTCGGTGGGGTGCTCGTTGCACTCCGTGAACGCCGCCAGCTGCTCTCGCAGCCGCGAATGATCCTTGCCGGTGCGTGCGGTGAAGCCGTACTCAACAGCGACAGGCGGGCAGACGAGCAGGTCGTCGGGACTGACCAACTCGATGATTGTGCGAAGTCTGTCGGCAACCGTCGGTGTTGTCGCGAGGCGTGCCCACACGCTCGTGTCAACCAGGAAACGGAGGGGTGCCTTAGTCGCCATAGGCGATCGTCGTCGCGTCGCGGTCCACCGGGATCGCAGCGAGCGCGTCGACGGCTTCCAGCTGCCTCCGGCGCTTCACGACATCCCGAAGCGCCAGGTCGATCGCTTCGCGGTTGGTGCGTACGCCGAGGGAGGACTTCGCGAGGCGAAGGACTTCGGTATCGATGTCGACACTGGTGACAGCCATCATTCCTCCTATATACGTGTTCCGCTCAGTCTATATATCGGGCCCGGCCGCTTCAAGGCACTGCCTTGCCCAAAGCGTTACCCCCGGGACGGGAACTGGGCGAGCTGTCCTTCCCACTCTGCGGCCGCGAACTCCAGTTCGTCTGGAGTCGTCGTCAGATCCAGGTAGTAGTCCATATCGGTCTTGTCGTTCCCCTCGAACGTCGTTGGAGGAGCGGACTCCAATCGGAGGAAGAAGCGAATTGTCACGGTGGGGGGCGTGAAGCGGACCAAGCCGAGCCCGATGTTCGGTTCGATCATGTCGAGGCTGGGCCACGTAAGTCCGCTGTCATCTGGCTCGAGCGGCACGACCGCCCCGGATGCAGCCGCTCTCAGCCATACCTCGATCGAACGGGCCTCATCCACGAGCAACGCTGGATCATGAAACGTCCATGCCTGTTCGAGGTCTTGAACTCGGCCTTTGATCATGAGCCAGTTGTCATCGAAGGCGTCGCCGCGGCGAGTTGGAAACTGATAGCTGACAGGAGTGAGACGCACGAAGCAGCCCGAGATGTCATCGCGGATCTCCATGGTCGTGGAGCCTACCGAAGTCCTCTCTGTCGCTGGTTCGCGGGCCGCGCCAGATGCATTGGCATCGGCCGTCACAAGGGGCTGCGATGGGAGAATCGTGCCATGCGGATCCTCGGTGGCGATGAACGTCGCCTTCGGATTGCCAGAGACGCGTATCACTTCATCGAAGGCGAAGTTCGTCCCTTCCTCGCTGCTGGCGGCCGATTGTGGTCCAAAGGTTCGCTCGGATACCCAGGTCGACTCCGTCAGATGCTTCAAGGCCTCGATGGCGCTCATACCGTTACGTTTGCGACACAGGATTCGATGCGACTGGACCGCAGTCAGCGGATCGTGGAGTATGTGGTGCCGATGAAGCGGATCGTTGTCGAGATTGTCGACCCCGGTCAGGCCGACCCCCGCCTCAACTCCATGGTCGAACCGATTGCCGGGTGTCCAGCAATCTCTCCGGAACACCTGATCGTGATCTTCGACCAACTCCTCGTGAAGTGCTGGGTTACCGGTGATGAGCACGACCGACTGAATCGGACAGGCCCAAGCTTCCAGCGGGATGCCCCGGAAGGCGACGGATGGGCCCGCTACAGGCAGGCGGGCGTCGCGGCGTACCGGCTCACCGGCCACAGCGACCTGTCCGCGGTTAGCCCGCCAAGCCCGCGAACCGAACTGTAAAAGAGCGGGCTTCCCGTCCGCCACAAGCGGGGGCGGCGCGAGTGAGCAAGAAACACGGTGCGCCCGGTGGGGCTCGACGCCCCCTCGGCACGGCCGCCACGTCGGCGGTCACGCGGAATGTCCTTCGTTGTGCGAGGGGCCGACGCGTCGGAACCGGCGCGATGGGGACCCCGGCGATAGTTCTTCTACATCCGGGCCCACAACGAGAACCCGACAGCCTTGAGTGGGGTGAGCGCCCGCGTTGTGGTCGGGCACTCGTTGTGGGCCCGGCGGGGCTCGACGCCCCATCGGCACGGCCGCCACGTCGCGGTCATCCCGAACTGGCAGGTAATGGAGAAGCGACGCGTCGGAACCGGCGCGATGGGGACCCCGGCGTAGTTCTCCTACTTCGGGAGTACCGAAGCCGCGACGCCGCGGCGCGACATCGCACCTTCGGTGGGCCCGGCGGGGCTCGACGCCCCATCGGCACGGCCGCCACGTCGCGCGGTCACGCGTGGGTGTCCTGATAAGCGGAAGGCGCGACGCGTCGGAACCGGCGCGACGGGGACCCCGGCGTAGTTCTTCTACATCCAGGCCCACGTTGGCGACTCGACCGAGTTGATCGGGAGTGCGACGCGAGGGAACGGTGATCGAGTCACCAACGTGGGCCCGGCGGGGCTCGAACCCGCGACCCGCGGATTAAAAGTCCGATGCTCTACCAACTGAGCTACAGGCCCTACGACGTCAAGCGTACCGGGCGCGACACCGTGGTCGCGGCGAGAGAGCCGTACCGGGCGCGCGGCGGGGTCGCGGCGGGGGCGTAGCGTTGAGGGGGTGGCCGACGACTTCCATAAACCGACCCAGTACTCGGGCGACAAGTTCGACACGTACGAGGGCGGCGAAGATCCGGCGCAGATCCTTCGGGTGGCGCACGACACCGCGCATGCCCTCCTCAACCGGGCGCGCGAGACCGACGACCCAGAGGTCATCGAGCGGTTGGTTGCCTACACCGATGCGAACGGGTTGGATGCGCTCGCCGAACTCTGGGCGAGATCGAGCCCGCGCAGCCTGGCGGGTGCACTCTGGCGCATCTACCTGTTGCGACTAGTAATCCGCCAAGACCCCACGGGAACGAGTTTCCTGTTCCAGCGCGGCACCGAAGTTCTGGCGACCATCGACGCCGTCGTGGTCGGCGCCCCCGCGCCGACCGGTCCCGACGAGATCACCGAACTCGCCGACCAAATCCTGCGCGGGCTGTTCCGCGGCGACTTCGGGGTCGCGCTCGATCGGGCGTCATCGTTCAGCCGTATCCTCGCCGCAGGCTGCACCGACCTCGCGGATGACGCGGAGCCCACCGACCCCGAACGCGCGACGGAACTCACAACCAGAGCCGCCCGCCTCGCCCAGACCGCGGACGAGTTCACCGCCTGTGCGCGCCTCTACCGCTCCGGAAATCTCGACTAAAATAGTCCAGCCGGGCCGCAGTAACCCCGGGCTCCACTAATAGCCGCTCCGAGCGGCCTTGCGCCGAGAGGCGTTCTGCGGCCCGGCATTCAGTAGGGGACTAGCCGAATTTGCCTTGGGTGTCTGCAAGGGGCAGATCACCCAAACTTGCCGCTGACGTAGTCTTCGGTGGCCTGCACCGACGGCTTCGAGAACATCGTGCGGGTGTCGTCATATTCGATGAGCTTGCCCGGCTTGCCGGTGCCCGCGATGTTGAAGAATGCCGTGCGGTCAGAGACCCGGGATGCCTGCTGCATGTTGTGGGTCACGATCACTATCGTGTAGTCCTGCTTGAGCTCCTCGATGAGGTCCTCGATGGCGAGAGTGGAGATGGGGTCGAGCGCCGAACACGGCTCATCCATCAGGATGACCTCGGGCGAGACCGCGATCGCGCGCGCGATGCACAGGCGCTGCTGCTGCCCACCGGAAAGGCCCATGCCGGGCTTGTCCAGGCGGTCCTTGACCTCGTTCCACAGGTTCGCGCCCTGGAGCGACTTCTCGACGAGGGCGTCGCCGTCTGACTTCGAGAGCTTGCGATTGTTGAGCGTGACGCCAGCGAGCACGTTGTCGCGAATCGACATCGTGGGGAACGGGTTCGCGCGCTGGAACACCATGCCGACCTGCCGGCGGACGAGCACGGGGTCAACCCCGGGCCCGTAGAGGTTGTTGCCGTCGATCATGACTTCACCCTCGACGTGCGCGCCGGGGATCACCTCGTGCATGCGGTTGAGGGTGCGCAGGAATGTCGACTTGCCGCATCCACTCGGCCCGATGAGAGCAGTGACGGTGCGGGGTTCGATCGACATGGTCACGCCTTCGACAGCGAGGAAGTCGCTGTAGTAGACGTTGAGGTCGGTTACTTCGATGCGCTTTGACACAGTGTTCTCTTGATCCGTTCTACGGCCGGGTTACCTGGCGCCCTTGGGGGCGAAGACCTTGGCGATGATTCTGGCGATGATGTTCAGGACGACCACGATGAGCACGAGTAGCAGTGCAGCTCCCCAGGCCGAGGCGTTCGATGCGGCGATGTCTTGCCCAGGGAATTTGTAGCCGGTGTAGGCGAGCACGGGCAGCGTCTGCTGGGGCCCGCTGAAGAGGTTGGCGTTGAAGTTGTCGGTGAAGCTCGCCGCCATGAAGATCGGGGCGGTCTCGCCGATGACGCGGGCGATGGCGATCATGACACCGGTGATGATGCCGGCGATCGCCGTCGGGAGCACGATCTTGATGATCGTGGAGAATCGCGATACCCCGAGCGCGAAGGATGCCTCACGCAAGTCATGCGGCACCAACCGCAACATCTCTTCGCAGGAGCGCACGACGATCGGGATCATGAGCACCGAGAGGGCGACAGACGCGGAGAAGCCGCTGAACGCCTTCGGCCCCACGATCAGGGTGAACAGCGAGAACGCGAAGAGACCGGCGACGATCGACGGGATGCCCGTCATGACGTCAACGAGGAACGTGACTGTCCTGGCGATCCACTGCCCAGACTGCGCGTACTCCACGAGGTAGATCGCGGTGAGGATCCCGATCGGGATCGACATGAGCGCCGCCATCCCGGTGATCTCGAGGGTGCCGACGATTGCCTGGAGCGCGCCGGTGGAGACTGTGACCTCGAGCGTGTCCGGATTGAACACCGAGCCGCCGGTCGTGGAGACGAATGCCCAGTTGAGCTGGCCGATCCCCTTTGCGGTGACTGTCGCGAGCGTGGAGACGAGCGGGGCGATGGCCAGCAGGAAGGCCACGTAGACCAGGCTGCGCACGATCCGGTCGGTCGCCTTACGGCGATTCTCGGCGAGGCTCGACAGCACGCCGAGCGTGACCAGGTAAACCACGAGGGAGAGGAAGATCCAACCGCCCACGTTGAATGCGCCCATGAGGGCCAGGATGCCCCCCACCACGAGCAGCGCCCCGGCGATGACGTAGAGCTCAACGAACTTGGGCAGCTGACCGGTGGTCAGGGTGTTGGTGATGGGGCCTTGCGGCTGTCTGAGCCTCGGACTGGCGGCGGCGGTCACGCGCGGGCACCTTCGTGGTGAGTTCCTGACAGCTTGTCGAGCGCTGTGGCCTCGAGGGCACTCGTCGCAGACGGCAGGGTCACGCCCTCCGGCGGCCTGCGCTTGCCTTTCGACTTACGGCCCTGGCCGGGTGCTGTGCGCGCGACGATGAGGCGCGCGACGAGGTTCACCGCGAGCGAAATGACGAACAGCATGAGACCCGTGCCGATGAGGGCCTGGCGTTGCAGGCCATCCGCGATCTGGAAGTTCAGGGCGATGTTCGCGGCGATCGTCTGCGAGTTCTCACCCTCGGTCAGGATGCGCAGCGAGAAGATCAGCGACGGCGAGATGATCAGGGCGATCGCCATGGTCTCGCCCAGGGCGCGGCCGAGGCCGAGCAGGGTCGCGCTCACGATGCCGGAGCGGGCGTACGGCAGCACGGCCAGCCGGATCATCTCCCACTTCGTCGCCCCGAGGGCGAGCGCAGCCTCTTCGTTGAGCCGAGGAGTCTGCAGGAAGATCTCGCGCGAGATGGAGCTGATGATCGGCAGGATCATGACGGCCAGCACGACCGAGCCCGCGAGCACCGTCGAGCCGACGGTGGAGACTTGGCCGCCAAAGAGCGGGATCCAGCCCAGGTTCTGGTTGAGGAAGTCGCTCAGCGGCAGCAGCAACGGCCGGATGACGATGATGCCCCAGAGGCCGAAGACGATCGAGGGCACCGCAGCGAGCAGATCGATGAGGTAGCCGAGCACGCCCGCTATGCGGCGGGGCGCGTAGTGCGAGATGAACAGGGCGATCCCAATTGCCACTGGGGCACCAATGACGAGCGCAATCGCCGAGGCGAATAGCGTGCCCCAGATCAGCGGAGCGACGTATTCCCAGAAGTTGCCGTACCCTGCGGTGGGGCCTTCGGCGAGATTGGGGTTGTCGCTCCACTTGGTGACAATTGCGGGGACCGCCTGGATGATCAGGAAGATCGCCACCGCGGCGAGGATGCCGAGGATGAGGCTGGCGGAGCCGAGGCTCAGGCCGAAGAAGATGCGGTCGGCCGGACGGGCCTTGACCTTGGTGCGAGCCGGCCCCGCCCCCTGTGGGGGGCGGGAGCCGACCGAACCAGTTGACAGGCCGGCCCTCGCCTGGGAGGCAGTTTCACTGGTGCTCACTGCATACTCCTTAGCGGGGGCCGACCGTCGGTGCCAATCACGTTACCGTGCTGGCGGCAATGCTTGTTGAACTGCTGGTTGAACTACTTGATGAGCTCGAGGCTCGCGGTGAAGTCGGCCGTGATGCTCGCGGGAACCGGAGCCGATCCAGCGTTCTTCGCGGCGACCTTCTGGCCGGTCTCGCTGCCGAGGAAGCCGATGTACGCCTTCGTGAGGGCGGCCTGTGCCGGGTCCTTGAAGGTGGTGCAGGCGATCACGTAGGAGAGCAGCGGAATCGGGTAGGAGTCTGCGCCGGAGATCTTCGTGTAGTCGATCTTCTTGCTCAGGTCACCGTCGGTCAGCGGGGCGGCAACTGCAGCAGCCTCGAAACCGGTGGTGGCGGCTTCGGGCGTGTACGCCACGAAGTCCTTGCCAGCACCGCTCTGGATTGCAGCCGAGGTCAGGTCACCGATCGAGCTGTGGTCGGCGTAGCCGATCGTGCCCTCACCAGCCTTGACCGTGTTCACAACGCCCGAGCCACCTTGCTGGCCGCTCGTGCCAGCAACCGGCCACGCCGAACCAGCCGGGCCGGCGAAGAGCGTCGGCTGCACCTGGGTCAGGTAGTTGGTGAAGTTGGCCGTGGTGCCGGATCCGTCGGAACGGGTGACAACGGTGATCGGCTCCGTCGGAAGCTTCGCACCCTTGTTGTCGGCGGCGATGGCCGCGTCATCCCAGCTGGTGATCTGGAGCGAGAAGATCTTCGCGAGGGTCGCGGAGGAGAGCTTCAGGTCCTTGACGCCGGCGACGTTGTAAATGATCGCAACGCCCGACAGGTACACCGGGAAGTTCAGGGCGCCGCCCGCACCGCAGGTGGCCTGCGACTTGGTCTGGTTGTCCTGGTTAAGCGGTGAGTCCGAACCCGCGAAGTCGTAGCTGCCGGCGAGGAAGTTGGTCACGCCACCGCCAGAGCCCTGCGACTTGTCGTAGTTGATCGTGACGCCGGGGGCGACAGCGGTGAATGCTGCGGTCCAGGCTGCCTCGGCGTTGGCCTGCGCGCTCGAGCCACCGGCGGTCAGTGTGCCCTTGAGCGTGGGGTCGATCGTGAACGCCGCAGCGGTCGGGGTGGGGGTCGCGGTTTCGACAGGTGTTGCGGCCGAGCATGCGGAAAGAGCGATCACGGCGGTCAGCGCGAGTGCGCCTACCACTGTCACATTCTTGAACTTCACTGTGTTCCCTTCGGGGATGAGGATCGCGTCGACCACTCCGTGAAGGAAACTGGCCGCGCTAGACCGGTGCCGGTCCGAGAGGAAACGATATGCGCAGACGATTGACGGACCTCTCCCGGTAGGTGAACGGGA
This sequence comes from Microbacteriaceae bacterium, assembly GCA_043754275.1. GTDB lineage: Bacteria > Actinomycetota > Actinomycetes > Actinomycetales > Microbacteriaceae > Rhodoglobus. Next base: position 4,600 of record JAYUVE010000019.1, on the reverse strand, counting down.
GGTAAACGGAGTGCAAAATGTCTGCCCAAGCCTCATCCGGTGCTTGAAGGAGTGGCCAAAAGACCGGTTGAAATGTGGGGGTTGAGGGCCGGCTCAATCCAGGTTCGGCGAGTGGGTTTCTATCGCGACGAGACCGGCTGCGGGATGCTCGAGCGAGATGTGCAGCACGCTGAAGTCACCCGTGGCCAGCGCTGAGGCGTCGCGCAGCGCGGCATCCCGGGCGGTGTTGGTGCGGCGGGCAAGTTGGTCGACGATCTGCGGCAGCACGGGCCCGTGGCTGCAGAGCACAGCGGTCACCTTCTTCTTCAGGCGCTTGGCCACCACCTTGGCCACACCAGCCGCCCCTGACTCATAGGAATCCTGGCTGATGTCATCAGTCTTCTTTACCCGGATGTCGGTCAGCACCGACAGCGGATCGACGGTGTTGAAGCAGCGAGTCGCCGTGCTGCTGATGATCTTCGCCGGCCCGAACGCCGCCATCCCCTTCGCTATCGCGACGGCCTGGTCGGCACCGCGCTGCATGAGCGGGCGGGTGGAGTCTGGGCCGTCCCAGCTGGCGGGGGGCACGGCCTTGCCGTGCCGCACCGCGATGAGGGCGAAGGTGCGGGCGTTGCCAGCGGCGAGGCGATCGGCGAAGCGGTTGACGACATCCAGGTCGTGCTCGTAGCTGAGCTTCTTGCGCGCCTTATCGAGCGGCAGCCATTCGAGGGCGGCGATTTCGGCGTTGGGGGTGAACTTGGCTCGTTCGAGGGCGTGTTCGTCGATCTCTACCGACCAGTAGTGCACGACCTTGTCGCGACCACCCGGCAGCACATATTCGACGGTGCCTAGCGGTGCTCCCAGGGTGACGGCAAGACCGGTCTCCTCGAGGATCTCGCGCACGGCGGTTTCCGGCAGCGTTTCGCCGGGGTCGACCTTGCCCTTGGGCAGGGAGACGTCGGCTCGGTCTCCGCGGTGCACGACGAGGATCCGGGCGGTGCCTGCGATGAGACGCCAGCAGACCGCGCCGGCAGCCAGGACGGGTGGCTGCGTGGGGCTCACCGGAGAACCCCGCCGCGCCTTCTCTGCGAGATCTGCCTCATGAGCACATTCTGCAGGTCTTGCAGGGGTGTGCCGTCCTGGGCGCGGTCGTGGCGGGTCCAGGCGCCATTCGCGTCGAGCCACCAGCTGGACGTGTCATCCGACATCGCCAGGTCGAACTGCTGGTCGAGCTCATCCAGGTGACCAGGGTCGGTGAGCCGCACGAGAGCTTCGACCCTGCGGTCGAGGTTGCGGTGCATCATGTCTGAGCTGCCGATGAAGACCTGGGGGTCGCCATTGTTGGCGAACGAGAAGATGCGGGCATGCTCGAGATAGCGACCGAGAATCGAGCGCACCCTGATGTTCTCGCTCAGACCCTCCTGCCCGGGCTTCAGTGAGCAGATGCCGCGAACCACGAGCTCAACGGGTACGCCCGCGTTACTCGCCCGATAGAGGGCGTCGATAATCGCTTCATCCACTATCGAATTCAGTTTGATCCGGATGCCGGACGGCAGGCCATTGCGGGCGTTCTCGGCCTCCACCTGGATGCGCTTGAGCAAGCCCTTGCGCAGGTGCAGCGGAGCCACCAGCAGCCGCTTGAACTTCTTCTCGATGGCGTAGCCCGAAAGCTCGTTGAACAGGCGGGTGAGGTCTTTGCCGACCTGGTCGTCAGCGGTGAGCAGGCCGAGGTCTTCATAGAGCCGACTGGTCTTCGGGTTGTAGTTGCCGGTGCCGATGTGCGCGTAGTGACGCAGCACCCCGTTTTCCTGGCGCACGACGAGGGCGAGCTTGCAGTGGGTCTTGAGGCCGACCAGGCCGTAGACCACATGCACCCCGGCCTTCTCGAGCTTGCGTGCCCAGGAGATGTTCGCGGTTTCATCGAAGCGCGCCTTGATCTCGACGAGTGCCAGCACGGCCTTGCCAGACTCGGCCGCGGCGATGAGTGCCTCGACGATCGGGCTGTCACCACTGGTGCGGTAGAGCGTCTGCTTGATGGCGAGAACCTGGGGGTCGGTGGCGGCCTGCTCGAGAAACGCCTGCACGCTCGTCGAGAACGACTCATAGGGGTGGTGCAGAAGAATGTCGTGCCGGGCGATCGAGGCGAAGATGTCGGGTGCGGCAGTCGGCTCAAGCGGCAGCAGGCTCACGCTCGTGGTGGGCACCCAGCGCTCGAACTTGAGCGCGGGGCGGGCGATCCGGGTGAGCTGGAACAGTCCGCTGAGGTCGAGCGGGGCCGGGAGGCGGTAGACCTCCTGTTCGGTGATGTCGAGCTCGCTCATGAGAAGGCCCAGGGTCGTGGCATCCATGTCGTCGGTGATCTCGAGGCGGATCGGCGGCCCGAAACGACGGTTGAGAATCTGCTTCTCGAGAGCCTGAATGAGGTTCTCCGACTCGTCTTCGTCGACCTCGACATCTTCGTTTCGGGTCACCCTGAACTCGTGATGCTCGAGAATCTCCATGCCGGGGAACAGGTCGCCCAGATGGTTGGAGATGAGGTCTTCGAGCGGGATGTAGCGCATCAGCCCGCGCTCGTCGTCGGGCAGCTCGACGAACCGGGGGAGCATAGGCGGCACCTTGAGGCGCGCGAACTCCTCCTTGCCGGTCTTCGGGTTGCGCACCCTGATCGACAGGTTGAGGGAGAGTCCGGAGATGTAGGGGAAGGGGTGTGCAGGGTCCACCGCAAGCGGCATGAGCACGGGAAAGATCTGGCCCGAGAAGATCTCGTCGATGCGCTCGCGGTCGGCGGGGCCAAGGTCAGCCCAGGTCTCGATGTGGATGCCCGCGGCATCCAGCGCCGGCTTGACGCTGTTGCCGAACGCCAGGGCGTGCCGCTCCTGCAGTTCGTGGGCCCTCGCGCTGACATCCGCGAGAACATCCAGGGGTGCGCGCCCCACGTTGGTCGGCACCGCGAGGCCGGTAAGGATGCGGCGCTTGAGCCCGGCAACCCGCACCATGAAGAATTCGTCGAGGTTGCTCGAGAAGATCGCCAGGAAGTTTGCCCGCTCCAGCAGCGGCAGGGATTCGTCTTCGGCGAGTTCGAGCACGCGATTGTTGAAGGCGAGCCAACTCAACTCGCGGTCGAGATAACGGTCGGGGGCAAGCGTGCCATCGTCAACGCTCGACGATTCGTCGAGGTCGTACTCGTCGAGCGAGTCCGTGGCGGCGCTGGCGTCCGCAATGCTGTTCGGGCTCTCCATTCGTTCATCCTGCCACTGACTCGTGAACGACCGCTTAACTGGCGTGGAGGTCGTCGCTCAGCGCGTGTAGTGATACTGCACGTCGACCCCGGCGTCGACGAAACCGAACTTGCGGCTGAGGCGCAGCGCCGCCGCGTTGTCGTGCTCGACATCAAGGTGAGCCGAGTGGATGCCGCGCTCAGCCAGCCGCGCAAAGCCCGCCCCCATCAGCTCGCCGCCGAGCCCGGAACCCTGGTGCTCGGGGGCGACGCCGATCGCGTAAACCGCGGCTTCGCCCTCGCCAGCGGCTTCGCCCGCGGAGAGTTTCAACCACACGTAGCCGACCAGCTCGCCGTGTTGCCGCAGGAGCAGCAGGTCGTTGGGGTCGAACCATGGCTCTGCCATGGTCAGCTCGAACTGGTCGCGGGTGATGTTGCCCTGGTCGGGGTGGTCGGCGAAGGCGCGGGCGTTGAGGGCGAGCCACTCGTCGGTGTCGCCGACCGCGAACGGGCCCACTTCCGAAATGACGGAGATCCCGTCCGCGTCGGATGCCCGACCAGCACTTTCGCGGGATTCCTCGCCGAAACTCCGTCGTTTCGGAAGGGTGGAGAGGCGCAGGTGCAGGAGGGTGCGCACCGGCTCGAGCTTGTGGTGGTGGGCCAGCGCGCGCGCGGCGGGATGGTCGCCGTGTGCCCAGAACAGCTTCGTCCCCGCGGCACCTCCGCGTGATGGGTGGGTGAGCATGTCGAGCATGCGGGCGCCGTGGCCGTGGCCGCGGGCATCCGGGTCGACGACGAATTCGGAGGCGGTGGGGCAATCGAGAGCGGCCCCGACCCGGTTGCCGTCGGAGTCGAACTCCCACACCAGTTCGCGCTCGCCGGCCGCGAACTGCGCCAGCGCGCCCGCGGAAAACGGCGGGGTGCCGTCGAAGGCCAGGGCCCGTGCGATCAGGTCGTCGAGCTCGGCTGTCATGGTGGCTACTTCGCCGAGGCCAGGGCGGGTCGCTCGTTGTCGTCGTCGTAGACGTTGAAGCGATATCCCACGTTGCGCACCGTGCCAATGAGTGACTCAAGGTCGCCGAGCTTGGCCCGCAGGCGCCGCACGTGCACGTCGACAGTACGGGTGCCGCCGAAGTAGTCGTAGCCCCAAACTTCGCTCAGCAGCTGCTCGCGAGTGAACACCCGCGACGGGTGAGTGGCCAGGAAGCGCAGCAGCTCGAACTCCTTGAAGGTGAGGTCGAGCGGGCGGCCATGCACTTTCGCCGAGTAGGAAGCCTCGTCGATGACCACGCCCGAAGCCTGGATCTTGGAGCTCGAGGAGTCGAGCGCCTGGCGGCCAAGTGCCAGCCGGATGCGCGCATCCGCTTCTGCGGGCCCCGCCGACACCAGGATCACATCGTCGAC
>JAYUVE010000018.1:0-17407 GCA_043754275.1 Microbacteriaceae bacterium | reverse complement strand
AAGTGTCGAGCTCGACTGGGGCGAGCTCCTTGGATCCGATCGCCATTATGCGTCGCCCTCCTCGCGCTTGATGATGCGTGCCTTGAGGGGCAGCTTGTGAATGGCGCGGGTGAGCGCTTCGCGAGCGACGGTCTCGTTGACCCCGCTCAGCTCGAACAGCACGCGACCCGGCTTGATATTGGCAATCCACCACTCCGGCGAACCCTTACCGGAACCCATGCGGGTTTCGGCCGGCTTCTTGGTGAGCGGACGGTCGGGGTAGACGTTGATCCACACCTTTCCGCCGCGCTTGATGTGACGGGTCATGGCGATACGAGCTGCCTCGATCTGCCGGTTCGTCACATAGGCCGGGGTGAGCGCCTGGATGCCGTACTCGCCGAACGAGACGACAGTGCCGCCGGTTGCGGCGCCACTACGGCCCGGGTGGTGCTGCTTGCGGTGCTTGACCTTGCGTGGGATCAACATGGTTACGCCTCAACTCCTGCTGCGACCGGTGCGTCAGCCTTGGGGGCAGCGGCGCGCGGCGGACGGCTGTCGCGGCGGTCGCCGCCACGGTCATCCCGGCGCTCCGGACGGGTGGACTTCTGGTTGGCCTGCTCGCGGGCGAGCTCTTTGTTCGTGATATCGCCCTTGTAGATCCAGACCTTCACGCCGATGCGGCCGAACGTCGTCTTGGCCTCGTAGAAGCCATAGTCGATGTTTGCGCGCAGGGTGTGCAGCGGAACGCGACCCTCACGGTAGAACTCGGAGCGGCTCATCTCAGCGCCGCCGAGACGACCGGAAACCTGGATGCGGACACCCTTGGCACCGGCGCGCTGGGCGCCCTGCAGACCCTTGCGCATCGCACGACGGAACGCCACGCGAGCGGAGAGCTGCTCGGCGATGCCCTGCGCGACGAGCTGCGCCTCGGCCTCTGGGTTCTTCACCTCGAGGATGTTGAGCTGGATCTGCTTGCCCGAGAGCTTCTCGAGGTCGGCGCGGATGCGCTCGGCCTCGGCCCCACGGCGGCCGATGACGATACCGGGGCGCGCCGTGTGGATGTCCACGCGGACGCGGTCGCGGGTGCGCTCGATCTCGATGCGAGCCACGCCGGCGCGGTCAAGCGACGTGCGCAGCAGGCTGCGGATCTTGACGTCCTCCGCGACGTAGTCGCTGTAACGCTGCCCTGCCTTGGTGCTGTCTGAGAACCAGCGCGACACGTGGTCGGTGGTGATCCCGAGACGGAAACCGTAGGGGTTTACCTTCTGTCCCATTACTTCTTCCCTGCCTTGGCGGCCGTGGTCTTGCGCGTGGCCTTCTGCACGTCTTCTTCGGCCGGCGTCGCCAGCACGATCGTGATGTGGCTCGTGCGCTTGAGGATCTGGAAGGCGCGACCCTGTGCTCGCGGCTGGAACCGCTTCAGGGTCGTTCCCTCATCGACGAACGCTTCGGAGACGAACAGGTCTTGCTCGTCGAGGTAGCTGTTCGTGGCATCCGCCTTGACCCGCGCGTTGGCGATTGCCGAGGCGACGAGCTTGTACACGGGCTCACTTGCGCCCTGCGGCGCGAACTTCAGGATGGCCAGGGCCTCCTGTGCCTGCTTGCCACGGATGAGGTTGACGACGCGGCGGGCCTTCGTCGGGGTCACGCGAATGTGCTTCACGCGGGCGATGGATTCAACCATTAGCGACGACGACCCTTCTTGTCATCCTTCTCGTGTCCACGGAAGGTGCGGGTGGGCGAGAACTCGCCGAGCTTGTGGCCCACCATGGTCTCGGTGATGAACACCGGGATGTGCTTGCGACCGTCGTGCACCGCAATGGTGTGACCCAGCATGATCGGAATGATCATCGAGCGGCGCGACCAGGTCTTGATCACGTTCTTGTTCGAGGCTTCGTTCGCCTTGACAACCTTCTGGAGCAGGTGGTCGTCGACGAAGGGGCCCTTCTTCAGACTGCGTGGCATCTTCTACCTAATTCCCTTAATCAAGACTGGCCTACTTGCGCTTCTTGCCGACATTGCGGCGGCGAACGATGAGCGAATCACTGGGCAGCTTGCGCTTGCGCGTGCGGCCTTCCTTCTGGCCCCAGGGGGTGACCGGGTGACGTCCACCGGACGTCTTGCCCTCACCACCACCGTGCGGGTGGTCAACCGGGTTCATGGCGACACCGCGGACAGTCGGGCGAACGCCCTTCCACCGCATGCGACCGGCCTTGCCCCAGTTGATGTTGGACTGCTCGGCATTGCCGACCTCGCCGATGGTGGCGCGGCAGCGGACATCCACGTTCCTGATCTCGCCAGAGGGGAGACGGAGCTGGGCGTACGGGCCGTCCTTGGCCACCAGGCGCACGGATGCACCGGCGGAGCGGGCCATCTTGGCGCCACCACCCGGACGCAGCTCGATCGCGTGGATGACAGTACCCACCGGGATGTTGCGCAGCGGCAGGTTGTTGCCCGGCTTGATATCGGCGGATGCACCGGACTCGATGATGTCGCCCTGGTTCAGCTTGTTCGGGGCGATGATGTAGCGCTTGGTGCCGTCCACGAAGTGCAGGAGAGCGATGCGCGCCGTGCGGTTCGGGTCGTACTCGATCTCGGCAACGCGGGCGTTCACGCCGTCTTTGTCGTTGCGCTTGAAGTCGATCACGCGGTACTGGCGCTTGTGGCCACCACCGATGTGGCGCGTCGTGATGCGGCCGGCGTTGTTGCGGCCACCGGTCTTCGGCAGCGGGCGCAGCAGGGACTTCTCCGGGGTCGAGCGGGTGATCTCGGCGAAGTCTGCCACCGAGGAACCGCGACGACCGGGAGTCGTGGGCTTGTATTTGCGAATAGCCATTGTTATCTCTCCTTGAGTCCCTAGCCGACAGCCGTGAAGATGTCGATGGAACCGGACTTGAGCGTGACGATCGCGCGCTTGGTGTCCTTGCGCTTGCCGAGCCCGAACTTGGTGCGCCTGGTTTTGCCCGGGCGGTTCAGGGTGTTCACCGATCCGACCTTCACATCGAAGATCTTCTCGATCGCGAGCTTGATCTCCGTCTTGTTGGCACGGGGATCGACCTCGAACGTGTACTTGCCGTCATCGATCAGGCTGTAGCTCTTCTCGGAGACGATCGGCGCGATGATGACATCACGCGGGTCCTTGTAGGTGAGGGCGCTCATGCGCTGACCTCTTCCTTCTTGTCAGATGCCACGACGGTGCTCTCTGCCTTCGTCGCCCAGGCGACGAAGGAGTCGAACGCGCCCTTGGTGAACACGATGTCATCGCTCACCAGGATGTCGTAGGCGTTGAGCTGGTCGAACGGCAGCACGTGGACGGTGGACAGGTTGCGCACGCTCTTGTAGCTGAGCTCGTCGTCGCGCTGAAGCACGATGAGCACGTTCTTCGAGGGCGCGATGTCTTGCAGCAGCGCGGCGACAGCCTTCGTCGACGGCAGGTTGCCCACCGAGAGGGAGTCGATCACGTGGAGACGCTCGCCACGAGCGCGGTCGGAAAGAGCACCGCGCAGTGCTGCAGCGATCATCTTCTTGGGGGTGCGCTGCGAGTAGTCACGCGGGTGCGGACCGTGCACGATGCCACCACCCTTCATCTGGGGAGCGCGAATCGAGCCCTGGCGGGCGCGACCGGTTCCCTTCTGCTTGAAGGGCTTGCGACCGGCTCCCGACACCTCGCCGCGACGCAGCGTGTTGTGCGTTCCCTGGCGGGCCGCGGCGCGCTGGGCGACGACGACCTGGTGGATGAGCGGGACGTTGGTCTGCACGTCGAACACCTCGGCAGGAAGCTCGACCGAGCCGACCTTCTTGCCCTTGGCGTCGGTGACATCAAGAACTGCGACGTCGTTGGAGGTAGCCATGACTACGCCCCCTTCACTGCGTTGCGGACGAAGACGATGCGGCCACGGGCACCGGGCACCGCGCCCTTGATCAGGACGATGCCCTTCTCGAGGTCGACCGAGTGGACGATGAGGTTCAGCACGGTAACGCGGTCGCCACCCATGCGGCCCGCCATGCGCATGCCCTTGAAGACACGGCTGGGGGTCGAGGATGCACCGATCGAGCCGGGCTTGCGGTGGTTGCGGTGCGAACCGTGGCTGGAGGAGACGCCCTTGAAGTTGTGGCGCTTCATGACGCCGGCGAATCCCTTGCCCTTGCTGGTGCCGACGACGTCGACCTTTTTGCCGGGCTCGAAGATGTCGACGGTCAGCTCCTGGCCGAGGGTGTAGCCGGAGGTGTCATCCGTGCGCAACTCAGTGAGGTGGCGACGCGGCGTCACGCCAGCCTTGTCGAAGTGGCCGGTGAGCGGCTTGGTGACCTTGCGGGGGTCGATCTGGCCGTAGGCGATCTGCACGGCCGTGTAGCCGTCGACCTCCTGGGTGCGCAGCTGCGTCACGACGTTGGGCGTGATCTCGACGACGGTCACGGGCACGAGCTTGTTGCTCGCATCCCAGACCTGCGTCATGCCGAGCTTCTTGCCCAGCAGACCCGTGGTGTTCTTAGACATGGTGAGGTTCCTTGACTTTCGCTGGCTACAGCTTGATCTCGATGTTGACGTCCGCTGGCAGGTCGAGTCGCATGAGCGAGTCGACGGCCTTTGGGGTCGGGTCGATGATGTCGATGAGCCGCTTGTGGGTGCGCTTCTCGAAGTGCTCGCGGCTGTCCTTGTACTTGTGGGGAGAGCGGATCACGGCGATCACGTTCTTCTCGGTCGGCAGCGGCACCGGGCCAACAACCGTCGCACCCGCGCGGGTGACGGTGTCGACGATCTTGCGCGCCGAGGAGTCGATGACCTCGTGGTCGTACGACTTAAGTCGAATGCGGATCTTCTGTCCCGCCATGGCTGACTCTCTTTCCTAGTACTTTTCAGGACTGCGCGGCGTGGAACCTCGCGGCCCCAACATGCTCAGCTCGCGTGTATCAGCACGGTTGCTTTCGCACCACTGTTTATCTGTCAATTGCTTAGGTGTTCATCGCTCACTCAGAGCGCGCTGGCGCGGCGCTCGGAATTGTCCGGGCAAACCGCACCCGTGCAAACCTTGGGAGTCGATTGAGCTTTTGGTTCTGCTTCCCGCGGCCTAGCTTCCCGGGTCTTGGACCCCGAACTATGCACTGCCTGGAAGTGATTCACGCGCCGTAGCACGGAAGTGTTGAACTAGACGAGTTTGCCATACACGGGCACTTGCTGCAACCCGGGCGTGTCGGGGATGCCGCGACACGCCGCATCCCGCCGATATTGGTCTACGCAGCACCCGCCGGGCGCAAGAAAACAGGGCAAGACGCAGAACAGGGCCGGACCCGTAGGCCCGACCCTGTTCGTGAAATCGTGAAGTGAGTTACTTCAGGATCTTGGTGACAGTTCCTGCACCGACCGTGCGGCCACCCTCGCGGATGGCGAAGCGCAGGCCGTCCTCCATGGCGATCGGCTGGATCAGCGCGACGGTCATGTCGGTGGTGTCGCCGGGCATGACCATCGCGGGGCCCTCGGGCAGCGAGTTGACGCCCGTGACGTCAGTGGTGCGGAAGTAGAACTGCGGGCGGTAGTTCGCGTAGAACGGGTTGTGACGGCCACCCTCATCCTTGGACAGGATGTAGGCGGTGCCCTCGAAGTCCGTGTGCGGCGTGACCGAACCCGGCTTCACGACGACCTGGCCGCGCTCGACATCCTCGCGCTTGGTGCCGCGCAGCAGGAGGCCACAGTTCTCGCCGGCCCACGCCTCGTCGAGCTGCTTGTGGAACATCTCGATTCCGGTGACCGTGGTCTTCTGGATCGGGCGGATGCCCACGATCTCGACGTCGGAGTTGATCGCCAGGGTGCCACGCTCGGCGCGACCCGTGACGACGGTTCCACGACCAGTGATCGTGAAGACGTCTTCGATCGGCATGAGGAACGGCTTGTCCTTGTCGCGGATCGGGTCCGGAACTGACTCGTCAACGGCATCCATGAGGTCGAGGATGGACTGGGTCCACTTCTCGTCGCCCTCGAGGGCCTTGAGGCCAGAGACGCGGACAACCGGAGCGTTGTCGCCGTCGAAGCCCTGGCTCGAGAGCAGTTCGCGAACCTCGAGCTCAACGAGCTCAAGGATCTCCTCGTCGTCGACCATGTCGGACTTGTTGAGCGCAACGAGCAGGTACGGCACGCCGACCTGCTTGGCGAGCAGCACGTGCTCACGCGTCTGGGCCATCGGGCCGTCGGTGGCTGCAACAACCAGGATCGCGCCGTCCATCTGGGCGGCACCGGTGATCATGTTCTTGATGTAGTCGGCGTGGCCGGGGGCGTCAACGTGAGCGTAGTGACGCTTGGGCGTCTCGTACTCGACGTGCGAGATGTTGATCGTGATACCACGCTGGCGCTCTTCCGGCGCCGAGTCGATGGACGCGAAGTCGCGCTGCACGTTGGTGGGCGACGGGTACTTGTCTGCAAGAACCTTGGAGATCGCCGCGGTGAGCGTCGTCTTTCCGTGGTCAACGTGACCGATGGTTCCGATGTTTACGTGCGGCTTGCTCCGCTCGAACTTGGCCTTAGCCACTGGGTCCTCCTCAGGACTCGGTAGCACTGCACCCGGATGGATTCCGGTTGCTGTGCGAATTGGGTTGTGTTTACTTTAGTTGGTTTGTCTTGGGTCGGACCTTCGGGGTGCCGGTGCAAGCACCGGAACTCCTCAGGCGCGAAGCTGACGCTTCGCGCCAGCAGGCTATTCGCCCTTGTTCTTCTGGATGATCTCGTCAGCTACCGCGCGGGGAACTTCCGAGTAGCTGTCGAAGGTCATCGAGTACACCGCGCGGCCCGAGGTCTTGGACCTCAGGTCACCGACATACCCAAACATCTCTGACAGGGGTACGAGAGCGCGAACTACCTTCACGCCGGTTGCGTCCTCCATGGACTGGATCTGTCCGCGGCGACTGTTGAGGTCACCGATGACATCACCCATGTACTCCTCCGGGGTGCGAACCTCGACGGACATGAGCGGCTCGAGCAGCACGGGGCTGGCCTTGCGAGCTGCCTCCTTGAACGCCATCGAACCGGCGATCTTGAACGCCATCTCGGACGAGTCCACGTCGTGGGCTGCACCATCGAGGATGATGCCCTTCACGCCGACCATGGGGTAGCCGGCGAGAACACCGACCGCCATCGAGGCCTGGAACCCGGCGTCGATCGAGCCGATGTACTCGCGCGGGATGCGACCACCGGTGACCTTGTTCTCGAACTCGTAGATCTTCTCTGGAGTGACTTCCATCGGCTCGAGCGAGATCTGCACCTTCGCGAACTGGCCGGAACCACCGGTCTGCTTCTTGTGGGTGTAGTCGTGCTTGTCGACGATCTTGCGGATCGTCTCGCGGTAGGCCACCTGGGGCTTGCCGACGTTGGCCTCGACGTTGAACTCGCGACGCATCCGGTCAACAAGGATGTCGAGGTGAAGCTCACCCATGCCCTTGATGATGGTCTGGCCGGTGTCTTGGTTCTGCTCGGTGCGGAAGGTCGGGTCCTCTTCAGCGAGCTTCTGTATGGCCAGACCCAGCTTCTCTTGGTCGGCCTTCGTCTTCGGCTCGATGGCGACCTCGATCACGGGCTCAGGGAACGTCATCGACTCGAGCACGACCTGGTTGTTGGGGTCGGAGAGCGTGTCGCCGGTCGTCGTGTCCTTGAGGCCGATGACCGCGTAGATGTGGCCGGCGGCCATCGACTCGACCGGGTTCTCCTTGTTGGCGTGCATCTGGAAGATCTTGCCGATGCGCTCCTTCTTGCCCTTGGTCGAGTTGACCAGCTGGGCGCCGGAGTCGGCGTGACCGGAGTACACGCGCACATAGGTGAGGCGACCGAAGAACGGGTGCGTCATGATCTTGAACGCGAGGGCAGCGAAGGGCTCGGTTGCGTCAGGATGACGCTCGATGATCTTCTCCTCGTCGCGCACGTCGTGGCCCTCGATAGCAGGCACGTCGAGCGGGCTCGGCAGGTAGTCGACGACGGCATCCAGCATCGGCTGCACGCCACGGTTCTTGAACGCCGAACCACACAGCACCGGGTAGATCTGGCTCGAGATGGTGAGCTTGCGGATCGCCGCCTTGATCTCGGCGACCGAGAAGTCGGTGTCGCCTTCGAGGTAGCGCTCGAGCAGGTGATCGTCGGCCTCTGCAATCGCCTCGATGAGCGCCGCGCGATACTCGTTGGCCTTGTCGACGAGGTCCGCGGGGATCTCCTCGATCGCGTACTTAGCACCAAGCTCGACGTCACCCTTCGAGTCGCCGCGCCAGGTCAGCGCTCGCATCTCGACCAGGTCGACAACACCCTCGAAGGTGTTCTCGAAACCGATCGGAAGCTGGATGACCAGCGGGCGAGCGCCGAGGCGCTTGACGATGGTGTCGACCGTGTAATAGAAGTCGGCACCAAGCTTGTCCATCTTGTTGACGAAGCAGATGCGCGGCACGTCGTACTTGTCGGCCTGGCGCCAGACGGTCTCGGACTGGGGCTCAACACCCTCCTTGCCGTCGAAGACCGCGACAGCGCCGTCGAGGATGCGCAGGTTGCGCTCCACCTCGACCGTGAAGTCGACGTGGCCGGGGGTGTCGATGATGTTGAGCTGGTACTTGTTCCAGAAACAGGTCGTCGCGGCTGACGTGATGGTGATGCCGCGCTCCTGCTCCTGCGCCATCCAGTCCATCGTCGCGGCCCCGTCGTGCACCTCACCGATCTTGTGGGTGATGCCGGTGTAGAACAGGATGCGCTCGGTCGTGGTGGTCTTGCCAGCATCGATGTGCGCCATGATGCCGAAGTTGCGGACCTTGTTCAGGTCGGTGAGCACGTCCTGTGCCACGGGCGGTTCCTTACGTTAGAGATTGGATGTTTGCGGCTCAGGTCGAGCCGAGCGCAGAGACGCGCTCGGGCTTTTGCCGGGGGACCAGAAATGGTCCCCCGCTATCGCTTACCAGCGATAGTGCGCAAAAGCCTTGTTAGCGTCGGCCATCTTGTGGGTATCTTCGCGGCGCTTGACCGCGGCACCGAGACCGTTCGATGCATCGAGAATCTCATTGGTGAGACGCTCGGTCATCGTCTTTTCGCGACGACCCTTCGCATAGCTCGTGAGCCAGCGCAGCGCGAGGGTGTTGGCGCGGTGCGCCTTGACCTCGACAGGCACCTGGTACGTGGAGCCACCGACGCGACGGGACTTGACCTCGATGGTGGGGCGCACGTTGTCGAGCGCCTTCTTGAGGGTGACGACCGCATCCTGGCCATTCTTGGCAGAGACGCCTTCGAGTGCACCGTAGACGATGCGCTCGGCGAGGCCCTTCTTGCCGTCGAGCAGGATCTTGTTGACGAGCTGGCTCACAATGGGAGCGCCGTAGACCGGGTCCGCAACAACGGGACGCTTCGGTGCTGGTCCTTTACGTGGCATTACTTCTTGTCCATCTTCGCGCCATAGCGGCTACGAGCCTGCTTGCGGTTCTTGACCGCCTGGGTGTCGAGGGCGCCGCGCACGATCTTGTAGCGCACGCCGGGGAGATCCTTCACGCGACCGCCGCGCACGAGCACCATCGAGTGCTCCTGCAGGTTGTGGCCTTCGCCGGGAATGTATGCGGTCACCTCGGTGCCGTTGGAAAGCTTGACGCGAGCCACCTTGCGCAGGGCCGAGTTCGGCTTCTTCGGGGTGGTCGTGTAGACGCGCGTGCAAACGCCGCGCTGCTGCGGGTTGGACTTCAGGGCGGGGGCCTTGGTCTTGACGACCTTCGGCGTGCGGCCCTTCCGCACCAACTGCTGAATGGTGGGCACTCAATTACTCCTTGTTGTTGCTGCACGGTGACAGCATCGTGATGGTTTAGACATCGAACCCGGCACGCGACTTCTCATGAAGTGTTGTGTGGGTATGCCGTGGGGGCCGTTTCGTAAGGAACGAAACCCGGTGTGTGAAATGTCGGCACGCCTAAGGGCGCACGACAAAGCGCACACCTCGAAAACACTAGTCTGCCGTGACCGAGCGGTCAAATGGTTGCGCCGGAGGCTTAACGCCCTGTCGAGGGCGCACGCCGGATGGTCGACTCAGACAGCCGCTGCGGGGCCCTGGTGCTCCGCCCGCTTCTCCGCGAGTTCTTGCTCGTAGGCTGCGTGAGCCTCGACGTTGCGCAGCTTCACGCGGCGACCGCGAGAGGCGATGCCGGCACCCACCCAGATCGACACCTCGCGCGCGAGCAGCGCGGACACGATCACGAAGGGGTCTCGGAGCGCGACCCCGTACATCACTGCGGCCTCGGCGGGGGTGTGAGAGATGATGCCCTGGCCGAGCAAACCGGCGCCGACCGTGCCGAAGTAGACGAACACGGCAACTGCGAGGCTGCCCACGATGTATGCCCACCACGCTGCGCGGTTGACCACGAGCACCAGCAGCACAAACCCGATGATGAAGAACAGCACGGGAATGTAGAAACGCGCGTCGGTGAGGAACGAGAAACTGAATCGCCCACCAGACACCATGCCGATGACGGCGGTGGCCACCGCGAGGAGGGCCGCGAACGCCACCCCCGAGGCGACGGCGAAGAGTGCGCCGATGCCGCGATTTCCCTTCTTGCGCGGGGCAGCCGGCGCGTGGATGTAGACCACCTGCTGGGCTGGACCGGATGCCTCAGCTGTCGCCTCCGCCTCCACGGGGGTCTTCGCGACCGTCTCGACGGGCTTCTTGGCGACCGGTTCGACGGGCTTCTTGACGACCGGCTCGGGCGTCGTTGCTACCGGCTCCTCGACGATCTCGGCATCCACGATGTCGTCCTTCGCCCGACGCCCCGACCTGGGTTCTGGCGTTGCAGTCTCGTCCGTCATGTCAGGCTCCCTCGCTACTGTCCACCGTTGCCACTGATCGGCAACACTCTATCGCGGCGGGGTGGGAGCCAGCCCGCGAATCCGGCGCGGGCTACCCGGCGGTGTTTGTCGGCTCCGGGGTCGGAGTCGCCTCGGAGGGCGTCGGTGAGACGGTGGGCGTGGGGGTTGGAGCGGGAGTCGGCGTAGGGCTAGGCGTGGCCTTGTTGGGAGTTGTGCCTGGCGGCAGGGGGAGGCCGTAGATGTTCCCCTCGACATCCCCGGTGAAATCAGCACCTGATGCGGACCCGGTCAGCGTGAGCTTCGCGACCAACAACAACCGCTTTCCGGTCTGAAGAGCGCCCGCGAAGGCCATGACTTGGCTGTACGGTCCCGAGACCGTCACCTTGACCGGAATGGCAATGAGCCCGGTCGATGGATCTGTCACCCCGGGCGCGACGGTCGCGCCCGGGGTGGCACTCGGGTCGGGAGTTGCCGGTGCCACGACCGCCCCAGGAGCCACGTAGGCCAACGCGTCGTTCACAGTGAGGCTAGTTAGGGACACACCATTGGCAGCACATAGAGCGTTGATCTCCGCGAGAAAACCGGGGATGTCCGCGTCTGCAGGAATAGAATCCTGCAAGTCCTCGAGCTTCTTCTCCAACTCGCCGATGTTCGCGAATTGCTTCTTGAGGGTGACCAGTCGCGCGCTGCTTGCCGCATTCGCCTGTTGGAGGTTGTTGGTCTGCAGGCTGACTGCGGTGATTTGGTCGAAGATGGGGGAAACACCGAGGAACCAACCGAGCAGTAGCGCGACGGCGATTCCGGCCCCAATGAGCAGGTTGAGCATCCGGTTGTTGCTCATGGTCTAGTTGCCCGGCTTGAATCGGTCAGCCACGACATCATTGTTGACAAAAAGGTCGACGTTAACCACGTACTGGCCAGGGTCGGGACTGATCGCGAACTCTCCCGGGGTGGCACCGACGACGCCCTTGATGCTTGTCAACTGTGCCAGCCAGCCGGTGAGAATGTCCTGCGGGCCCTGCGCCGTCACGCTGATTGTCGCAATGTGGTCGCCGACGAGAGGTTTGGTCGTGCCGTCGTCGCCGACTGCATCAAGACTTGCCGTGAAGCTCGTGATTGCGGTGCCCGTCGGCAAGGTTGCTTGCACGCTGGCGATGAAGGGTGCCCAGAGGATCTCGCCGGTCACACCGACCGGCTGTGCGGTGGTGATTGCATCGACCTGCGACTGGATTCCGATGACGGCGCTGTACTTCTTGAGTTGCGTGGCGAGCAGCGAACCCTGCGCCTGCTCGGTCGCCTGGTTCACGATCGCCGTAGAGAGAAGTAGCGAAACGCCTCCGATGGCGACTATCACCAAGAGCACTGCAGCGACGAGTCCCCTCAAGAGGGATCGACGAACTGCCTTGTCCCTCCTCTGTCCCTCGATCTCTGGGGGAAGGAGGTGAACCCTGGGGATACCTCCCAGTTCGAGCGCGCCCCAAGCCTTGTCGTTGGCGCTCATGCGGCGGCCCACAAAGCGAGACCAATGGCCACCGAATAGTTGGCGCCCACCCCATTGCCCAGCCTGGCGCGCTGGGACCGGCCATTCACCGATACCGCGTCAAGCGGGTTGCCAATCGCTACGGGCACGCGAGTATATTCGGCGAGGGCATTGGCGAAACCGGGCAAGTTCGCACCCCCACCGGTCAGCACGATGTTGCTAATAGGCGGCGTGGTCTGGTTGCCGCTAGCGAAGAAGGCGAGGGTCGTGCGCAGGCTGTTCATGAGCTCGCCGGTGAGTTCCATAGTCGCGCTGCCTATGGCGCGATCCTCCTGGCGAGAGGGGGCGAGGCCGATTGAGCGCTTCATCTGTTCTGCCTGCTCGACCGCGACCCCGAGTTTGTTGCTCAGCGCCGTGGTCAGGTCACTGCCGCCGGTCGGAATGATCCGGACGAATTGCGGGACGCCGTCCGCCGACACCACGACAGTTGTCGTGTTTGCACCCAGGTCGATCACCGCCGACGTGCCTGCCTTGCGGGAGCCACGCTGAAAGGCGCGGGCGAGCGCAAACGGAAGGAGATCCACGTCAATCGGGTTGAGGCCGGCGAACTGCGCGGCATAGACATTGCCCAGTACGGCTTCGCGCACGGCTGCCACCAGCATTCCGTTGACGACCTGGCCGCCATCTGCCGCTGATTCGCTGATCGGGTAGAAGTCGAGAACCGCATCCTCTGCCGGAAAGGGGATCATGTCTTGCACCTGGAAAGGCAACGATTCGCGGATGAGGTCTAGGGACATCTTCGGCAGGCTCAAGTTGCGCGCGAACACCCGCGCATTGCCGATCCCCAGCACCACGTCTTTGGACTTGAAATGGCCGCCCGACCAGAGCCGCTTGAGCGCGGTGGCGACAGTCTGCTTCTCGACAACCTCACCTCGGCTGACCGCTCCCGCGGGCAACGCGATTGAATGGTGATGAAGGAGCACGGGCAGCGTCTTGCCGCCCGTGCCCACTTCGACAGCCCGCACGCCCGCCGCGCTGATGTCGATGCCGACGATCGTCTTGGCCAATTCAATTCCCCCAGGTAGACCAACAGACTATGCGGCCACAAGGCCGAACAGCGAAAGGTAGCTTGAGAGGGCGACCGATCCGAGCAGAATCCCGAGGCTCGCCCCCGCGAGCATCCAGGGCCCGAACGGGATACCCGTCTTGCGCGTAGCCCTTCCGCTGACCATGAGCACGATACCGAAGATTCCGCCCAACACGAAGGCGGCGAGTGCACCGACTAGCAGGGCGCCCCAGCCGGCCCAGCCGAGGTAGAGGCCCAGGACGCCTGCGAGCTTGACGTCGCCCATCCCCATCCCGCCCGGGTAGACGAGCACCATCAGCAAGTAGGCAAGGGCAAGGCCGACCATCCCGATGCCGGCGCGCAGCAGCGAGCCGAAGTCGACCGAGAGCAACGCGGCGGCGGTGAAGAGCACGATTGCCACGAGATACGACGGCAGCACTATCACGTTCGGCAGTTTGTGAACGTCGATGTCGATGAGCGCGAGCGCGACGGAGACTGCTGCGAGGTAGAGGTAGGCCACCAAGACGAGAACCGCGCCAATCGTTGCCGGAACGGTGGTAGCCGACAGGATAGGCGGCACGAACAGCAGTCCAGCCACGAAAAACAGAATTCCGGTGCCCAACTCGACGAGCGGATAGCGGATCGAGATGGGTTCTTTGCACGTTCGACATCTGCCCCGCAGCAACAGCCACGACACCACCGGGATGTTGTCATACGCCTTGATCGGCCCTCCGCAACCGGGGCAGGCGCTCGGCGGTGACACGATCGACTTGCCGAGTGGCACCCGATAGATCACGACGTTGAGGAACGACCCGATCAGCAAGCCGAGCAGCCCGATTCCGACGGCGATTGCGATCATGGGCCTTCCTTGAAGCTAGCGACCGACGCGTTCGTGGCGCTGGACGGTGCGTTCCATTTCTGGGCGTCTGAACCGTCGCAGGTGGCAACTTTCAACTTCGAATAGGTCGTCGAAGCGTAGAGGTCAGTTGGATCTACTGTGAGGCACCTGCCAACCGCATCAAGAAAGAGGTAGCTTGACGCGTAGGTACCGGTGTCGTTCACGCGAGTCCAGTTCTGTTTGGCATCGCCCGAGCACAGGGTGAAGACGGGGTAGGTGCCACTGCCGGTGGGCCTCGTGAGGCAATACTTCGTGCTGGTGTTGTTGTTGTAGTAGACGTAGATCTGCTGCCCTGGCGAAGCGGTCGTGGTTGCGGGGGCGGTGGGTTCGCTGTAATACCACTTGTGGTTCCAAAAGAGGTTCGTCTGAGCGGGACCGGACGGGTCCTGCTTGCAGGGGTAGGAGATCATGTAGAGGCTACCGATGTTTTGACCCGTAACATCCGCGCAGCGACCAAATTCCTTATAGTTGACGATTTGGTGCGTGTTGTACCCGGCCGCGCCAGCGCCGACCTGGGTGGTTGGTGCCATCGGGCCGTTCGCTGCTACGAACGTTGTTACGTTCAAGACCTGAAGGTTCTTGCCCACGAGCGCGGTTCCCGTCGCGTACCCGGTGCCAAGGTAGGAGTTGCTGTAGCCCGACGAAATCGTCTGGTTCTGCCCCTGCCAGGTGTCCGAGCCCATCCAGCTCCATAGCTGGTTCCAGCGCAGCGGATCGGTATTGCTCTTGCAAGGTTGGAGCTTGGCATCTTGCGCAGCCCCACCGTAGCTGACCGGTCCCGTTATGCACAGGACCGTCGAACTTCCGATCGTGCTCGCGAGCTTGATCTTGTAGTCGGTGTCGTAGACCCAGAGTTCGAGCGCGTCGTTCGTGCATGAAGCGGCCGCGATGAAGTTCACCAGCGACCCCACGGTCGCGGTCGCCCCCCGCAGGCAGTAGCCCTTGTTGATGTCGTAAATCCGACCGCCCGGGATATTGACGTTAGTCACCTTGAAACCGTAGATCGCCGAAAGGGTGCGGTTGCCCAGGGTGGTATTCGACAGGCCCGCGACCGTGCTGGCGATGCCCTGCGAAATAATCGCGGCGTACTTTGGCGTCGAGGCTACCCCGGTGGTGCTGGAGCAGCTGAGTTTGTTGCTCCCGAGCCACGTAGAGTCTTTGCCTGTCGGATCCAATGTGTAGTAATTGATCACGACTGAGTAGGTGATGCCATCGGACTGGGCATTGACCTTGCCCGTCAGAGGGGCGGTCGTGGTGGCGCAGGGCAGCTTTGTCGGGTCCCCGTAGACGTTTCCGGCGTAGTCGGGTGCCGCGGCGGCGGAGCGGATGATGGCCAAGGCGGTCTGCATTCCCGTTTGGGCCGCGTAGATGGTCTTCGTGCTCTTCTGCGCGATGTTCGACGGCACGGACTGCGCCACGACCACACCGACCAGCACGACGGAGATGCCAGCCATGAGCACCATGAAGAGGATCGCGGATAGCAGGGCCACCCCCTGTTCCTGCCTGGCGGCTGACGCCAGGTTGGCTACTTTTCGCATCCGCGCAAACCTCTCGATGATCGCCCTCACGGCCGCGTCCCCGACGCCAGGCAGACCGGGGTGTCGCTCACGTTTGCGACCACGGTGCTCGAGTTGCTGGGGGAAAGGATCGAGCTGTTTCGGGCCACCAACGTCGTCGAAATCGCTGCGCCGGGTGTGACCAGGGCGGTGCCGGTAGAGACGGTGAACACGAGTTCTTGCGTCGTCAGTGCCAGGCTCGCTGGCACCATCTTGAAGGGATAGTTTGCTCCCCCGACATTGACTACCTTGGTGACCTTGGTCGACCATGCCGTCGCTGTTGAGCCCACGACATCCTGCCAGGTTCGCGACTGGATGACGTTGGTCGACGGAACGTAACGCCACTGGGTGCAGGTTACCTGGCCGTTTGTCGAACTGTCCGCTCCGGTGCGGAATTCGACGTAGCGAGCGCCACTGGTGCCGGTGCCGGGATAGTTGATCGCATTCGCGTAGCGGATTTGGCGATCAAATCCCTGGAAGGCAGCCAGCACGGCGCTGGAGGACTGCGCGAGCAGCTGCGCTCTACCGGAGGCTCGAGTAACCCCGACGACCGAGGCCGTGACGATCGCCGCGAAGATGGTGAAGACGACCATTGCCGCAAGCAATTCGACCAAGGTGAATCCGGACTCATCTGAGCGCAAGCGTGTGCGAATCAGGTCAACCATGGTTCACCCAAACGAGGTCGGCGCTCGGGTCGATGAGCGTGGAGGCGGTGTAGGTGCATCCGCTCGAGCACTTCTTGCCTGCCGTCCAGCTGACGATCACGATGGCCCTGATCAGGTCGGTGTAGCCGGTTGGGACGGTCGCGGGTGGAGTTGTTGGGTAGCCACTGACGCGAGCGCAGTCGCCGCCGGCGATAGGTTCGTAGCAGGTGCCCAGGAGAGTGGTCACCGAGTAGGCGGTTCCCACCTGGGTGGCGGAGCTGGTGATGGGCAGCGACGCCACGGAGGATGTCGTGGCGGTGGGGTCGGAGGCTGCGTAGGTCGTGCCGACGCCCGGACCTGACGAATTGGCCGACCATGCCGAAGCAACAGCGGTCGAGGTCCGACCAGTGAACAGGTTGCTGACCCCGGTCGCGGAGTTGATCGCTACCGTCTGGGCTCCGACTATCTCCAGGGTGCTGCTGGCAATCGTGACTGCCACCTGGCGACGCTCCTGGGTGCTCGCCGCCGCGATGCCGGTCAGGGCGAGGGTGGCGGATGCGGTGGCGACGATCGTCATGATGGCTATGGCGACGATGACCTCGAGGAGGCTCAGCCCACTGTCGGGGGGCACGCGTTCTTGCAGTCGCCGGTAGATCATCGTGCCCCCTTCGGACGTGCGGCGCTTGCATCGGGTTTAGCTGGCGAATGCGGGACGCCGTGGAAACGGCGCCCCGCACAGGCCGGTCGGACTAGTCGGAGGTCGTGATGGCGGTGACCGTTATCGGCCCGCTCACTGTTCCCGTGGTCAGCGTGTAACCATGGGTCGCGCCGCTGTTCGTGTTGTAGGCCGTGACCACATAGCTGTTCGCGGTCACGGTGCCGAGCTTGAAGAGATTGCCCGGGGTGGTCACGAGCGAGAAACCAGCCGTCCCACGAAGCGATGACGACGTGCTGCCCGCGATGGTCATGCCCGTGTACGTGCCGTT
>JAYUVE010000017.1:0-94950 GCA_043754275.1 Microbacteriaceae bacterium | reverse complement strand
GTCTCGGCTTGTGCGGTCGCCAGTGCGCGTTCTTGAGCCATTCCGCTGACGATCTTCGCGATTTCGCCTGGTCGCAGGTGCTCGTTGCGCTTGCTGAATACCCAGATGTTCGTTTCGCTCTTGTGGCGGTAGCTGCGTTTAGTTCGACTCATGGTGTCCAACCTCCTTTCTTTGTACCGAGCAATTGGTGCTACCGGGACGGAAATACTCGGGGTTTGAGATCGGGAGGCCTGTTATGAACTCATGACGTCCAGTTGTCAAGCGTCGTTGTCGATTTCGCAACGCTTCGACGGGGGTGAACTTGCTCATGCTTTTCACCAGCGATCCCGTCTGGCGCGTAGGACTGCGACCAGTGCCCAGATCGCGGCCACGAGCGCTGCGATAAGGACGATCCAGCCCCAGAATTGAGCCAAGAACTGCAGCGCAACCCAGAGCGCGATGATGCCTCCGAGCAGAAGCAGGCAAAGGTCGAAGAAGCGTTGTGCGAGGTTCTTCGGGGTGGGTTCTTTGTCGGCCATGGGTCATCGCTCCTGTTCTCCGGTAAGGGTGAAGTCGCTGGGCACGGGGTAGCCGGGCATCACGATGTCGGATTCGATCTCGTTGCCCCACACACTCCAGTCGCGGTGGCTGTTGGGGCGTTGCCGGGCGAACAGCTCCAAGTAGGGGCCGTCGAGGACACGTTCAATGAGGGGGATCATCTCCTCCGGTTTGCGGGAGTGCTCCTGCCTCGGGAACTGCAGCGTCGAGCGCTGCCCGCGAAACTTGAACGGTGCCTTCCCTCGGGTGCCGTGCAGGAGCAGTTCGTGGGAGCCGCGGAAGTAGAGGCCGAGTCCCATGTAGTACTTGTCCCACGCGGCGTTGGTCTTGTACTCGAAACCCCACGCCTTCATCACCTCAAGGCCGGCAGGCAGTGCCCCGTTCGTGACCCAGAGCAGCAGGGTCGCGTTCTCGTCTGCGAGATCGGCAACCGGCATGTCCTTGATCCGGTCTAGGGTCATGAGGTCGTAGTGCTGGGCGGCTCCCCGGGCACCCTTCTGCTGGATGTCCCAGGGCGGGTCGGCGTAGATGACCTTGAATTTCCTGCTCGGTTCCGCCGCGTCATTGGTGTTCATCGTGTGGTTCCTCCTTTCATTTCCGTGCCTCCGGCAGCGCGGAGCGCGTGCCTGCGGGGTGGACGTATGGTTATGGGCTCTCGGTCAAGTTCGCGCAATGTTCCGATCGTTCCGGCCGCCAAGCGAGGCGACAGGAGATCGGAATACCGGCCAACAGAGGTGACGGCGTCGAGGTCGTCGTGGTCGGTGGCGGCGATTCTTGATGTTGTGGAATTGGCAACGATGGTCACGCTGTCGCCTCCTCGGTAGCGGTCGTGCCGATGAAGCGACGTCCGCGACGACCGACCGTCAGCTCACCGAACAGCGCACGAGCGACCGCGCCTGGTGGGTCGTCGTGACCGACCCGCAGACCGACGATGTTGTCGTCGTCCGCTGCGATGGGAGGGTCCGTGTTCAGCCCAATGGCGAGCACTGCGCCCGGGAAGCTGCGCAGCCGGTCGAGCACGTTGTCCGTGTCGAACAGTTGCCAGTCCGTCAACACGACCACTCGAACCTCGTACTTCGGAAAGCTCGTCGCTATCTCCTCCGCACGAGCGAGGCTGGGACCGAGGAGGCTTGAACCAGCCGCGAAGCGCGGCACCCGCAGACCTCGCGTGAGGTGCTGCTGGAACGTGGGGCTGCGCAGCTTGCCCGGGTCGACATCCCCTCGGGGAGTGTCGAAGTGCAGCACCCCGCCCAGGCACTTCCCGCAGGTGCACCATTCCTGGAGTGCCTCGAACGCGAGCTGCGCTTCCTCGTAGCGGTTGCCGACCGGGTCGCCTCCGCCGGGCAGGGATACCGACCCGGAGTCGTCGAAGATAGGGAGCACGAGCCGGGGCTGTCGGGGGCAGAACCCCGGCCAGCCCAGCTCTATCGCCGCCTTCTTCTGCGGCTTGACCTGTCGTGGCATCTCGCCCACGAGCGCGCTGGGTTGGAGGTGCGGTGTCAGGCTCATGCTCCGCTCCCGTCTTCACGGGCACGCCGTCCGACAAGCGGCTCGGGGTCGGCGGCGGGACCGTGGCCTGCGACACCCGGGTTGCGGCGCAGCACGCGGTGCTTTAGCCCCTCATAGGTGAGCAGTGCCGCCTGTCCGCGCACGTCGTGCTCGTTGCGGATCGACTCGTCCTCAGCGATCTTCTCCAGCGCGGCTTTCAGCGGTGCGCTCGCAGCCAGAGTCGTCTGGCGCTTGATCGTGCGCTCGTAGTCCTTCTCGGCGGTGTCGATTGCGTCCGCGATCTCGTCGGTGACGATGTAGCTGGAGATGAAGCTGGCCGCGGCGATGCCCGCAGCCAGCGCCCCGTATACGAGACCGGAGAGCGGGCCGTCGATGGTCGAGCGCAGTGCGAAGATCCCGGTCGAGATCAGCACGCCGACTGTCGCGCCGGTGTAGACGAGTGCCTTGACGATGTGCTTGCCGTCATCGGTGCCGTCGAACAGGTGGGCGAAGGGTTCCTGCTGTTTGGTGAGGTTGGCGCGTTCGATCTTCCGCTTGCTCGCCATACGCAGGTCTTTGATCTCACCGCCGACCAGCCCGGCGGTGACGACCGCGACACCCGCGGCTAGCGCCTGGATGAGTGCGAGCTCGGGGATCTCGCCGTAGTAGATCTGCGCCCCCGCCTGGCCCGCGACATCCCCGAGCAAGAGCAGCCCGGTGCGAACCATGAACCAGGCTTTCTGGCCTTCCTTGCGGCGGACGAACGGGCTCAGTGCCGCAACCGTTCGTTCGAGGCGGCGCTGGGCGCGTTTGACCAGTCGGCGGTGCTGGCGGCTGAGGTGCTCCGCCGTCTCAGCCTGCTCCTTCAACCCCGAGTGCGCGATCAGCGCCGGACGCGACTGCAGGATGCCCTCTGCCTTCCACAGCGGTTCCTGCTCGCGCCCGAAGGCATCCAGCTCGTTCTCGACATGGAGGGCCGGACCTGCGATCCCGTCGATGCGGTGCGCTTCGTCGACCTGCTGGAGGCTGAGGTTGCTGTACTCCTCGACCCGGTCGGCTGTCGGGTCGTAACCCGGGTTCTTGATCGACACCATCTCGGTCACCGTCCCGCCGTGTAGTCGGTCACGGAGACGCAGGTTTCGGCGCCGGTCTTGACGCAAAGCGCGTCGTAGAACGCCACCAGCCCTTCGACCAGCGCGGAGGGTGCCGGGTCGCCGTTGATACGGCCAAGGCCCGCCACGGTGATGGACGAGCCAGGCAGCACTGGAACGTTGACCGTCGAAGCTAGGTCGCTGGCCTGCTCGGGGGTGAGCACCTGCGATGTGAGGTCGGTGCCGATGTTGTTCAGGCCGTCCGTCAGCACATACAGGTGCAGCTGGTACCCGTCACCAAGCTGAGCGGCATACTCGCCGGCCAGCCGGTAGACGGAGGTGATGTCCGAGCCGCCGTCCGGAAGTGCGGCGATAGCGTCGCCGTACTTGGCGGTGATCTCGGCCATCAGCTTCTCGACCAGCGCGTCAACTCGGCGCAGGCGCGCGTTGTCGGTCGCACCCGGCA
Organism: Microbacteriaceae bacterium; assembly: GCA_043754275.1. GTDB lineage: Bacteria > Actinomycetota > Actinomycetes > Actinomycetales > Microbacteriaceae > Rhodoglobus. Next base: position 91,368 of record JAYUVE010000017.1, on the reverse strand, counting down.
ATGACAGGTCGCCGTCGTAGATGGTGACCGTGGCCCCGCTGGAGGCGGAGAAGGCGCGAACCAGAAGGTGGCCGCCGCAGATTGCCGTGCGTCGCACGACGTCAGTGGTGATCGCCAAACGCTCGGCCGCGATGGTGTCGCCGGAGCTTGAGCCGCTGCCATCGATCTCAACATCGGCAGCGACCTGCTTGTCGGTCGGGCAGGCGGCGAGGATGGTGTTGTCGCCAGACTGCGCGCCCGGTGAACTGGCCATAGAGCAGCCCGCCAGACCAGAGGCGAGTAGTACGCCGAATACGGTGTACCGGATCAGTTTTGAGTACATTGTGCGAGTCCTTTCGTTTGAACGCAGTGGGTGGTGTTGGTGGGCGATGAGCCGGCCGAGCCTCACCGGCCCGACTTGTCGAGATTGTGAGTCAGGTGTAAGAGGGGAACTCCTGCTCGATCTGCTCCTGAGCAAGCTGCGCCATGAGCTCTTCGAACGACCAGGGGTAGGTTTCGTTGAGGCGGCTCTCGACCGCATCCGGGGCTGTGGTCAGCCTTGTTTCGGCCATGTGCTCCTTCTCTCAGCTAGGTCGGCGGCATGTCTTCATCCCGCTGGTTCCACCCTTCGCTCGCGCACACGCCGAGGGTGAGCGAGCGCCGCCACAGGCGCCGCCAATGCACGCCAAGCGCCGCCATACTGGGTGCTGTGGCGATTCCAGATCGAAAAACACGGCTCGTGAAGGAGCTCGACGAGCTCCGGCAGCGAACGATCGAGCTGGCTCAACTAGCGTCTGGCGGGTATGCAGAGAAGCCGTTCCCCGTTCTCAAAGAGCTGCTCGCCACTTCGCCGTTCAGTGACCGTGCGCTCGTCGAGGGACTCCGCGATCTGCTGGGCGAAGCCGCGCTCCGATGCGCGAACCCCACAGCCGCACGAATGCTGTTCGGGCTGGATGACTTCCCCGGCACCGCGACCGATCGGGCCGAGCGAGCGTTGGCCGAAGTTGGGCGAAAGGAGGCCTCTCCGGAAACCAAGACCAGGGTGATCCGGGGACTGCGACAAGACCTCGCAGCCAAGCTCATCGAGGTTGATGTCGAACGTTCCGCGGCGCTGGATGCCCCTCGGCTCGACGCCCCGAAGCCTGACGGGCTCGTGAGCAAGCTGCTTCGCTGGTCGGATCGGCTGGTGGCTGACCTCTCGGCCCAGTTCGACGATGGCTCTCCTGATGGAGATGATGGCGTTCGGCAATCCCTTTACGTGGGACGGCGCGTTGAGCCAATGCTCCTCGAGCGCCTTGCCGAGGCTGAGCATCGTCCCCAGATCGTGCGAGGTGATGCTGGCGTTGGGAAGTCGAGCTTGCTGTGGGGGCTGCACCGCGCCCTCTGTGCTGAGCCCGAAGTATGCGTCGTATTCGTGTCCGCGACTTGGATATCCGCCCAGATCGATGAGGTCGGTGCGTTCACGGTTGAGGAGATCGCGGAGGCTGTCCGACTTCTGTCAATCGAGCATCAGCGAGTCGTCGTGCTTCTCGACACCGCCGACTTGCTGCTCCATTCCGAGCTCTCGCAACAACTCATGGCGGACCTGATCGGATTCGTGGTCGAACTGCGGGCGGGCCTCGTCATCGCGACTCGTCCGCTCGAAGCCGAGCAGGGACTTGCGCCCAATATCGGATCGTTCGAGACGCTCGGCCCCTATGACCACACCGAGATGGCACTTGCGGTCGATCGGCTGGCGCGGCGCTTTTTACCAGATCACCCGGTGTCCGAAGCGCTTGCCATCGTGACTACGGCAGTCACGCGCGAGCTGCCAATTAGTGACATCTGCAAGTCTCCGCTCCTGCTCCGGATGCTGTTCGAGCTTTCGGAGGGTAATCTGCCTGCGATGGAGCTTGACGTGACTGGGCTCTACCTTCGCTACTGGGAACATCGAGTCCGCGATGACCGGAGGATGGCGCGTCCCGTCCGGCGACGAGTCAGCCGAGATCTGAGCCCGGCGGTGCGTGCCTGCGCAGTTGTCATGCTAGCGATGGGCACTCCTGAGCCTGAACAGTCCGTACTGACCGAGCTCTTGGGGCAGCTTGAGTCTGCGCCGAACGGGAGCCAACTTTGGGCAGGGTCGGAGGCGCTCGAAGAGATGATCGCCCGAGGAATCTTGGAGGTAGCCGGGCCACGGGTCAAGTTCTTCCACCAGACCATGTTTGAGTTTGCGGCGGCAATGGAACTAGTGGGTCGAGATCCTCGTGGCGAGCTTGGGCGCCTTACAGACTTCCTGATCGACTATCCAACCGACCTGTTTCGAGGAGCAGTTCTGGAACAGGCACTCGTCTTGGCATCGCGAAATCCGCTTGCAGTGCGCGAGGTCAATGCCTCAGTCTCTCGACTGTTCTCGGCGGGTCACGTCGCGCTCGAAAGCATCGCTCTCTCGACCTGGGCGCACTACCCAGGCGCCGTGGAGGTACCGAGCGAATCTCTCGCGACCGTCTCGACAACAGCACTGGTTCGTGTGGCGCAGATTGTTCCTACGGTTGCCGACGTCATGATCACCGACAAGCTGCGCGTCCTGCGGTTGGTCTGGTCTGCGAGCAACACCCGAGCCGCCACTGCCACTATCCAGGCGCTTGCACGCCTCTTGCGGGCGCACCCATCTGACGTCTACGAGTTCTACTTGAGCAACCAGTGCCTTGACTACGTTCTCGGCCCAGGCTCGGCAATGTTGGTTAACGCCGAGAGTTTGTTTGATCTGATCGCTGGGCTCCTCGTGGCAGAACCCGAAAGTATGCGTGTTGATGCCCTTCGCTTGCTCGCCGGCCTTTCGGGGACGACAGTGGCGGTGACCTTCCTGAACCGACTGGCGAGCGATTGGCCTTCGATTCGCATCGATGAGTTCGCTGAAGAAATCGTGACCGTCGTCCAGCGCAATCAAACCAAAGTGGGCGACACTCATGGGCGAAGTATTCGTCGGTCATTGGGCGCGATCATCACCGCCGAACTTCTTCGGATGCCCGCCGCGCGACTCGCGCCGTTCTGGTACGAACTCGCGAGGAGCACGCGCGATGACATCATTCAGAACGATGCCGACGTGCGTGCTGGCGCTCAGCTCTTCGTGCTCGCCGATCACCTCGAAGCATCCAGAGACGCCCAAGAGATAGAGATCATCTACGAGATCCTGTTGACGATCGATGCCGTGAAGGCTCCGCGAAAACTGACAGCCAACTTCCTTGCGCCACTTCTCGAACGAGAATCGCTGGCGCGAGATCGTCTCGTTGCGCGACTCGCCGCCATGTTGGAAGCGCTGCCAGTCGCCCCCAATACCGTCGGAGCTGAGGGCGGCGTCTGGGCTTCGGTCGCGCGCAGCGCCCTTGAGGACAACCGAGTTCCGGTGGATATCGTCGCCGCTGTTCTACGAAGCGTTCCGGGATCGCGCCAGACGCTCTACTCGAGTCGTGACTATGCGATCTCCCTACTACCAGCGGCAGTTCGGGCGGGCGACCCAGACGCACTCCTGGTTCTTGCAGGCATCGTGGACGGTTCGATCCAGGCAGACGACGCAAGCCTGACCAAACTTCTGCAAGAAGCTCGAGTTCATATCGATGAGGACGCCACCCTCGCGAACGCCTATGTTGCGTTGGCGGTGGACCGCGGAGAGGTGGGATTGCTGACGACGACAGCGGAAGTCCCCGAGGTGCGAAACGCGCTGCTCAGCCGGGTCGACAGTTTGCAAAGGATTGTGAACGAGCTTCTCAGGAGCAACGGTGGGCGCCAACGCGATGCAGCGGGCTTGTGGACCGCACTTCAAAAGGCTGCGGTCCTCGCGCCAGACGTAAGCGAACTTGACGGAGCCATCGCCGTCGTGACCGACCCGGTCGCCCGCTCGGTCATCATCGGCATGCTCTCAGGGGCAGCCACACCGTCGACCTCAAATGACGCACTCGGCGTCTTGGCTCGCTACGGCTCATACGATGTTGCCGCCGCTAGCTTCCAACCAGCAGATGGTCGGAAGATGCCGCTTCCTGTGCTCGATGCCGCGGCAATGGCGTGGCTCCGCATACTCAGCGAGCACGGCGCCGCCAACAACGTCACCTCAAGTGCCGTTGTGAGCTTGTGCGTTCGCTCAAGAGCGAATCAAGGCGACACTCCCGATGTAGCCGGGTTCCGGTATGCAAACCGGTACATGACGCGCCTGGTTGAGGAAGGTCATGCGGAAGAAGCCGTGGCCACCTTGGTGTTAGTTGGCCGCACCCTGACCCGGGTCGGGTTCAGTGCGAAGCAGCAACGGAATGCCTCCAACATGGTGCACTACGCGATCCGAAAAGTTGTGGCCGCCGCGAGCTCCACACAACTCGGAACGATCATCGATGCCTTCACGCAGATGAGCCCCGTCTTGAGTCTCTTCATTGCTCGAGCGGCTTTGCAGACTCACCCGTCGGGCGCATTTGAGAGGCTCGAGCGGATTCTGGCTGAAGATCTTCCCGATGGGCTTGCGGAGCCAGTGGCTACCGACCTTCGAGAGCGGAGCAGGTTTGGCGGTAGCTCTGCCATGCCGGGCTTCATGTATCCAGCGGATTGGCCACAGACATGAATTTGGATGGGGTGGACCTCAGTCGGCCGCTAGCCTGTGGATAACTATTTCTTGAAACCCACGAACTGTGAATAACATCGCTGTAATTCTCGGCGCCGAGGGATGCCGGTACGCAGATGCCCCTGAAATGGCCACAAAGCACGCTCTGGCACACTTTCGGCGCCAAGTTGCGCCTGTGGACAGATTTCCACCTTCGGGAACGCAGAGGGCAACTGGTCGGCGGCGCGCGATACAATGAGGCTGCAACAAAGAAGAGCCCCGATCGGCCTAGCCGAGCGGAGCTCTTCTGGCAGATCGGGGTTCAAGTGCGTCTGTTGGAAGACACTTTGACTCTAGGGCCTCCACAGGCTCTACGCGAGTTGGATTTTTCGTCCAAAAGCGTGTATCTGTCCTTTCCTTCAAGCGAAAGGAGCACCGAATTGGCGAAGTCATCTCGGTCATCCAAGCCTTCGAAGGCTGCGCTGTCGAAGGCGGGAAAGACGCTCGCGTCTAACTCGTCTTCGAAGCCGGCCAAGTCGAATGCTGGCTCGACACTCGGCAAGGGGTAACCCAAAGGGATCAGCCGGCGTTAGCGAATGATGCTGGCTGATCCTCCCTATCTCGCCCTCTTCCGGTTGCCTCCCGCGGGTGCCCCGAGTCGCTCGCTTCTGCACACGACGGTCGCCCGCACAGTTCGGCGGCCATGTTCCACACGAATTGAGGTTCAATGCAAACCATCGACGACGGTCGTTCCGACCGGCTTGCCCCTTGGGTCAGAGCCATGGCACTGGCAGACCAGGTGCTGATCACTGGCACCACACTGGTCTTCGAAGAGATCAAAGAGAGGAGGAGCGATTTGCCGTTTGACATCGACGAGGTTGCGCTGCGCGAACTCCTCGACCCTCGGCAAGCCGCTGAACTGGCGCGAACCATCTCGTACCATTACGCCGGCCTGACTCCCTCGCCTGCACCCGATGGCGTGGACGAATTCTGGCGTATCTCGCACATGGCCAAGGTGCTAGCGGAGACTATCGATCGATATCACCCCGCAACCGTTGAGCGGAGCGCGTGATGGTACGCCGGGTAACGCCCGCGCAGCTCCAGAGCATGATTCGCCAGGCGGAGCAGAAGCGGCGGCAGGCGATCAACACCTACAACAGAGAAGTTGATCGGGTCAATGCGCACAACAAGCGCGTCGTCGACGAGCACAACCGAAACGTCAAGCAGGCGGTCACTCAGTACAACCGCGATGTGACCACGCACAACGCCAAGGTTCGTGCGAATCGCCAGCGGCTGCGCACGGAGATCGCTCGACTCAACGCGCGGCCCGCTGTCACGACTCGTTACGTCACGTACAACACGTCGGTGCAAACACTGCAGCGCTCATTCGGTCGCGTCGAAACGGCCGTTGAAAGTGGCGCGTGGAGCGATGATCGCAACCTGCTCGATTTGACCGAGGGAGAGACGGCCAACAGCGTGGCAGTCTTGAATTCTCTGCTCGCCGACCCGACGGAAGCGACGCAGATTGACGATGGGAGCCTGCGGCAGACGACGCTCACCAATGAGCTGTCCGATATCGATCCAGACCTTGAGGCGAGATGGACTGGCGCCTTGTACGCCCTCAGCCCTATGAATCCTGATGCTGCCCGTCACTTCTGCACGAGCGCGCGCGAGATTCTCACGACGATCCTCGACACCGAAGCTCCCGATGCGCAGGTCAAGGCCTCCAATCCCAACTATCTCAAGACCCCGAACGGCACGGTGTCGCGTCGAGCCAAGATCCTCCACTGTCTGGCGCGGAGCGGGAATGACAATGCCGCGCTGGCCGAGTTCGTAGACGAGGACGTCAACAGCGTCATCAGCTTGTTCGACGACTTCAATCACGGGACCCACGGTAACGCCGGGCAGTTTGACCTCGTGCAACTCACGGCGATCAAGATGCGAGTCGAAGGCGCGATTCAGTTTATTCATCGCGTCGTCAGGTAGGCCGAGATTTGTATGGCCCCCATCGCAGTTTGCGATGGGGGCCTCTTACTTCATCCAGCGACTACTCTCACTTCGTCTGGGGGACTCCAGACTTCCATCAAGCGCAGTGCGCGGGTGGTGGCTTCGAAGAAGTCGTCGACTGGATCGCCGATCGGCACCCAACTGTCGAACTTCTTGCTCAGTCGAACCTGAACTTGAAAGCGTGACGTTTCAAGGAGCAGGCTGACCAACTTCGCGGAAGCATCGGACATCTCGCCTCGCTCGATCGGTCCGAGGATGACGACATCGCCCACCAGGGTGTCGCCTCCGAGCCCGTTCGGGTTTAGGAGCCACCAGAGGCAGGTTGCTCGTCGGTTGACAGGAAGGCGCATCACTTTGCCCTCCTCGTTGGCGATGATTGCCAATGGGTGACCGTCGAGATGAATTGTCTCGATGTAGCCGCCGACCGCCGCTTGGTAGCTGGCGAGATCGCTGAACTCGTGGGTGAAGATCTCCAGCCGGGTTTCGTGCGGGATGACGATGCCTGTGACCATGGTGATCACGTTCCTTTCGTGGGGGGTGACTCCAGCCGGACGGCTAGAGATTCACCCCCACGAACGAAGCGGCAGGTTGTTGGTGCGACGAGAGCCCTGGTGGCGAAGCTGTGAAAGCCTCCAGCCGACCAGGGTCTCGTCCTTCGCTCAGCTACCCGGAGCCTTGTCCTTGGTAGTGTCGCGGCTCGGGGGAATCGCCTTCTTGGCGGGCTCCGTTGCGAAGATCGCCTCAATGGCATTGCGCTTGGTTTGGGCCTCGCGCTCGATGTCCGCCCGGACCGTCTCGGCACGCTTGAGCACCTGCGGATCGGACTTGCTGCGTTCGATCCAGTCCTCAAGCGAAAGACGGATTTCCTCGGTGACACTGCGATCGTTGAGTTGGGCGATGACGTCCAACTGCGCTCGCAGGTCGTCGGTGATGCGAACCGCAAGGGTTCGCATCTGACCTGTGGCTCCCGCGTACTGCGGGAATCCGGATGGCTCACTCATGTGAGTCACCTCCTCATTCTTGATGCGGCCGACGAACCGGATGGTTCCTCTGCAAGCCGCACGGCAACGAGGAGTGGACCTCGGATTATGTTCCGATGTCCAAGGAGTTCAATCTTCCGATCGGGAACTCATGTTGTAGAAAAGACAACGGAGCTAGGGACTACTGAGATCTGAATTTGTCAGCGCCAGAGGTCCCGGTGGCGCGATCCGGCGATGAATCCCTGGGATCGACTACAAGTCTGCGACGGCGGCCTCGAGGACAGTCAATCCTTCCAAGCTGAGTTCGGCCGCGCAGCCCAGAGGGAGCGTTAGACGCGGGCTTGTGTGCCCGAAAGGCGCTCCGACCAAAATGGGCCACGTATAGGGCAAAGTCGTCCGCCGTACCGCGGACAAGAAGGGCTCAACTCGGTCCATTGGATTCGGCCAAGCAAGAACTAGCCCATGGATATCGGCAAACCATCCTGCATTGCGAAGGTGCCACAGGTCTTGGGTGAGTTCGGTCGGCGAGTATCCCGGAGGAGTTTCGATGGCGAGGATGGTTCCCCTGACGTTCGGGGCGTACGGAGTCCCCAATAGTTGAGTCAGGACAGGAAGACAGCCACCAGACAAGGGCCCTTGAGCAACTCCCTCGCGAACCCATATGGACGGAGGCACCGGTTCGGGTGTGGTTGCGATGTCAGAAGCCCAGTCCGGACTTTCAGTGATGATCTTGCCAAAAGTGGGAGTGACACCTGAGGGAGAAGCGATGGTGGCGACGGCAAGGAAGTGAGACACCGTTTCGGGCTGGGCAGACGGATACTCCGCGAACTCTGCCAAGACAGAGGGCCCGTAGAAGGTGACCAAACCGGTGAGGCTTCCGATCGCAGAGTGCAATGCGGTTGTGTCCGAATAGCCACAAAACACTTTCGGGTTGTCGCGAATGAGGTCGTAGTCGAGCGACTCAAGAAGTTGCGCGGCACCGGTTCCGCCGATTGCCGAGACAATGCCAGAAATCGAAGAGTCTGCAAAGGCCGCGTGAAGGTCATCCACTCGCTCTTCAACGGTCAGCGTCGGCGCGCCCGTCGCGTGTTTGCGAGCATTGGGCATGACATCTACGTAAAAGCCGAGCGACTCGAGAAATTGACGTCCTCGGTCAAACCTTCGCGGATACTCCGCCGCGGCAGCAGTCGATGGAGAAACGATTGCGAGTCGGCTTTGCGGAGCAAGGCGATTCGGAAGAACGCGATTCATGGAACTCCTATTTGCTGGTCCGGGACAATAGAACAGAACTCAAGCGAGTAGCGCTAAACGCTGGCACGTGGTTTGCGAGGCGGTGGTCAATTCGCTGGAAGGCTCCCTTCCGCCCGAGCGCGCTCATGACAGTTTGAAGGTGAGTTCTCGATGTTGTAGCGCCGAGGCAATAGTGAGTACCGAAACCAAACGAAAGGTGGTCAGCCGAATCCAACCCGAAGTTCGCGGCAAGCAGGTTCAGGACGACCCGTGAGCCCTTAGCAAAGTTCACGCCGCCGTAGTCGAAATCCTCTCGCGCTACTCGCGGCGCGAAGTGAAACGGAGTGGAAACTCTCAAGGCCTCTTCGATCAGCACTGATGAAGTGCGTTCGCTGAAACCGTTCTTCGCAAAGGACAAAGCGCAGGCTGCCGAAGCGGTTGCAAGTGGTTCGAGAGCGCCTGTTAGGAGTTGGGCAACTGTAGCAGCGATGTCGAGGCGGTCGATATTGGAGCGTTCTGCACGCGCAGCGAGCAGGGCGGCTACGTTGCCGTTGCCCCTTTCGATCAGCTCTTCGACTATCGTTTGAAGTGTGGCAACGGCGTTCGCGGCCACAACTGCCTCCGGTATCGGAATGCCGGGTGAAGCGAGGTAGTTGATCAGAGATTCACCGCAGGCACGCAACCGGACAATGTCTTGTTCATCTACGCCCAAAACGGCTGCGGCCGTCCTTTGAGCCAGCGGGACAAGCACGCCATCGAGTAAATCCTCTCCTTCTGGTTCGAACTCCTCCCACAACGCTTCCGCGTAGCCCCCAAGCTGTTCGAAATGGGGGGCAAGCTTCCCGCGAGTGAGCGTAGGCACAAGAGCTCTTCGAATGAGCGCTTGTTTAGGAGGATCTGAAAAGGCTAGCCATTTGGAAAAGAATATTTCCAACGGCTCGACGACGGCACGATCGTCTGGGCTAAGCATGTCCAAACCCGCACCTACGCCTCGCGCTCGCAACCTTGGGTCTCGCGACAGGTCCCTTACGGCGTGAGCACTCAGAACATACCAAGCAGTGGTCCCCTCGTCCCAAAAGATGTCATGTAGTGCCGCCTCGGCCGACCACGCAGCGATCGGGTCCACCATCACTCTGTTTTCGAGGCTAGTTCCCGTCTCCCCAGGTCGCTCAAGAATGCTGAGGATGACCGGGCTGAACCGGCGACGCATCTGCTCCGAGAACGCGTCGTGTGCCTGCGTTGGCGGCGCGTTGGTGAAGCGATCTTGCTGGTCGGGATGGCCGACGAGGCTGCGAACAGCGATCGCTTCCTCATCGGTATCGTGTTCGGAACTCCATATCTCCTTGTGCATCAGTGCGTAGGCTGTGAAGCGCAAATCCCAGCCGAGACCTGTCCAACCGGAGTGAGATTGCGCCAGATTTGGTGTCGAAGGCTCGCCGTCGAAGGTTTGGCGAAAGAAGTCCGGGTTGCTGGAGATCAAGACGAGGTAGGTGCCGACCTCTGTGCCCGTGGTGGCTCCTACTAGCGCCTCGAAAACCTCGTTGCTGGCGCCTCGCCCATCAACTAGTGCGAAGCTCAGATTGACGGGAACAATCCGCTCGACATCGGAGAGCGGCTTCGCCAAGCGGCTGGCAACTGTAAGCACAAGTTCGGCGAGATGATCGCTAGGAACTTCCATCTCGCGTAGCGCGTTACCCAGTACTTCCCGAACGAGCTCCACCAGAGGATCTTCCATCGGCTGTGACAAGCGATTCTGGTCATTCGGAGGTGTAGCGATCAATCGGAACCCACCTCGTTTGAATCTAGTTTTCGCCTGCCGTCGGACGCGGCAGGACGGGTTCGTCGAACTTCCTATAATAATGAAGCACGTGTCGGTATTCGGCACCGCCTAGATGCGCACTTTCAAAGTGCGTTGTGCCTGCCAGCAATAGGGTGACCGTATGAAAGTGAGATGGCGATGGCCGACCAGTCAAGCGACCGCGAGGTTGCCGAACGAAGCTCCGCGCCGACGCGGCGTAAGCGAGGCACCGACGTTGTAGCAGCAAAGCGAGTTGGTTCGCGTCTGGTCGATTTGACCGACCCCGAGGCGTCGGCATCGAATTCGGAGGACGTGTTTCTGTCCGAGCCAGCGGGACTGGACGTACTTCGGCGTACTGTTGCCGAGCAGGTTCTTGGTCGCGCATTGAAGACACTGTTTGCTGATGTGCGGCTCGGCGAGGCACAGATCACCGAAGACGGATTTTATTATGACGTGCTCGTCGACGCTGGTCTCTCAGCGGACGACCTTCCGCGGCTCGAGTCCAAAATGCGCAGCATCATCCAAGAGGGCGCCGCCCTTCGCCGCTTTCAGGCAAGTCGCATTGACGTGGTATCTCGTTTGGAGTCCGGCGGCGAATCTTTCAAGCTTGAGCTAGTTCAAGAGAGCAATTCCCCTGAGGTCACTTTGTATGAGCAGGTAGACACAGGGTTTGTCCAAATCAGCGAGGGGCCGCTGTTGGCGTCGCTCGCGTGGATCAATCAGGACTCGTTTGCATTGACTTCGGTGTCGGGCGCCTACTGGCGTGGGGACAGCAACAATCCAATGCTCACGAGGATCTCAGGCACGGCCTGGCAAGATTCCAAGGCTCTGCACCTGCACATTGAGAGACTTGAAGAAGCGCGACGTCGAGACCACCGCACACTTGCGAACAAGATGGATCTTTTCCATTTTTCGCCGGCCAGTCCCGGACAAGTATTTTGGCACTCGGCCGGCTGGACGATGTATCAAGAGCTCACGGGTCTCATCCGGGAGAAGTTGAGACAGTACAACTACGAGGAAATCAACACCCCCCGCCTGGTTTCGAAGTCGTTGTATGAACAGTCAGGACACTGGGAAAAGTTCGGCACAGGCAACATGTTCACGACGGAGGGCTACGGTGAAACGTATGCGTTGAAGCCCATGAACTGCCCCAGCCACATCCTCGTTTACAATGACGCTCCACACAGCTACAGGGATCTGCCTGTGCGGTTCGCGGAGTTCGGCAACTGCTTCCGCCGGGAGCTAAGCGGTACGTTGCATGGGCTGATGCGCGTCACCTCCATGACTCAAGACGATGCTCACGTGTTCTGTACGATGGCTCAGGTCCAAGAAGAGATCTTGATTCTCAACGACATGATCAAGGACATTTACGGCATTTTGGGATTCTCGAACTACTACGTGCGGTTTTCGGATCGGCCGGAACTGCGTATCGGGGATGACGCAACTTGGGATAGGGCCGAATCCGCGCTCCTTGAGGCATGCGCGGAAGCCGGAATCGAGACGGTTCTAAACCCGGGGGAGGGCGCGTTCTACGGCCCGAAACTTGAGTATGTACTTACCGATTCGATCGGCCGGGATTGGCAATGTGGCACCATTCAACTGGACTTCAACCTGCCTGATCGGCTCGACGCGAGTTACACAACGCCGGAAGGCACGTCCGAACGCCCGGTGATGATCCACAGGGCAATCATCGGAACCGTCGAGAGGTTTATGGGAATCTTTCTCGAGCAGCACGCGTTTTCCCTGCCCCTCTGGATATCGCCGACGCAGATAGTGTTCTCGGCGATATCTGATTCCCAAGCCTCGTTTGCTCAAGAGCTCGCCGACAAGTTCCGGGGTTCTGGAATCCGAGCCAGTTTCGACCGAGATCAGAGCGAACGCATCTCGAATAGGGTTCGGCAGCACTCAGAGAAGAGAATTCCACTCATCGCGGTAGTCGGCGAGCGAGAGATCACGGAGGGCACGGTTTCTCTTCGTGTCTTGGGCACTCGCGAGACCGTGCCCGTTTCAGTCGACGATCTTCTTGAACGGATGACCTCTCACATAGCTGACAGAGAATTGAGCGTCGCTACTCTTCTGTAAGATTGGAGAGATCAGAACCGGGCCGAGCGGAATCAAGGCAACCCTGCGAATGATTGGGCTTGAATGGAGACACGCGGTCTGCCGCGAGATTTCGACCGCAGAATCGCTTCCAGCTTCAGAAATCGCCTAAACGATCTATTCTTGAACCACTATTTGCAGGCGGGTGCGCAACGTGGTCGGCCGGTCGCTGTCAGTTCTGCGGTGGATCCGAGTGTGTTGTTTATCGGGTCGTCTATCAGCGTATTGAAACCGTACATTCTCGAACAGGCCATCCCTGTCGGCGGTATTGCATTGGCGCAACCGTCGCTCCGAGTGCACAACGCGAATCGGTTGCTCACGCCTGATTTCAACTTTGAATGGGGCGGGTTTTTCACGAATATTGCTGTATTGGCTCCCGTTGAATCTGTGGAAGACCTCTTCATCGAAACGCTAGGTTTCTTTGTTGAAACGGTTGGGTTTTCGCCCGACGACATCCTGCTAAGAGTGTCTGCCGCAGATGAAGATCTTGAAAGACTGTGTCTTTCCGTTGGCCCACGGATCCGGAGTGAAGTAGGGCGCGAAACCGCGCTGTATTACCGTCACCATATAGGCATCGACGGAATAGTCGGACGCAACTTCAACGTCGCCCTTAGGTTTCGCGACGGGTTCAAGGACGTCGGAAACTTCATTGTGTTCGAAGACACACGAACGAAGTATCGCTTCATGGAGGTTGGATTCGGCGATACGACAATCCTTCGCTCGTTCTATTCCCTGGAGCACGTCATGGACTGCTTTGCATTCAGCGATCTGGGCGCGGACGACGTCCGCTTGATGCGTCTTTGGGAGGACATCGCATCGGTGTCAACCTTGCTGTATCGGGAGGGGATGAGGCGATTTGATGACGCAACTGCAGAATCGCGTTGCTGCACAGGTGGTAAATCCGGCCATGCCCATTCAGGACGCGATCGACCTAGCCGAGTTCCTGGTGCATGCCACGATCCAATACGTTCGGTTTACTCCAAGCCCGCCTACAGTGGGTGGTCCAATCGAAGTTGCTACAATTACTAAGCACGAAGGTTTTAAGTGGGTTTCACGCAAGCACTACTACGACGCCAAACTTAATCCACGGGAGAAGCCATGACGACAAACGCTAGCAACGCTTCCGGTAGTTACCAGGCTAGTCAGCGAGGTTCCTCCGCTGGATCGGCCAAGACGTGGTCGGCGAGCACGGTCAGGCCATTGTCGCCCTCGACCCCCACCCTGCGGATCACGCCGCAAGGCAAAGCTTCGAAGAGCCGATAGGGCGCCGAATAGGATCCGGTGCGGTCGGCGCTGAGCTAGCCCCATTCTCCTGATCACGACCGTCACGGCTGCCGCTTTCATGTGGCTCGTCACGTGGATCCCGGATCGCGTCGGAATCTGGGGCTATCCGGTTCGACCCAACGTGATCCAACACTCGAACATATCTTCGAAACTTGATACGCTCGCATCATGAGCATCGCCTTCCAGACCTCACTCTTCGACGACATCTCCTCCGAGCCCGAACTGCGCCCACTCGGGCTCATGGTCGAGCGCATCCCGCTCGATGGGGGTGCGTGGATCGACGTGCGCCCGGGCTGGCTCTCCAATTCCGATGCACTCTTCGAGCGATTGGCGGTGGATGTCGCGTGGCAGGCCGATAAGCGCGAGATGTACGACCGCGTGGTCGCCGTGCCCAGGCTCGTGTCCTGGTTCGGGCCCGGCGCCGACCTTCCCGACCCGGTGCTCAGCGCCGCACGTCATGCGCTCAACGACCACTACGGTCGCCCACCCGCGCAGGTCTTCGAGACTGCGGGGCTGTGCTTCTATCGCACCGGGGATGACAGCGTGGCCTGGCACGGCGACCGGGTCGGTCGCACGATCGAGCGCGACACCATGGTCGCGATCCTGTCGGTCGGCGCCGAGCGCACGCTATCCGTTCGGCCCAAGGGTGGGGGCAAGGCGATGAAGTTTCCGGTGGGGCACGGCGATCTCGTGGTCATGGGCGGCAGCTGTCAGCGCACGCACGAGCACGCCATCCTCAAGACCAAGCAGGCGGTGGGGCCGCGGATCAGCATCCAGTTCCGGCCGGTCTGGCCGCGCTGACAAGACCGGTCTGGCCGCGCTGACTAGGTCGACTGGTCCCGCTGACTCGACCCGTTGCCTATGCTGACCTCATGCAGGTCGCAGGAGCACCCGAGAGCCAGGAGGCCTCCGCGACGCGGACGAGTCTCATCGACAGCCACGTGCACATCTGGGATCCGGGGGTGCTCGACTACTCGTGGCTCGAGGGCGACCTCGACCGCGCCTACCTGCCGGCCGAATACCACGCTGGCTCGCCGAGCACCACGGGCGTGATCTTCGTTGAGGCCGGGGCCGACGATGGCATCAGTGAGTCGCACTGGGTGCAGTCCCTCGACTGGCCCCAACTACTGGGCATCGTGGCCAATGCCCCTCTCGAGCGCGGGAGTGCGGTCGCGGCCGATATCGCTGATCTCCGGTCGTTGGGGAAGACGGTCGGCATCCGACGGCTCCTGCAGGATGAACCGCTGTCGTTCTTCGAAGATCCAGGGCTGCTCGAGGGTCTGCGGGCGCTCGCCGCTGCTGGGCTGCCGTTCGACGCCTGCATTCGGCACCACCAGTTGCCCGCTCTCACCACCCTCCTCGGGAAGGTTCCGGAGTTGCGTGTGGTGCTCGACCATCTCGCCAAACCGCCGGTGGCAGACGGCGACGACGGCACTTGGGAGCGGCACTTGCGCCTCCTGGCAGGATTGCCGCAGGTCAGTGTGAAACTTTCAGGCCTCCCGCCCGAGATGGCAGACGACCAGTCGCTGCCGAGTGTGCAACCGTGGCTTGAGATCGCTCTCGATGCATTCGGCGCGGAGCGCGCCATGGTCGCCAGCGACTGGCCAGTGTCGGCCGCCACAACCCGGAAGGTCTCGCCGGGGGAGTGGATCTCGTTGGTGCTCGATGAATTGGGTGCCAGCGACCCTGAGCGCGAATCGTTGTCCTGGCGCACTACAGCCGGTTTCTACGGGGTCTGACCAGCACGATTAGCCCACCCCGCCGCGGATGGCCCGCGGCGGTGTGGCGCGGGTCACCCCAAACAGCGGCCATCGTCATCGGGTGGTCATATCTATTTCGCAAGAAATCGCTTATTGCTGCCATTTTGAGCCCAGATGTGGTCTAGACATCAGATGATAGACATCTGATGACTTTCCCGTTAGAGTCGGCTCATTCAGCAAGGAGGCTGGCGTGAAGGACACAGGTTCATCAGACCCGACTGGCGGCACACCCGCGTCGCCTGGGGCACCCGGAGTGACGCGGCTGCAACTTGTGCGGCTTCTGCTGGGCGCGCTGCGCCTGGGGCCGTTGCTGATCCTCGTTCTGATCGTCGTTATTCTCGCGAATCTCTCGCCGGTCTTCTTCACGCCGGGCAACCTCGGCAACGTGCTTGCGCAGAGTTCGGCCATTGCGATTCTCGCGATCGGCCAGCTCCTGGTGATCCTCACCAGGGGCATCGACCTCTCCGTGGGCTCGAACCTCGCCCTCTCTGCCGTCGTCGGGGCGGTCGTGTTCGGCGCGACAGGCAACGGCCTCCTGACCATCCTGGCGATGATCGGAACGGGTGCGGCGGTGGGCGCGGCCAACGGCTTCGGCTATGTGTTCGGCAAGCTGCCGCATCCCTTCATCGTCACCCTCGCGACACTGAGCATCGCGCGCGGCCTCGCGCTGGGCATCTCGGGCGGCCAACCGATCTCGGGGATGCCGGAGGCGGTGCAGTTCATCGGCGGCGGCAACGCGGGCCCGGTCGCACCGTGGCTACCCAACTCGGCGTTCCTCGTCGCCGTCGTTGCCATCCTCGCCACGATCCTGCTGACGAAGGTGGTGTGGGGCCGCTGGATCTACGCCGTGGGTGGCAGCCCGGAGGGTGCTCGTCGACTGGGCATCCCGCGCGATTGGGTGACAGTCTCCGTCTACATCCTGAGCGGGTTGCTCGCCGGTGTCGCCGCGATAGTCACGTCGGGCCGATTGAACGCCGGATCCCCGACCTTCGGTGACCTCGCCGAACTCGACTCGATCGCGGCCGTGGTTATCGGGGGCGCGAGTTTTCTCGGCGGTCGCGGCAACGTCGGAAACGCCCTAGTCGGAGCCCTGATGATCGGGGTAATTCGCAACGGAATGAACCTGCTCAACGTGCAGGCGTTCCTGCAGCTCATTGTCATCGGCGTGGTGATCTTCCTCGCCGTCGAATCTGACGTCATTCGAGGGCGACTCGAGGGCAGATTCCGAGTTCTTAAGGCGGCAGCAGCATGAGCCAGGTGCAGGTACCAGCGCTCGCCATTCGCGACGCCACCAAGAGGTTCGGCGCGGTGCTCGCCCTCGAGGATGTCGACCTCCATATCAACAGCGGCGAGGTGCTCGCACTTCTCGGCGACAACGGCGCCGGCAAATCGACCCTGATCAAGTGCATCAGCGGCGTCCATCGCCTAGACGCGGGGATCATCGAGGTCGACGGCACCCCCATCCACATGACGAGCCCCGCAGTTGCTCGCACTGCGGGAATCGAGACGGTTTACCAAGACCTGGCGCTCTTCGACAACCTCGACACCACTGCCAACTTCTTCGCCGGTCGCGAGGAGGCGGGCCCCTCGTGGTTGCCGCGGCCCCTGCGCTGGATGCGCAGCAAAGATATGGGTCAGCAATCCACCGATCTCGTGGGCAGGCTCAAGATCAACCTGCCCCCAAAGGCGTCGTCTGTCGGGATGATGTCAGGCGGTCAGCGCCAGGCTATCGCCGTCGCGCGCGCCGCGGCCTTCGCCTCGAGGGTGGTGATCCTCGATGAGCCGACAGCCGCACTCGGCCTGCGTGAGTCACGTCAGGTGCTCGATCTCATCCTTCGGCTGCGTGACGAAGGATGTGCCGTCATCGTGATTTCGCACGCGATGGACCACGTCATGGAAATCGCAGATCGTGCGATGGTCATGCGTCGTGGCCGGATCGTGGGCGAAGAGATACCGCGTCCCGAAAACAGGACTCGGCTCGTGTCGCTGATCGTGGGAGGTGACGACTGATCCAGACCTGAACCACCGCTTCACCAAGAGCTCCCCGTGGCCACAATACGGGGCATCCATTCACCCAGTACAAACAAAAGGATTGTGATGAAGAAGACACATTTTCTCGCGGCCGCCACAGCGGTTCTCGCGCTGTCGCTGACGGCGTGTTCAAACGCAGGCAGCCCGACAACCGGCGACACCAACAAAGACGTGGTGAAGATCGGTTTTATCACGAAGTTCCCGGTCGACTTCTATGACACCATGGTGCAGGCCGCAAAGGATTGGGACGCCAAGGAAGCCGGGGCCGAGATCATCTTCGGCCAGGGCAAGAGCGGCACCGACGACGAAGGCGAGATTGCCGCCATCCAGTCGATGGTGACCCAGGGTGTGAAGGCGATTGCCATCACCCCGACCAGCCCGAACGTCAAGGACGAACTGCAGAAGGCCGTTGATGCCGGCATCGCTGTTGTCCTCATTGACAACGACATCCCGGACTGGACCGGCAAGACCTCAGTGGTCGCGACGGACAACCTGGCCGGCGGCAAGCTGGCCGGCAAGTGGCTGGCCGACAACTTGAAGGATGGCGCCAAGATCGCGATCCTCCAGGGCGTGCTGGGCAACCCGTCACTGGATGACCGGGTCACTGGCATGCTCGACAGCCTCGGCAACAAGGCCACAGTCGTGGCCAAGACGCCCACCGACTGTGACCAGACCAAGGGCCTGAACGCTGGGCAGGACATCCTGACCGCCAACCCCGAACTCGACGCGATCTACTCCGCTTGCGGCCCGCCGCTAATCGGGGCGCTCCAGGCGATCAAGGCAGCTGGCAAGGAAGGCAAGCTCATCACGGTCGGCTTCGACGCCTCACCCGATGAGGTTGCGGCCATCGTGGCGGGAACCGAGACGGCATCCGTCGCCCAGTTCCCCTCCAAGATGGGCAGCCTTGGCGCTCAGGCAGCGTTTGACGCAGCCACGGGCAAGAAGGTCGAGAAGAACATCGACACCGGAACCGAGTTGGTGACGAAGGACAACGCCGCCAACTTCCAGTAACGCCCTACGACGGCTTGGGGGTCGACGAACTAGTCTTCGGCCCCCGTCCCGGTAGGTGCCTGAGGAGGAAGAGCCCGGATCGTGGTGGCCCGGGTTCGGTCTCACACGCCGCCGCCTCACCGAAAGGTGGGGCGGCGGTGCCCATCACTGCGAACGGCCCAGCCCGTTCGGGTCACAGTTTTGCTATCGAAGGAGAACGCGATGCGGGGTCGCATGTCGCTTGCGGGACAGCCTGTCCGATGACGACTATCACCGGCGTGACTGTCACAGACGTGAGGTTCCCGACCTCGCTGAGCATGGACGGCTCAGATGCCATGAACAAGGATGGTGACTATTCGGCTGCCTACGTGCAGTTGCACACCGACGAGCCGGGCCTCTCCGGGTTCGGGTTCACCTTCACCATCGGCCGGGGCAATGACTTGTGCGTCGCGGCGGCACGCCAACGAGCGCTGCCGCTGGTGGGCCGCAATGTCGAGTCACTCGTCGATGACCTGGGCGGAACCTACCGTGAACTCCAAAGTGACTCCCAACTGCGCTGGCTGGGGCCAGACAAGGGAGTGATCCACCTAGCGCTAGCCGCCGTGATGAATGCGGTGTGGGACCTGGCGGCGCGTAAGGCAGGCAAGCCACTCTGGCGACTGCTCGCCGACATGTCCCCTGAGCAGCTCGTGGACGCCGCAGACCTGCGCTACCTTTCAGACGCCATCACCAGGGACGAGGCGATCGCCCTACTCGAGAACCTCGCTCCGACCCGGGAGGCGCGAGTCGCCGAGCTTGAAGTCAGCGGCTACCCCTGTTACACCACGAGCGCGGGCTGGCTGGGCTACTCGGATGACAAGCTCCGCAGACTCTGCCAGGAGGCCGTCGATTCGGGCTATCGACACGTCAAGCTCAAAGTGGGTGCGAATCTCGAAGACGACATCCGTCGGCTTGCCATCGCGAGGGAGGTCATCGGCTGGGACGCGAACCTCATGATCGATGCGAACCAGGTGTGGGATGTCGGGCAGGCCATCGAGTGGGTGAAGGCCCTCTCCCAGTTCAAGCCCCTGTGGATCGAGGAGCCGACGAGCCCCGACGACATCCTCGGTCATGCCGCGATTCGAAAGGCCGTCGCCCCGGTTGGTGTAGCGACAGGCGAGCACGGGATGAACCGCGTGCTGTTCAAGCAGATGTTTCAGGCCGAAGCCATCGACTTCTGCCAGCTCGACTCTGCACGGCTCGGCAGCGTCAACGAGATCCTTTCCGTGTACTTCATGGCCAAGAAGTTTTCGGTGCCGGTCTGCCCGCACGCCGGCGGGGTCGGGCTCTGCGAGCTCGTGCAGCACCTGTCGATCTTCGACTACGTCGCTGTCTCGGGCGAGCTCGAAGGTCGAGTAACCGAATACGTGGATCACTTGCACGAACACTTCGTGGACCCCTGCATCGTAGAGAACGGGGCGTATGTGCTGCCGACGGAGCCCGGCTACAGCGCAGAGATGTACGAGTCTTCGGTGGCGGAATTCAGCTTCCCGAACGGCACCTACTGGGCGTCGGTGTTCACAGTGGTCTGATCGTCGTGGACGTAGTCCTCGATCACCAGCAGGTGGTGGCTCATGAGTAACCTTGCCCGGTCGGGGTCGTGCTGCTTCAGCGCGTTCAGGATTGCCGTGTGCTCCTCATATGCCCTGCGCACCTGCTCTTCATGGTGAACCCCGATTTCGCGACGCGCGGTGAAGGTGCGGTCGGCGAGAGCGTCTACCAGCGCGGCGAGAGCGCTGTTATCAGAGGCCTCGGCGACGATGCGGTGGAAGGCGACATCCGCCTCCATGATCGTCTGGTGATCAGTCACATGCTCGGCGAATGCGATGTTGCGGACGCTCTCCAGCACCGCGGTCGCCTCGGCGAGCTGCCCGCCGGTGATGGCCAGGGCCGCCCGGCCAGCTGCCTCAGACTCCAGCACGCGGCGCACGGCGTGGAGGTCGCGCCGGTGCTCGGCAGTCTGCAGGTCGATCATGAAACCCATTGGCGCCAGCAGCAGGCTGGAGTCAAGGGATGTCACGTAAGTTCCGTCGCCCTGTCGGGTTTCGAGCACACCCATGATGCAGAGGGCGCGCACGCCCTCGCGCAACGAACCACGAGATACCCCCAACGCCACGGCGAGGTCTTTCTCGACGGGCAGTCGCGCGCCCGCCGCAAGCTGGCCAGACGTGATCATGGCCTTGATGCCCTGCAACACGACATCGGTCTGCGACTGTCCGGTCGCGGGTGCGGGGCTGGTATCCGAGGTAACAATCGTCACTAGCAAAGCATAGAGGGCGCGAGCGAAAACATCAGATGAAAGTCTGGGCCGCCCCAGCGCACAGTAGCGTTGACGCGTGGCCGATGTCGAGGAGCAGAGTGCGGCAGCGGGAATGCGCGCCCACCAACCGCTGTTGCAGGAACAATACATACGCATAGAGATTGGGAAGCCTTGGCACACGCTGTGGAATTCGGACTCGACACCTTCGGTGATGTGACAGCGGGGGTGGATGGCTCGCCCGTCAGCCAGGCGCAGGTGATCCGCAACCTCGTGGCCGAGGCCGTGCTCGCTGACGAACTGGGCATCGACTTTATCGGGGTGGGCGAACATCATCGGGTGGACTTCGCGGTCTCGACCCCCGAGACAGTGCTGGCCGGCATCGCGACCGTCACCAAGAACATCCACCTCGGTTCGGCAGTGACGGTGCTCAGTTCGGATGACCCGGTGCGGGTGTTCCAACGCTTCGCCACTGTCGACGCACTCTCGAACGGACGCGCCGAGATCATCCTGGGTCGGGGATCATTCACGGAGTCATTCCCGCTGTTCGGGTATGACCTCAGCAAGTACGAGGTGCTGTTCGAGGAGAAGCTCGACCTTTTCACCGAGTTGCTCAACGAGCAGCCGGTCACCTGGTCGGGCACGCAGCGTGCCGGGCTCACGAACCAGTCGGTATTCCCGCACACCGAGGGCGGACACCTCAGGGCCTGGGTCGGCGTGGGCGGTAGCCCCGAGTCCGTGGTGCGTGCGGCCTCGCACGGCCTGCCGCTCGTCCTGGCGATTATCGGCGGGGATCCCGCGCGCTTCGCCCCCTACGTGGAGCTCTTCCACCGCTCGCTTGCCCAGCTGGGCGCGCCCGACCTGCCGATCGCCGTGCACTCACCGGGCTTCATCGCAGACACCGACGAGCAGGCGGCCGAGCAGTACTACGCCCACCACAAGGCGATGCGTGATCGCATCGGTGCCGAGCGTGGCTGGGCACCGTCGACGAAGGGGGAGTATGAAAACGAGATCCAGCACGGCTCCCTCTATCTCGGTTCACCCGAGACCGTGGCCCGCAAGCTCACCAAGACGATCAAGACCCTCGGCATCCAGCGCTTCGACCTCAAGTACAGCGCCGGCACCCTCCCGCACGAGCTCATGATGCGCTCGATCGAGCTCTACGGCTCGAAGGTCATCCCGATGGTCAAGGAGTTGCTCGGGTAGTAGGGCGCTTCCGCTACTTCGCTGGCGTGTGCGGCTTGGCGGTCGTCTTAGGTGGTGCCGGTGCGACAGCGGTTGCCGCGCGGGCCGCCGCCTCAGCCAGCCTGCGGCTGCGCCGCACCAGGGTGATGATCACGATCACGATGATCGCGATCAGCACCAGCCAGGGCAGCAGCACGCCAAGCGCGACTAAGAGTCCGGCGAAGAATGCGACGAAAGCCGCCCAGCCAGCCGCGAGACCAGACAGGAAGGTGTCAGGCTCGACCACCGCGGCCTCGGCGGGCGAGACCAGGTTAAGCGTCACGGTCGACATCGCGACCTGGTCGGCAAGGTAACGCTGCTGGCTCTTGAGGCTCTCGAGCTCGCCCTGCCGGTCGGAGATCGCGGTCTCGAGCGCGATGAGGTTGTCGGTGTCAGTTGCCGTCGCGAGCAGAGCCACGAGCCGGTCGACGGACGCCGAGAGAGCCTTGATGCGGGCATCCAGATCCTGTGTCTGCATCGTCACGTCGGTCGAGGCGAGGGACACCTCCTGCACGGTGCCGAGCGCCTTGAGCTTGTCGAGGGTGGCGTCGAGCGCGTCGATCGGGATGCGCAGGGTGAGCGTAGCGCTGCCCGCATTGCCCTCCGTCGGTGCGTACTCGTTGCGGCCGTCTACCCGCCCCCCGGCCTGCTCGGTGATGCGGATGGCGTCGGCCGCGGCATCCAGCGGCTTGTCGACGACCACTGTGGCATAACCGGTCTCGATGACCTGCCGATCGGCGGATGTCGCGGGGTCTGACTTGAGCGTGTCGCTGCTCGCGCTGCTGCCGGTTACCCCGCCGTCGGTGCCTTGCTGCACGGGGGCAGGGACACCGCCGGACTCACCGCGGCTATCGACGGAAGAACTGCCCGCCGAGCACCCCGTGAGAGCCAGGGCGAAGAGAACAAGTGCTGTGGGAATCAATAGTGTGCGCCTCATGGCTTCACCGTAACGAGACTCAAGGAATTGTCGCTACCCAACCTTTTCGAGCTCTTGTACGTCAGTTGTCAATCCCCAGCGCCGCGTGGCAGACGGTCATAGTCTCGAAGGCGAGCGGGAAAACATCCCGCGGTCACCGAAACCGATGGCCTTTACCCCAGGAGGAAATCATGGGTCTCATGGATGACGCAAAAGACACCGCAGACGCCACCGGCAAGAAGGTCGGCGAATGGGTGGACGACACCAAAGAGCGAGTGAGCGACAAGGTCGACGAGGTCAAGGCCGACGCCGATGTGAAGCGTGCCGAGGCCGCTCGTGACGCGACCGAAGCCAAGAACGAGTACAAGCAACGGCTTCGCGACAGCTAACTACAGCTATCCCGCTATCGCCAGTTAATCCTCGGCTGAGGTCAAGGGCGACCCATAGGGTGGAAGAATGCAGACCCGCACCGCCGCGCGCCTTGGCCGCGAAGTATCCGTCATCGGCCTTGGCACCTGGCAACTCGGGGCCGACTGGGGGGATGTGACCGAAGCGGATGCCGCGGCGATCCTCGATGCATCCGTCGGGCAGGGCGTCACGATCTTCGACACCGCCGACGTCTACGGAGACGGCCGCAGCGAGAGCCTCATCGGAGAGTTCTTGGCTGCGCGACCGGAGCTGGACATCTTCGTCGCCACCAAGATCGGTCGGCGGTCGCCGCTGCAGCCCGAGTTCTACACGCTCGACAACTTCCGCGACTGGGTCGACCGCTCCCGCGCGAACCTGCGTACAGACACCCTCGACCTTGTTCAGCTGCATTGCCCGCCGACCGCGGTATTCGAGATCGACAGTGTTTACGACGCCCTCGATGTGCTCGTGTCTGAGGGCGCCATCGCGCGCTACGGGGTCAGTGTGGAGACCAGCGCCGAGGCGCTCACTGCGATCGCGCGGCCGAACGTGGCAAGCGTACAGATAGTGCTCAACGCCTTCCGGCTCAAGCCGCTCGATGAGGTGCTGCCGGCCGCGATCGCAGCGGGGGTCGCGATCATCGCGCGCATCCCGCTGGCCTCGGGGCTGCTGAGCGGCAAGTACACGAAAGACACGGTCTTTGCGGCAAATGACCACCGCACCTACAACCGGCACGGGGAATTCTTCGACGCCGGAGAGACCTTTGCCGGTGTCGACTTCGAGCAGGGTGTTGCCGCAGCGCAGGAGTTCGCCGGATTCGCCGACTCGCAGGGGCTCACGCCACCGGTCGCCGCGATCGCCTGGGTGTCCCAACTGCCGGGAGTCACGACCGTCATCCCCGGAGCCCGCTCGGTCGCGCAGGCGCGGTCAAACGCTTCCGCGGGGACAGTGGCCCAGCTCACGCCAGAGTTCACCACCCAGGTGACGGATCTCTACGACCGCTACTTCCGGGCGAGCGTTCATTCGCGGTGGTGACCCTCGCTGATAGCTGGGAGGTCGCCCGGAATCGGGGCCAGTGGGTCGGTTCCGGGCATTGATGACGTGTCAACAGTGTTGGACACATCATGACCTCTCTCATGATTCTCGTTGGCTCTGTTCGTCCAGGTCGCGTTGGCCTCCCCGTCGCCGAGTGGGTGAGAACGCAGGCCGAGCAATACGAGGGTTTCGACAGCATCGACTTCGCCGACCTCGCCAAGATCAACCTCCCGTTCATGGACGAGCCGAACCATCCCGCGCTGCGTCAATACACCAAGCCGCACACCTTCGCGTGGAGTGAACGAGTGGATGCCGCCGACGCCTTCGTCTTCGTGACCCCCGAGTACAACCACAGCTTCTCGCCCGCTCTCAAGAACGCCTTCGACTACCTCAACCTGGAATGGTGGCGCAAGGCTGTGGGGTTCGTCAGCTACGGCGGCGTTTCGGGTGGCTCGCGCGGGGTGGTCGCGTTCGAGTCGGCATTTACCACCCTCGGGCTCGTCAAGACCGGGGCGAATGTCG
Organism: Microbacteriaceae bacterium; assembly: GCA_043754275.1. Classification (GTDB taxonomy): domain Bacteria; phylum Actinomycetota; class Actinomycetes; order Actinomycetales; family Microbacteriaceae; genus Rhodoglobus. The sequence goes on along the minus strand of JAYUVE010000017.1, from coordinate 66,247 downwards.
AGATCCCGTTCGTCAAGAACTTGGTCGCTGACGGCGTCTTCACTCCCACCGAGAAGGAGACGGCGATCCTCGCAAAGATGCTGGGCGAGCTCGAGTCGCTCACCGGCGCGCTAAAGCCGCTGCGCTCCGTCGCCTCGCTCGCCGGGTAGTTTCCGGAGTGCACACCGGTAGGTCAGGCGGGTCTCTGTTTCGGCAACGTATGGCACCGTGCCATACGTTCCTCAGCACAAGACCCGGCACCCGCCGAGCGTGACCTCGCAAGGCGAGCGGACGCACGCCTCGCCGCGCACGTTTCGCCGCACGCCGATGCAAGCCCGTGTGTCAGCTGGGCTGGATCGGCACCGGCTCGGTGTCGGCGAGAGGGCTCGCATCGCGCCCACGGAGGTCGGGCAAGCTCCCGCGGAAGATCGTGGGGATGATGAACCCCAGCAAGGCCAGTAATGCCGCAGCCACGAAGCCACCGATGGCCCCATTCGCGTCGATGAGGAATCCCGCTGCCGCCGAGCCCAGGGCAGCCCCGATGAGCTGGCCGGTGCCCACCCAGCCGTAGGCCTCGGCGGTGTCGCTGAACTTCACGCTCGACGAGACGATCGCGAAGATCACCGCGAGGGCAGGGGCGATGCCGATGCCCGCGATCAGCAGGGCGAAGGCGAGCCACCAGAAGTTGAGGAACAGCATCGCAATCGAGAGGCCGACGAACACGATGAACATTCGCCGGGCGAGCGCCCAGTGGCTGATCGGCACCTGCCCGAGCGATAGGCCGCCGAGGATCGAGCCGATCGCCCAGATCGCAAGCACGATGCCCGCCTGCGGGCCCTCCTGGCCGAACACCGAGACCACGCTCGCCTCGACTGCCGCACACGAACCGACCAGCAGGAACCCCACGACCGTCGCGAGCAGCACAGTGGGTCGGCGAAGCACCGCCCCGAAGGCGCGCTTGCTGCGCGGGATGCGGACGCGCCCGAGTTCGGGGCTCGAGATGAACCAGATGCCGCCGCCAACCAGGAAGACCACCGCGACGAGGATTGCCACCACGCTCGAGACCTGCACCGCGAGGAAGGTCGTGATGACGGGGCCCGCGATCCAGATGATCTCCTGGGCCGAGGCATCCAGTGAGAACAGCGGGGTGAGCTGGGTGGAGTTGACCATCTTGGGGTAGATCGTGCGCACCGCGGGCTGCACGGGGGGATAGCTCAGCCCGGCGATGAGCCCCACCGCCATGGAGAAGGGGACCGTCATCGGCACGAGCGCGATGCTGCAGATTGCCAGAGCACACACCGACATCGTGAGAATGAGCACGCGGCGCATGCCCCAGATACCCATCCAGCGGCTCGTGAGCGGGCCGGACACGGCCTGCCCCACGCTCGTCGCGGCGAGCACCAGGCCGGCAGCACCGTACGAGCCCTCCCGGTGCTCGATGTGGATGAGGAACGCGAGAGAGAGCATCCCGCCGGGAAAGCGGGCGGTGAGTTGCGCGGCAATGATCCGGCCGACCCCCGGGGTCTTCAGCAGGTCAATGTAGCTCTTCACAAGATGATCAGCTTAGACCGGCGCGCACGGCGGGGCGGGGGCCGCAGACGGCGTCGGTAGCGGCGAATATCGTCAGTTTGTCGCCAGTTCGCAGCGTGTCGGATTGCCTCACAGGGTGTGCAGAAGTAGTACAAGTTATGCACATCTGTGGACGACACGCCCACTACATCTGGGGTTAGCAGAGTGTCAGCCCCACCAGATATAGTGGTGAAACCGCCGGGCCGGGGTTACGGTGCGCAGCAGGTTTTGGGGTTATCGGGGTCGTATTCGGCCCGGGTTTTTAGGTGTTAAGAGGGAGTTTCGGTGGCAATTACAGTCGTCAAGCGCAGCGGCGAGCGGGAGCCGTACGACGCCAACAAGATCAACCTCGCGATCGAGGCGGCAAGCGCGGGCCTCGACGACAACATCACCTGGGTGACGCAGATCGCATCCGAGCTTGAGCTCACCCTCTTCGACGGCATCACCACCCAGCAACTGGATGAGGCGGTCATCCAGGTCGCGCTCCAGAACGTGAAAGACGACCCGGCCTTCGATATCGTCGCCGCCCGCCTGCTGCTCAAGACCATCTACAAGCGAGTGCTCGGCGACTACGAGACGGCAGAGCAGCTGAAAGAACTGCACCGCGAACACTTCGCCGCCAACGTGGCTCGCGGCGTGGAGGAGGGCCTGCTCGACTCACGGCTCACCCAGCTTTTCGACATCGACTACCTCGCCACGCAGCTCGAGCCCGCCCACGACGAGCTGCTCAAGTACATCGGTGTCGTCACGCTCAATAACCGCTACGGCATCAAGGGCCGCAACGGCGACGCCCTCGAGGTGCCGCAGTACTTCTGGATGCGCATCGCCATGGGCCTGTCCCTCAACGAGGCCGACCCCACGAAGGCCGCGCTCGCGTTCTACGAGAAGATGTCGACCCTCGAGTACCTGGCCGCTGGGTCCACTCTCGTCAACGCCGGCACCATCTACCCGCAGCTCGCGAACTGCTTTGTCATGGAAATGCAAGACGACATGGAGCACATCGCGAAGACCACTCGCGATGTCATGTGGCTGACCAAGGGCACCGGTGGCATCGGGCTGTCTGTCACGAAGCTTCGCGCGCAAGGCTCGCCCATCCGCTCCAACAACACCACCTCGACCGGCCCGATCCCGTTCATGCACACGATCGACTCGATCCTGCGTGCGGTCAGCCGCGGTGGCAAGAAGTTCGGCGCCCTGTGCTTCTACATGGAGAACTGGCACCTCGACTTCCCCGAGTTCCTCGACCTCCGCCAGAACTCGGGCGACCCCTACCGACGCACTCGCACCGCGAACACCGCGGTGTGGATCAGCGACGAGTTCATGAAGCGCGTGCAGAACGACGACGACTGGTACCTCTTCGACCCGCTCGAGGTGGGCGACCTGAACGAGCTCTACGGCAAGGCCTTCTCGACCCGCTACAACGAGTACGTCGCCAAGGCCGAGGCTGGGCAAATGCGCCTGTTCAAGAAGATCACCGCGCGCGAGCAGTTCAAGTCGATCCTGATCTCCCTCCAGACCACCAGCCACCCGTGGCTGACCTGGAAAGACACCATCAACAACCGCGCCCTGAACAACAACACCGGCACGATCCACCTCTCCAACCTGTGCACCGAGATCACCCTTCCGCAGGACGTCGACAACGTCTCGGTCTGCAACCTCGCCTCGATTAATCTGTCGCAGCATCTCGACGACGCGGGCAAGCTCGACTTCTCGAAGATCGAGGCCTCGGCTCGCCTGGCCGTGCGTCAGCTCGACAACCTCATCGACATCACCCGCTCGAGCGTCAAGGAGGCAGACTTCTCCAACCACGAGAACCGTGCCGTCGGCCTCGGCGTCATGGGCTTCACCGACGTGATCGAGAAGCTCGGCATCAGCTATGAGAGCGAAGCGGCATACGACCTGGTCGACGAGATCATGGAGCACGTCTCCTACGCCGCGATCGACGCTTCGGCGGAGCTTGCCAAGGAGCGTGGCGCCTACCCGAACTTCGAGGGCAGCAGGTGGTCTGAGGGTCTCGTTCCGCTCGACTCGATCGCGCTCACCGAAGCCGACCGCGGCCTTGAGATCAAGGTCAACCGCACAACTCGTTTGGATTGGGATGCCCTGCGCCTCAAGGTCAAGGGCGGCATGCGCAACGCGACGCTCATGGCGATCGCGCCGACGGCATCCATTGGGCTGGTTGCCGGAACCACGCCGGGGCTCGACCCGCAGTTCTCGCAGATCTTCAGCCGCGCGACGAGCAACGGCAAGTTCCTTGAGGTGAACCGCAACCTCGTGGCCGACCTGCAGAAGCTCGGGATCTGGGACTCGACGAAGGAGACGATCCTGCGCAGCCAGGGCGACATCCAGAACATCGACACGATCCCCGACGAGATCAAGGCCACCTACAAGACGAGCTTCCAGCTCTCGCCATACGCCTTCCTCGAGGTGTCGGCTCGCGCGCAGAAGTGGATCGACCAGGCCATCAGCCGCAACATGTACCTCGAGACACGTGACCTCGGCGACATGATGGACATCTACTTCGCGGCCTGGGAGCGCGGCGTGAAGACGACGTACTACCTGCACATGAAGCCGCGCCACACGGCGGAGCAGTCCACGGTCAAGGTGAACAAGGCCGAGGACATTGTGGCGACAGCTCCGGTCGAGGCGGCCGCGGCATCCACTGCCGCCGCGCCTGCGCGTCGCGGTTTTGGTGGACTCGCGTCGAAGGCGGGCGCATAGTGGACCGCACCACGATGACCACGGTCGACGAATACTTCGTTCCGGTCGATCCGATGGACGACCTTCAATGTGAAAGCTGCCAATAATGGGCATCTTAGGAACCGGCCTGCAAGAAGGCCTGCTGCTCAAGCCAATCCGCTACCAGTGGGCGATGGACCTGTATGACCAGGCGGTCGCCAACACCTGGTTCCCCAATGAGATCCAGCTTGGCGAAGACATCGCGGACTTCAAGAAGATGACCGATGAAGAACGTCACGCCGTGACGTTCCTGATGAGCTACTTCAACCCGAACGAGCTGCTCGTCAACAAGGCACTCGCCTTCGGGGTCTACCCGTACGTCAACGCGGCCGAGTGCTCGCTCTACCTCGCGAAGCAAATGTGGGAAGAGGCCAACCACTGCATGAGCTTCGAGTACGTGCTCGAAACCTTCCCCATCGATCGCGCGGCCGCCTATGGAGCCCACGTCGACATCCCGTCGATGGCTCGCAAGGAGGAGTTCGAGGTTAAGTACATCCGCCGCATGACGGAGCAGACCCTCGACATCACCACCACAGAGGGCAAGAAAGACTTCGTCCGCAACCTCGTCGCGTACAACGTGATTCTCGAGGGCGTCTGGTTCTACTCGGGCTTCATGGTCGCGCTGTCGTTTCGCCAGCGGAACCTGCTGCGCAACTTCGGCTCGCTCATGGACTGGGTGGTGCGCGACGAGTCGCTGCACCTCAAGTTCGGTATCAACCTCATCCTCACCGTGCTCGAGGAGAACCCCGACCTGCAGACCGAGGAGTTCGCCACCGAGATCAAGCAGATGATCCTGGATGCCGTGGAGATGGAAGAGGAATACAACCGCGACCTGCTGCCCGGCGGCATCCTCGGACTCAACGCCACTTACATCAACCAGTATGTGAAGTACCTCGCCGACCGACGCCTCGAGGAGCTCGGGTTCGAGGCGCACTACAACGTCTCCAACCCGGCGAAGTGGATGGCCGCGGCCAATGACACCCTGCAGCTCGTGAACTTCTTCGAGAGCACGAACACGTCCTATGAGTCGAATGCCAGCGCTGGGTCAAAGAGCACGAACGTCGGCACGAAGCCCGAGTGACCCTCTCGATTGGGCAGGTTGAGTGGTTCGACCCGCGCGCGGTGGCCCTCCGCGACGCCATGAACGCCGAGACGGGTGCGATGTATGCGGAGTTCACCGCGAAACAAAGCCAGGAAGCCATCGCGGCGATCGATGACGCGCTGACTGTCGATGCGGCATCCATCGTCCACACGGTGATCGCGACGGAAGACGGCGTGCCGTTGGGGCACGCGGCGCTGCGGCCCTTCGGTGAGCAGCTCGAGGTCAAGAAGGTGTTCACGACCCCGGGGGCCAGGGGCAAAGGTGTCGCGAGGGCGCTGCTCGCAGACCTGGAGCGGTATGCGCGCGAGCAGGGCGTCACGACGCTCGTGCTGCAGACCGGGCCGTTGCAGGTTGCGGCGATCGAGCTGTACCTGAGGCTTGGCTACGTGGAGATTCCCTCGTTCGGCAAGTACACGGTCATCCCGGGTGCCCTCTGCTACGAGAAGGCCCTCTAGCCGGAATTTCCCCCCTGCCGGTGTCGTTGAATTGAAGCATGAGCCGTGCCATTGTCGCCCCCGAGTACGGGGAACCGTCCGTTCTCGAGTTCGTCGAGGTCGAGGTCGCCGAGCCCCACGAGGGCGAGGTCACTGTCGCCGTGCGGGCAGCCGGGGTGAACCCGGCCGATCTCAAGCAGGTCCGCGGGCTGTTCGCGCGAGCGGCCACCATGCCCGCACGCTTCGGCACTGAGGTGTCGGGCGTCGTGACTGCCGTCGGGCCCGACGCGGTGGGACCGCTCGGCCCGATTGCAGTGGGTGACGAGGTAGTCGCCTTCCGGGTGAGCGGGGGATACGCCGAGAACCTCACGACCAAGGCGTCTGCGGTGCTGCCGAAACCGTCCGGGCTGGGATGGGAGCAGGCGGCCGGGCTACTGGCCACCGCTGTCACGGCGTTTCACCTGCTGGAGGCGACCGGGGTGACCGCGGGTGACCGCGTGCTCGTGCACGGGGCATCCGGCGGCGTCGGTCTCATCGCGGTGCAGCTGGCGAAACTGCGCGGGGCCGAGGTGGTGGGCACGGCGAGCGCGGCCAACCAGGGGCTCGTGCGCCGCTATGGAGCGCAGCCCGTCGTCTACGGCCCCGGCCTGGCCGACCGGGTGCGGGCGATTTTCCCGAACGGAGTGGATGTCGCACTCGACACCGTGGGAACCGACGAGGCGGTCGACGTCTCGGCCGAACTCGTCGTCGACCACGCCCGCGTCGCCACTATCGTCGCCTTCAAGCGCGGCGGCGAGTTGGGCTTCAAGCTCTTGGGCGGCGGGCCGGGCGCCGACCCGGGTAGCGCAATCCGCATGGGCGCACGCGCCGAGCTTCTCGAGCTCGCGGGCGCAGGCAAGCTCGACGTGCTCATCGGTAGCACCTTCCCGCTCGCCGAGGCGGCGGCGGCGCTTGAACTCGTCGGCTCCGGTCACCCGGGCGGCAAGGTCATCCTGCTGCCCTGACGATGGTGCGGCGTTGACTAGGCCGGCTCCACCCCGAACGCCCGGGCGAGCTTGTCGATCTTCTGCGCACGGCCGAGGCGAGGCAGGTCGCTCCCATCGCGCACGACGCGACCCCTGGCCTCGAAGTCGTCGAGGAAGTTCCTCGCCCACGCCACATCCGAGCGGGTGGGGCTGATGACCTCGTTGATGATGGGCAGCTGCTCGACGTCGAGGCAGAGTTTGCCGGTCATCCCGAGGGCGACGGCGATGCCGCCCTGCTCGCGCAGCAGGGGATGGTTGGATCCGACCGTGGGTCCATCGATCGGGCCCGGCAGGTTGCCGACCCGGCTGGCAACGACGAGTCGTGATCGCGGGTATGACATCGCCATGTCGTCGGCGCTCGTGCCGGTGTCTCTGCGGTAGTCCCCACTGCCGAACGCCAGCCGGTAGGCCCCGCGCGCCCGCGCGATGCTCGCTGCCTCCTCGATTCCCAGCGCGCTCTCCACAAGCGCGATCACCGGGGTCGCACCGTGCAGCCGGTCGAAGGTTTCGGTCACGTGGGCGGCGGCTTCCGCCTTGGCGAGCATCACGCCGAGCAGGCCAGGCAGCCCCACGAGGGCGTCGACATCCGCCGACCAGAAATCGCTCGTGCGGTCGTTGATGCGCACCCAGCCGCTGCCGCCATGGCCGAGCCAGTCGACCACGAAGCCGCGGGCGACATCTTTGCGGCCGGGGTCAACCGCATCCTCGACGTCGAGGATGATCTGATCAGCGCGTGAGGCCTCGGCGGCATCGAAGGCCTCTGGCCCGTTCGCGTTGACGAGCAGCCAGGAGCGGGAGATCTCAGCAGAGACGTTTCGAGCGGGGTACGGCACTGTTACAGATTAGTCCGGCGCCCGGGCCTTTACTGCGTGAGCACCTTCGTGATGCGTTGCAGGCTCACCGGCTCGGCAGTGGGCAGCTGCTGCGCGAAGAGCGAGAGCCTGAACTCCTCGAGCATCCAGCGCGCCCGGATGATCCGTGGCTCCGCCCCCGCGGCCAGGGGCAGCTCGCCGCCCGCCGCCCGGTACCGCTCGGTCGCGAGCTGGACCTCCGACATCCACACTCGGTCGCGGGACGGGTTCTCCAGGAGCTTGCCCACCCGGTACTGGATTCCATCGAGATAAACCGCGATGCGCCGCAGCCGCTCTAACCCGGCAGCGCCGACGAACCCCGGATAGACCAGGTTCTCGAGTTGTTGCCGCGCGTCGCCGAGCGGACCGATGAGCGCGAGGTTGGTGGCGGCGCGGATGGCCTTGTCGGCGTCCCTGGACTTCGCCACGATGCGGGAGACCTGGGCGACTACCTCGAAAAGGGAGTCGACGATGGTGGCCGAGACGGCATCCCGCGCGATTTCGAATTCGACCTTGGACCAGATCTCGCGGTCGCCCAGCACCCCGTCGATGCACGCCACCGTGCAGTCTTCGAACAACGCTGCGGTCGTGCGGTAGGGGCTCTGGGCGAGCACGAGCTTCTCGTGAGCGGTGAGATGCTCCTGCACGTAGGCGGTGGGCGATGGGATGCCGAGCAGCAGAAACCGGCGCACCCCCAGCCGGTGGGCGGCGGCCTGGTCCTCCACCGTCGACATGAGCCGGATCGCGACGCTCGCGCCTTCGTCGACGAGCGCGGGGTAGGCCCGGATCGTGTTGCCGCCGTGCTTTACGTCGCGGCTGCGGTCGAGGGCTTCGAAGTCCCAGGTGGTCAGGCCAGCGCGTTCGAGAGTATCGCGAGGCGACTCGACGACCTTCGCCACGCTTGCCCGGGCGGCAGGCTTCAAGCTCGCCTGCAGCGCACTGAGCACCTTGCCGGTCGCGATTGTCTTGCCGCGCTCGTCCTGCACAGCAAACGTCACGCGCAGGTGGGCGGGCACCCGCTCGAGGTCGAAGTCGGCGGGTGTCACTGGCGTGAAAGTTTGGGCGGTGATCTCGCGGACGAGAAACTCGGTGAGGCCGCCATCCCTGCGCCCGGTGGAAAGCAGTTTGCGCGCCCAGTCCGCCGCCGGCACGACATTGCGACGGATGTTCTTCGGCAGCGACTTGATCAGCGCCGTCACGAGTTCTTCGCGGAGGCCAGGCACCTGCCAGTCGAAGCCGTCGTTCTTGAGGCCCGCGAGCAGGGGCAGCGGTATGGCGACGGTGACCCCATCGTCTTCGGCGCCTGGCTCGAACCGATAGCTCAGGGCGAGGGTCTGGTCGCCCTGCGCCCAGGTGCTCGGGAATGCTTGCTCGTCCAGTTCGGCGGCGTCTTCGGCCACGAGGTTCTCGGCCGTCATGGTGAGCAGGTCGGGGGTGTCGGTGCGCGCCTTCTTCCACCAGCCCTCGAAGTCGCGGGTGCTCGCGACATCCGCCGGGATCCGCCGGTTGTAGAAGTCGAAGACCGCCTCGTCGTCATACAGGATGTCGCGGCGCCGGGTGCGTTCCTCGAGCTCGGCGAGCTCCTTCCGGAGGTTGCGGTTGGCGCGGTCGAAGGCCTGGCTCGACTCCCACTCGCCCTCGACGAGCGCGTGCCTGATGAACAGTTCCCGCGCGTATTGCGGGTCGACGCGGGAGAACTGCACGCGCCGCTTGACGATGATGGGCACGCCGTAGAGGGTCACCCGCTCGTAGGCGACGACTGCGCCCTGCTTCTTCTCCCAGTGCGGCTCGGAGTAGGTGCGCTTGGCGAGGTCGCCGGCGATGGGCTCCGCCCAGGCGGGGTCGATGGCGCCGTTCACCCGCGCGAACAGGCGGCTGGTCTCGACGAGTTCGGCGCTCATGATCGCGGCGGGCTGTTTCTTCGCCAGCGCGGACCCCGGGAAGATCACGAAGCGGCTCTGCCGGGCACCGACGTAGTCTTTCTTCGCCGCGTCCTTGAGCCCGATCTGGCTGAGGAGGCCCGAGAGCAGAGAGCGATGGATGCCGTCAGGATTTGAGTGAGCGTCGCCGACGACCAGCCCCAGCGGCTTCGCCATCCGTGACAGTTGCCGGAACACGTCCTGCCACTCCCGCACCCTGAGGTAGTTGAGGTACTCGCTTTTCACGAGCCTCCGGAACGCGTTGCCCGAGAGCTCTTTCTGCTTCTCCTCGAGGTAGTTCCACAGGTTCAGCAGGGTGATGAAGTCGCTCGTTGGGTCGACGAACCTGGCGTGTTGCTGGTCGGCCTGCGCGCGCCGCTCGAGCGGTCGCTCGCGCGGGTCCTGGATGCTCAGGGCCGCAACGATCGCCATGACCTCTCGCGTCGTCGCGTGCTGCTTGGACTCGACGACCATGCGGGCGAGGCGGGGGTCGATCGGCAGCTGGCTCAGCTGTTTTCCCACCCGTGTTATCGCGTTGTCCTTGGTCACAGCATTCAGCTCATGCAGCAGGTCGAGGCCGTCCTTGATGCCGCGCGAATCCGGCGGCTGGAGGAACGGGAAGCTCGCAATGTCGCCCAGCCCCAACGAAATCATCTGCAGGATGACCGCCGCCAGGTTCGTGCGCAGAATCTCCGGTTCGGTGAACTCGGGCCGTCTGGCGAAGTCCTCCTCCGAGTACAGCCGGATCGCGATGCCGTCGCTCGTGCGACCTGACCGGCCACTGCGCTGGTTGGCGGATGCTTGCGAGATCGCCTCGATCGGCAGTCGCTGGATCTTCGACCGCACGCTGTACCTGCTGATCCGGGCGGTACCCGCGTCGATGACGTAGCGGATGCCCGGCACGGTCAGCGAGGTCTCCGCGACGTTGGTCGCCAGGACGATCCGTCGACGGGTGCCCGCCACCGCGGAGGGCTGGAAGACGCGGTGCTGGTCTGCTGCGCTGAGGCGACCGTAGAGGGGCAAGACCTCGGTGTGTGGGAGGTTGCGTCCGCGGATGGCGTCCTCGGCATCCCGGATTTCGTTCTCGCCGGAGAGGAAGACCAGCACGTCGCCGGAGGATTCGAGCGCGAGTTCGTCGAGCGCGTCGTTGATGCCCTGCAGGTAGTCCCGGTCGATGGCGTTGCCCGCGGCCTGCTCGTCGTCGTCGGCCTCGAGCCCGGCCTCCGCGACGAGCGGCCGGTACCGAATCTCGACCGGGTAGGTTCGCCCAGACACCTCGATGATGGGCGCGCCGGTGCCGTCGGGCGACGCGAAGTGCCGCGAGAAGCTCTCCGGGTCGATCGTCGCCGAGGTGATGACGACCTTGAGGTCGGGTCGACGGGGGAGTATCTGCTTGAGGTAACCGAGCAGGAAGTCGACGGTGAGGCTGCGCTCGTGCGCCTCGTCGATGATGATCGCGTCGTACTTGCCCAGGTCTCGATCGCGGTGGATCTCGTTGAGGAGGATACCGTCGGTCATGAGCTTGATCTTGGTGTTCTTGCCGACGCGGTCGGTGAAACGCACCTGGTAGCCGACGAGCTGGCCTACCTCCTGTCCCAACTCCTCGGAGATGCGCTCGGCGATGGTCCGCGCCGCGATGCGTCGTGGCTGGGTGTGGCCGATTGACTTGTACCCGAGGTCCAGCAGCATCTTGGGCAGCTGCGTCGTTTTGCCCGACCCGGTGGCACCCGCGACGATGACGACCTGGTTGTCCCGAATGGCGGCCGAGATGTCGTCGCGGCGCTGGCTGACGGGCAGGTCTGGCGGGTAGGAGATCGCGGGAGTCTCGGACATGAGCTTCCATCCTAGAACTAGGACGCAGACGCGCTCGCGGCCAGCTGCTGGCATACTCGGGCCATGAGATGGCCGCCTCGAAGTCGTCCGCCGCTGCTTCACGTCGCCGACGACCACGGAACTGGCACGACAGTCGTGCTCATCCATGGCGTGGCGTCATCGTCGGTGACCTTCCAGAATGTGGTGCCCCTCATCGAGGGCAGGCATCGCTGTATCTCGATCGATCTTCTGGGGTTCGGTGGCTCACCGATCGTCGAGGACTCTGATTACACCCTGGCCGACCACACCCTCGCCATCAGGCGCACCATCGCCTCACTTCGCCTCAGCGGGCCGTTCACCCTCGTCGGCCACTCCATGGGTTCTCTCATTGGTGCGCGCTTTGCGGCGCGTTACCCGCGGCTGGTCGACAAGCTCGTGCTCGTGAGCCCCCCGATCTACCTCACTCCTGCCGAGCTCTCGGACGAGATCGACCGCGGAATCATGGACATGCACCTGCGCGCCTACCAGTTCCTTCGAGCCAACAAGCAGTTCACTCTGCGCAACGCTGCGGTCGTCGAGAGGTTCCTGGCGATCCCGAAAGCGATGGATATCAACGAGCGCACCTGGACGCCGTTCGTGAAGTCCCTGCAAAATTCGATCGAATCGCAGACCACAGTGAGCGACCTCGCAGCAGTGAAGGCCCCTGTAGAAATCGTCTACGGCTCGATGGACCAGTTCGCCTCCGAGGGCTCGCTCAAGATCGTCTCCCGGATGACCGGGGTCACCGTACACAGAGTGGCCGCGACCGACCACCTCATCGGCAAGCGCCTCGCCCGCGTGGTCGCCGAAGCGATCGGCTGAAAGCGGCCCCTGGCGGCGGGCGAGCCTAGGCTGGAGGCATGCAGTCGATTGACGTCCGCGTCCACCCCAGCTCCGAAAACCTCCCGCGCGAAGGCCAGCTGGCCTGGAAGATCGCCGAGGTCGCCGCCGAGCAACTGGAGCCGACCGCAGCGGTGACCGACATGGTGATCAACCGCATCATCGACAACGCGGCAGTGGCCACGGCATCCCTCACGCGCGCCCCCGTTGTCTCGGCGCGGGCGCAGGCAGAAGCGCACCACGTATCGCGCGGCGGTACAGGCTCGACCGTCTTCGGCAGCGACCTGGTGACCAGCCCGGAGTGGGCGGCCTGGGCGAACGGCGTCGCAGTGCGCGAGCTCGACTTTCACGACACGTTCCTCGCCGCCGAGTACTCGCACCCCGGTGACAACATCCCGCCGATTCTTGCCGTCGCGCAGCACCTCGGTCGCAGCGGCGCTGAACTGCTGCGGGGCATCGTCACGGGCTACGAGATCCAGATCGACCTCGTGAAGTCGATAAGCCTGCACAAACACAAGATCGACCACGTCGCTCACCTCGGGCCTTCCGCCGCCGCCGGTATTGGCACCCTGCTTGGCTTGCCGACCGACACCATCTTCCAGGCCGTCGGCCAGGCGCTGCACACCACCACGGCGACCCGCCAGTCGCGCAAGGGCGAGATCTCCACCTGGAAGGCATACGCCCCGGCCTTCGCCGGCAAGATGGCGGTCGAAGCCGTCGACCGGGCGATGCGCGGGCAGACCAGTCCCACCCCGATCTATGAGGGCGAAGACGGGGTGATCGCGTGGCTCCTCGACGGGCCGGATGCCGCGTACCAGGTGCCACTGCCCGAGAAGGGCGAGGCGCGCACCGCGATCCTCGACAGTTACACCAAGGAGCACTCCGCGGAGTACCAGGCCCAGGCGTGGATCGACCTCGCGCGCAGGCTGAAGCACGAGCATCCCGAGCTATCCGAGTCTTCGATCAACCGGGTGGTGCTGCACACCAGCAACCACACCCACTTCGTGATCGGGTCTGGTGCCAACGATCCGCAGAAATACGACCCGACCGCTAGCCGGGAGACGCTCGACCACTCGATTCCCTACATCTTCACCGTCGCGTTGCAAGACGGCGAGTGGGATCACGAGCGCTCGTATGCCCCGGAGCGAGCCGCCCGGCCCGACACTGTCGCCCTCTGGAAGCGCGTGACCACCGTCGAGGGCGAAGAGTGGACCCGGCGCTATCACTCGAGCGACACTGGCGAGAAGGCGTTCGGCGGGCGCGTCGAGATCGAACTCACCGACGGGTCACGGGTGGTCGACGAGATCGCGGTCGCGGATGCCCACCCGCTCGGCGCGCGTCCGTTTGGGCGCGAGCAGTACATCCAAAAGTTCCGCTCACTCGCCGACGGCGTTCTCGCCGCGGGGGAGATAGAGCGGTTCCTCGACACCGCCCAGTCGCTGGTCACGCTCCAGGATTTGAGCGGCTTGACCGTCAACGGTGCCTTCAGTGCAGTGACCCCGAAGGGAATTTTCTGATGCTGTACTCGACGAATACCCCGGCCCAGAAGCGCGCCGACTTCCGCGCCGCGCTCGCGACCGGCACGCTGTTGCGACTGCCCGGCGCGTTCAACCCGCTCAGCGCGCGCCTCATCCAGGACGAGGGCTTCGAGGGCGTCTACGTCTCCGGTGCGGTGATCGCCGCCGACCTCGGCCTGCCGGACATCGGCCTCACGACCCTCACCGAGGTCGCCACCCGTGGGCAGCAGATCAGCCGGATGACCGACCTCCCGACCCTCATCGACGCCGACACGGGCTTCGGTGAGCCGATGAACGTGGCCCGCACGGTGCAGACCCTCGAGGATGCCGGAGTGGCCGGCCTGCACATCGAAGATCAGGTCAACCCCAAGCGCTGCGGCCACCTCGATGGCAAGGCCGTGGTGGACACCGACACGGCACTCAAGCGCATCCGCGCGGCGGTGGATGCCCGGCGTGACCCGAACCTGCTCATCATGGCGCGCACCGACATCCGGGCCATCGACGGGTTGCAGGTCGCGATCGACCGTGCGAAGCAGCTGGTGGATGCCGGCGCAGACGCGATCTTCCCCGAAGCGATGGCCGACCTGTCCGAGTTCGATGCCGTGCGGGGGGCCGTGGACGTGCCGGTGCTGGCCAACATGACCGAGTTCGGCAAGAGCGAACTGTTCACGACCGAGCAGCTCGCGAACGTGGGAATCAACATCGTCATCTACCCGGTCTCGCTGCTACGGATCGCGATGGGCGCGGCCGAGCGTGGGCTCGAGACGCTCACGGCCGAGGGCTCGCTGACGTCTGAGGTGCCGCAGATGCAGACTCGCGCGAGACTGTATGAGTTGCTCGACTACGAGTCGTACAACGCCTTCGACACGTCTGTGTTCAACTTCACGATCCCGGGAGTACCCCATGACTGAGCCCACCGAAATCAAGAAGGGCCTCGCGGGCGTCATCGCCGACTACACCGCCGTCTCGAAGGTCAACCCCGAGACGAACTCGCTGCTGTACCGCGGCTATCCCGTGCAGGAGCTCGCGGCATCCTGCACCTTCGAGGAGGTGGCCTGGCTGCTGTGGAAAGGCGAGCTGCCCACCGCAGAGGAACTCGCTGGCTTCGAGACCCTGGAGCGGTCGCTGCGCCACCTCGATCCCACGGTGAAGCGCGCGATCGACGAGCTGCCGCTCAGCGCACACCCGATGGATGTCGTGCGAACCGCCGTGAGCGTCATGGGCTCCCTCGACGAGACTCTCGGCCTCGACCCCACCTGGATCGACCCGGCGCTCACCCTCGACCGCAGCATCCGGATGTTCGCCCAGCTGCCCGCGGTCGTCGCGTACACGCAGCGCCGCCTCCGCGGCGAGGAGCTGGTCGAGCCTCGGGCCGACCTCGGGTATTCGGCTAACTTCCTGCACATGACGTTCGGCCAGGTGCCCGATCTCGTGGTCGTCAGCGCCTTCGACGTGTCGATGATCCTCTACGCCGAGCACTCGTTCAACGCCTCGACCTTCACTGCCCGCGTTATTGCCTCCACTCTCAGCGACGTCTACTCCGCGGTGACCGGGGCGATCGGCGCGCTCAAGGGTCCGCTGCACGGCGGCGCCAACGAGGCGGTGCAGCACACCTTCGAAGAGATCAAGAGCGCAGACAAGGCGGCCGCCTGGCTCGACGACGCACTCGCCCACAAGCGCAAGATCATGGGGTTTGGCCACCGGGTCTACAAGAACGGGGATTCCCGGGTGCCGACCATGAAGCAGGCACTCGAGACCCTCGTGGAGCACTTCGACCGGCCCGAGGTACTCGAGCTGTACGCTGCGCTCGAGTCGGCCATGCAGGAGCGCAAGAACATCAAGCCGAACCTCGACTACCCCTCCGGCCCCGCCTACAACCTGATCGGTTTCGACGCGACGATCTTCACGCCACTATTCATTGCCTCGCGCATCACCGGCTGGACGGCGCACGTCATGGAGCAACTTGCCTCCAACTCGCTGATCCGCCCGCTGAGCGAGTACAACGGAGCCGAGCAGCGGTCGGTTCCGCCTTCGAGCTGAGCGCAGTGTGGCCCTCCTCGACGGCGCGCCCATGCGACGATGGGGCTATGACTGTTCCCACCATTGCGCTCAATGACGGCCACACCATCCCGCAGCTCGGCTTCGGGGTCTACCGGGTGGAGCCGGGCGAGACCGAGCGGATCGTCTCCGACGCCCTCGAGGTCGGCTACCGCCACATCGACACGGCTTCGCTCTACGGCAACGAGGTGGGCGTGGGGAAGGCGATCGCGGCATCCGGGATTCCTCGCGAAGAGCTGTTCATCACCACGAAGCTGTGGAACAGCGACCAGGGCACCCAGTCGGCGTTCGACGCGATCGACCTGAGCCTCGAGAAGCTCGGGCTGTCGCACGTCGACCTGTACCTGATCCATTGGCCGGTGCCGTCCCGCAACCTTTACCTGGACAGCTGGCTCGCGTTCGAGAAGATCCGGGATGCCGGCAAAGCCACCTCCATCGGAGTCTCCAACTTTCGGGCGGCCGAGCTCGACCTCCTCATCGAGAGCAGCTCCACGGCGCCCGCCGTCAACCAGGTGGAGCTGCATCCGGCGTTCATCCAGGCGTCCCTGCGTGCTGAGGATGCCGCGCGCGGCGTGGTCACGGAGTCGTGGGGGCCTCTCGGCCACGCGGGCATCGACCTCATGGGCCTCGGACCGATCTCCGACGCAGCGAGGGCGCATGACGTCACCCCCGCGCAGGCGATCATTCGCTGGCACATCCAGCACGGTCTCGTCGTGATCCCCAAGTCAAACAACCGCTCGCGCATCGCCGAGAACTTCGACGTATTCGGCTTCGAGTTGACTGCCGCCGAGATGGCCGCGATCGACTCGCTCGACACGGGCGTGCGCGTCGGGGGCGACCCAGACGTCGTCGGCGCGGCTTAGCCCGGACTCGCGGCCTGGCCTGGACTCGCGGCCTGGCCAGGCTTTCGCCGACTGGCCCGGCTTTCGCCGACTGCATCCCCTCCGCGACCGCCAACGACGGATGGGAATCGTGACACGCCGCCCCCTCGCGGGGTCGCCCGGCGTTTCCGTGCAACTGTCCGTCCCTGGCGGTCGGGTACCGGTGCGGTGCGGTGCGGTGCGGTGCGGTCGGGGTCGCGGCCGGTGCTCCCGGCGGTCGCTACCGGCCCCGTCGGCGCCGGGAGCGCTCAGGTCACCGCGGGGCCGACCGGGCTGCCGGAGGGCTAGAGCGTGACTGTAACGCCGCGCGGGGTGTCGACGAGCAGGTCGGTGCCTGCGAAGGCCGCCTCGAGCTGGGCGCGGGTTTCGGAGAAGTGCGCCCAGTCGGAGGTGTGGACGCCCACGACTCTCCGAGCGCCGAGGACCGCGGCGGCGCGTACCGCATCCGGGGAGGTGAGCGTGAGTGCGCCGGCGATGTCGGGCACTCGCGCGGCACCTGCGAAGAGCACGGCGATCGCGACATCCGGGAAGCGATCGGCGATCTGTTCGACGAGCGGGATCGAGGCGTTGTCGCCCGACACGTAAACGGTGGGTTCGTCGGGGGCCTCGAGTACGAACCCAGTTACTTGGCCCACGTGACGTTCGCTGCCGGGCGGTCCATGGAGCGCGGGCACGGCCGTGATGGTGATGGCGCCCAGTTCGTGAGTCTCCCAGGAGTCGAGACCGATGACTGATCCGCCGAAAAGGTCGGCCGCGGCGTCCCGGGTCGACAGGGTGGGCACGCCGGTAGCAATGAGCTCGAGACCTTCATAGTCGAGGTTGTCTTTGTGAGCGTGATGGCTGAGCAGGATGAGGTCGATGGGGCCAAGTTCGGAGCGGTCGAACGCGGGGCCGGCTGTCTTCACGAGCGTGGTCTCGCCGGGGTCGGAGTAGGAGCCGGGCGGGTCGAATGTCGGGTCAGTGACGATGCGGAGCCCGGCATAGTCAAGTACGGCGGTCGGGCCACCGATCCAGGTGATGGTCGTCGTCGACATAGTCTGAGCCTATGCCGAATCGATTGGCGGATGCTGCGAGCCCCTACCTGTTATCCCACGCCGACAACCCCGTCGACTGGTGGCCGTGGGGGCCGGAGCCGTTCGCCGAGGCGGCCCGCCGCGACGTGCCCGTGTTCGTGTCGATCGGCTACTCGACCTGCCACTGGTGCCACGTCATGGCCAGGGAGAGTTTCAGCGATCCGGGCGTCGCCGAGGTGATGAACAGCAACTTCGTCAACATCAAGGTCGACAGGGAAGAGCACGCCCAAGTTGACGCGACCTACCTTGCCGCCGCGGCCGCGTTCACCCAGAACCTCGGTTGGCCGCTGAACGTATTCGTCACGCCCCAGGGCAGGATGTTCTACGCGGGCACCTACTGGCCACCAACTCAAGTCGGCGATCACCCGCCGTTCAGGTCCATCTTGGGCGCGGTGCTCGAGGCGTGGAACGAGCGGCGCCCCGAACTCGAACGAAGCGGTGAGGCGATCGTCGAAGCGCTCAGCCACACGCATCCGGGGGCGGGGGCCGCGCGAGTCGTCGACTTCGACGTGGTGCTCGACACGCTCGAAGGCTTTGAGGATGCCGAGTTCGGCGGCTTCGGCACCGCACCCAAGTTCCCCGTCGCGCCGGTGCTCCGTTTCCTGGTGGAACGATGGGATCCCCGCTTCCAGGCCCTCGCCGGTCGCACGCTCGACGCGATGGCGTCGTCGGCCCTCCGCGATCTCGATGGCGGTTTCTTCCGCTATTCCACGAGGCGCGACTGGAGCGAACCACACTACGAGCGCATGCTCTACGACAACGGGCAGCTGCTGGCGGGCTACGCGCTCGCCGGTCGCGACGAGGTCGCGGCGGGCATCGCCAGCTTCCTGATCGAGACCCTGCAGCAGGCGGGAGGCGGCTTCGCCTCCGCCCAGGACAGCGAAAGCACGGTCGCCGGCCGCCGGGTGGAAGGCGAGTACTACCTGCTCGACGCGGCGGGCAGAGCCAACGAGAAGCCGCCGGGCCTTGACGGCAAGATCCTCACCGGGTGGAACGGCCTGGCCATCGAGGGGCTCTCGATCGCAGGCACCCTGCTCGAGCGTCCGGACTGGGTCGCCGCGGCACAGCGCGCGGCAGACTTCGTGCTGCTGCACCACGTCTTGCCCGGGCGGCTCGTGCGGGCCTCGATCGGCGGCATCCTTTCCGATGCCCCCGCCACGCTGGAAGACCATGGGATGCTGGCCGCCGGCCTGCTGCACCTCGCGACCGCGACCGGCGAGGTCCGTTACGCCGTCGTGGCCCGCACGCTCATCGACGCGAGCATGGCGGCCGGGGAGCCGTTCGGCGTTCCGGGCGGACCAGACCCGGTGCTCGCGTCGCAGGGCATCACGGTTGCGCAAGATGAGAGCGATGGCGGGTATCCGTCGGGGCTGAGCGCAATGGCATCCGCCGTGCATCGGTTGTACCTGCTGACCGCCGAAACCCGTTATCGGTCGGCCGCAGAGAGCGCCGTCGCTCGGGTCGCGGAGGCTGCCGCACGCCAGCCCGCATCCTACGGATCCGCGCTGTCAGTACTTTCGGCGCTCGCCGAGCCGGTGCGTCAACTCGTCGTCGTGGGCGACCAGCTTGGTGGCATCGCCCGGCGCTGGCGCGGCGGCCTGTCGACGGTCGTGACGATCGAGCAGGCGAAGGCTTTCGCTGCTGCGGGGTTCGAGCTCTACGAGGGTCGCGCCACCGAGGCCGCGTACCTGTGCGAGAGCTTCGTGTGCCACCTGCCGGTGACCACCGAGCAAGAGCTGCTCAAGCTGTTGTAACGAGCGCAGCGTCCGGGTCGGCCGCCCACTCGCTGAGCGACCCGTCGTAGATCGCGACGTTGCGGTGCCCGGCGAGAGTCAGGGCCAGGGCATCGGATGCCGCGGCGATCCCGCCATTGCAATAGGCGACGATCCGCCCCTCCTCAAGTACAGGGGCGAAAGTCTCGCGCAGGGCCGCCGGAGCCAAGAACTCGTTGCTCGCGCGGTCGACCAGCCGGCCGGCCGGGGCGCTGTGGCTTCCGGGGATGTGACCGCGGCGAGCGCGGTGACCCTCCTCACCGGTGAACTCCTTCGGGGGGATGCCGCAGACCAAGGCTCCCGCAGCGTCGCCGCTCACGATCGCAGCGACATCCACCTTCGTCGCCCACAACTCAGGTCGCTCCACCGCTGTGAACACCCGCGCGGAGGGCTCCACGTGCCCGATGTCGGTCTCGCGCTGCTCTGCGACCCACTTGGTGTAGCCGCCGTCGAGCACGGCGACCGAGTCGTAGCCGAACGCGCGGAACAGCCACCAGAGCCGGGCGGCCCACTGGCCGACGGCAGCGTCGTAGACGACGACAGTCGTGGAGTTGTCAATGCCGAGGGCGCCGGCGGCCGCTGCGAACTGTTCGGCGTCGGGGCGGGTGAAGGGGTATTGCCCCTCCGGGTCGGAGAACTCGTCGATGATGTCGGCGAACACGGCCCCGGGCAGGTGCCCGTTCACGAGGTGGCTCTCATGGCCGGTCAGGTAACCGAGCCGCCCATTCGGTTGGGTATAGGACAGCGCTGTGGCATCGACAATCACCAGGTCATCGGCGCCGAGATGATCGGCGAGCCACTGGGTCGAGACAAGCGGCGAATCGATGAGTGGTCCGGTCACGCATGCCACGCTAGCCAACCGAGCGGGCAAGCACGAGTCGAGCGGTCACGCGACGTAACTAGCGAACGGTCTTGCGCGCGGTGATGACTCCCGTGTCAAACCCGAGCAGGTGCAGTCCGCCGTGAAAGCGGGCGTGCTCGATCTTGATGCAGCGGTCCATGACTACGGTGAGTCCCTTGGACTCACCGTAGATCGCGGCATCCTGGTTCCAGATTCCGAGTTGCACCCAGATGGTCTTGGCCCCGACCGCAACGACCTCATCGATGACTGACGGGATGTCGCTGCCCTTGCGAAACACGTCGACGATGTCGGGCACTTCGGGCAGGTCGGCGAGGGACTTGTACGACTTCTGGCCAAGGATCTCGTCGACCATCGGGTTGACGAAGTAGACGCGGTAGTCGCTGGACTGCAGCAGGTAGGTCGCTACGAAGTAGCTCGAGCGGGAGGGGTTCGGCGAGGCGCCGACGATTGCGATCGACTTGGCGCGACGCAGGATGCCCAGGCGCTCTTTCGCGGTCGGCCCTACCCAGGTGCGCTGCGACTTGAGCAGTTTGGCCAGAGGCGAATCGGCGGGAAGCTCGCAGGTCAGGCCGTTCGCGAGCTGGGTGGTGACTGTCTCAGTCGCTGTGCTCATCTTGTTGCTCCTCGTTTCACTCGTCGACCGACGAAGCATAGCTTCGTCGGCGCTGGCGTCGCGCGATTGCGATGCAATCGCCTAAGCTCCAGCGCGCAACGTCGCCGCGGTCAAAGCCTGGTCAAGATCATCAACGATGTCTTCGGGGTCTTCTATTCCCACGCTGATGCGCACGACGCCAGGCAGCACGCCCGCATCGATGAGCTGCTGCTCGGTGAGCTGGGCATGCGTGGTCGACGCGGGATGAATCACGAGCGTCTTCGCGTCACCGATGTTGGCGAGATGGCTGGCCAGGTTCACCGACTCGATGAACTTCTGGCCTACCTCACGCCCGCCCTTGACCTCGAAGGAGAACACCGAGCCCGGTCCCTTGGGCAGGTACTTCTTCGCCCGGTCGTGGTGGGGATGTGCGGGTAGTCCAGCCCAGTACACCTTCTCGATGCGCGGGTCGGCATCCAGCCACTCGGCCACGACCTTAGCGTTGTCGACGTGTGCTTGCAGCCGGAACGGCAGGGTCTCCACTCCGGTCGCGAGCAGCCACGCCGAGTGCGGCGCGAGCGTCGGCCCGATGTCGCGCAACTGCTCGGCGCGCAGGCGGGTGAGGAAGGCGTACTCCCCGAAGTTGCCGTGCCAGTTCAGGCCGCCGTAGGTTGCGACCGGCTCGTCGAACAGCGGGAAGTGCTCGTTAGCCCAGTGGAATCGACCCGACTCCACGACCACGCCGCCGAGCGTCGTGCCGGCACCGCCGAGGAACTTGGTCGCAGAGTGGATGACGACGTCGGCTCCCCACTCGATGGGCCGGTTCAGGTAGGGGGTCGCGATTGTCGAGTCGATGATGAGCGGGATGTGGTGGGCGTGCGCCACCGCGGCCAGGCCCTCGAGGTCGGCGATCTCGCCGGACGGGTTGGCGATGGTCTCCGCGAAGATGAGCTTCGTCTTGTCCGTGATCGCGGCGTCGTAGTCGGCGGGGTCTGAGGAGCGCACGAAAGTTGTGTCGACGCCAAAACGGCGCAGCGTGACATCCAGCTGGGTGACGGAGCCGCCGTAGAGGTTTGCCGAGGCGACGATGTGATCGCCGGCTCCGGTCAGGGAGGCGAAGGTGATGAACTGCGCACTGAGTCCGGATGCCGTGGCAACGGCGCCTAGTCCGCCCTCAAGCGAGGCGACGCGCTCTTCGAAGCTCGCGACGGTGGGGTTGGCCAGGCGGGAGTAGATGTTGCCGTACTTCTGCAGGGCGAAGCGGGCTGCGGCATCCGCGGTGTCATCGAAGACGAAAGCGCTGGTCTGGTAGATGGGCAGTGCGCGGGAGCCGGTCACCGCGTCCGGGATGTTGCCCGCGTGGATCGCGCGGGTCCGGAAGCCGTATTCTCTATCGGCACTGCCGCGGTCGGCGCTGCCTCGGTCTGGGGTGTTTTCAGCCATTGGATCAGGCTACAGAATCCTCGACCGGCGTTGGTTCGGTGCCGTAACGAATCGTCTCGCCGCGGCGCCGGTTCGCCGCGGCACGGTTCGTGTTAGCCCCGGTCGCGTCAGTCGTCGCCGACCGCGATGCGCTCTTGGTCGTCTTCCAGCGACGCGTCGTGGTCGCCGTCCTCTTCGACATGCGGTGCCAGGAACCTGAAGTAGAGGTAGATCGACACGCACACAACGCCGAAGATGGCGACCGCGGTGAACCATGGCCAGAACGATTCCCCGAGCTCTCGCCAGTTGCCCTCCCAGGGCACGACCGCCAGCAGGAAGATGACCAGCAGTACGAGGTAAGACGCCCCCCACAGCACTCGCGATCGGCGGTAGAGACGTTCACCCTCGAGCAGATGGAAGGGGAGCAGTTCGATCAGCATCATGACCACGCCCTCGGTCGCGATGGCCACGAACAGTTCGAGCACGAGTTCATTGGTGAACGTCGGATCGTGGTGCACGCCGGGCGCGATCGAGCTGTAGACGATCCAGGCCGCGATACCGAAGACCGCGATCACCGAGGTGCGGATGAGCACGGCCTTCCAGGCCTGCTTGGCGGCGGAGTGACTGGCGATCGACAGCCCCAAGACGAGGCCAATCAGGAAGCCTGGCGAGAAGTCCATGATGCGCGAGGCGATCACGCCGACCACGGTCAGCACGAGCCCGAGCGGGCGGATCGAGACGACGACATCCACATCCCATGCCTTGCGCATGATCAGTGCGGTGATCGCGTTGGCAAGATAGGTCACGGCGAAGAGGGCTGCCCCGAGAGCGAGCACGAGGCGCAACGAGTGGAGGTTGAACCCGAACGTCGGGTCGGCGAAAGCGAACAGGAATCCGGTGATCGCAGTGATGATCACGCCGCCCAGCAGTGGCGCCCTGTCGAGCGCGGCCTTGAGGCCGGCGAACCAACGCGGCTGGTTGCGAAGGCGCGGCACCCGCCGGGCGAACCGCTCGTATTGCTCGCCGAGGGTGGCGTTGAGCAGATGCGCGGGCATGATCGCGAACAGCAACAGCACGAGGCCCGCCGCGAACGCCGCGGGCACCCGACCGGGGTCGGTGAACACTTCAGCGATCGGGTTGAGCGAGTCGGTCAGGATGTTGGGAGCGGTCCCCGGGTCGTGCAGTGCGTCTGCGTTGTGTTCGCTTGACCCGCTGTCGGACGTGGCGCCCGTGGTGGTGTCGGTCGACGTCGTGGGGGTCGATTCGCCCTCGATGGTGATCGCCTTGTCAACGGCGGTCGGGGTGAGGCCGGGGCCGCTCAACGTCGCGACAATGTGGTGTGCACCGGGATCGACATTCGCCGGGATAGTGCCGCTCAAGCTGAACGTGCCGTCAGGTGCGACGGTAACCGTGCCGAGGGTGACCGGGGTCGAGTGCAGTTCGATCGTGATCACCGACCCCGGGGGCAGGCCGACTCCGGTGATCGTGAATTTGTCGCCAGGGTGCACGTGGTTCAGGTCGAGGCCCTTCACGTCGAACGTCCAGATCAGGGCTGGCGGCGTCACGGTGGTGCCCGTTGCGGGGAGAGTGTCGCCCCCGCCGGTCGACAGCGTCGGCAGCGTGACGCTGAAGTCGGGAGTGCTCAACGCGGACTTGCCACCTGGCAGGTAGCCCGCATCGCAACCACAGCCACCTTCGCCCCGGTCCTCCACGTAGGCGTGCGGGGAGTACGCAATACCTCCCGCCATAACGCCGGAGGTGCAGGCCCAGGAGCCGTCGTCCTTTACAGTCGCTGCACATAGCTCAGTCGCGCCGACCACGACGTGCACGACATCGCCGCTGACCGCGTGGTAGTCGGAGTCCCCGACATTGCCCGCAATTATCAGGGCATTGGCAATGTTGCCGCTGACCGTATTGATGACCGGCGCTTCGGGTATGAAGAAGTCTCGATACAGGCTTGTGTCGGCCATAGTCTGACCGTCTCCCTTGTCCTGGTATGCCTCCACGATCCAGGGACCGGGCTCCAAGTCCGTGAACGAGCAGACGAGTTCTCCAGGATTGATGCCGGGGAAATCGCCGCCACCTTCGAAGAGGGCGTAGTTCGGGCATCCGGGCGGATTGTTTGGTGACTCGATCACATACGCCTGCACCCCGGCGACCGTCCCGGGAGTGGTGGGATTGACCGTGACAGTGAGGTTGCTCGGCGTAAACAGGTACGCGACGTCGGGTATCGAAATCTCCGTGTATGGAGAGAGGCCGCCGGGCTGATAGGTCGCGACAAATCCCTCGGGAAAGTGGTCCGTCAGGTACGTCGCCGAGTCAGCCTCACCGGAACCGGTGTCCTCGGCGCGAACGAAGAAGTGCCGATCGGAGCTGGCGAGCGGTCCTTCGGTCTGGCAATCCCACTGACCATCCCCGAACACCGTTGCCTGGCACAGCGGCGTGCCGTCTGCGTCGGTCACAAGAATCAAGTCCGTTGGCGTGCCGTAGCCCGTGAAGACGACCGTCCCATCCGGCTGCGGGTTCGCGTCGGCCCACGGAGCTTCGGGAATCCTGAAGGTGTATGACGTCGTCGTCGGCTCGACCTCGTCTTCCCACTGTTGGGTGGCTCGCACCTCCCCAAGCCCTGGGCTGACACCAAGATCGCAAGCGTCTCCCAGGATCGGGCACGAGCTTCCCAGGGTGGGGCCTCCGGAGTCCCAGGCGTAGACCGCCACGGTGCCGCTCGAGGCACCGCCGGTCAGTCTGCCAGTCGCGGCGATGGTTCCCGGGGTCCCGTCGAAGTTGAGCGGGTCCAGCGAGGGATGGGCTGAGAAGTCGAGGACCGTGAACGGCCGGGGGTAGGACTTCGACGATTCGACCAAGGTCACGTCGAGGTGGCCGGGGCCACTGGGGGAGCCCAGCGTGCTGTCGTACGAGCACGACCAGGAGGATCCTTCCCACGACACCCCGCAGTCCGCGGTCGAGTGGTCAGAGAAGGTAATGGTCGCACTGGCGATCGTCGCGGCCGGGTCGAAGTTGCCTGTGAACTCGAGGTTTGAGTCGGTCGTGTGGAACGGCCCAGGACTATTGAAGGTCACCGCCTGGGACACCGTGAAGCCTTGCTGCGCCAATCCGCCGCCGGCGAAGGAGAAGTCAAGGGTCGCGTCACCGACGGGCAGGCCAGTGTCGATCGAAGCATCACAAGCCCACAGGGTTGGGTCGTCAGAGGCGGAGATAGTGCAACTGGCTGTCGATCCGTCTTGGAACGTGATCGCGATGCCCGAGATGTCGTCGCGGTTTGTCGTCCCGGTGAAGCCGAGTTCGGTATCAATGTCGTAGTAGGTCGCGGGATTGAGGGTGACCACCGGGTCGGGGAGCGGCGGCGCCTCGATGGTGAATGTCACGGATGTGGAGTCGACGAACCCTTCGACGGCACCTGGAATTTCGGCAAAGACCGTCCACGCCCCGTAATCCAGAGGGCTGGCCGGACTGCAGGACCAGGCGCCCGTGGACGGGTCCGCCGAGGCAGTGCAGAGCGTGCCCGCGCCGCCTTGGCCGAAAACCGTTACTGCCGCGGATGCCGGCGCCGACCCCGAGAAGACGGGGTACTGGTCGGAGGTGGTCGAGCCGTCCAGCGGAGAGTCGATCGCGATCGTGGGGTCCGCATTCGCGGCCATCCCGAAAGCAGAACTGGCCAGGACAAGCCCCAGTGCGAGAGCGGCGGCGACGGCAGTGCGAGTGCGCATAAGGATTCCTGGGGGCTAAGGCAACGAGAGTCGGGTACTCCGGGGGCGTCGCCAGTATTTAAGACCAAAGTATGCCCTCGCGGGCAGCCAGGACAGTCCCAGTACCACTATTTACATGGTTGTTACAAGGCTGAGCGGAACTCTGGACTGGCGACTGTCATCGCCAAGTCGGCAGCCACCAGTGCGCCGCGAGGTACCAGTAGTCGACCTGTATTCCATTCCACAGCGGCCAGAAGAAGGCGCTCAGGAGCGCGGCGATCCCGAAGAAGATCGTGACCGTTCGGATGCCGCTCGTGCGCTTCCAGCGCGGGTCGTGCGGACTACCCAGGATCAGACCGATCACGAACGTCAGCGCGAGCAACATGTAGGGCTCGAAGGCGATCGTGTAGAACTGGAACACCGTGCGGTTGATGTAGAGCAGCCAGGGCAGGTAACCGGCGGCAACCCCGGCGAGGATAAGCCCTACCCGCCACTCGCGGTAGCGCACCAGCCGGTAGCTGAGGTACAGCACCGCCGCCGTCGCGGCCCACCAGATGATGGGGTTGGCGAGCCCGGTGATCGAGGTGCCGCAGCTGTCGACCACGCAGCCGTTTTCGCCCAGCGAGGAACCCTGGTAGTACATGCTCGTCGGCCGGATCATCAGGAGCCACGTCAGCGGGTTGGCCTGGTAGGCATGCGGTCGCATCTCGTGCACGTGATACGCGTACACCGCCGCCTCGAAGTGCCAGAAGCTCTGGATGCGGTGCGGCACCCAGGCCAAAGCGCCGACCCAGGCGTTGCCGGGCGAGGCATCCGCCCAGTAGCGGTTGTAGCTGTTGGTGGACAGGAACCAGCTGGTCCAGTTGACGAGGTAGCCGGCGAGGGCGATGGGAACCGTCAGCAGGAAGGTCGCCGGCCCCTGCTTGAAGATCGTGCCCGTGACCCAGAACGGGATGCCCGCGCGGCGCCGAGCGACCGCGTCGACCACGAGGGTGTAGACCGCGAATGCCGCGAGGAAGTACAGGCCGCTCCACTTCACAGCAGCGGTCAGCCCGAACGCGAGGCCAGCGGCAATGAGCCAGGGGCGCCACCAGAGGGCAGGCCCCCAGTCGATGCCGCGCGCCGCATCCTCCCGGCTTGCCACCCAGAGACCCAGCCGTTGCGAACTCCAGCGTCGATCGAGCAGAACGGCGCCGAACCCGAGCAGCGCGAAGAACATCACGGAATTGTCGAGCAGCGCGACCCGGCTCATGACAATCGCGTTGCCCTCGATCGCCATCAGCAGCCCGGCAAGGGTCGCGAGCAGCGTGGACTTGAACAGGTAGCGCGCGATGACCATCAGCAGCACGACGGCGAGGATGCCGATGAGGGCGGTGGAAATCCGCCAGCCGAAGGGGTTGTTGGC
Source organism: Microbacteriaceae bacterium (assembly GCA_043754275.1). GTDB lineage: Bacteria > Actinomycetota > Actinomycetes > Actinomycetales > Microbacteriaceae > Rhodoglobus. The sequence continues at coordinate 38,649 of JAYUVE010000017.1, read as the reverse complement.
CCCGAACACCTCCATGCCGAGCCCGATGATCCACTTGCCGAGTGGCGGGTGCACGACGAAGGAGGGGTCGCTGAGGTATCCGTTCACCTGGCCGGCATTGAACAGCGGGTCGGTCTCGGCCGGCCACTGGCCTTCGTAGCCGAGGTTCCACAGCGTCCAGGCATCCTTCACGTAGAAGGTCTCGTCGAAGACCAGCGACTTGGGGCTGGCCAGGTTCCACAGCCTCAGCACCGCGGCGATGAGCACGACGAGTGCGGGTGCCACCCAGCGAATCGCGCGCTGCATGCCGGGCCAGAGGCGCTCCCACCAGTCATCGACCCGCGAACCGGCCAGTTCGACGTCGCCGACGTCGTCGCCGTAGGGGTCGCGCTCGACCAGCTCGTCGAAGTCACTCTCGGCGGGGGCGTTGCTCACGCATGCAATGGTACGTTTCCCGGCCGATGGGAGAATGACAGCATGATCATCCTCGCGGCCACGCCGATCGGCAACCTCGGCGACGCCTCGAAGCGACTCATCGAGGCGCTCGGCAACGCGGAGGTGATCGCGAGCGAAGACACCCGCACCACGATCCACCTCATGCGCGCGCTCGGCATCGAGAACCGGCCGCGGCTCATCGCTCTGCACGAGCACAACGAGACCGAGAAGGCCGCCGAGATCGTCGACCTGGCGAGAGCAGTGGATGTGCTGGTGCTGACCGACGCCGGAATGCCCGCGATCTCAGACCCCGGGTTCCCCCTGGTGGCGGCCGCGGCCGCTGCGGGCGTCACGGTCACGGCGCTGCCCGGACCGTCTGCCGTGCTCACGGCCCTCGCGCTCTCTGGGTTGCCCACCGACCGCTTCACGTTCGAGGGATTCCTCCCGCGCAAGTCGCGCGTGGCCCACTTCCGTCTCCTCGCCCGCGAACCCCGCACCATGGTCTTCTTCGAATCGCCCAACCGGCTCCCGGCCGCGCTCGCGGACCTAGTCACCGCGCTCGGCCCCGACCGCAGGGTCGCGGTGTGCCGCGAGCTGACGAAGCTCCATGAGGAGATCGTGCGGGGGAGTGCCGGCGACGTGGCGCAGCACTTCGCGGAGGGCGCACGGGGCGAGATCTGCATCGTCGTCGAGGGGGCTGAGGCCGTGGCATCCGATCTTCCGACGGGGGTCGCGCAGGTGATGGCTCTTGTCGCCGCGGGTGCGAAGCTCAAAGAGGCCACGGCCGAAGTCGCCGAGGCGACCGGGCTCTCTAAGCGTGACCTGTATGAGGCGGCGCTCGTTAGCCGCTGATGATCTCGACCGTGTCGTAGAGCCGCATGTCGGAGTCGTCGGTGGCAAAGGCCAGCCTTTCCGTGGTGGCCTGGGCGATGAGCAGACGATCGAATGGGTCGCTGTGGTGGCGCGGAAGCGCTTCGAGTGCCACAGAGTGTGTGGATAGCAGCGGAAGCTCCTCGAAACCCTCCTCCGCGAGAACCTGTGTCAGGCCCGGGGGCGCGTCGAGTTTGCCCAGCGACTTCTTGATAGCGATTTCTGCGATCGTGACGGCGGACACGAACACGTCATTACGACCGTCCTCAAGCGCCGAGCGCACTCGGGGCCCGAGTCGCTGGTCGTCCGCGAGCCACCAGAGGAGAACGTGCGTATCGAGGAGGAGCCTCACTCGCCGTACCAGTCGAGCTCGTCCTGCGCGGTGAACTCATCGAAGTCGTCAGCGATGTGGATCTGCCCAGCGAAGAGTCCGGGTCTGCGGTCAGGGCGTCGCGGCACGAGCGGCACGAGCCGCGCTACCGGTCTGCCGTGCCGCGAGATGACAATCTCCTCGCCCTGCTCTACGCGGTTGATCAACTGCGACAGCTGAGTCTTCGCATCGTAGATGTTGACCGAAGCGATGTTTACCGACGAGGTGCTGATGGGCGAGGTCATGGCCCTATTGTTTCATGGTCTGGTCAAGTCTGGTCCGAAAAATTGAACTGTCATCGTGAGCCGAGCAGGGTTGAAGGCACGCCGCCGTAACCGACCCCGCCGCATCCGTAGACTTGAACCCATGGCCGCCGGCGAATCTTTCTACATCACGACGCCCATCTTCTACGTCAATGACGTGCCGCACATCGGTCACGCGTACACGGAGGTGGCGAGCGACGTGCTCGCGCGCTGGCACCGGCAGCGCGGTGAAGACACCTGGCTGCTGACCGGCACTGACGAGCATGGCCAAAAAATCCTGCGCACGGCGGTTGCCAACGACACGAGCCCGCAGGCATGGGCCGACAACCTGGTCGAGAGCGCGTGGAAGCCGCTGCTGAAGACCATCGACATCCGCAATGACGACTTCATCCGCACGACCGACGCACGCCACGAGCGCGCGGTCGCGATCTTCCTGCAGAAGCTCTACGACGACGGCCACATCTACTCCGGTGAGTACGAGGGCTACTACTGCGTGGCCTGCGAGGAATACAAGCAGCTCGACGACCTGATGCAAACCGACGAGGGTGACTACGCCGGCCAGCTGGTGTGCAAGATCCACGGTCGCCCGATCGAGATTCTCAAAGAGAAGAACTACTTCTTCAGGATGAGCGCTTTTGAGGATCGCCTGCTCGACCTCTACGAGACCCAGCCCGACTTTGTGCAGCCGGCGAGCGTGCGCAACGAGATCGTGCAGTTCGTCAAGCAGGGCCTCGCCGACTTATCGATCTCCCGGTCAAGTTTCGATTGGGGCGTCAAGGTTCCGTGGGACGAAAGCCACGTCGTCTATGTCTGGTTCGATGCGCTGCTTAACTACGTGACGGCGATCGGCTACGGCGTTGATGACCTGCAGTTCGAACGCCGCTGGCCGGCGGTGCACATCGTCGGTAAAGACATCGCTCGCTTCCACGCGGTCATCTGGCCGGCCATGCTCATGGCCGCGGGCATCGAGGTGCCGCGAGCGGTGTTCGGCCACGGCTGGCTGCTGGTCGGCGGCGAGAAGATGTCCAAATCCAAGCTAACCGGCATCGCGCCGAACGAGATCACCGACACCTTCGGCTCGGACGCGTTCCGTTACTACTTCCTCTCCGCGATCACCTTCGGGCAAGACGGATCCTTCTCGTGGGAGGACTTGAGTGCCCGCTACCAGGCGGAGCTAGCCAATGGGTTCGGCAACCTGGCATCCCGAGTCATTGCGATGGTGACCCGCTACTTCGACGGCGCCGTCCCGGAGGTGGAGCCGGATGACGCGATCATCTCGATCGCGAAGCGCGTGACCCATGCGGCCGATGCCGCCATCGACAGCTTCGCGATCAACGAGGCGCTCGACTCGATCTGGGAGCTCGTCGACGGGCTCAACCTCTACATCACGGAGAACGAGCCGTGGGCCTTGGCCAAGAAGTCCGAGGATCGAGAGCGCCTCAAGGTCGTGCTGGCCACCGCGGTGCAGGGCCTCGGAACGCTTGCGGTGCTGCTTTCGCCCGTGCTCACGGTCGCGGCCGAAAAGCTGTGGCGGTCGGTCGGCGGCATCGGCGCGCTTGATGCCCAACCGATCGACAAGGCCTGGGAGTGGAAGGGCGGCCCCGCCATCACACCGCTCGACGGCACCCTGTTCCCGCGCATCGAGGCGGCCGAGGAGGCGGCAGTCGACTCAGGCGCCGCGTGACCGACGCGCACATCCGCCATCGCGGATCGGACGGCACACGGGATCTCGAGTACCCGCCGCTGCCCGAGGCGCTGACTGTCGGGGTGTACGACAACCACACCCACCTCGAGATCTCCGACGGCGTGCCGGGGGAACAGCTCGACTACCGCGAGCATCTCGATCGGGCATCCAGCGTCGGCGTGCGCGGTGTGGTCCAGGTCGGCGGAGACCTGGAGACCAGCCGCTGGTCGGCCGAGATCGCGGCGCGCGAACCACGGGTGCTGGCCGCCGTGGCCCTGCACCCGAACGAAGTGCCGACGTATGCCGCTGCAGGCACTCTCGACGCGGCCCTCGCGGAGATCGACGAGCTTGCCGGCAAGCCCCGGGTGCGAGCGGTGGGCGAGACGGGGCTCGACTTCTTCCGCACGTCAGCCGACCACGATAGGGCGGCACAGGTGCGCTCCTTCGAGGCGCACATCGAGATCGCGAAGCGGCATAACATCGCCCTGCAGATCCATGACCGGGATGCCCATGCCGAAGTCATCGCGACGCTGAAAAGGGTGGGTGCGCCGGAGCGCACGGTATTCCACTGCTTCTCCGGGGATGCGGAGATGGCGCGCCTCTGCGCCGACAACGGCTGGTACCTCTCGTTCGCCGGAACCGTCACGTTCAAGAACGCCACTGGCCTTCGGGAGGCGCTCGAGGTGATCCCGCGCTCGAGGATCCTCGTTGAGACGGATGCCCCGTTCCTGACCCCGCACCCCTACCGGGGTCGCCCCAACTCTCCTTACCTGATCCCGCTCACCCTGCGGGCGATGGCGGCACACCTCGAGACCGACGTGACGATGCTCGCGGCGCAAGTTTCGACCACCACGCAGGAGGTCTACGGCCGGTGGGACGCCGAGCCGGTGACGGTCAATGACGGACCCTTCTCGGAGCTGGCGTGAGTCTGCTCGGCCCCGCCCAGATCCGCGACCTCGCCGATCTGCTGGGCATCCAGCCGACGAAGAAGCTCGGGCAGAACTTCGTGATCGACGCGAACACGGTCCGGCGTATCGTCAAGGCGGCGGGCGTGACCGCGGGCGAGACGGTGGTGGAGGTCGGCCCGGGGCTGGGGTCGCTCACTCTCGGGCTGCTTGAGGCCGGGGCATCCGTCGTGGCCGTCGAGATCGATCGTCGGCTGGCCGAGCAACTGCCGATTACCGTCGGCCAACTGCAGCCGAGCGCCGAGCTTGCTGTCATGACCGAAGACGCGCTGCGCGTGACCGAGCTGCCGGGGGAGCCGACGGTGCTCGTCGCCAACCTGCCCTACAACGTCTCGGTGCCCGTGTTGCTGCACTTCCTCGAGCATTTCCCCTCGATCCAGCGTGGCCTGGTGATGGTGCAGGCCGAGGTCGGCGAGCGGGTCGCGGCGGGCCCGGGCTCGAAGGTCTACGGCAGCCCGAGTGTCAAGGCCGCGTGGTACGGCGAGTTCTCCACCGCGGGCAAGGTGAGCCGCCAGGTGTTCTGGCCGGTGCCCAACGTCGACTCGATCCTCGTGCGCTTCCAGCGGCACGAGCAGCCCGGCACCGAGGCCGAGCGGCTCGCCACCTTCGAGCTCGTGGATGCCGCGTTCCAGCAGCGCCGCAAGATGCTGCGGCAGGCGCTGTCGGCCGTGCTCGGTGGCTCGGACGCGGCATCCATCCGCCTCGAGTCAGCCGGGGTCGCGCCCACCGCGCGCGGCGAGGAGCTCACCGTCACGGACTTCCTGGCGGTCGCACGGGGGAGGTAGTGGTTGGACCCTTCAGTCGGCCAGCCCGAGGAAGACCATGACGAGTCGCTCAAGATCGACGAGTTGTGCCGAGGAAAGCCGACCAATTCGGCCGGCGACGTGCGCGCGGCGCACGGTGGTCAGTTTGTCAACCATGATCCAGCTCGCCGAGTCGAGCCCGCTCAGTTCGTCTGCCTCGACCCGGATGCGCAGCAACGGTGCGTCCGTCTCCATCGACGTGAGGGGGCACACCGTAATCGAATCAGTGCCGTCGAATCGGTCATCCTGAATCAGCACCGCTGGTCGCGGTTTCGAGGCGTAGACGCCCCCGGCCACTGCCCAGATCTCGCCTCGGTTCACTCGTCCCCATCAACTTCGTCCCAACCGGCGGAAACTGCTTCGACGAAGTCTTGGTCGTCAGAGAGTCGATCGGTCGCGGCGACGGCGACGGATTGGATGTGCGCTTCAGACGCAAATCGTTCAGATCGCACATCGGGAACCCACACCTGAACGAGCCTGAAGCCCTGCTCACGCATCCGCTCGCGGTATGCGCCCACCCTGTCCTTGACAGCCATGTTTTAATGTTACATGTAACGATCAGGAGGCGCACGCGATATCTTGCGATTGCGCGGTCCGGGTAAGGTGTCGCCCCCCGGATGGGGGATGCCCTAGGGTCGAACCATGACCAACGCACCCACAGCGCAGCGTTCCCGTTTTCTCGGTCTTCTCCCCTTCATCGGTGTCGTTCTTTTCGTCGGGGCCGAGATTGCCGTTCTCGTTTCGGCAGGTTCCGCGAACTTCCTGCAGGCGACCCTCGTCAACGCCGTGCTCTTCCTCATCGGAGCATCGGCTCTCGGCAATGGAATCGTGCACCTGTTTTTCGCTCCTTCCATCTCGCGCTCAATCGGGTGGGCGTCAAGCCCCTACCAATGGGAGTCGGGCGGCGCGAATCTGGCCATCGGTATTGTCGGAGTGATTGCGGCACTCTTCGACTCGCACTACTGGCTTGCCGTGATTCTCATCAACCTCGTCTTCCTCCTGGTCGTCGGTGTCGGCCATCTCCGTGAGGTCCGCAAGGCGAAGAGCCTGTCGATCGGCAGCGCGTGGCCGATCCTCGTGCTCGACGTCATCCTGCCGATCTTCTGCCTCGTGCTCTGGATCGTGTATACCATCGGTGCCGCCGCCGCGGTGGTCCCGGTGCCGCCGCCCGCCTAGGAAAATCACTGAGCCGCGCTCGCGCTAGGTTGGTCTTATGACCTCCGGCACCGCGCAGAGCATGGTGCACACGAGGGCACCGGGCAAGATCAACGTCTTCCTCAAGGTGGGCGCCCTGCTCGACGACGGCTACCACGACGTCGCGATCGCCTACCAGGCCGTGTCTCTCTATGAGGATGTGCGGGCCTTTCCGGCCGACGATTTCTCGGTGAGCATGAGCGGCACGGTCGACCTGTCTCGCGTGCCATCCGACGCGTCAAATATCGCGATCAAGGCCGCCCGACTCTTGGCCCGACGCACGGGCTACCGCGGCGGGGTGCGCCTCGAGATCGAGAAGCACGTGCCGGTGACCGGCGGCATGGGCGGTGGATCGGCGGATGCCGCGGCCACCCTCTTGGCCTGCGATCACCTCTGGGGCACGGCCCTGGCGCGCGAAGACATGCTCGAACTCGCGGCGCAGCTGGGAGCCGACGTGCCGTTCGCCTTCACCGGGGGAACGGCCATCGGCACCGGCCGCGGTGACCAGCTCAGCCCCGCACTGGCCAAGGGCCAATTCCAGTGGGTGCTCGCGCTGTCAGATTTCGGGCTGTCTACCCCCGACGTGTACCAGGAACTCGACAAGCACCGCGACCGGCACTCGCAGGACATCTACCCCGCACAGGTCGCCCCCTCGGTAGACGCCAATGTGCTGCAGGCCCTGCGTGCGGGAGATCCGCACATGCTTGCGGAGTGCCTCTACAACGACCTGCAAGCGCCGGCCCTCCATCTCGAGCCGTCACTGGCCGGCGTGATCGAGCTGGGCGAGGAGAACGGCGCGCTCGCCGGAATCATTTCCGGTTCGGGGCCGACCGTGGCCTTCCTGACGGCCGACCTCGACTCGGCGCTGGAGCTGCAGATCGCACTGAGCGCCGCGCGACTGACCGTGGTGCGCGCCACCGGTCCCGTCCACGGGGCGCGAATCATGGGCGACTAACATGACCGCATGAGCTCGCGCAGGGTTGCGCTGTGGGCTGCCGCATCCGGCATCTCGGCCGCCCTCGTCGTGCTCGCGCTTGCCGAACTGTTGGCCTTGCTCGTTGCGCCCTTGAGCAGCCCGGTTTTGGCGGTCGGGTCACTGGTCATCGACCTCGTGCCCGGCTGGTTCAAAGACCTCGTCATCGCGCTGTTTGGCACGAACGACAAGATCGCGCTGCTGGTCGGGCTCGTGCTGCTGATCCTCGTGCTGGCGGTGCTGGTCGGATTGCTGGAGTGGCGGCGGGCGCCGTGGGGCTCCGTGCTGTTGGGGCTTGCGGCGACCGTGGCCGTCGGCGCGGTCGTGAGCCGGGCGGCGGCGACCCCGCTGTCAGCGGTGCCCACCGTTGTGGGGGCGGTGGGCGGCATCCTGCTGCTGCGGCTGCTCGCGGCGCAGCTTCGCGCCGTGAACAGCGGCTCAGGGGTCACCCGTCGCGCGTTCCTGAGGCTGCTGGGGGCCTCCGCCCTGGGGGCGCTTGTGGTTGGAGTTGGCGCCCGGGCGATCAACGCGGCGGTCGCGGCAGCCAGCGCGGCGCGGGCGAGTATCGCGCTTCCGGCTGCCGCAGTGGCCGCCCCCGCGATTCCGCTCGATGCCGAGGTCGGCATCGAAGGCGTCACGGCACTGGTCACCCCGAACAGTGACTTCTACCGCATCGACACGGCGTTACAGGTGCCGACGATCGACGCCTTCGCTTGGAGCCTCACGGTCACCGGCATGGTCGAGCGCGAGCTGACCATCGACTTCGCCGAGTTGCTCGCCCTGCCGCAGACCGAAGAAGTAGTCACCCTGGCCTGCGTCTCGAACGTGGTCGGCGGAAACCTGATCGGCAATGCGACCTGGCTGGGTTACCCGATTCGGGAGTTGCTCACGCGCGCGGCACCCCTGGGCGGCGCAGACATGGTGCTTTCGAAGAGCATTGACGGCTTCACGGCAAGCACGCCCCTCGCGGTTTTGCTCGACGAACAGCGCACGAGCCTGCTGGCGATCGGGATGAACGGCGAGCCGCTCCCGCTCGAGCACGGCTTCCCCGTGCGCATGGTCGTGGCCGGCCTCTACGGATACGTGTCGGCGACCAAGTGGCTCGTCGAGCTGGAGGTGACGCGGTTCGCGGATGCCGCCGCCTACTGGACCGACCGCGGCTGGGATGCCCAGGCACCCGTCAAAGTCGCCTCGCGGATCGACGTGCCGGTCTACCTGGCCCGGGTGCAGCGGGGCATCGTGCCGATCGCGGGGGTGGCCTGGGCCCAGCACATCGGCATCAAGGGCGTCGAGGTGCGCATCGACCAGGGTGACTGGCTGCCCGCTCGCTTGGCGACAGCGATCTCGATCGACACCTGGTGCCAGTGGGTCTACGAATGGGATGCCCCGAAGGGCGCCCACCTCATCGAGGTGCGCGCCACCGACCTGGCAGGCAAGACCCAGGTCAACGATCGCAAGGCCCCCTTCCCCAACGGCGCAGAGGGCTGGCACCAGATCACCGTCGAGGTGGTCTGAGCCGCGAGGTGCAGGTGCGGGTCGGGTACGGCGCGAGTCGGGGGGAGCCGGGCTTGGTAGATTGGCAGGCGACATGGTCATCCCCTTCTCGCTGCCCCTGATCGACGACGATGTCGTCGCGGAGGTTAACGACGCACTCCTCAACACGGGTTGGCTCACGACCGGCCCCAAGGTGCGCCAGCTCGAGGCCGAGATCTCGGCGCTTACTGGCACGCCCGTGCTGTGCGTGAACTCCTGGACCTCTGGCGCGATGCTCATGCTGCGCTGGTTCGGGGTGGGGCCGGGCGACGAAGTCATCATCCCGGCATACACCTATTCGGCGACCGCGCTGTGTGCGATGAATCTCGGAGCCACGGTGGTCATGGTCGATGTGCTCGGCGATTTCACCATCGACCCGGCGAAGATCCGCGCCGCGATTACCCCACGGACCAAGGCCATCATCCCGGTTGACATGGGGGGCTGGCCCGCCGACTACGACGCCATCCATGCCGTGCTCGAGGCACCGGATGTCACATCCCTCTTCGTGCCCGCGACGCCGCGCCAGGAGCAACTCGGCCGCATCCTCGTCGTGACCGACGCCGCGCACTCGATCGGGTCGGTCTACAAGGGCCGCCCCAACGGACAGTTCAGCGATGCCACGGTCTTCTCGCTGCACTCGGTGAAGAACATCACGACCGGCGAGGGCGGGGCGATCTGCATCAACCTGCCCGCCCCCTTCGACAACGACGAGGAGTACACCTTCCTCAAAGCGCTCGCCCTCAACGGCCAGAACAAGAGCGCCTTCGAGAAGAATGTGCCCGGCGCCTGGCGCTACGACATCATCGACCAGGGCCTCAAGGTCAACCTGCCCGACATCAATGCGGCGATCGGGCTGGCCCAGATCCGCAAGTATGCCTCGCAGCTGCTACCCGACCGCAAGCACAAGTTCGAGCTCTACCAAGAGGGTTTCGGGCAGTACGACTGGGCGATCCTGCCGAACTATCGGGATGCCGAACGCGAGTCATCGGCGCACCTGTACCTGCTGCGCATCAAGGGCGCCGACGAGGCCCGCAGGGACAGGATCATCACGGCGATCTCTGAAGCCGGCGTCGGGGTCAACGTGCACTACATTCCGATGGCCATGCTCACCCTGTTCCGTGAGCGCGGCTACGACATTGCCGACTACCCGAAGACCTACGAGTTGTACGCCAACGAGATCACGCTGCCGTTGTACAACACCCTCACTGAGGATCAGGTGGCCGAGGTCATCCACGTCGTCGCCCAGGCCGTCGAGGCCACCGAGTGACCCCGGCGACGTTCGACCTCGACGGCTTCATCGCAAGGAATGTGACATTCCGCAGCGAGAGCCTGTTCGCCGCCGACCTGGAGGCCCACGACGAGCAACTGCGGGTCGGGATCGCGGGTAAGTCGGTGCTCGTCATTGGCGGGGCCGGCACGATCGGGTCATCCTTCATCCGCGCGTTGCTCAAATACCGGCCCGTGCGGCTGTGCGTCGTCGACCTGAGCGAGAACGGGCTGACCGAGCTCACCCGCGACCTGCGCTCGACCGCCGACCAGTTCGTGCCGGACAACTTCACGACCTACCCGGTCAGTTTTGGCGATGTCGTCTTCGAGCGGATGCTCGCGGCTGAAGGCCCCTTCGACATCGTCGCCCACTTCGCCGCCCACAAGCATGTGCGCAGCGAGAAAGACCGCTACTCGATCGAGGCGATGCTCGAGAACAACGTCGCCAGCACGGTGAAACTGCTCGACCTGCTGCTCGCCTCGCCACCCGAGCACTTCTTCTGCGTCTCGACGGACAAGGCCGCAAACCCGGCCAACGTCATGGGCGCGTCGAAGAAACTCATGGAAGAGGCGGTGCTCGCCTACGCCGAGCTGCTACCCGCGACCACCGCGCGCTTCGCGAACGTCGCGTTCTCCAACGGCAGCCTGCCCGCCGGCTTCCTCGAGCGGATCGCGAAGGGCCAGCCGCTCTCGGCACCCTCCGACGTGCGGCGCTACTTCGTCTCCCCGGAGGAGAGCGGGCAACTGTGCCTGCTCGCCTGCATCACCGGTGAGCCCGCCGACATCTTCTTTCCGCGTCTCGAAGAACCGAGGATGCTCACCTTCGCGACAATCGCGGATGCCCTGCTCGCCGAGCTCGGATACACCCCCGACCGCTGCGCGACCGAGGAAGAGGCCCGCCAGAAGGCCGCTTCGCGCAGCCCGACGGATGCCAGCTGGCCGGTGTACTACTTCGAGTCAGACACTTCGGGGGAGAAGTCGTTCGAGGAGTTCCATACCGATGACGAAATCGTGGACTTGCAGCGTTTCGAAGCGCTGGGGGTCGTGAAGGCGACGACCGCGCAGGATGTCGCGGGCATCCGATCGCTCGTCGCCGACCTGCACGACCTGTTCGCCCAGCCCGAACTGCCCAAGCACGCCATCGTCGACACCCTGTCGAGGCTCGTTCCCACCTTCCACCACGTGGAGACCGGGAAGAGCCTGGACTCGAAGATGTAGCCGATGTATGCCGTAGCGAAGCGAGTCTTCGATTTCCTGGTCGCGCTGGTTGCGTTGGCGATCCTCATCGTGCCGCTGGGTGTCATCATGATCGCGCTGCGGTTCAGCGGTGAAGGCGAAGTGTTCTACCGCCAGAACCGAATTGGGTATCGGAACGAGACCTTCGGCATCTGGAAGTTCGCGACCATGCTCAAGGACAGCCCCAATCTCGGCACCGGCAGCCTCACCGTGCGCGGCGACCCCCGAGTCACCGCGGTGGGCCGGGTGCTGCGTGCCACCAAGATCAACGAACTGCCGCAGTTGCTCAACGTGCTCACCGGCGATATGAGTTTCGTCGGCCCGCGTCCGCAGATGAAAGTCGACTTCGACATCTACCCGAAGCGGGTGCGAGACGAGATCTATAGCGTGCGCCCGGGGGTGACCGGCATCGGCTCGATCGTTTTCCGCGACGAGGAGTCGCTGCTGTCGCAGCCCGGTGTCGACCCACGCAAGTTCTATGAGGAGAAGATTGCGCCCTACAAGGGTGCCCTCGAGATGTGGTACCTGGAGCACCGCTCGTTGCTGCTCGACCTCAGGCTGCTCTTCCTCACCGCCTGGGTGGTGATCCGGCCGCAGTCGCACATCGTCTACCGCACCCTGCGCGACCTACCGACCCGCCCCGAGTGGCTGCACGACTGAGCCCGCGCACAGCGGGTCAGCGCAGCGAGCGGATCATGCCGCGCAGGATGCCGAACGCCGCAGCCTGTTCCTCTTCGGTCATGCCGCCGAGCATCCTCAGCTCCACCGACCGGACTGCGACGGTCGCCTTCTCGAGGCTCCGCCGCCCAGGCGGGGTGAGCCGGGTGGGAAGGGTTCGTCCGACGCGTGCCCCCGCCGGCCTGCTGACGTAACCGTCGCGTTCCAGGGCCTGCAGCAGCACGTTCATCGACTGCCGGGTCACGAAGGCCCCCCTCGCCAGCTCGGAGTTTGACAGACCGGGGCGTTGGGCAAGCAGCTCGAGACAGGAGTAGTGCGTCACGGTCATCCCCAGCGGCCGCAGCTCAGCTTCCATCGCTGCACGGAGGGCGCTCGATGCTTCCTTCAGCAGATAGCCCAGGGAGGTTTCCAGATCGACGCCGTCTCCGGTTTGTGCCATGTCAGTAGTCTGACATACGGTGAACTGTGTCAGAAAACTGACACACTAAACAAGGAGCCACCATGCCCGCCACCGGCCCAGATTTCATCTCACTCCAGGTCAGCGACCTCGACGCCTCGCAGGCGTTCTACGAGAAGTACCTCGGGTTGGTGCGCTCGCAGGCGGGTCCTCCGCACGCAGTGGTGTTCGAAACCACGCCGATCGCCTTCGCCCTACGCGACATCGTTCCCGGCACCGATCTGGCCTCGGTCACACAGCCCGGCGTCGGTGCCGCGATCTGGCTCCACGCCTCCGACGTGCAGGAGATTCACGACGCCCTCGTCGCTGATGACCGCACGATTGTCTCCGCGCCGATCGACGGGCCGTTCGGCCGCACGTTTACGTTCGCCGACCCCGACGGTTACCACCTCACCCTCCACGACCGCGCCTGACCCGGCCACGTCGCTCTCTGCTGGTTCCGTTCCTCGCAGGGATACCATGAGCGCCATGAGCACGAGACGCATCACCCTGTGGGCGGTGCTCGTCGGCGTGCTCTCCGCGCTCGTGGCACTGGCCGTTGCCGAGGCCGCGGCTGCCTTCATGGTGTTGCCCTCGGCAAGTCCGCTCTTTGCCGTCGGCTCGTTTGTGATCGACATCGTGCCCGGCTGGTTCAAGATGGTCGTGATCGCGCTGTTTGGCACCAACGACAAGATCGTGCTGCTCGTGGTCCTCGGGGTCGTGGTGCTCTCACTCGCCGCGGTCGTGGGCTGGCTGCAATACCGGCGGGCACCGTGGGGAGTGGTGGTGCTCGCGGCGGTCGGGGCGTTCGCGACGCTCGCGGCATCCACTCGGGCGGATGCCAGCGGCTTCTGGGTGGTGCCCTCTGGCCTCGGCACAGTCGCCGGGGTGCTCGTGCTGCGCGCAGCTATCGGCAGGCTGAAGGCCTGGAGCTTCGCCGGCAACCCCAACGCGAGCAAGCGTGAGGCTGCTCGGGGCGCAGTGGATCGCCGCAGGTTCCTGGTGCTTCTCGGCGGCACGGCCGCCGGGGCTCTTGTCGTCGGCCTCGGGGCGCGGGCGATCAACGCCGGAACTGCTGCCGTCAACACGGTGCGCGAGGCCCTGACGCTGCCGAAGCCGACCACGCTGGAAGCTGCGTTTCCGGCGGGGACGGCCCTCGACATCCCTGGCATCTCGCCCCTGATCTCGGCGAACGCGGACTTCTACCGCATCGACACGGCGCTGCAGGTTCCGGTGATCGACGCCTCGAGCTGGACGCTGAAGATCACCGGCGAGGTCGAGCAGGAGATCGAGATTGGCTTCGACGAGCTGCTGGCGCTGCCCTTGGTCGAGCACACCGTGACCCTGATGTGTGTCTCCAATGAGGTGGGGGGAAACCTCGTCGGCAACGCCACTTGGCTGGGCTACCCGATCCGCGAGTTGCTCGCCAGGGCGAAGCCGAAGCCGGGCGCCGACATGGTGCTCTCCCGCAGCCAGGACGGGTTCACGGCATCCACTCCCCTCGCGGTGTTGCTCGAAGAGGATCGGGCTTCCCTGCTCGCCGTGGGCATGAACGGCCAGCCGCTGCCGCTTGAGCACGGGTTTCCGGTGCGGATGGTCGTGCCCGGCCTCTACGGCTACGTCTCGGCGACCAAGTGGGTGGTGGAGCTTGAGGTGACGCGGTTTGCCGACCAGACCGCCTATTGGACAGACCGCGGCTGGTCAGACCACGGCCCCGTGAAGACCTCATCACGCATTGATGTGCCGGCCGGCGGCAGCCGGGTGGATGCCGGCACCGTCGCCATCGCGGGCGTCGCCTGGGCGCAGCACACCGGCATCGACCGCGTCGAGGTGCGGATCGACGGGGGCGCATGGGCCGCGGCCACCCTCGCCGACGCGATCTCGATCGACACCTGGCGCCAGTGGTATTACTCGTGGGACGCCGTCGCCGGTCACCACACCGTCGAGGTGCGGGCGACGGATGCCGCAGGCACCACCCAATCGGGGACGCGTGTCTCGGTACTCCCGAACGGCGCCGAAGGCTGGCACGCCGTCACCGTCATCGTCGCCTAGAAGAAAAAGCAGGCCAGCCCAGCGCCTAGGCTCTACCGAGTGGCACATCTCCTCGGCGCTGAAGCGCTGCACCTCGAATATCCGACGCGCGTCATCTTCGACAAGGTCACGATCGGGCTCGACGAAGGCGACCGGATCGGCATCGTCGGCCGCAACGGCGACGGCAAGTCCACGTTGTTACGCATGCTCGCGGGGCGACTCGAACCAGACGAGGGCAGGGTCACGCGGCGCGGCGGGGTCACGATTGCGATGCTCGACCAGGCCGACGAGCTCGACGGAACGCGCACCGTGCACCAGACGGTCATCGGCGACATCGACGAGCACGTGTGGGCGGGCGACCCCAACGTGCGCGACGTCATTGCGGGGCTGATCTCCGACATCCCATGGGAGTCGTTCGTGGGCGACCTCTCGGGTGGCCAGCGTCGACGGGTGGCGCTCGCCGCGCTGCTGATCGGCGACCACGACGTGATCTTCCTCGACGAACCGACGAACCACCTCGACGTCGAGGGCATCACCTGGTTGGCGGGCCACCTCAAGCGCCGGTGGTCAGCAAACGCCGGCGGACTCGTGGTCGTCACCCACGACCGGTGGTTCCTCGACGAAATCTGCACAGCCACCTGGGAGGTGCACGACCGCCTGATCGAGCCGTTCGAGGGCGGCTATGCCGCGTACATCCTGCAGCGGGTCGAGCGTGACCAGATGGCCGCGACCATGGAGTCCAAGCGCCAGAACCTCATGAAGAAAGAGTTGGCCTGGCTGCGTCGGGGGGCACCGGCGCGCACCGCCAAGCCGAAGTTTCGCATCGACGCGGCCAATGCCCTCATCGCGAACGAGCCGCCGGTGCGGGACTCGGTGACGCTGGCATCCATGGCGATGCAGCGGCTCGGCAAAGACGTGGTCGACCTTGAGAACGTCAGCGTGAGCTATGGCGACAAGCATGTGCTGCGGGATGTCACCTGGCGCATTGCCCCGGGCGAGCGCACGGGCATCCTCGGGGTGAACGGGGCGGGCAAGAGCACCCTGCTCTCGCTGGTCTCCGGCTCGCTGTTACCCACCAGCGGACGGGTCAAGCGTGGCAAGACCATCAAGGTCGCCACCCTCACCCAACAACTGTTCGAACTCGAAGACATCTGGAACGACCGGGTCAGTGACGTCATCTCCCGTCAGAAGAGCACCTACGTGACTGGCGGCAAGGAGATGACTCCGAGCCAGATGCTGGAGCGCGTCGGCTTCGCGAGCGCACAGCTGAGCACCCCGGTCAAGGATCTCTCCGGTGGGCAGAAGCGCCGACTGCAACTGCTGCTGATCCTGTTGAGCGAGCCAAATGTGCTCATCCTCGACGAGCCGACGAACGACCTCGATACCGATATGCTCGCCGCGATCGAAGACCTGCTCGACACCTACCCGGGCACCCTGCTCGTCGTGAGCCACGATCGGTACCTGCTCGAGCGGGTCACCGACAACCAGTACGCAATCCTCGACGGACACCTGCGACACCTCCCACGCGGCGTCGACCAGTACCTCGAGCTGCGCGGCGCGCAGTCGTCGGCGAAGCCTGCTGCGGTCGCGACCAAGGCCGCCCCAAAGCTCGGCGGCGCCGAACTTCGCAACTCGCAGAAGGAGCACGCTGCCGCCGCGCGAAAGATCGACAAACTCAATGCCCAGATCGCCGGCGTGCACGAGCGGATGGCCGAGCACGACCAGTCGGACTACGCGGGCCTCGGCGCGCTCTCGAAGGAGCTCACGGACCTTCGGGACCAGTTGGACACGGTCGAATTGCGCTGGCTGGAACTCGAGGAGCTGCTCGCGTAGGTAGCTGGCCCGGCTCGCTTGCCTGGCCTGGCTCGCCTCAACGGTGCGGGCGCGCCCGTGGGCGGGTGCGGTTGGACAACGTAGGGCATTGTGCCCTACGCGCGGCAGCGGGACCCCGGGACCCCCCGGGACCCCCGGGACCCCCGGGACCCCCGGAACCCCCGGAACCCCCGGAAGCGCCCGCGAGCTGCTCGGGTACCACCCCCGCCCCACTTGCCTCACGGGTGCGGAACAATGGTGAGATCATGTCCCACGATCACCGCAGCGCGACCCCGACGGGGCGATCCCGTCTCGCGATAGCCCTCGGGATCACGGCGACCGTCATGCTTGCCGAGATCGTCGGCGCGATCCTGACCGGCAGCCTCGCCCTCCTCGTGGATGCCGCGCACATGCTGACCGACGCGGGCGGGCTCGCGATCGCGTTGACCGCGGCATCCCTCGTGGGTCGCCCGGCCAACTCGAAGCGCACGTTCGGTTTCGCCAGGGCCGAAGTCCTCGGAGCGACGGCGCAGGCCGCGATCCTGTTGGCCGTGGGCATCTTCGTGCTTGTGGAGGCGGTCAAGCGCCTGTTCGCGCCGCCGGAGATCGAAGGCGGGCTGCTGGTGATCTTCGGCATCGTCGGGCTGCTCGGCAATGTGGCATCCATCGCCGTCCTCGCGTCGGGTCGTCACGCAAATCTCAACCTGAGGGCCGCCTTTCTCGAAGTGGTCAACGACGCGCTTGGCTCGATCGCGGTGATCGCCGCAGCGATCGTCATTGTGTTCACCGGCTTTGCGCTCGCGGATGCCATCGCCGCGATCCTGATCGGCGCGATGATCCTGCCGCGGGCGTTCATGCTGCTCAAGGAGACCACGAGCGTGCTGCTCGAATCGACGCCTAAGGGGCTCGACCTCGACTCGGTGCGTGACCACATACTGAAGCTCGACCACGTCCGGGCCGTGCACGACCTGCACGTGAGCCAGATCGCGACGGGGCTGCCCGTACTCACCGCCCACGTCGTTGTCGACGACTCCTGTTTCTACGACGGTCACAACGCGCAGATGCTCGATGACTTGCAGCATTGCGTGGCTGAGCACTTCGACGTGGCCGTCGAGCACTCCACGTTCCAACTCGAGCCGGCCGGTCACGGGGCGCACGAGCACCCCACCCACGACTAGCGCATCGCTAGATTGGTGCGTATGAACGCCATCCGCGATCGTTACCGCAAGATTTTCGGCTCAGGTCGCGAGACGGAACGGATCATCTTCTTCAGCGATGCGGTCTTCGCCATCGCCCTGACCCTGCTCGTGATCGACCTGAGGGTTCCCGAGGAGGATCACGGCGAGACTTCACTGGATGTGATCGTTGGACTGCTTCCTGGCTTTCTGGCTTACGTAATCTCCTTCGCCGTGATCGCGGTGAACTGGCTGGGGCACCACCGCAAGTTCACGGTGATTAACACCTACGACTCGCGACTGTTGCAGCTGAACTTCGTCGTGCTGTTCCTCATCGCGTTCGTGCCATTCCCGACGAGTTTGCTCGCCGAATACCCCGGCGAAGTGCCGTCTGTGGTGCTCTACTCGGTCGTCGTGGGCCTGCTCAACCTCGCCCAGCTCGCGATGTGGTCGTACGCCTACCGGCACGGCCTCGTCGACAAGTCCGTGGATGACGCGATCTACCGGTACGTGCGCAGAAACCTGCTCGTGGTGCCGATCGTGTTCGCGGCATCCATCCCCATTGCGATTTTCTGGGATCCGACGTTCGCCATGTACTCCTGGATCCTGATCTGGCCGGCCATGGTGATAGTTGCCCGCGGGCGGCGTCCCACCCCTTCAGTCGAAGTCGAGGCTGAGCTTTCGCAGGAGTGAGCTCAGGCGCTCCTGGTCGGCTTTGGGCAGACGGTCGAGCAGTTCTGACTCTGCGTTCAGGAGCGTGCTGATCGCGGCATCCACCCGCTCTCGCCCGCCCTCGGTCATGACAACGAGGATGCCACGCCCGTCGTTCGGGTCGGTGCGCCGTTCGACGAGCCGCCGGGTCACGAGCCGGTCGATTCGGTTGGTCATGGTGCCACTCGACACCAGGGTCTGCTGCAGCAGCGCCTTGGGGCTGAGCTGATACGGGGTTCCCGCCCTGCGCAACGCGGAAAGCACGTCGAACTCCCACAGTTCGAGATCGGATGCCGCGAACGCCGCCTTGCGCGCCCGCTCGAGGTGCCGCGCCAGCCTGCCGACGCGGCTGAGCACCTGCAGCGGCGAGAAGTCGAGGTCGGGGCGTTCGCGCGTCCACGCATCGACGATGCGGTCGACTTCGTCGCTGTTGGGCATCCGTCAATTATCGGTGATGGGAGACGGGTTCTCTCCCTCGCTTGTCGGGTGTTCAAGACCAATCCATGAAGTGAACTACGGATGTCTGCCGCGGCAATTGTTGGCGAGACGTCGGGACGGTGGGCACTTGCCTCGTCGAGCCCCGAACGGGGGATGCCACGATGGGTCGCATGACTCCGCCCGTAGCCGAGCGCGCTCGTCGGAGCATCGCTGCCCTCGCTGTAACGACGCTGGTGCTGGCGTTGGCAGTGACGGGTAGCGCTACGTCGGCGTCCGCGGCCCTGTTGTCGGAGAGTACTGACTGCAGCGGGGACACCTGCGACGGCGGTGCCTGGCAGGCCGCGCGCGGCGACGCGAACCAGAACTCCTACTGGGGCATGGATCCAGGGCACAACTGCACGAACTATGTCGCCTGGCGCATCCTGGTCAACGGAATCGCCCAGCCTCGTGTCTCGCTTGGCAACGCGGCCGATTGGCCTGCGCGGGCTATTCTCGCGGGCTATCTCGTTGATGGCACTCCTACCGTGGGGTCGGTCGCCCAGTGGGACTCATACTCGGGAGGCAACGGTATCGATGGCCACGTTGCCTATGTCGACAAGGTCAACGACGACGGCACGATCCTCATCTCGGAGGACTACTGGCACGGCGGCGATCAGCTCGGGCCGCTCACCTATCGCACCGTCCCGGTAGGGGACGTTTCGCACTTCATTCATTTCGGCGACTTCTCGAAGTGGCTACGGCAGGTCACTGCTACGGCGGCCGGTTGGCAGGAGCGCAGCACCGGGCTGCGGATCACCCCTTCCGCCATGACCCTCGTGGCAATGGACAGCGGCGTCCCGGAGCTCTTCTACCTCCAGGACGGACTCCTGTATCGGGCAACTGCCGACACCACGGGATGGCATGGCACAAGCACGGGGCTCGCATCAAGCAGCACATCCCTCTCCGCCGTCGACATGGGTGGAATCACCCCGCGAATCATGACTGTCGAGCACGGCCTGCTGTATTTGAATGTGGACACCGGCTCCGCCTGGCAGCGGATGAACACAGGGGTGGAGATTAGCGGGGAAATCTCCGCCGTCGATCTGGGTGGTCTTCTCCCGACCGTTATGGTGTCGCAGGGAGGCACCCTTTATCGCATCTGGGGCGATGCCGAGGGTTGGCACTCCGAGTCGACCGGGGTGGAGAGCTGGGGGCCGATCTCCGCCATCAATCTGGGGGGAAAGCGGCCAGAGGTGTACAGCATCGAGAGCAACACGCTGCACCGAGCGTGGTGGGACAGCGAGGGCTGGCACAGCGAGAGCACCGGTGTACCCGCCGAAGGGTCGCTTGTGGCTGTCGACCTCTCCGGTTCGTCCCAAGTTCTTCTCATGGAGAACGGGGGGCTCTTCCGGATCTTCGCGGACCTCAGCGGCTGGCACAAGGAAGCGATGGGACTTTCAGCAGGGGCAGCGCTGACCGCGATGGACGCAGGAACCGCGCAGCCACTCATCCTTCAAGTCGGCTAGCAGGGCGTCTCAGCCGAGTACATCTAGAAGCTCGACACCTCGGAAGCCGGACCGATCACGCAGGTGCCAGCGTCGATCTGCGACGACCAGTTCGCCGACTCCGCGCCGTACTGTTTGCCCAGGTCTGTCAGCTGGAAGGTGCAACCAGTGAGCGTGACTCCGGCCAGGGCGACGTAGCCGTAGCTGTGTGCGCTCCAGCGCGTAAAGCGGGATGCATCGTCCACTGTGTCACCGGGGATTCCCACCGCCAGGCCGCCGTTGCCTGTCCCCCCGAAGAACTTCTCCTGGTGGCACGCCTCTGAACCGCTGTTGGGGTCGCTTTGGAAGATTCCCCGACCGGCGATCGAGACGAATTGGGTCGAGGGGCGGACGTCGATGCGAGCATCCGCGGGCCAGCCCGCCGACGATCCCTCGACGGGAATGGCCGAGGTATTCACACGGGTGAAGCTCCACGCCTGGGCGCGCAGGATGTTCATCGTGAGGTCGGCACCACAGTCGTCCACCATCGCCTGTGGGAGGGTTTGTCCTGCGACGTCGTCAAAGGGAATGGCCAGGTGGACTTGGGTCTGGAGCGATAGCTGGGCGCCATTCGCCGCTGTCGCTGTAGCTGAGATCAACAGCGTTTCATCGTTGTCGAGCGCGTTTGGCGTCGCAATCGGTGCGGGGCTGGCCTGAGCCGGCACCACGGGAGGATCGCTCGTCACAGTCGGTGCGGGGCTTGCGCACGCGGCCAACGTTAGAGAGAGCAGCAGGGGCAAGACAACGACAGGGAGGGCGAGGCTCTTGGTATTCATGATGTCGAAGGCTTGGTTATCCAGATGAACGGGTCCTGTCCCGCATATGAACGACGCGTAGGTGGAGCACGGCTACTGAGAGCGAGTGCTTGAGCCGCTGCGCCGTCTGGCAGAATTGGATGGCAACTCACCCGATCCGCCTTGGTGTAATGGCAGCACGACGGCCTTTGGAGCCGTTAGGTCTAGGTTCGAATCCTGGAGGCGGAGCCCCGAACGACACCGATTGTTCACCGATGGGCTCCTTGTAGTACTTGTTCGCGATGCGGGCAATTCAGCACCTGTGAATTGACTGCATTCGCCTCCCGCCCGAAGTGGGGGCATCCCGAACAAGAAGGCAGCCACACCATGTCGGTTGGTCCCCGCATCGTGTTCGTGCGTTTCATCGATGGTGATAGCCCGAAGCTGTCCCCCTGGATAGCGCACGTAGCGCGAGTTCTCGGCCCGGTCTTTCGCCGACAGGTTTCCGCGGGACACGAGGGTTTGCTGGTCTGGCAACTCGTGTCAGGAAACAATCGTCAGCTCGCCAGGAGCGTTGCCATCTACGACTCTTTCGAGTCCGCGACCGCGAGCGCGAGGGCGGTCGTCGAGTCCGGCTTGATCCTGTCCGTGGAAAGCGTCAGCGAGGCCGGTCGCGGAGTTTACGGATGGTACGCGTGTCTCAACGGGGATCCGGTGATGACCTGCGCACGCTGGTACGTCAACGACCGTGACCGCCGCCACTCGATTGAGCTGGCGCTGAAGTCAGTCACAATTGCCACTCTTCATGAAGGAGCCCGGCTCACCGACCTCGCGCTCACCGGTACCGACAGCGGTCCCCGTGCCTGACGCTCCGACTCTGGTGCTCGATGTGGGACCGGCAGCGGTCGTCGAAGCCGACTCGCCGCGCGCGCTCTCATCGAAGATCGACCGCCCGGATGCCACCTTCCGCTGGGTTGCCCGCGGCAGTGGCACCATCGTGGTCACCGTCATGTCGCTCGTCGGCCTCTTCCTGCTGTACCAGGGATTCCAGGCACTCCAGGTAGCCGGGCCATCGTTCCTCACCGAGCAAGGCTGGGATCCAAACTCGGGAAAATTCGGCATCGCCGCAGTGCTCACCGGCACTGTGCTCATCGCGCTCACGGCGATCTCGTTCGCGCTGCCACTGGCGCTCGGCACTGCCCTCTATATCAGCGAGTATGCGCCCACCAAGATCAAGAATGCGCTCGTGACCATCGTCGACCTGATGGCGGCGGTTCCCAGCGTGGTATATGGCCTCTGGGGGCTCTTCTTCCTTACGCCCAATGTGCTGCCCGTCTCGCAATGGATTTCCACCTACCTGGGCTGGATCCCGATCTTCGCCGTCAGCGGGTTCGACCCGGACGATCCGCTGGGGACACCCACGGTGTTTGCAGCGTCGACCTTCATCGCCGGCATGGTCGTGGCGCTCATGGTGGCGCCGATCACCAGTTCCATAATGCGAGAGGTCTTTACGCAGGCGCCCATCGGTGAGCGGGAGGGAGCCCTCGCCCTTGGGGCAACCAAGTGGGGGATGATTCGCAGCGTCGTCCTCCCGTTCGGGCGCGGGGGCATCATCGGCGGCACCATGCTCGGGCTGGGCCGCGCGCTCGGTGAGACGATCGCGGTCTTCTTGATCATCTCGCCGGTGTTCGTGATTCAGCCGCACATCCTTGAGAAGGGTGCCAACTCGATTTCGGCGCTCATCGCGCTGCGCTACAACGAGGCGTCTACGTTCGAGATCTCAGCGCTCATGGCGGCAGGCCTCACCCTCTTCCTGATCACGCTCGTTGTGAACTTTGTGGCGTCCACGATCATCTCGCGCAGCCGCTCCGGAAGTCAGAGCGACTGATGACGACCATGCCGGAGGTGCGACGCTCCACCACGACAATTCGCACGGTCGACGTTATCCGGCTGCTCGGATGCGCAGGGGCAGCCATTGGCCTCACGGCATGGCTCTTCTTCTTCGCCCTGCCGCTCGAAGGTGCGCTCGGCTTCGTTGCCGTTGCCTACGTGATCTTTGTGCTTTTGTTCGCCATCCTGACCTCTTTTGATGAGAATCGCCCCACGGTGCGAGATCGCGTCGTGAGCGTCGTCGTGCATTCACTCGGCTTCCTGATGCTGCTGGCCCTTTTCTCCGTGGTGATCTACACGGTGAGCCGGGGGTTGGCGCCGCTGGGAAATCTCAACTTCTTCACTCAGGACATGAGTAACGCCGGACCGCTCGATCCTCTGACTCAGGGCGGCGTGCTGCATGCTGTCGTCGGCACCCTGATCATGATCGCCCTTGCCCTCACCATCAGCATTCCTCTTGGGCTCATGACCGCTGTGTTCCTCAGCGAATTTCCAGGCAGGTATGCGCGATTCGTCCGCACGATCGTCGAAGCTATGACTGCCCTTCCCTCGATCGTGGCTGGCTTATTCATTTACGCAACCGTGATCGTCTTCCTCGGATTCAACCGGTCGGGCCTTGCTGCGTCCCTCGCGATTACCGTAATGATGCTGCCGATTATCATTCGATCCGCGGATGTCGTGCTGCGCCTCGTTCCCGGGAACCTCAAGGAGGCCTCGCGTGCACTGGGTGCGTCCACTTGGCGCACGGTCTGGAATGTCACCCTCCCGACTGCCCGGTCTGGGCTCACTACGGCGATCATCCTCGGAACGGCGCGCGGGATCGGCGAGACCTCCCCTGTGCTACTGACCGCTGGTGCTACCACCTACCTCAACCTCAATCCACTGAGCGGTCCGATGACCTCGCTTCCCCTCACGACCTTCACCTTCGTCAAATCGCCGGAGCTCAACATGATCGCCAGGGGATTCGGCACCGCCGCAGTGCTTATGGTGCTTGTCCTGTTGCTTTTCGCGCTTGCGCGTGCGATCGGTGGGCGGGGGCCGGGCCAACTGAGCGCTAGGCAGACGAGGGCGCGCATCCGTCAGTCACGCGACGACGACTACCGCTATCGAGCCCGCGAGTTCGGCGTGCCGCTGCGCAGGCGTCGGGCAAAGAAACCCATCGAGGTGGAGCCATGAGTCGATTTCCCACGCACCGCCGTCTTCGAGCGATCGCGGCGGTCGCGATCGTCGCGGTGAGTTCGGTCGCGCCCGCGCTTCTCGTCACGTCGAGCGCTGGGGCGGTGGGCGACACCTACTATCCCGTGTCTGGGGCCGGATCCACGTGGTCCGCAAACGCACTGCAACAGTGGATTCGGAACGTCTTCGACAACTACCGGTGGAAAGTCACATTTGACGACTCGGGGTCATCGGCAGGTCGCCAGCTGTTCTCCCAAGGGACGGTCGACTTCGGTGTGTCCGAGATCCCCTACGCGCTCTCGGGAAGTGACAGTCCCGACCCTCGACCTACGCGGCAGTTCGCATATGTTCCGATCGTCGCGGGCGGCACGGCGTTCATGTACAACCTCGTTATCGGCGGACAACGGGTGACCAACCTTCGCCTCGGCGGTGAGACGCTCGCCAAGATCTTCACCGGTGTCATCACCAAATGGAACGACCCTCAGATTGCGGCGGACAATCCCAAACTGGCACTACCGGCGATCACCGTCGTGCCGGTGGTTCGATCCGACGGCTCCGGAACCACTGCCCAGCTGACGTCGTGGATGCGCGCGCAATATCCCTCGATCTGGAGCGCATACTGCGCGAAGGCCAACAAGGCGAACTGTGGCATCACCTCGAACTATCCGATCGTGGCGGGGTCCTCGTTTGTCGGCCAGCAGGGCTCCAACGGCGTTGCGGGTTTCGTCGCGCAGTCCAAGGCGGCGGGTGCCATCACCTACGTGGAAGACTCCTACGCTCTCAACGCGCGCTTCCCGGTAGCCAAGGTTCTCAATAGCGCGGGCTACTACACCGAACCAACTGCCTCCAATGTTGCGGTATCCCTGCTTTCGGCTGTTATCAACAGCGATCCAAACTCGCCCGACTACCTGACCGCAAACCTGGCCGGCGTGTATGGCAACACCGACCCGCGGACCTACCCGTTGTCGTCGTACTCGTACATGATCATCCCCACCGCGATCGAGGGCAGCTTCACGGAGAACAAGGGGCTGACGCTCGCCGACTTTGCCTCATACTTCCTCTGTGAGGGCCAGCAGCAGGCCGAGGTTCTCGGGTATTCCCCCCTACCCGTCAACCTGGCCTCGGCCGGGCTCGAACAGGTACAAAAGATTCCTGGCGGAAATCCCCAGAACAAGAACATCTCGACGTGCAACAACCCCACCTTCTCGCCAGACGGGACAAACAAGCTCGCGGCAACTGCCCCTCAGCCCCAGGCGTGTGACAAGAAGGGGTCCGACCAGTGCTTGACCGGCACCGGTGGGGCTGCCGACACCGTGACAGCTGCGAGTACTACTACCGGCGGAACGACCGGAAGCGCGGCAGGTAGCAACTCGACAAACACGGCGGCACCGGTAGGTACTGAGCTTGGATCTAACGACGGCACGCCCGCCGGACTGACGACCGGTGGCCAGTCCGTGGTCGCGGGCGCGCCGGTTGATCTGCCGTCGCGAGGGATTCCGCTGCCCGCGTTCCTGCTCATGATCCTTGCCGCAGTAGTGGTCCTTCTCGCCGTGCTTCTCCCACCGGTATTCGCCAGACAACGCGCGGCAGCGCTGGTGCGAACTACGGGTGCGCCGCGAATGGTCCGGCCTAAGAGAACAGCGCCCGCGTTGCGCCCGCTGAGAATCTCGATCCCAAAAGTTAACCTGCGCTCTGCCTTTAGAAAAGGTGGTGGTGCTGTGCCCCCATTGGTGGACTCCTAACGTGGGCGCCGTGTCCACACCGCGCTCAGGCTCCCCACGCAGCGGCAGACGCATTGCTACCGGTCGCATCGCCTCGGTCACGCTCCTCGCGTTCGCACTTGGCGGGCTCGCGACCGTTTTGCCGCTCCCAGCAGATAGTTCGGCTTCGGCGGTCTCCGCGAATAGTTCGCTGACGGTCAAATGGGCCGGTGACACGTCGACGGCAAGTGGGTACCAGCCGGATCGAACCCCCTCCAGCCCCCACTATGCGGAGTTCAAGAACATAGCAATAACCGTTTCCCAGACCTCCGGCATTATCGATCAGGCGGTCAGGGTCAGTGTGACGGGGTTCGCGGGCACCCAGAGCTACTACCGGTCCGGGATCACGGCCGACAACGCGAAGAACTATCTACAGGCGATGCAGTGCTGGGGTCCGGATCCGCGTGCGGCAGACTTCAACCAAACCTGTCAATGGGGCGGTCGTGCTCTTGTCACGAACAGCGGGCTGGGCAGTTCGGTCATCCCGGACAATGCACTTCGCGTCGGCACCCTCGACGTGGATCCAAGCAACCCCACCACCCACGATGTGCCGTTCCGCACCGTCGATGGCAAGACCGTGTCGGGCAAGCCCGTGCTCAAGGACGGTCAAACCAACTACCCGATTCTCGACTATTTCGGGCCGTCGACGACGAACGAGGTCGTGTCGTCCCGCGTCAGCGCTGACGGCACCGGTTTCTTCGACTTCGAAACCCAGTCTTCGGATCAAGCTCCCCAGCTTGGCTGCGGTACGGCCGCACACCTTAGGTGCTGGCTGGTGGTCGTGCCTCGAGGGACCGTCTTCGGCGGCAACGGCGCGACCTGCAGCGGAATCAAGGATCCCGCCAATGGCAATGTGCCTTACACGAAGGGTCGACCCAACTCCGTGCAGGGCGGAAGCCCCGTCAATGACAACTGTGACTATTTCGACAATCGCATCGTGATTCCTCTCGACTTCACGCCTACCGGGGCCACCTGCGCTGTGGGGAGCACCGAATTTCGAGTAGTCGGCTCACAACTCATGGTCGGAGCCATGAGTTCGTGGCAGCCCTCGCTGTGCAAGACGGTCAAGAGCACGTTTAGCTTCGCGACGAACTCCGACTCCCTCGCTCGCTCGCAGCTCATCGGGACTTCGACTAACTCGCCCCGTATCGCCTACTCCGGGTACCCCGTTTCAAGTGGCGAACTCAACGAAGCTGAACGCACTACGCTCTCGAAGACCGCGTTGCAATATGCGCCCGTGGCTGTGTCCTCTGTGGTCATCGCATTCCTGGCAGAGGGCTATGACGGGCGACAGCAACAACTCAATATCTCTCCGCGGATCATGGCAAAGATTCTCACCCAGTCGTACAAGTTCACGGTGCCTTACAACTCTTCGGATCCGGATAAGAACCTTGCCCACTTGCCTGCTGTCAATCTCCAATACGAGTATCTTCGCCAAGACCCCGACTTCCAGGCACTGAATCCCACGAACTACGACAAGTTCGCGATCAACCCAGGGATCGTACTACCCGGCCCAGGCGGAGCAGACGCGATCAAGCAGGTCTGGCGATGGATACTCGCCGACCGGGATGCCGTCTCGTTCCTCAATGGCAACCCCGACCCGTCTGGAATGACGGTCAATCCGTACTATCTGCCCAAGGGCGACCCCAAGGCCGTTGTTCCCTGGTGGCTCGACGATGCCAAGAACTACATCGGGGAGACTCCGGTGCAACTTCAGGTGGGCCTCAGCAACCTCGATGGGTCACCGCAGAAACTGAGCGAGACCGTCCCGGATACCTTCCCCAAGGATGACGAAAGCGTCGTTCCCCTGAATCTCGGAATTGAACGCTACCGCTTCGACTCCATTCAGTTTTCGCCCTACGTCAACGACATCCTTGCGGGGGCCCGAGCGGCATTCCGTGCCGACCCCAACTCGAAGACGATTTGGGACCCGAGCAAGCTCAACGCCTCTGGCGATGTGGGCGACTGGGTAAGCGGTGGCGCGCAACCTCCCGGGGCGCGGTTCATGATTGCGGTCACCGACAGTGTTTCGGCGGCTCGTTACGGCCTCGACCTTGCCGGTATCGAGATTCCCAACAGCGCAGTTATTTCACATCCAGACCAGCCGAGCATGACGAACGCGCTCTCGGCCCTCGCGTCGACCACAATCGCGGACATCAAGCAGGTCGACCCCGCTGCCGTCCCGGTGAACGGGTATCCGATGACCATGGTCACCTACGCAGGCGTGAATCTGACGACCTCCACAACTGAACAGCGCACGACCATCGCAGCGATGATCAAACAGGTCACGACGACGGGACAGGTCGAGGGTTCTGAGATAGGTCAGCTGCCTGCGGGATACCTTCCCCTTACTGATGCGCTCCGCGCGCAGGCGACCACGGCCGCATCCGCTGTGGCCGCATACGTGCCGCCCACCAGGAGCGTCTCGAGCAACTCCAGTTCGAGCACCTCGGCGACGCAGGGCTCGGGTTCGGGCGGTGGAGAAGACAGCACCGACTTGCAGACGTTGTCTAATGACCCGACCGTCACGTCCGGAGTTGACCAACAGAGCGACGCACTCACCCCGACCTCCAACGTCGAGCCGGTCGTGCGCTCAGGCCTTGCGCTTGCACTCGGAGTAGGCCTCGCAGGTGTGCTCATCGCGCCGATTCTGTTCCGGGGAAGAGGTTTCTTCTAGCGCACACAAAGCTTCTTTCGGGCCGTCCCGCCCCGACCCGAAAGAAAACCCCTCATCGACCGGCAAGACCAATGAGGGGCTGGTCCACAAAGGACTGAACCAAGGGGCACCATACCAAACAAGGTTGGAAGAAAATGCAGAAGAACACCAAGCTGCGCTTCGGCGTGGTGGCCGCAGCCGCGGCCGTTGCGCTGGCATTCAGCGCTGCAATCCCCGCAAATGCTGACCCAGTCGGTGGCGGATTCAAACCGCTCGTCGGCGTCGGTTCAGACACCACCGAGTTCCTCATGAACGGTATCGCCCAGGCGTACTCGAGCGGATCAGTCGTCGCCTCGTACAACGCCACGGACGGCAACGCCAGCAACTTCCGTTCAGCAATCCAGACACGATCGGGCGGGCCGTCGTTCCTGCGTCCGAACGGGTCGGGTGACGGGCAGATCGCACTGAGCCGCATGGCCAGCAACCTCAACTACCCGGCGGCAAACGTCGTCAGCAATGGGGTAACTTTCGCGCCCACCGACATCACGGGACAGGTTGACTTTGCTCGCAGCTCGGCCGCGCCAAACGGCACGAGCGGCACCGACCTCACCTTCATTCCGTTCGCCCAGGAAGACATCACCTATGCGGTGAACGCCGGTAGCGACTTCCCCCGCAGCATCGCGTGGGGCAACGCGCCCGGAACTCCCACCACGGCGTTCACGCTTATCAACATCTACAAGTGCAACGTGACGACCTACCGCGACAGCAACTTCGCTTCGGTCACCATCAACCCGCTTATCCCCCAGGCAGGCTCCGGCACTCGCAACTACTGGATCGGATCTGCGGCCATGAACCTCGGAGGCACCCTCGGATCTTGCGTGAAGGACACGAAGACCACCGGTCCGAAGCAGGGCAACGTGCAGGAGCACGATGGCACCTACCTCACCGGAGCCGGTGACATCGCGCCGTTCTCGGTGGCACAGTACCTCGCCCAGGCGAACTGGCAGAGCCAGAACACGACTGTCGTCGAGCGTCGCGGAAGCATCGCGCTTGGCACGGTCGACACGATCAAGCCGTTGGTGGTGGCAGCGGGCGGTGGAGCTCAGGCAAACCCTGACTTCCCCATCAACCGCCTGCTGTTCAACGTGGTTGTGACCTCTCGCCTGAGCACCCCGGACAGCAACACGCAGGACAAGCTCCTGCGTGACACGTTCATGGGCGCGAACTCCGGCGTCTGCCAGCAGACGACGCAGATCGTGAACTACGGCGCGGCCCCGATTGGTGCGCTTTGCGGCGACACCACCACCTACAAGCAGTCATTCAAGCTCTCCTAGCCGCGCCAGAAACTAAGGAACAAGACACATGAAACTCAACAAGAAGATCGCGGCACTGGCGGTTGCCGGTGCAATGATCCTGAGCGGCCTGGCTATTGCCCAGTCAGCCCAGGCAGCGGAAATCACGCCCACCGGCACGATCACGCTCACGCCGACCAGTGGCAACAACTCCGACCAGTTCTTCCTGACCGGAATCGCAGTCAACAAGCCGGCACCCGCCGGGTTCCAGGCCGCGAGCTCCACGCTCATCTACCAGGGTGGTGTGGAGATGGGCGCCATCTCGGCCACCCGCTTCCCGGACATGCCCGCAACCGCGGGTGTGAACGGCCTGAATGGTTCGAGCAACCCCTCGATGGACCGTTCGATTATCAACACCAACACCTTCGTATCGAACAAGAAGCTGAACACGATTGCGACACCCCTCGCGACGGGCCAGTTCGAACTTCGCTACTACTACTTCGCTGACGCGGCCAACCCCAACACGGCCACTGACCCGTACGTGAAGATCGACCTGACCTACAACGCCACCACGGGTGCATGGTCTGTATTCACCCCCGCGATCGTCACCACCACGTCGCTCACCGCTTCGGCCGTGGCTTCGACGGTGACGCTCACCGCAACAGTCAAGGACGGCGCCGCCACGGCGACCGCTGCGGCCGGAAACGTTGAGTTCTTCGAGGGCGCAACAAGCAAGGGCGTTGTCGCAGTTTCCTCGGGAGTGGCCACTACGGCGCTCACGGGTGTGGCAGATGGCTCGCACTCCTACACGGCCGTCTTCACTCCGTCGAACACCGTGTATGCGGCGTCGACTTCGGCAGCGGCATCCGTGCAGGTCGGCGGCATCACGGCTACCTCGACGATCACGACGACGATCCCCTCGGGTGTCGGAACGCTCACCCTCACGGGTGTTTCGTCGACAGTCGCCCTGGGAACCGCGACGCTGAGTGGTGGGACGCTTAACGCATCCGGCACGCTCAACGCGGTTGTGACGGACTCTCGTCAGCTCGACTACCCGGCATGGAGCCTCACCGGCCAGGTGGGCGACTTCACGGCTGGTGCGAAGACGCTGTCGGGAACCTACCTCGGTTGGACTCCAGCTGTGAGCGGAACCGCTAGCGGTTCTGTTGCAGGTGCCGTTGTGCTTCCGGCCCCCGGATCGGTGAGCGGCCTCAAGGCGATCAGCACCTTTGCCACCGGCGTCCCCAGCGCCGCCGGCACCGTGACGAACGCCTCGGCGCTGCTGCAGCTCAAGGCCCCGTCCAACACCCCGGCCGGTGCTTACTCGGCCACCCTCACGCTGACCCTCATCTAGGTCAGTCGCTACACCGGCGGGTTGGGGTCGACGTCACGTCGGCTCCAACCCGCTTCCCCCGTTCACATCCCGTTCACTTCTCGCTCGCCCGCTGATGATTGGCTCGCCCTGATGTCCCGAATCACCCGCTCCGCTTCCTACCTGCTTGCCCTCACGCTTGCCTTTTCGCCCCTTGCGATGAGTGCGCTCGGCGTGGGCCAGCCAGTATCTGCTTCAGCCGACGGCGAGATCACCTGGAGCGTGGAACCCGTCCCCACTTCTGAGGGGGTACGTCGCACCTTCGAATACAAGGTCGACCCGGGAACGCAGATTGTCGATAGCGTGCTGATCACCAATTCGGGCGCGACCCCTGCCGACTTTCTCATCTACGCGACTGACGCGACAAACGAACTTGAGACCGGGGCCTTCGGCCTGTTAAAGCGTGATGAGAAGCCCGTCGATGTCGGATCGTGGATCACGACAGCAGACGCCGAACTCACCATCCAGCCCGGCCAGCAGGCCACCGTTCCGTTCAACCTCCTCGTGCCTTCTGATGCCGCCCCCGGTGACCACGTAGCGGGAATTGTGGCGGCGGTGCTCACCAAGGGCACGCAGGACGGCGCTGCCGTGACCCTCGAACAGCGTGTCGGAGCGCGGGTATACCTCACGGTGTCGGGCGTCCCTGATGTCGGAGTCGAAGCCACGGGCCTGGTCGCGGGGTACACGCCTGAGTGGAACCCTTTCGCCCCCGGCACGCTCGCGGTCACCTACGACGTGAAGAACACCGGGAACCTGCGGCTCGACGTTAACCAGGAGATCGCTATCGCGGGACCATTCGGAATTCCGCTGGGACAGTACACCCCAGATCCTGTCGCCAACCTGCTTCCTCGCCAAACCGTCCGCATCAAGGCCGAGGTGCCGGCGATCATGGCGCTAGCGCTGGCGTGGTCCACGGTGACGTTGACCCCGGGTCGCGTGGGTTCTGCTGGCACGCTGGCAGAGGATACATCCGATCAGTCGCCGACGGCCCAAGCCACGGTGTCCCCGAGCGCAACGTCGACGCCGGGCGCAGTGATGACCGACCAGGACACGGTTGACTTCGTCACGGTATCCTCGACGGTCACCACCCTCGCGGTATCTTGGACCCTGCTTGCCCTCGTCATCGTCGTGGTCGTGGCAATCTACCTGATTCGCCGTTATGTAACGGACACCCGTGAGCGTCTCTATCAGGCCATCGAGGAGGCGAGTGCAGCCGGGTCCAAAGGCTCGACTGGTCATCTCGACGAGACTGACCGCGCATGAGAACTGCGCCCATGCTGGCGGTCGTCGCGGCAACCGGGTATCTCTTCGTGGCCTTGGCCGCCCCCGCCGTTGCGGTGGACGTGACGCCCAGCCCTTCGCCGGTCGCCGTGACCGTGGTCATTCCCGAAACCAGCAGCCCATCGCCAAGCCCATCGACCAGTCCGAGTTCGGGCGGTGGCGCTGGCGGCAGTTCTTCCTCCGGTGGAACGACCGCGGGCGGCGAGTTGCCCACCGAAGCCCTCGGGGCGCCGATTCCCCCCGGTGACGCCACGGCGAACGCGGGCAAACTTGAACTTGATCAAAAAACGATCTCGGTGAACCAGTGGATGGTCGCGATCGGCTCCGGCTTCAACCCAGGCGAGAACGTGCAATTCGTCTACTACCCAGGGGCCATTGTGATCGGCAGTTCCGTGGCGAATTCCAACGGCACCGTCACCGCGCGCTTCCGCATCCCGCAGGACATGCGCCTCGGGGTGCACGTTGTCGAGGCGACGGGGTGGATCTCGAAGCACGTCGAGAACGAACAATTCACACTCGTGTCTGCCGCGGTGCAGGGAACCGCCCCGTTCCTCTGGTGGGTGGTCGTTGTGCTCGGTGTGCTCGTGGTGGGCACCGCATCATTGGCCATCTTCTTCCGCCATTCGATCGCTCGCTGGTTCGGCGGCAGTATCACGGCGACCGGTGCCGTTCCGTGACGCTTGCCACAGGATCCGACGTGAGCGCCGAGGGATCGCCCCGGCCAGCGGGCGCGCGTGCCGCACTTCCGCGTTGGCTGCGCAACCCGCCCAAGCGCGTCCGACCACGCAAGCCCGCCCCGACGCCGCGCGAGATCCGGTGGTGGGTCGGCGTTGCATGGTTGTTGGTGTCCGCACTGCTCCTCGGCTTCGTCGCGCACGCGACAATCATCGGATCGCTTCAACACAGCCGCGCCCAATACATGCTGTATCAGCAACTGCGGTCAGAACTCGCCCTCGCCACTGCGCCACTAGGCCAACTGGATGTCGATAAGACGCTCGTTGCCAACGGCACACCGATCGCCGTCATGACAATCGCTCGCCTCGGGATAAGTGAGGTCATCGTGCAGGGGACAACGCCCTCGGACTTGACCGCGGGACCAGGTCACCGGCGCGATACGGTATTTCCTGGCCAGGTCGGCACGAGCATCATCATGGGCAGGCAGGCCACCTATGGCGGACCGTTCGGCAACCTCAGCGGCCTCGCACCCGGCGACAAGATCGAAATCATCACCGGTCAGGGCACGAGCAAGTACCAGGTTTTCGGAGTACGAAGGGAGGGCGATCTACTCCCGGAGAACCTCAAGGCGGGCGAGGGCCGTCTTGAGTTGATTACCGCCGACGGAATCCCCCTCGCGCCATCCGGTGCGCTGCACATCGACGCCTCCCTCGAGTCGAAGGTGCAAACCACACCTTCACCGGTATTCACCAAAGAAGTCCTCGACCCGTCCGAGCTCGCCATGGCGTCTGATCCTGGTGGATGGTTTGCGACGCTTTTCTGGCTGCAGTGGCTCACCGTGGCTGTTGTGGCGCTGCGCTGGGTTCGTGCCCGCTGGGGCATGTGGCAGACCTGGATGATCTCGCTCCCTGTTCTACTCGCACTCGGGGCCGCTACGGCCAACGCCGCGATGACCATCCTGCCCAACCTCCTCTAGCCCCGACCGGAGAGCCCGATGTCACAACCGATTCCGCAGACCAGCGTCATGGTCGATTTCTCCTCCCGATCCGAGTGGGAGGACGAGACCCCCACCGAAATCATGGAGGTCCCGGCTCCCACCGCACGTAAGGGTGCCAGCGCGAAGAAGGTCGCGGCGGGCAAGAAGGGTGCCAAGAAGACCGCTGAACCGAAGGCACCTGCGAAGAAGGGGTCGAAGAAGTCTGGGTCGCCCGCCCCATCAGACTCCGAGGTCGCTCCGCCCGAGATCGCGCCACCCAAGTCTGGGAGAGGCAGCGCGCCCGAGAGGGTCGCCCAGCACGTTGACGTGGAGACCATGTTGGTCGACGCCCCCGCGCTTGCCCCGCTCGCGACCCTCGAAGCCCACGCGATCTCCGCCTGGTTCGGGGAGCGGAAAGTTCTCGACCGTGTCTCGCTCACCATGGAGGCCGGGAAGGTCACGGCGCTTATCGGGCCGTCGGGCTGCGGAAAGTCGACGTTCCTCCGCATCCTGAACCGGATGCACGAGATGGTGCCCTCCGCGTCGCTGGCGGGGGAGGTTCTCCTCGATGGGGTGGACATCTATGGGGCCGACCGTCGGCTCACCGAAGCGCGGCGTCACATCGGCATGGTCTTCCAGAAGCCGAACCCTTTCCCGGCGATGTCGATCTATGACAACGTGATTGCGGGGCTCAAGCTCACCGGCGTCAATGCGAGCCGGGATGCGAAAGATCAGCTGGTTGAGTCGAGCCTCACCAAGGCAGGCCTCTGGAAGGAGGTGCGCGATCGTCTGCGCCAACCCGGCGGCGGGCTGTCCGGTGGGCAGCAGCAGAGGCTCTGCATAGCGCGCTCCCTCGCCGTGCGGCCGCGGGTATTGCTCATGGACGAACCGTGCTCGGCGCTCGATCCGACATCCACTCGGGTGATTGAGGAGACGATGCTGGAGCTCGCCAAAGAAGTCACGATCGTCATCGTCACTCACAACATGCAGCAAGCTCAGCGGGTGTCGAACAACTGTGCGTTCTTTCTGGCCGCCCAGAACACGCCAGGAGCGATCGTCGAGCAGGGCGACACCGCGGTGATGTTCGAGAGCCCGACCGATTCGCGCACCTTCGATTACGTCAACGGTCGTTTCGGATAGAGGCGCAGCACTGATGTCAGAGTCGCCGCCCCGGGATCTGTTCCGCGCCTATCATCGCGGGCGGCGTTTGGGGCGGGTGGTTCGCCTCGCGGCGGTATGCCTTGGCGCGGCAGTTCTGATCGCTGGGCTGGTTTACTGGCCCGGTGCATCGCCGCACTCTGCGCGCGTTAGCTTCACGACGTCATCCATCCCGCCCACGGTTGCGCCGTCGAGCGCTCCGATGGCTCTACCCAACGGCATTGCGCCCGCACGCGGGACGACAAATAGTCCGGCACCGGTCGACTCCCCTCCGCAACCGGATTCCTTCGTGCCGACCACTCTGCCCCAGACGGGCGGCGCACGCTGGGTGATCGAGGTCGCCACGGAGGGCTACCAGGCCGAGCTTGACCAGTGCCTCTGGGTGCGGATGGACCTCGACGCTGTAGCTCCGATCGTGGGCGCCCACAATAATTGCGGCGGCGGGGTGGTATTGGACATGGCCGAGGGCGACACCGTCATCCTGAGCGGGGTCGGCCTGGACGGCACGTACACGGTGCACTCTTCGCGCAACGCGCACGCGGGCGACTCCGCCGCGGCGGCGACCTCGGGATGGTCAGCGGACGTGATCCTGCAGACCTGCTACTGGAACTCGGGCGGTCTCGAGCGCCTTCTCGCCCTCCAGCGCGTGACGACCGCGCTATCGTAGCCGGATGACCGACCAGCGCCTCGCCGTCATTGTCCTCGCCGCAGGGCAGGGCACCCGCATGAAGTCGGCCCGTCCCAAGGTGCTGCACACCCTCGCGGGTCGCTCCCTGGTCGGGCACGTGCTCGCCGTGGCTCGCTCGCTCGAGCCCGTCCATGTGATCGCGGTGGTCAGGCACGACCGCGACACCGTGGTCGCGACTATCTCCGAGCTCATGCCGGAGGCCGTCATCGTCGATCAGGACGACATCCCCGGCACCGGCCGAGCGGTGGAGGTCGCCGTCGCGGCCCTGCCCGGCGACTTCGAGGGCGACATCGTCGTGGTCAGTGGCGACGTGCCGCTGCTGGATGCCGCAACTCTAGGCCAACTGATCGCCGAGCACCGCGCCGCTGGCGCCGCCGCCACCCTCCTCTCGGCAATCCTCGACGATGCCACCGGCTACGGCCGGGTTGTCCGCGACCCGGACGGGCGGCTCGTCGCCATCGTCGAGCAGAAGGATGCGACGCCCGCCGAACTCACGATCACCGAGATCAACTCGGGCACCTACGTGTTCGGCGCGGCGGCCCTCCGGCAGCAGCTGCCGCTGGTCACGACGCACAACGCGCAAAAGGAGAAGTACCTCACCGACGTTGTCGGGCTCCTTCACGGTGCGGGTGCAACGGTCGAGGCGATGCCGGTCGAGCACGGCTGGATGGTGGCGGGGGTCAACGACCGCGTTCAACTCGCCGACGCGGCCCGGCGCATGAACGAGCTGATCGTGCGCCGCTGGCAGCTCGACGGCGTCACCGTGCAAGACCCGGCTACGACTTGGATCGATGCGGATGTCACGCTCGCCGAGGATGTCGAGTTGCTGCCCGGTACGCAGCTCAAGGGGGCAACGCTCGTGCAGTCCGGCGCGCGCATCGGACCGGACACGACCCTCGTCGACTGCGAGATCGGGGCGGGGGCGACGGTGAAGCGCACGGATGCCACGCTCGCGGTCATCGGTGCTGGGGCATCCGTGGGTCCTTTCGCCTACCTGCGGCCGGGCACCTACCTCGGCGCTGACGGCAAGATCGGCACCTTCGTGGAAACCAAGAACTCGACTATCGGCGCGGGCAGCAAAGTGCCGCACCTGAGCTACATCGGCGACACGACCGTGGGCGAAGAATCCAACATCGGTGCGGGCACGATCACCGCCAACTACGACGGTGTGAACAAGCACGCCACTGTCGTCGGCTCGCACGTGCGAAGCGGCTCGCACAACGTTTTCGTGGCTCCGGTCACGATCGGTGACGGTGCTTATACGGGCGCGGGCACAGTGGTGCGCAAGGATGTCCCGGCCGGAGCCCTGGCGATCAACGTCGCACCCCAGCGCAACATGGAGGGGTGGGTTGCAGCGAACCGCGGGGGAACGAGCGCCGCCAGGGCGGCCGAGGAGGCCGGAGCGGAGTAGCTCATGTGCTACTCTTACGCACATGTCTTCCGTGGGATTGAGAGAACTCAAGCAAAATCCGAGTGAGGTCGTTGCTCGCGCCGAGCACGGTGAGACGATCGTCATCACTGTGCAGGGCAGGCCAGTGGCGCAGTTGGTGCCCATTGCTCCGGTGCGTCGGCGGTGGGTGCCAGCTGAAGAATTGACGCGCGCGCTCGAGGGCCTCGAACCCGATCCGACCTGGGCTGCTGAGCACGCGATGCGGCCCTACGACGACGACGACTTCGTCGATCCTTGGGAGCGCGCCAGGTCGTGATACTCCTCGACACGAGCGTCCTGATCGACCCTCCGATCGAATGGCCCGGTGCTGTTCTTGGGTCGAGCATGCTATGTCTGGCCGAGCTTGAGTTCGGAGTGCAGCGGGCGCCGAGCGCCGCAGAGCGCGCGAAGCGAGTTCGGCGTTTGGCGGTCTATCGCGCCGAACTCGAGTGGATACCCTTCGAGCAGCCGGATGCTGCGAGTTACGGTGTGCTCGCCGCGAAGGTCGCACCGCACCGTCCTGCACATGCGCGCAGCACCGACATCATGATCGCCGCCCAGGCCCTCACGCTCGGAGTGCCCCTGCTGACCCGCAACGCGAAGGACTTCGAACTCGTGAGCGACCTGGTCGAAATTCTCGACGGAAACTCCGAGGATTCGCCCCGGTAGAATCATCAAGCGCAGTCGTCGACAGAGAGCGGGAACAGTGTCCGAGATCAAGATCACCGGACAGAAGAGGCTCGTGATCGTTTCCGGTCGTGCCCACCCGCAGCTGGCGATCGATGTCGCTGAAGAACTCGGTGCCGACCTCGTGCACACCGATGCACGCACCTTCGCCAATGGCGAGATCTACGCCCGCTACGACGAGAGCGTCCGCGGATGCGACGCGTTCGTCATCCAGTCGCACACCAACCCGATCAATGAGTGGCTCATGGAGCAACTGATCATGGTGGATGCCCTCAAGCGAGCCTCGGCGAAGCGCATCACCGTCGTGTCCCCGTTCTACCCCTACGCCCGGCAGGACAAGAAGGGACGCGGGCGGGAGCCGATCAGCGCCCGCCTGGTGGCTGACCTCTATAAGGCCGCCGGTGCCGACCGCATCATGAGCGTCGACCTGCACGCCGCACAGATCCAGGGCTTCTTCGACGGGCCGGTCGACCACCTCTTCGCGATGCCCGTGCTGCTCG
>JAYUVE010000016.1:0-61481 GCA_043754275.1 Microbacteriaceae bacterium | reverse complement strand
ACGAGCAGCTCGGTGTCGCTGGAGGTGTTGAGGTGCCTGCGGTCGATGTGAAAGAGCTCTTCGGTGAGCTCGCGCGTGTTGGTCAGGTTGCCGTTGTGGATGAGCACGATGCCGTAGGGCGCATTCACGTAGAAGGGCT
Organism: Microbacteriaceae bacterium; assembly: GCA_043754275.1. Taxonomy (GTDB): domain Bacteria; phylum Actinomycetota; class Actinomycetes; order Actinomycetales; family Microbacteriaceae; genus Rhodoglobus. The sequence continues at coordinate 61,342 of JAYUVE010000016.1, read as the reverse complement.
GGGCCTCCTCTTCGTTGGCGGCGTTGCCCTTCGTCGCGTAGCGCACATGGCCGAGGCCGACGTTGCCGAGGAGGTTGCGCATGTCGCGGGTGCGGTATGCCTCGCGCACCTGGCCCTTGGCCTTCTGCATGTGGATGGTGCTGCCGTCGGCGGTCGCGATGCCCGTCGAGTCCTGCCCGCGGTGCTGCAACAGCAACAGCGCGTCATACACCTGCTGGTTGACCGGGTGGGATGAGACGATTCCGACGATGCCGCACATGGTGGCCGGTTGCTCCCAATGTTGAAGGGGGCGTACCCGTGTGGGTACAGAACAGTTTCTCACACGGGGATGCATCATCACTTCGGACGAATCCTTGCGACGCTATTTCTTCGTGGATGCCCGGAAGCTACCGTCATCACATGAACTGGATATTTCGCATCCCACTCTTCCTTCGGCTCTGGGTTCCCGTGGCGACGGGGGCCGCCTTCGTCGCGCTCTGGGTAGTCGCCGAGGCGGGACGGTGGGGGCTTCCGGAAAAGAGCGTCGTGTTCGCCCTGCTGGGGATGACCATCGCGTTGTCGGAACGCCTGCCGCTGGTCTCGCTGGGCGGCCTGCTCGCAGTGCTCGTGCTGCAACTGGTCGGTGTGCTCCATCAGGCGGAATCACAGACCTGGCCGATCTACATCGCCGGGCCGATCATCGCCCTCGTGGTGGGTGCGAATGCCTCGCGACGGGCTCGCATCATCGCTGTGCCGGTGGGGCTGGCCTTCGCTGTTCTCGTTGCAGTGCTCATGGTCTATCCGCGCGGCGGAGGTGGTGGATGGGCAAGCTGGACCGGCCAGGTCGGGTTCACCCCGGCACGGGATCACCCCATGCGCGACGACCTCCTGGGCATCGGGTTGATCGCCGCCGGGCTCTTCCTCGGTGCGCTTGCCGCCGGCATCCTCTACCGTTCGTCTAGGTCCGGCCTCATTCGTCGCCTCTGGGATGTCGCCGATGCGGGCCAGCCGCAATCTCCCGCCGAACAACGCGGCGACGACGATTCCAGGCTGAGCGTGTTGAGCCCCCGGGAGCGGGAGATCTTCCTGCTCCTTGCGCAGGGGCTGAGCAACGCCGAAATCGCGAAAGCCAGCTTCGTGAGTGAAACAACGGTCAAGTCGCACGTGCGGGCGATCTTGCGAAAACTCGACCTTCGCAGCAGAAGCCAGGTCGTCGCGTTCGCCTACGAGAGGCCGCTGGCGACCGCGTGAAGATTTGTGCCCCGGTACTCTTGAGGGCGTGACCCATGACCCTGTGAGCGCTGACTCCTCGACCAGCTATCGCGAAGCCGGGGTCGACACCGCGGCCGGCGACCTCGCGGTCGAGCTGATGAAGTCCGCTGTCGGCAAGACCCACGGCCCCGAGGTGCTGGGCGGCGTGGGCGGGTTTGCCGGGTTGTTCGACGTGTCGTTCTTGAAGGCCTTCGAGAAGCCGTTGCTCGCGACATCCACCGACGGCGTGGGCACGAAGGTCGCGATCGCGCAGGCCCTCGACAAGCACGACACGATCGGCCAGGACCTGGTCGGGATGGTCGTCGACGACATCGTCGTGGTCGGTGCCAAGCCCCTGTTCATGACGGACTACATCGCCTGCGGCAAGGTGGTCCCCCAGCGGATCGCCGACATCGTGGCCGGCATTGCTCGCGCCTGCTCCGAAACCGGCACCGCCCTCGTGGGAGGCGAGACCGCCGAGCATCCCGGGCTCCTCGGCCCCGATGACTACGACGTCGCCGGTGCGGCGGTCGGCGCTGTGGAATCGGATGCCCTGCTCGGCCCTCACCTGGTCGCCGACGGCGACGTGGTGCTCGCCCTCGCATCGAGTGGACTGCACAGCAACGGCTACTCGCTGGTGCGAAGTATTCTTCTTCGGGCCAAAATCGACTTCGTCGATTGGTCCGACGACCTCGGTGGCACGGTCGGCGAGGTGCTGCTCGAGCCGACCCGGCTCTACACCGCGCCGCTACTCCGACTGCTGCCGCTCGGCGGCATCCACGCGTTCAGTCATGTGACCGGCGGCGGCATCGCCGCGAACCTCGCGCGCGTGTTGCCCCCGGGCTCGTGGGTCGAGCTTGAGCGTTCCACGTGGTCACCCCCGCCGGTGTTCCGCGTGCTCTCAGAGTGGGGCGGGTCCACGCTCGAGAGTGCCGAAGGAACCTGGAACCTCGGGATCGGGATGATCGCGATCGTGGCCGAGCACGCTGCTGCCGGAGTCATCGAGCGACTCGCGACCGACGGCATCCCGGCCTGGGAGGTCGGACGGGTGTCGACCGCCGCGCGCGACCTGGCGGGCTTCGAGCGCAACGCCAAGGGCGTCAACGGAGGCGCGGTGCGCCTCACCGGGAGTTACGCCTAGGAGCTAAGCCGACTTGCTCTCGTCGGCTTCGTCGGCGTCGAACTCGTCCACTGCGTAAGGGTCGCTGTAGTCGGTCGCACCCGCGAATTCTGGCCACTTCTCGAGGTCTTCGGCAAGCCGGGGGTCGCTGGGCGTGGTGCCGCCGAGCTCCTTCGCGAGGGAGTCGTAGTTGGTGTCGGGGCTGAAGTACTTGAGGTCCCGGGCGACCTTGGTGTGCTTCGCCTTTTGACGACCTCGTCCCATGCGAGACCCCCTCAGGTATCTGTCCCGGTGCGCCGAAGGCATCCAGGGAACTAGCGAACAGGGATGGATGAAAACTAGCGAGCAGTTTAGCACGCAGTGTCCCACGCACTCTGGCGCTAACCACGGCCCCCGCCCGCAGGAAGTAACGTTGTCGAGTGACATCCGCCAGCACTGATACCTCGGTAGTGGTGATCGGCGGCGGTCAGGCTGGCCTCTCGGTTTCGTACTATCTCCAACGCCTCGGTCTCGACCCCGGCAACGATTTTGTCGTGCTCGATCGCGGCCCCGGCACCGGCGGCGCCTGGCAGTTTCGCTGGGAGGCCCTGCGCATCGGATCCGCCCATCGCATCAACGACCTTCCTGGCCTGGATGCCCTGCACCTGAGTTTCGACACCGCCGACCGCCACGCCCCCGCAAAGGATGTCGTCGCCGAGTATTACCGCAGGTACGAGGACTTCTACGGCCTGCAGGTCGTGCGCCCCGCCGACGTCACCTCGGTCGAGAATGTCGACGGGCACCTGCTGGTCAAGTTCATGTTCGACGACGAAGAGCGGGATGTGAGCACCGCAACTGTCGTGAACGCGACCGGCACCTGGGGCGCCCCGTTCATCCCCTGGTACCCGGGGCTCAAGTCATTCGAGGGCACCCACGTGCACACCAACGACTACGCCTCTGCCGAGGACTATCGCGGCAAGAGCGTTGTTGTGGTCGGCGGCGGAACGTCTGCGATCGGGTTCCTGCTTGAGCTCGAGGGGATCGCCGAAGAACTCACCTGGGTCAGCCGCAGGCCGATCGACTTCCTCGAAGACGGCGACCTCAACCTCGAGGCGCGCATCGAGGCGGTGCAGAAGCAGGATGAGGCGGCGCGAGCCGGGCGGGCTCTGCCGAGCATCGTGAGCGGCACCGGAGTGCCCCGCACCCGCCGCATCCAGGCCGGGATCGAGCGGGGGGTGCTCACGCCACGACCGATGTTCGAGTCGATCGAACCCAGCGGGGTGCGCTGGAAGGATGGCGCGTTCCGCAAGGCCGACGCGATCATCTGGTCAACCGGATTTCGCCCAGAGCTCAGGCACCTCGCCCCGCTCAAGCTGCGGGAGAAGGACGGCGGAGTCGCGGTTGGCTCTGGCAACTCGTTCAAAGACCCCCGCATCTTCTTCGCCGGCTACGGACCGCAGGCCTCCACGATCGGGGCGAATCGCGCCGGCCGCATGATCGCTCGCCAGGTGATCGCGACGCTGTCGCGGATGCAGGCCGGGCGCTAGCGAGCCAACAAGTACGCGACCGCGGCAACCGCGACGCCGAGCACCAGGCTTCCGGCCACGCTCCAGGCGGCCGTGCGCCACCGCCCGGCCTGCACGAGTTGGATCGTCTCCACGCTCCAGGTACTGAAGGTCGTGAGCCCCCCGCACAGCCCGGTGAGCAGCACCACTCGGATGTCGCTGCTCACGTCACCGCGCTCGGCCAGCGCGAGCACCACCCCGCCGATCGCCGACCCCACCACGTTGACCAGCAAGACCGCCCACGGGATACCGGGGCGGACGGCGAGGGCGCGCGACGCCAGGAAGCGCAGCACCGCACCCGCGGCACCGGCGAGCAGCACCACCGGGACGATCACTCGTCCACCAGGTCGATCGGGGTGGGGCCGTTGCGGCGGCCCAGGTGTAACCCGAGCGCGGCGGCACCGAACCCCAGGATCAGTGTCGCGGCGAGATAGGCGAGCGCGGGCATCCACTGCGCCGCGGCGACGAGCGAGACGAGGGATACCGCGAAGGCCGAAAACGTCGTGAACGACCCGAGCAGGCCGGCCCCCAATCCTGCCCGCAACCAATCGGGAGCCGTGGGCCACAGCCGCGAGACCATGAACCCCAAGGCGAAGGCTCCGAGGGTGTTGATGACCAGCGTCGAGATCGGGAACGTGGCATCCGAATGCGGGATGACCGTGTCGATGCCCAGCCGCAGCCCCGTGCCCACCAGCCCACCGACCACGACCGCGGCGAGGTCGCGCGCGAGGCCTACTTGGCGTGCGATGCCGGTTCCTTCTTCGGCTCGCCGTCCACCGCTTTTGCGGCGGACTTCGGGGCCGCCTTGGTGCTGGTCATGGCGACGCCAGCCTTGGATGTCACTTTCGACTTCACCTTCTCGGTCACCTTGGCAGGAGGCATCGGCTTGCGGGCGACCGGTCGCCTTGGCTCGCCGCGTCGGGCGTCACCCGGCAGCGCGCGGGAGCGACGACCGTAAATGAGCGTCGAAGAGTCGAGCAGCCAGGGCACAAGAGCAATGACGACTCCGTGCACGAGCGCGAGCTTCTGGCGAATGCGACGAGCCTTGTGGTTATGGAGCAGGTTCTCCCACCAGTGGCCGACGATGTATTGCGGTGTGTAGACCGTGACGACCTCGGAGCCGTGCTTCTCGCGGCGGTGTTTGATGTACTTCGCGAGCGGGGCGCTGATATCGCGATAGGGCGACTCGAGCACGTTGAGCGGCACCTGGATGTTCTGGTCGACCCAGTCTTTCTCGAGCCGGTCTGTCGCGGCGTCATCGATTGATACGTGCACAGCTTCAATCGAATTGTGACGGGCCGCGATCGCGTAGTCGAGCGCCTTGAGCACGGGCTTCTGCATGCGCCCGACGAGCACAATGGCGTGATCTCCCTTGGCACCGAAGCGGGTTGTCGGGTCTGCCTCGATCTCCTTGTCGACATCCCGGTAGTAGCGGTTCACGCCGAGCATGAGCGTGAAGATGATCGGCATGATGATGAAGACGATGTACGCCCCGTGCGTGAACTTGGTGATCGTCACGATGATGAGGACGGTGAAGGTCATGAGTGCGCCGAAGGTGTTGATCCCGCGGTAGAGCTTGATCACCCCGCGTTTCTCGGTGCCGGAGCCCTCGCGCAGCAGGCGCGTCCAGTGCCGGATCATGCCGGTCTGGCCGAGGGTAAACGACACGAACACGCCGATGATGTACAGCTGGATGAGCTGAGTTACGTTCGCGCGGAAGATCACCAGGATCACTGCGGCTGCCACGGCGAGCGCGATCACGCCGTTCGAGAAGATGAGCCGGTCGCCGCGGGTGGACAGCGACTTCGGGGCGTACTTGTCGGTCGCGAGCACAGATCCCAGCAGCGGGAAGCCGTTGAACGCCGTGTTTGCCGCGAGTAAGAGGACTGCGGCGGTGGCCCCCTGGATGATGAAGAAGGGCAGAGAGTTGTTGCCGAACACGCTCGACGCGATCTGCGCGATGAGGCTGCGCTGAGGCACATTTTCGCAGTCCTGGAAGCCGACAAGGTCGCAGGCTCGCTCCGCGTAGTGCACTCCCGTGATCAGTGCGACGGTGATGAGGCCGGCGAAGAGCACGATCGCGATAGTGCCCATCGCGACGAGAGTCTTCTGTGCGTTCTGGATCTTCGGACGGCGAAAGGCCTGCACGCCATTGGAGATCGCTTCGACACCGGTGAGCGCGGAGCATCCACTCGCGAATGCGCGCAGCAGCAGGAGAACGAGTGCGGCCTGGCCGAGCTGTTCACCCTTGACGTCGAAGCCAGCGCTCTCTGCAACCGGAGCGTCGCCGAGGAAGGTGCGCACAAGGGCAGCGATGACCATGACCGCGATACTCGCGATGAACAGATAGGTCGGGATTGCGAAGGCTTTGCTCGACTCGCTGACCCCGCGGAGGTTAACCGCGGCGAGGAGCACGATGAAACCGACGGCAATCTCGACCCGGAATGGTGCGAACATCGGCACCGCCGAGATGATGTTGTCTACGCCAGAGGCGACAGACACAGCGACGGTCATGATGTAGTCGACGAGAAGGGCCGACGCGACGACCAGCCCAGCCTTCTCGCCGAGGTTCTTGCTGGCCACCTCGTAGTCGCCGCCGCCCGAGGGGTAGGCCTTGATGATGAGGCGATAGGAGACGACAACGGTGAGCATGAGCAGGATGACCGCTGCCGCGATCCACGGGGCGAATGTGAAGAACGCCAGCCCGCCCATGATCAGGATGAGCAGCAATTCCTGGGGCGCGTAGGCCACCGAAGAGAGCGCGTCACTGGAGAAAATGGGGAGCGCGAGGTGCTTCGGGAGCAGTTGCCCCTCGAGCTTCTCGGATGCCAGGGGCTCGCCGATCAGCCACCGCTTGGGCGACCGAGCATCGTTAGTCACGAGGGGCGAGCCTACTCCTCGCCCAAGCGCTGTCAACACATTGCGGCGGCCTACTATTCCTTCACGGCGGCAGGGCTAGTTCTTCAGTGCCGTGGTGATTGAGGTGCGCAACTCATCGAGCCCGGTGACCAACTGCTGCACGACCTCGGTCTTGAGCTCTCCCTTGGCAGCCTGCACCCGTAGCGCGGTGCGCAGGGCCCCCCTGAAGTCGGTCAGGGCGGAATCGGCTTGCTGGAGCTGCATCCGCTGGGCCAGCCCTTCGCTGTTGACGTCGACTCGCACGCTCTGGCTCGTCGCCCGCGCCTCGGTGCGCGCGTCGCGAGCTGCGGCGGCGAGGTCGGCGCGCAGGGTGCGCATGGCGTCGTTGACGGATGTCCGCACTTCCTCAGCGAGGCGTCGCACCGAATCGGTGACGTCACTCTCGATCCCGTCGAGTTCAGACTCCCGGCCAGCCAACTCGGAGCGCCCCGCCTCGGTGATCGCGTAGACGGTCTTCCTGCCGTCGACCGCCTTGGTGACGAGGCCCTCCTCCTCGAGCTTTGCGAGCCTCGGGTAGATCGTGCCCGCGCTCGGCACGTAGGTGCCGCCGAACCGATCGCCCAGTGCCTGGATCAGTTCGTAGCCGTGCATTCCCGCGGGTGAGGCCGCGAGCAGGCTGAGCAGGTAGAGCCTGAGGTGGCCGTGCGCGAAAACGGGAGGAGTCACGCCGACACCGCGTGCAGCACTGAGACGTTGCCTGAGACCGTGCTGGCCTTGAATTCGAGCCAGTGCTTGTCCAGTGTGCCGTACTTGCCCGTGTAGGCGCCGCGCACCCCAGAGATCTCCGACTGGTCGAGCTGGAGTCGGCCGCTCACGGTGTTGATCCGGTATTGGGCAGGCACGTCCGCCGCTAGCCGAGCGGTGACGCTCCCACTGACCGAGTTCACCTTGATCTCGTCGGGCAGCCCGCTGATGTCGGCGAAGACCTCCCCAGACACGGTGTCGGCGGTGAATTGCGGGATCTCCCCTGACACCGTGACATCCCCGCTGATGGTGCGGGCGTGGATGTCACCGACGTGGTTGCGCACCGCGAGCTCTCCGCTCACGGCGTTGAGCTGCAGGGCGCCGTGGATGTTGTCGACGATCACGTCACCGCTGACCGTCGAGATCGAGGCATCCTCGGTGAGTCCACTGATCAAGGCGCTCGCCGAGACAACGCCGAACTTTAGGGCGACGTCGCGCGGCACGGTGATGCTCACGTCGGCTCGTGCGGCGCCCCCGGAAAACGACCTGAAGACGTTGATGAAGTTGTCCCAGCGCAGCTGGGCGTGGTCGACTTCGAGCGTGTCTCCGTCGATCGTGACCTTGATCTCGCGGCCGCGCACGGAGTGGATCTCGAGCCGTCCGCCGGGCTCATCGTGCCCAATGATGTTCACCTGGCCGGCGATGAGGCCGACCTTGAGTTTGCGGATTCGGTCGAATTCGATGACCTTCTCGCGGTCAACAAGCCATTTTTCCTGGGCCACTGAAGCCTCCTTCTTCTCGCGTTACATCGTGTGTGTTCGCAGTCACGTTATATCGCGAGTTTGTGCATGTCAAGCTATATCGCGACTTGGCTCCTTGCACGGACGCAGGGTTGACGACCAAGCAGCCTTGACATTGACGCAACGTCAACCTCTACCGTGGAGTCCATGAGAGGGGAAGCCATCATCGACTGGTCGATCCAAGACATCGCCCGGCTGGCGGGAACGACATCCCGAACGCTCCGCCACTACGGGGACGTCGGGTTGCTGGAGCCCAGCCGGATCGGGAGCAACGGGTACCGCTACTACGACGAGCGAGCGCTCGCGCGCTTGCAGCGGATCCTGATGCTGCGCGACCTCGGGCTCGGCATCCCCGCGATCGCCGAGGTGCTGGAGGGTAACCGCGACGACGGACAGGCCCACATTGGCCATCTGCACTGGCTGCAGGAGGAAAAGAACAGGCTCGACCGGCAGATCGCATCCGTCGAGACGACGATTCTCAAACTTGAAGGAGGTGAACAACTCATGGCAGAAGAAATGCTCGATGGCTTCGACCACACCCAATACCGGGAGGAAGTCGAGGAGCGTTGGGGCAAGCAGGCCTACGCTGACAGCAATCGCTGGTGGAGCTCGATGTCCAAGGCGGAGAAAGCCGACTGGATGCAACGCCAGAAGCAGCTCGCAGCCGACTGGATCGCGGCCGCCGCCGCGGGTGAAGACCCGCTCGGCCCTGCGGCCCAGGCGCTCGCGAAGCGCCAGGCGGACTGGCTCGGCGCCATCCCCGGCACGCCGGGCGGGGGAATCGGCACGCCCGTCACGGCGTACTTCGTCGGTCTCGCCGACATGTATGTCGCAGACGACCGCTTCGCAGCCAACTACGGCGGCACCGCCGGCGCATCCTTCGTGCGCGACGCGATGAAGGCGTACGCGGAGAAGCACCTGTAGCACCGTGCTAGCTCGCTCCGCTCGTCGGGCCTCATGAGCGGAGGGAGCGGCACTCAGCGGGTGGGGATGCGCCGGTGACCGTCTCGCACCACACTGCGAATGGTCCCCGCGATCCCGACCAGCGAGAGCACCCCGAGGCCGATGAGCGCGATCACGAGGCCGTCACCTCCTCGGGTCGAGCGGGCTCGGCGGGCCGCGCTTCGGGCACGCGCAGCAGCGGCAGCGTGATGTTGACCATAGGTCCGATGAGCAGCGCGAAAGCGAGCGTGCCGACACCGACGTTGCCGCCGAGCAGCCATCCGATCGCGAGCACCGTCACTTCGATCGCCGTGCGCACCGCCCAGATCGGCCAGCCGAACTTCTTGTGGATGCCGGTCATGAGCCCATCGCGCGGCCCCGGCCCGAAGCGTGCGCCGATGTAGAGCCCCGTCGCGATGGCGAGCAGCACGAGGCCGCCGGCCAGCAGCAGGATGCGCGGGAGGAGGTCGGATGGGGTGGGCAGCATCCACAGCCCCACCTCGATACTCGGACCGATCGTGAGCACGTTCACCACTGTGCCGATGCCGGGGCGTTGCCGGATCGGAATCCACAGCAGCAGCACGAGGGCGCCGACGACGTTGGTCACTACCGCGTAGCCCAGCGCGGTGTGAAAGACGATGCCTTGGCTGAGGACATCCCACGGCGAGATCCCCAGTGTCGCGCGGATCATCATCGCGATCGCGAAACCGTAGAGGAACAGCCCGACCAAGAGCTGGGTCACTCTGCGGGTCATGATCAGGTCGGGGGAGGTGAATGGTGCGAGGGGCTTGAGTGGGGCGGGGGACGCGAGTGAAAGGGCCACGGAGCAATCCAATTGCCAAATTGGCACTTGAGCAAGAGGCCAATGGCGGTAAAGTGGCTCCATGGGTACGGTATCGGCACGCGCATTGGCCACCTTATTGGCGGGATGGCGGGATGGCGGCGTCGCCTACGCCGCCCTCGCGGACCGCATCCGACTGCTCATTCTCGACGGTCGCGTCTCGGCCGGCACCCGACTGCCGGCGGAGCGCGAGCTCGCGGCGCAACTGGAGATCAGCCGCACGACTGTCACGGCGGCGTACGCCGAGCTGCGCGACGCCGGCTATCTGCAGAGCCTGCGCGGTTCGGGCAGCGTCGCCCAGCTGCCGTTCCGGTCACCCACTGGGTCGGCGGCCGAGCACCCGGAATTCCTCGACTTCAGCAAGGCGACGATGCCCGCGATCCCCGGGGTGGTCGCGGCGGCACAGCTTGCGGCCGAGCAACTGCCCGCCTACCTGGGCGAGTCGGGCTTTGACCCCGTGGGCCTCACGGCCCTGCGAGAGGCACTTGCCGACCGGTACACCGCCCGCGGGCTGCCGACCACCGCCGACCAGGTTATGGTGACGATCGGCGCCCAACACGCTATCGCCCTCATTGCCCGCACGATAATGGCGCGCGGCGATCGCGTGCTCATCGAGAATCCGACCTACCCGCATGCGCTCGACGCGCTCAGGGCTGCAGGCGCGCGCATCGTGCCAGTCAACGTGTCCACCGAAGACGGATGGGACGAGGCCGCGCTCGAGCAGGCCATCCAGCGCACGAGCCCCTCGCTCGGCTACCTCATGCCCGACTATCACAACCCGACGGGGCGATCGATGGATGTCGCCCAGCGCGAACGCGTCCTCGCGCTCGCCGAGCAGCATGGCACGACCCTCGTCGCCGACGAGACCATAGCGGAGCTGGGCCTCGACGGCAGCACGAACACGGTGCCATTCGCGGCCCAGGGCAGCGCGATCCTGGTCGGCTCCGTCGGCAAGACGGTGTGGGGAGGCGTGCGGCTCGGCTGGATCCGAGCGGACCGCAGCGTCATCCAGCGTCTCGTGCGCGCGCGGTCGGCGGGGGACCTCGGCACGCCCTTGCTCGAGCAACTGCTCGTGCTCAACCTGCTCCCGGACATCGACGTAATCCTGGAGTCGCGGCGCTCCCACCTTCGGGCCGGTCGTGACCGTCTGGAACGGCTGCTCGCCCAGCGCCTGCCCGAGTGGCAGGTGCCGCACGCGCGGGGCGGGCTCACGGCGTGGGTGAACCTCGGTCGTCCAGTCAGCTCGCAGCTGGCCCTCGCGGCCCGCAACGAGGGCCTCATCATCGCGGCCGGGCCACGCTTCGGGGTGGACGGCGCGTTCGAGCGGTTCATCCGCATCCCGTTCTCCTATGGCGAAGACGAAACGGTGCGGGGAGTGGATGCCCTGGCCGCCGCCTGGGCGTCGGTGGGCCGCGGCCCCGCCTACGAGCCGAACCAGGAGCTGGCCTCCGTAGTCTGAGCTGTTCAGAGGCTGAGTAATCCCCCGGGTGTACGCATGGCCAGGCAACCATGGGGATAATTCATCACAGGCACTACCGGTGCCGAGCCACGCAGCAGAGAGTATTTTCCCCGTGCACTTCTTGTCAGTCTTCAGCCTGCGCAACCGCGCGCTCATCGCGCTCGTCACGATCGTCGTGGGAGTGTTCGGCGCAGTCGCCCTGACGACGCTCAAGCAAGAGCTCATCCCTTCACTCTCGCTGCCGCAGATCTACATCGTCACGAGCTACCCGGGCGCAAGCCCCGCGGTGGTCGACAACGACGTCTCCACTCCGATCGAGGCTGCAATCCAGGGTGTCGCCGGCCTCGATTCCACGACCGCCACGTCGAGCCCAAACGTGTCGAGCATCACTGCGTCGTTCGACTACGGCACGAACATCGCCACCGCCGAGCAGAAGGTCCAGCTGGCGATCAACCGCATCGCATCGACGCTTCCGGATGCCGCGGAAACGCAGGTCTTGACCTTCAACTTCTCCGACCTGCCGGTCATCCAGATCGCCGTCACGAGTGACCTGGACGCGAACGATCTCTCGGCCAAGCTGAACAGCTCCACCGTCGTGGAGCTCAAGAAGCTCGCCGATGTGAGCGACGCGAGCCTGCTCGGCACCACCGCCCAGCGAATCGTCATCACGCCTGACCCCGCGCAGCTGTTCGCTCGCGGGCTGTCGAACCAGTCGATCCGTGACGCCCTCAGCGACAACGGTGTGCTGCTGCCTGCCGGCCAGATCACTGAAGACGGCAAGACCCTCATCGTGCAGGCGGGCCAGCGCCTGGCCTCAGCGGATGACATCGCGGCGCTACCGCTGATCGGTGGCAACACCGGCGGCGAGGTGAAACTCTCGGATGTCGCGACGGTCGCCACGACTGAAGACCCGATCACCGGCATCTCCCGCGTCAATGGCAAGCCCTCGTTGACGGTGGCGATCACCAAGACCCCGGCCGGCAACACCGTCGCCGTGTCGCAGGAGGTGCGCAAAGCGCTGCCAGACCTTGAGGCGGCGATCGGTGACAACACCAAGTTCACCGTCGTCTTCGACCAGGCGCCCTTCATCGAGGAGTCCATCAACAGCCTCGCGACAGAGGGCTTGCTCGGCCTCGTCTTCGCGGTGATCGTGATCCTGCTCTTCCTTCTCTCCGTGCGTTCGACGCTCGTCACGGCGATCTCGATCCCGGTGTCCGTGCTCATCACCTTCATCGGCATGCAGGCCGCCAACTACACGCTCAACATCATCACGCTCGGCGCGCTGACCATCGCGATCGGGCGGGTCGTCGACGACTCCATCGTCGTGACCGAGAACATCAAGAGGCACATCTCCATCGGCGAGGAGAAGCTGCCCGCCATCCTGGCCGCCGTGAAGGAGGTCGCGGGAGCCGTGACGGCATCCACCGTCACTACGGTTGCCGTGTTCCTGCCCCTTGCGTTGGTCGGCGACATCACGGGCGAGTTGTTCAGACCCTTCGCGCTGACCGTGACCATTGCGCTCGCGGCATCCCTCTTCGTCGCGCTCACGATCGTGCCGGTGCTGGCCTACTGGTTCCTGGGCCGCAAGACCACGACCCACAACTCCCCGCGGCACGGCCGCGACGTTGCTTCGCAACGCCTCGGAACCGGCAGCGTGGGCCCAGACATCGCCGCGGGCGGCGACGAACTCGACCACCCCACCCGCCTGCAGCGTGGGTACCTGCCGGTCATCAATTGGACCCTGAAGAGGCCCATCGCGACGATCCTTGCTGCCGTGTTGTTGCTTGGCGGCACCGTTGCGCTCCTGCCCTTCATGAAAACCAACTTCATCGGCGACAGCGGCCAGAACACCCTTACCGTCACGCAGACGCTTCCGCTGGGGTCGAGCCTGGATGCTCGCGACGCGGCGGCGACAAAGGTCGAGAAGGTGCTGCTTGGTCTCAAGGGCATCGAGACAATGCAGCTATCAATCGGGTCAAGCGGCAGTTCGCTGCGCCAGGCGCTCTCGGGAACGGGTGCGTCGACATTCTCCCTGACCACCGACCCCAGCCTCGACCAGGTCAAGTTGCAGTCGCAGGTTCGTGAGGCCGTGTCGAAGATCACCGATGCCGGTGACATCACTCTCGCCCCGGCGTCGAGCGGGTTCGCGTCATCGAATATCAACGTCAACATCTCGGCGGGTAGCGAAGCAGACCTGCGCACGGCAACCGATTCAGTGCTCAAGGCGGTCAAGGATCTTTCGGTGGTGGCGCAGGCCACCAGCAACCTCTCCAACGAGCAGCCCTTCATCGGCGTCGTGGTTGACAGGGACAAGGCGGCGCAGGCGGGCTTGAGTGAGATCCAGGTGGGCGGAATCGTCACGGCGGCCATGAACCCCTCGGCCGTGGGCACTGTTGTCGTCGACGAGAAGACCCTGTCGATTTACATCCTCAATTCGAGCGCACCGACGACGATCCAGGAGTTGAAGGACTTCTCGATTCCCACGCCGCACGGTGTCGTTCCGCTCTCGGACCTCGCCACGGTCGAGCAGACCAACGGCCCGTCGACCATCACCACGATCAAGGGAGTGCGCAGCTCCACCGTCGCGATCACGCCGAAGAGCGATGACGTCGGCACCGCATCGTCGGTTGTCGGGCAGGCCGTTGCCAAGGCGAAACTTCCGGCTGGGGCATCCGCAGAGCTTGGCGGCGTAACAGCACAACAGGGCACAGCATTCAGCCAGCTCGGTCTCGCCCTGCTGGTGGCGATCCTCATCGTCTACGTGGTCATGGTCGCGACCTTCAAGAGCCTTCGGCAGCCGCTGTTGCTGTTGATCTCGGTGCCGTTCGCCGCGACCGGTGCCATCGCGCTTCAGGTTGTTTCGGGGATCCCGCTGGGCACCGCATCCCTCATCGGTGTGCTCATGCTCGTGGGAATCGTGGTCACCAATGCCATCGTGCTCGTCGACCTCATCAACCAGTATCGCGAGCGCGGGATGTCGGCGCGCGACGCGATCGTGCACGGGGCTGCCCGACGACTGCGGCCCATCCTCATGACCGCGTTGGCGACAATCTTCGCGCTGTTGCCCCTCGGCATCGGGCTCACCGGCAAGGGCGGGTTCATCTCGCAGCCGCTTGCCATCGTCGTGATCGGCGGGCTCGTGTCATCCACTGTGCTCACCCTGGTGGTGCTTCCGACGCTGTACTACCTCGTCGAGGGCGCGAAGGAACGGCGTGAGCAGAAGCGGGCGGCGAAGGCGGGCATTGCCGCTTAGAGCGCTTTCTCCATGCACACGCTCGAGGCCGAGCCGATGTACTGGCCGAACGGTGGGATGTGACGGTAGCCGCGCTTCTCGTACAGGGCGATTGCGGCCGTCGATAGCGGCCCCGTTTCGAGTTGGATGACGCGCACCCCCGCATCCCGCGCCGCATCCTCCACCGCCTCGAGCAGCTCGCCCGCAAGCCCCTGGCCGCGGGCGCCTTCCGCCACGAACACCCGCTTCACCTCGGCGGAACCGTCACTCTTCACCACGAGCGCGGCCATGCCGAGCGCTTCGTGCTCGTTCCGTGCGACGAACACCGATACGCCCGGCAGCTCGAGCTCAGACACGTCGAGCAGGAAGCACTCATCCGCGGGATACAGCGACAGCGCGAACTCATCGCCGAGAGCGAGCAGGCGCTCGACATCCGGCTGCCGCGCTTGCTCGATTGCGATGCTCACCGCACGATTATCGTCGAGCCTCGGCCGAGTTGGGCCACATGGCCCCATGCCCGCGCCACAAAGGGCGCTTTCTCCCGACTCGGTGCCGGGATTTCAGGAGTGCCTGCACCGAATCGGCAGAAGTGGCCCGTGTTGGGGTTCAGTTAGGGGCCACTTTGCCCGAATCGACGAATCGGGTGTGGACGACTTCTCGTGAAGGAGATCAATCCGGGGTCGTGAACTCGGGTCGCAACATGGTGCTCAGACCCGCGATGGAGTAACGTATCCAAGTCGGCTCAAGACAGCGCCATTTATGGCGGTGGGCCCCCGCTGCCGGTTTCGGCGCGTTGCGAAGCAACGTGACGGCCGTGCAGTAGGGGATTGTAAGTCTTGCGGGCCGGTTTGCCAGCGTCCTGCTGGCGACAATCACACGAATGTATGTGACGGCCTCGGTCAAAGACTGCCCGGGTACCAGTGGCGCGTGTTCCACGGCGCGCTACCTTCATGCGCTCTGTGTTTACTTCACAACTACAGAGAACCCGGAAAGAACCATGCCCAATTACTCCAAGCCGCCTGCTGGCGGCAAGAAGCCCTACAAGTCCGAGGCACCGAAGGGTGCCCAGCGCGAAGGCCACCGCGGCTATCGCGCCGACGCGGCATCCGCTGCTGCGCCCAAGAAGCGTTGGACCCAGGATGACCGTGCCGCCCGCACCGGCGACCGCCCGGCTGGCGCAGCTCGCCCGGCAGCCGCTTCTGGCAAGTCCGCCGACCGCCGCCCCGACTGGAGCCCCGCGCCCAAGCGCAACGCAGCGGAGCGCCCGGCCTACGGTGGGCCCACGCACGCCGGTTACGACGCGCCGCGAAGCGGTGGGTCGTCCGAGCGGGTGGGCGATCGCCCCGCGTACGGCGACCGCAAGCCCGCGCGTCCTTCGTACGGCGACCGTCCTGCCGTCGAGCGCCCGACGTATGGAGACCGCCCGGCCCGCCCGAGCTACGACCGCACCGAGCGTCCCGCTCGTCCTGCCTACAACCAGGATCGCAACCAGGACCGCCCGGCTCGCGACGATCGCGCCCCCCGCACTGAGCGCCCGGCCTACGGCGCACGCACCGAGCGTCCCAGCTACGACCGCACCGAGCGCCCCGCACGTCCGGCGTACAACCAGGACCGCCCGGCTCGCGCCGAGCGCCCCTCCTACAACCAGGATCGCCCCGCACGTGCCGAGCGCCCGCCGTACAAAGCGGATCGCCCTGCGCGCCCGTCATACGACCGTGGCGACCGTCCGGCGTACAACCAGGACCGCCCGGCTCGCCCCAGCTACGACCGTGCAGAGCGCCCGGCCTACGACCGCGCACCCCGTCGTGACTTCGACGATCGCGCCCCCAAGCGCGAGAGCGACTTCTACACGAACCGCGGCACCAACGGACCGGTCGAGGATGTCGTGCTCGAGCGCCTCGAAGCCGCCGTCATCACCGCCGGCGAGGTCGAAGGCGTGACCTTCGGTGACCTCGGCCTGGGCAACAACATCGTGCGCCAGCTCGCGAGCATGGGTGCTGAGGCGCCGTTCGCCATCCAGGCAGCAACGATTCCGGATGTGCTGGCCGGCAAAGACGTGCTCGGTCGCGGCAAGACTGGCTCGGGCAAGACCATCGCGTTCGGAGCCCCGCTCGTCGAGCGCCTCATGGAGAACAACGGCGGCAAGGATCGCCAGATGGGCCGCAAGCCCCGCGCGCTGATCCTCGCCCCGACCCGTGAGCTCGCGATGCAGATCGACCGCACCGTGCAGCCCATCGCCCGTTCCGTCGGCCTGTTCACCACGACGATCGTCGGTGGCGTGCCGCAGTTCAAGCAGGTCTCGGCGCTGCAGCGCGGCGTCGACATCGTCATCGCGACCCCTGGCCGCGTCGAGGATCTCATCGAGCAGGGTCGCCTCGACCTGTCCAACGTCATCGTGACCGTGCTGGACGAAGCCGACCACATGTGCGACCTGGGCTTCCTCGAGCCGGTGCAGCGCATCCTGCACGAGACCAGCGAGGGCGGCCAGAAGCTGCTGTTCTCCGCGACTCTCGACAAGGGTGTAGCCACGCTCGTCAACGAGTTCCTGGTCGACCCGGCCGTTCATGAGGTTGCTGGCGAAGACCAGGCGTCGTCCACGATCGACCACCGCGTGCTGCTCATCGAGCAGCGCGACAAGCGCGAGATCATCCAGCAACTTGCTGCGGGCGAGGGCAAGACCCTGATCTTCACGCGCACTCGTGCGTTCGCCGAAGAGATGAGCGACTACCTCGAGGATGCTGGCATTCCCGCGACGAGCCTGCACGGCGACCTGAACCAGTCCCGTCGTACGCGTAACCTCTCGCTGCTGACCAGCGGCCGCGTGAACGTGCTTGTCGCCACGGATGTCGCTGCCCGCGGCATCCACGTCGATGACATCTCGCTCGTGATCCAGGCTGACGCTCCCGAGGAGTACAAGACCTACCTGCACCGCAGCGGCCGCACCGGCCGGGCAGGAAAGGTCGGCACCGTCGTCACGCTCATCAACCGCAACCGCCGTCGCAAGATGGACGAGCTGCTCGGCCGCGCCGAGATCGAGGCCACCTCGGTCTACGCCGCTCCCGGTGACGCGGTGCTCGACGAGCTCGCCGCCCTGTAGGCGACCTATTACAGAAACGCCCGGACGAGAGTTCGGGCGTTTCTGGTCTAATTGACCAGAAATTGTTAGACTCGCCTTATGTCAGCCCGATCGTCGGTGAGCCTCTACGAGGCGAAGACCCACCTCTCCGAACTCGGCGAGCGGGCAGCCAAGGGCGAGGAGATCGTCGTAACTAAGCACGGGCGACCGCGCTTCAAGCTCGTGCCGATCGAGGTTCTGCCGCCGCGCCCTACGCCTGGCCGGTTCGCCGCACGGCTAACCTCTGCGGAACGCGCGAGCCTGGGCGCCTTCGACTGGTTCGCACCCGATGAAGACCTCGAGCGTGAGTTCGGGATGCGGGAGTGAGACTCCTGCTCGACACCCACGTCGTGGTGTGGTGGGCGGAGGGCAGCCCACGCATCCCGGCGGCTTGGATTGAGGCAATAGTCGATCCGGAGAACGAAGCGATCGTCAGTGCTGCCACGGCTTGGGAGGTCGAGATCAAAAAGCGATCGGGAAAGCTCGCGTTCTCCCCGACGGTGCTCGAGGTTGCCACAGACAGTGGCTTCGCGCTCCTCGACATTTCAGCCGAAGATGCCACGCTGGCAGGCTCGCTCGAATGGGATCATCGCGACCCCTTCGATCGGATCCTCGCCGCACAATCCGTCGGTCTGGGCCTCACTCTCGTAACTCAGGATCAGGCCCTGCTCGCCGCGCCGGGGTTGCGAGCGTTCTGATGCGCATCCGGCCTTTCATCGAATCCGACACCGACCGAGTGGTCGCGCTCTGGAACGAGTGCGGTCTCACCAGGCCCTGGAACGATCCGCACAAGGACATCGCGCGAAAGCTCTCCGTGCAGCGAGAGCTCTTTCTCGTCGGGGACCTGGATGGCGAGATCGTTGGCTCTGCGATGTTCGGCTTCGACGGCCATCGGGGCTGGGTCAACTACCTTGCCGTCTCGCTCGCCATGCGAGGCCGCGGTTTCGGGCGCGACCTCATGGCGCGCGGCGAAGAGCTGCTGACTGCGGCGGGATGCCCGAAGCTCAGCCTTGTCGTGCGTGACGGCAACGAGGCGGCTCTCGGCTTCTACCGCAAGCTCGGCTACGAGGTGGATCCCGTGCTCGCGCTCGGCAAGCGGCTCATACCCGACGTCTAGCGCTACCGCAGCGCTAGCATCCCCGCCGCCGCGATCGCCAGGACGAGCCCGACATACTGCACCGGAGCGATTCTCTCCTTGAGCACAAAGGCCGCGAGGATGATCGTGCCCGCCGGGTAGAGCGCAGTCAACACGGCTATCACCGAGAGCTCCCCGATGCGGATGCCGATCAGCAGCCCCACGTTCGCGAGCGCGTCGAGCAGGCCGCAGCAGATCGCCAGGAGTAGCCCCGTGCGCCAGGCGCCGCGCTGCGGGTCGATAGCCCCTCCGCGACGGTAGCGGGCGATCAGCCAAGTCCCCAGGAACACAGTGAACATGATCGCCGCGCTGACTGCCCGGTTGAAAACGAGGGGGATCAGCCCAGAGTCATCCGGTGCCTTGTCGATGATGATCAGGAACGCCCCGATCCCTGCGCCGGCGCCGATGGCCATGAGCACGCCCTTGATCGAGGGACGCACCGCGCCCCTCTCCGGCACGAACCCGACCAGGATGATCGCCACGAATGCCAGTCCGAGGGCGACGTAGCCAATCGCGCCCAGGCGCTCGCCGACGAGGAGCCCCGCAGTGACCGGCACGATCGCGGAGACCACCGCGGTCAAGGGCGAGAGGATCGACATCGGTCCGATCGCCAGGCAGGCGTAGAGCAAGCCGATTGCAATCGCGCCGCTCACGCCCGAGAGCGCGCCGAGCAGCACGGCGGCGACAGACCAGGTGCCGCCGATCACGAGCGCTCCCAAGCCGAGCACCACGAGTCCGACGAGGGCCACGATCGCGGTCGTCAGAACCGCGCTCATTCGCTTCGCCGCTAGCCCACCGAGGAAGTCAGCGGAGCCGTAGACGAGGGCGCTAACGAGGCCGATGGCGACGGTCAGCATTGCGCCCACGCTACGGTGCGTCTGGCGCTCAGCATTCCCCCAGTGTGGCATCCGGCCCCGACAGGTCGGAGCCGCGACTTAGAATCGCCCCATGACCGCCGCGCCCGGAGCCCTCGACCAGCTCGGTGTGCTCGAGAAGACGTTTGGGTACTCAAGCTTCCGGGGCCAGCAAGCCGAGATCATCCAGACCATGATCGACGGCGGCGATGCCCTCGTGCTCATGCCCACGGGCGGCGGCAAGTCGCTGTGCTACCAGATCCCTGCGCTCGTGCGCGAAGGCACCGGGGTCGTGATCTCGCCACTCATCGCCCTGATGCAAGACCAGGTGGATGCCCTCTCCGCCGTCGGCGCGCGTGCGGCGTTCCTCAACTCGACACAGTCCGCCGAGGAGCGCTCACGCGTCGAAACGGCTTTCGTCCGCGGCGAGCTCGACCTGCTCTACCTCGCGCCGGAACGACTACGCGTGGCATCCACTGCCGACCTGCTCGACCGCGGCACGATCGCGCTCTTCGCGATCGACGAGGCGCATTGCGTGTCGCAGTGGGGCCACGACTTCAGGCCCGACTACCTGCAGCTCTCGATGCTGCACGAGCGCTGGCCAGCCGTGCCGCGCATCGCCCTCACCGCGACGGCGACGGCCGCCACTCGCAAGGAGATCGCGCAGCGGCTTGACCTAGGCGGCGCGAAGCAGTTCGTGTCGAGCTTCGACCGGCCGAACATCCAGTACCGCATCGAGTCGAAACAGCAGCCGCTGCAGCAACTGCTCTCGCTGATCCGCACCGAGCACCCGGGGGACGCGGGCATCGTGTACTGCCTGTCGCGGGCATCGGTGGAGAAGACGGCCGACTTTCTCGTGGAGAACGGGATTCCCGCGCTGCCGTATCACGCAGGTCTCGACTCCCGAGTGCGGGCGGCGAACCAGAGCCGCTTCCTTCGGGAAGAGGGGCTCGTCATGGTCGCGACAATCGCCTTCGGCATGGGCATCGATAAGCCCGATGTGCGTTTCGTCGCCCACCTCGACCTGCCCAAGAGCGTCGAGGGGTACTACCAAGAGACCGGCCGGGCCGGCCGCGATGGCCTGCCCGCGACGGCGTGGCTCGCCTACGGACTTCAGGATGTCGTGCAGCAGCGCCGCATGATCGACCAGTCGGAGGGCAACCTGGCCCACCGCCGCAACCTCACGGCCCACCTCGACGCGATGCTCGCGCTGTGCGAGACGATCGCATGCCGCCGTGTGCAGCTGCTCGGCTACTTCGGGCAAGCATCCAACGCGTGCGGCAACTGCGACACCTGCCTGTTTCCGCCCGAGACCTGGGATGGCACCGTCGCCGCCCAGAAGCTCCTCTCCACCATCGTGCGGCTGCAGCGTGAAAGGGGCCAACGGTTCGGTGCGGGGCACATCATCGACATCCTGCTCGGCAAGACCACCCCGCGCACCACCCAACACGGGCACGATGCAATCTCCACCTGGGGCATCGGCCAGGATCTGTCAGAGCGGGAGTGGCGCGGTGTCGTGCGCCAGCTGCTCGCACAGGGGTTGCTCGCGGTCGAGGGTGAATACGGCATCCTCGTGATCACGGAAGGGTCATCGGCGGTGCTCTCTGGCGGCCGCGTGGTGTTGCTGCGCCGCGAGGCGCCGAAGCGCTCGAAGGCCGCGAAGAAGGCGACCTCTGCGGGCATGCTTCCCGAAGACGCGCTGCCGCTTTTCGAGGCTCTACGAAGCTGGCGAGCCGAGGTCTCGCGAGAGCAGGGCGTGCCCGCCTACATCGTCTTCGGCGACGCGACGCTGCGCGGCATTGCTGTCACTCGACCGTCGTCCACTGCCGAGCTCGGCACCATCAGCGGCGTGGGTGAGAAGAAACTCGAACAGTATGGTGACGCCCTGCTTGCTGTTGTCGCGGCGGCCTAAGCCGGTTGTCGACTCCCGCCAAGCGGCGAGGCATGGCAACGGGCCGTTCTAGTTCGAGATCTACGGCGAACTGGGGTATTCGTTGTAGCAGTCGTACCGTAGAGCCATGAGCCAGCTCACTGATCGCGGCGCCAAGACTCCTGCCACCCGCGGATCCGCTCCCGCCACGCAAGTCGCGGCGCCCGTCGTCGACGTGACCGCGCTCGGCGAGGTGCTCATGGGTCGCTGGGTCGGCGTGCGCCGCCAGGCGAGGGCACTTGCCGCGAGGCCTGAGCTCAGGCGCATCCCGGGTCTCTCGATGGAAGACCACCGCGCCCGCGTCATGGATCAGCTCAAAATCCTCGTTGACGAGAAGGCCGTGCACCGCGCCTTCCCCAAGGGCGTTGGGGGCAAGGAAGACGCCGGCGGCAACATCGCGGGCTTCGAAGAGCTCGTGCTCGCCGACCCCTCGCTGCAGATCAAGTCGGGAGTGCAGTGGGGCCTGTTTGGCGCGGCCGTCATGCACCTCGGCACCGAATACCACCATAAATCCTTCCTGCCCGACATTATGAGCCTGAAGGTGCCCGGCGCCTTCGCCATGACCGAAACCGGACACGGGTCGGATGTCGCGGCGGTAGGCACAACAGCCACCTACGACCCCGCGACCCAAGAGTTCGTCATCGACACCCCGTTCCGCGCCGCCTGGAAGGACTACCTCGGCAACGCCGCTGTGCACGGCGTCGCGGCCGTCGTCTTCGCCCAACTCATCACCCAAGGCGTCAACCACGGTGTGCACGCCTTCTACGTGCCGATCCGTGACGACAACGGCTTCCTGCCCGGCATCGGCGGCGAGGATGACGGCCTCAAGGGCGGGCTGAACGGCATCGACAACGGGCGGCTGCACTTCACCGGCATCCGCGTGCCGCGCGTCAACCTCCTGAACCGCTACGGCGATGTCGCAGAGGATGGCACCTACAGCTCGCCCATCGCGAGCCCCGGTCGCCGATTCTTCACGATGCTCGGCACGCTCGTGCAGGGTCGGATCTCCCTCGACGGTGCCGCGGTCGTGGCCAGCAAGCTCGCCCTGACCATCGCGATCTCCTATGGTTCGCAGCGTCGCCAGTTCACTGCGGCGAGCGACACCGAGGAGGAGGTCATCCTCGACTACCAGCGCCACCAGCGCCGGCTGCTGCCGCGCCTCGCGACGACCTACGCGATGTCGTTCGCCCACGAGGTGTTCCTCGACAAGTTCGACGGCGTCTTCAGCGGCCGCACCGACACGGATGCCGACCGGCAGGACCTCGAGACCCTCGCCGCCGCGCTCAAGCCGCTCAGCACCTGGGCCGCCCTCGACATCTTGCAAGAGGCGCGCGAGGCGTGCGGCGGCAACGGATTCCTCGTCGAGAACCGTCTCACCGAGCTGCGCGCCGACCTCGACATCTACGCCACTTTCGAGGGCGACAACAACGTGCTGCTGCAACTTGTCGCCAAGCGGCTGCTCACCGACTATTCGAAGAAGTTCGCCAGTGCGGATGCCGGTGCGCTGGCCCAGTACGTCGCCGACCAGGTCAACGAGGCCGCGATCAACCGCACCGGGCTGCGCAGGCTCGCCCAATCCGTCGTGGACTTCGGCTCGACGGCCCGCTCGGTCGGCTACATTCGCGACACCGATTCGCAGCGTCAGTTGCTCACCGATCGGGTGCAGACCATGGTCGCCGAGATCGCTGCCAAACTGCGCAATGCGAACAAGCTGCCCAAGATGGAAGCTGCCCAGCTGTTCAACAGCAACCAGAATGCGCTCATCGAGGCCGCCCGCGCGCACGGCGAACTGCTGCAGTGGGAGGCCTTCACCGAGGGTCTCGGCAAGATCGAGGATGACGGCACCAGGGTGGTCCTGACGTGGTTGCGCGACCTGTTTGGGCTGGGACTGATCGAGAAGAATGCGGCCTGGTACCTCATCCACGGTCGCATCTCCTCACAGCGGGCGCTCGCCATCACGAGCTACATTGACGACCGGTTGCTGCCCCGACTGCGAGAGCACGCACTGTCGCTGGTCGCGGCGTTCGAGTTCACCCCAGAGCACATCGGTGCCCCGATCGCCCTCGGGGCCGAGAAAGAGCGGCAGGATGAGGCGATGGCCTACTACCAGGCCCAGCGGGATTCGGGCACGGCGCCGCTGACCGAGAAGGCACCGCAGAAGAAGGCGTTGCCGAAGAAGTAGCGCACCTAGGCTTGAGGCGATGATCAAGTTCTTCGCCCGGGCCTTCATGGCACCGCTGGCGCGCCTGGTCTTCCGGCCGCGCATCCTCGGCAAACGCAATGTGCCCAAGACCGGGGCTGTGCTCATCGCGAGCAATCACCTCTCGTTCGTCGACAGTGTCGTGATCACGCTTGTCGCACCACGGTCGGTCTCGTTTCTCGCCAAGAGCGAATACTTCACCGGAACGGGATTCCGCGGCTGGCTGTCCCGCGCATTCTTCACGGGCATCGGCGCCATTCCCGTGGAGCGCTCGGCCGGCCAGGCCGCGCAGGATGCCCTCAACTCAGGCCTTCGCGTGCTCGAGCACGGCGACGCCTTCGCGATCTACCCCGAGGGCACCCGCTCACGGGACGGACGGCTCTACCGTGGCCGGACGGGAGTGGCCTGGCTAGCCCTGACGTCGGGAGCTCCCGTGGTTCCCGTCGCGCTCACCGGAACCCAGCACATCCAGCCGCCGGACTCGGGCCGGCTGCACCTGGCGAAGGTGACCGTGGAGTTTGGTGAGCCGCTGCATCCCGTCGGCTCGGCCGGCTCGGGCCGTGATCGACGCGAACTCACGGATGACATCATGGAGGCCGTCCAGGCGATGAGCGGCCAGGTCTTCGCCAACGAATACAACGAACCACCCCCGGCCACGGCAGCGGAGCGGGCGCGCCGACGCTTCCGCGAGAGCTTCCGCCGGGCATTCCGCCGCGACGGGCGGCACTGAACCTTTCATCATTCAGGAGGGTGTGTGGCTGCCGTGGTGTGTGTGGCTGCAGTGGTCCCAGCAGTGAGCGGCAGGCGCATCCGCCACACATACTCCTGAATAGTGAGAGGGGCACTTCCTCCATTGGTAAGTTGGCCTATCAATTCAAGGTAGCGACTGGGCGCAAGATCGGTGGTTACGGTGGGCGTACTCGAGTCGGTCAACATCGGCGTGGCCGAGGCCAATGCGTTCAAGCCGGGCATCTCAACCGGGATCAACAAGTCGCCGCGGCCGGGGCCGGTAGAACTGCGCGCACCCGGGCCTAAGGGCGATGGGCTGGGAAGCGGCATCGCGGGCGACTTCATCGGGGATACCCGAAACCACGGCGGCGATCGCCAGGCGTTGTACGCCTTCGAGCGCGAAGACCTCGACGAATGGCAGGAGCGGCTCGGTCGGGAGCTCCCGAACGGGTTCTTCGGTGAAAACCTGACCACGCGAGGCCTGGATGTCAATGGCGCCCGGCTCGGCGAGATCTGGCGCATCGGTGATCGGGTCGAACTGCAGGTGACCGGCCCGAGGATCCCGTGCTCGACATTCCGAGGGTGGGTGGGTGAGACGGGGTGGCTGAAGACGTTCACCGCCGTAGCTCGGCCGGGCGCATACCTGTCAGTGGTGACCCCTGGCCACGTCTGCGCCGGAGACCAGATCAGCATCGTCAACCGCCCCGCTCACGACGTGACGATCTCGCTCGCCTATCGAGCTCTGACCACCGAGCGGACGCTGCTGCCTCGCCTCCTGGCCGCCCGCGAGTTTCTGGACGAGGAACTTCTCAGAATTGTTGCCAGGGGCAAAACCATGCATCTGGGCTGAGTCAAGCCGTGTGCTTGGCCGCTAGTTTGGCCGTACCGTGGGCTCATGACGTTCAACGACAACTCGAGCATCGACCCGAGCAAGGTCAGCAGGCGCGGCAGGAACACCGGCATCGCGATCGGTGGCGGCGGCGGGTTGCTCGTCGTGGGGCTCTTCATCCTGTCCCAGGTGCTGGGCGTCGACCTGACAGGCCTCGCCCCCGGCACAGGCACGGGCACCCAGGGCGAAGACGCCCCGGTCTCGCAGTGCACCACGGGCCAGGATGCCAACTCGAGCATCGACTGCCTCATGGCGGGTGCCGCCGACTCACTCGACACCTACTGGACAACAGAGCTGCCCAAGCTCGGCGTCGACTACACCTCGACCCAGGTCGTGCTTTTCACCGACCAGACGAACACGGGATGCGGCGGCGCGACCAGCGCGGTCGGCCCGTTCTACTGCCCCAACGACCAGATCATCTACCTGGATACCGCCTTCTACGATGAGCTGCGCACCCGCTTCGGCTCGTCGGGAGGGCCGCTCGCCGAGATGTACGTCGTCGCGCACGAGTGGGGTCACCACATCCAGAACATCTCCGGCATCATGAACGGGCTGAACCTTCAAGACACCGGCCCGGCATCCGACTCGGTGCGGCTTGAGCTGCAGGCCGATTGCTTCGCGGGGGCGTGGGTCGGAGCGGCATCCACGATCACAGACGCGAACGGCGTGACGTTCCTCGAACCGGTGACCCAGCAGCAGATCAACGATGCGCTGAGTGCGGCGGCCGCTGTGGGCGATGACCGCATCCAGCCGGGAGGGTCGTCGGAATCGTGGACCCACGGGTCGAGCGAGAGTCGCCAGCAGTGGTTCGAGACCGGCTACCAGGGCGGCCCGGACGCGTGCAACACCTTCGAGGTGGCGATGCCCTAGCCCAGATCAATGGGCGACGAAGGCGAGCAGCTGCGGGAACGCGAGGCTGGCGATCAGCGCGAGACCCGCGAGCGTGACGAGGCCTGCCATCGCGACGAGCGCCAGCTGGCCGAGAAGAACCAGCACTCCGAAGAAGTTCATGCGTCCAACCTATCGTTCGTGCACCTGCTCGCCGAGCGTCTCAAGTTCACCCAGCGGTCCCCGTCGCTAGGCTTGGGTCCGTGCCCGCCGACACCCCGCACCCGAAGCCGGCTGAGGCGCTGAGCTGGGCCCTTGTGCCGGCCGCACTCCTCAGCTGTTCCGCGCTGTTCCTCTTCGCGTGGCGCGGCGCTTCCCTCGCGACGACACTGCTCGGCTACGGCATGCTGCTGGTCTCGCTGCTCATCGCCTGGCAACTCGACCGCTCGTCCCGCAGCGAGGGTCTGCTCAAGGACCTGCTCCTGATCGCCGTCGGCATGGTCATCGTCTCGACGGTTTCGGTGCGCGCGGATATCGCCTGGGGCAACTTCTTTCTACTCGGGTTCGTGCTCGCTGCGGCAGTAGTCATGCCGTACCTGATCTCCCGGTTTGTCTTCAAGGATCGCGCCATCCGCTTCCGCTGGCGGGGCGCGTGGCCCTGGACTCGCGTGCAGTGGGGCTATCTCGTGCTCGTGCTGTTTCTCGGCTGGCTCATCTTGCCCTTCTACTTCATCACCTCGGGCGTGTACCTGAACTGGCCCGAGGTGCACGAGTGGCACGAGGTCGCCCGCCTCTTCGTCGGCGTGAACGCGGTCGGCACCTGGGATGAGCTGTTCTTCATCATCACCGTCTTTGTGCTGTTCAAGCGGCACTTCCCCACCTGGCAGGCAAACATCCTGCAGGCAGTTATCTTCGTCTCGTTCCTGTGGGAGCTCGGTTACCAGGCCTGGGGGCCACTACTGACGGCTCCGTTCGCGCTTCTGCAGGGTTGGATCTACTCCAGCACGAAGTCGATCGCCTACGTGCTCACGGTGCACCTGCTATTCGACGCTGTGGTGTTCCTGGTGATCGTGCACGCGCGCAACGACGGCGTCATCCCCTTCTTCCTGATCTCCCCGTAGCGGGGTTAGCCTGCCGTCATGACAGGGCCTAAGACCAGGCCGACCGAAGTGGATGTCGCGGCCTACCTCGACTCCGTACCCGGTGAGCGCCGCCGTGCCGAGGGCCACGCAATACGCGCGCTCATGGAGCGCGTGATCGGCGAGCCCGCGATCATGTGGGGGCCGTCGATGATCGGATTCGGGTCTCGCCCCTGGACAAACACGACGGGGACGAACGACTGGTGCGTCCTGGGCTTCTCGCCCCGCAAAGCCGCGCTCACGATCTACGGGGTGTACGACGACTACGGCCCGGTGAACCCGCTGTTCGATTCCCTCGGCCCGCACACCACCGGCAAATCATGCCTCTATCTCACGCGACTCGACGCCGTCGACGAGGTCGTGCTCGAGCGACTCGTGCGCGAAGCCTGGGAGCGGGCCGGTTGAGCTGACGGCGGTCGTAGATACGATGGCCGCGTGCGCTCCCGTCGAACCGTTGCCGTTTACATCGATGGCTTCGCGCTCTACAAGGCGCTGCTTCAATACAAGTATCCGCAGTACAAGTGGCTCGATCTCGAAGCCTTATCTCGCTGGCTGTTTCCACACAGAGATGTCGTGCGAGTGAAGTACTTTTCGGCGCAGTTGAAGCCGAGGACCAACGACCCCGGCATCGGCCAGCGTCAGCAGATTTTCTGGCGTGCGCTTCGGACGACTGGGGTCGAGATTTTCGAGGGAAAGTTCTCGTTTGTGAAGCAGCGGCTGCCTCTGCACCCGGAACAGCTCGACGCGAACGGCAAGGTCATCACCACGCTCATCAAACGTCCCGAGGAGAAGGCACTGACGTCGCGCTCGCGTCCCATCTCATCTTCGACGCACTCGATGGGGTCGCTGACTCGTATGCCGTCCTCACCAATGACTCAGATCTCGCGCCGCCGGTGGAGATGTTGACGCAGCGCGGGCACCACGTTGGCGTTCGACGTCGCCGGTATCCGCACCGTTCGGCAGATACGTCAGGGAACGTTGCACGCTTCACAGTTTCCAGCAACGTTTGTCGACAGCCAAGGCAGAACGATCCGCAAGCCACCGACCTGGGCGTGAAACGAAGCTGGCCCCCGGCTTTCGCCGAGGGCCGCGCCCGGTAGTCGAAACATCCGGGTGGTTATGTGATTGATCGTAGCAGCGGCCGCTGACCTTCCGCTTGAGAACTTGCCGCCACCGAAAACGAGGGAAGGGAAGAACGAACGCCCCCGCATTTGCAGGGCCTTAACTGGTGGCTCCGACGGGCGTCGATCCCGTGACCTCACGATTTTCAGTCGTGCGCTCTACCAACTGAGCTACAGAGCCGTGCGAACACGACCGCTCGGTGGAGAAGCCGTGCTTTGCGACCCTGACCGGACTTGAACCGGCGACCTCCGCCGTGACAGGGCGGCGCGCTAACCAACTGCGCTACAGGGCCTAGCTATTTAGATCTGTTCAGACATTGCTGCCTGATGTTGTTTTGTGACCCCAACGGGATTCGAACCCGTGTTAACGCCGTGAAAGGGCGCCGTCCTAGGCCACTAAACGATGGGGCCGCGAAGTCACAGAACTTCTTAGCTACCGAGGGTCAAGCATAAGGGGGCACCCCTGAATTGCCAAACGGGTCGCAGTCGCCGGGCGGATGCCCGAAAGGGCCCGCTCTGGCCATTTCTCAAGCGTGTTGGTACTGTGGGCCGAGTTGACAGTGTGACCAACGTGACTCGTCGCGGGCCGGTACACGATTCGGGGAGCAATGGGTAAGACACGCACGAGCCGGGGGGCATCGGCCAGGGGGCTGCGAACAGGCAGCATCCGCCTGGTGGCGATCGCCGCTGCCGTCGTGGGTGCGCTTCTCTCCACGATCGGCATCGTCGGCACGGCCACTGCCGATGACTACCCGTCGTGGGCAGACGTGCAGCAAGCCCAGCAGAATGAGGCCGCGACCTCCGCTGAGATCGCCAAGATCGAAGACCTGCTGGTGAAGCTCGAATCCGACGCCGACGCGCTGGGGAAGGTGGCCCAGCAGAAGGGCGAGGACTACAACGCTGCGAAGGTCGCGCTCGACGCGGCATCCGCCAAGTCCGCCACGCTTCAAGCCCAAGTGGATGCCGCGCAGAGCCGCGCCACGGTGTCAGCGCAGCGGGCAGGCCAGCTCATCGCCCAGCTCGCGCGCACCGGCGATGGCAGTGTCGCACTCGGGCTGATGATGAGCCGGGACTCCGGTGACCTGCTGAGTTCACTCGGCACCGTGAGCAAGCTCACCGAACAGTCGAGCCTCATCTATAAGCGAGCCATCGCCGACAAGAATGCCGCGCAGGCGCTCACCGACCAGTCGAAGGCCGCGGAGAAGAAGCGCAAGGCGCTCGCCGCCACCGCGCAGCAAGCTCTCGATGAAGCGAAGAAGGCTTCGGATGCCGCGCTTGCCCAGGTCGCGGAGCAGAAGACCGCGGCCGATCAGATGTACTCCCAGCTCGCCGCCCTCAAGGGCACCACCGCCGACGTCGAGGCGGGATACGCCGCGGGACTGACCGCCGCCCAGGAGCAGGCCGCGCAGCCTCCGCCCCCGCCGACTCCCGACAACCCGCCGAACCCCGCGCCTCCTGCCCCCAATGCCTCGGCGGTCGACACCGCGCTCAATTTCGCCTACGCGCAGGTCGGCAAGATGTACGAGTTCGCGGGCTACGGCCCCGACACCTGGGATTGCTCAGGCCTGACCAAGGCCTCGTATGCCGCGGCCGGGGTGTACATCGGCGCACACGTGGTGTCGAGCCAGTACTACACGATGGCCAACCAGGGGCGCCTGGTGCCGCTGGCAGACATGGTGCCCGGCGACTTGATCTTCTATGCCGACGGCGGCTACCCCGGCGATTTTTATCACATGGCGATGTACGTCGGTAACGGGCAGATGATCGAGGCGGCGCGCGAGGGCGTGCCGGTGCGCGTCACGGGAGTGCGCTACTACGACGTGCTGCCGTACGCGGGTCGCCCCACGGGCTAGCCGCGGTGCGGTGCTCAGTGCCCTTCGGCCGTGAACTTCTCGAGACCGGCCTGCACGACCTTCTCGGCCTCGTCGACGCCGCCCCAGCCTTCGACCTTGACCCACTTGCCGGGCTCGAGATCCTTGTAGTGGGTGAAGAAGTGCTCGATCTCCTTGACCGTGGTCTCGGGGATGTCGCCCAGGTCCTGGATGTGAGACCAGCGCGGGTCTTTGTACTGCACGCAGATGACCTTGGAGTCGATGCCGGCGTCATCCGTCATGTTGAAGACGGCGACCGGGCGAACCTTGATGCCGACCCCGGGGAAGGTCGGGGCATCCAGTAGCACAAGCGCGTCGACCGGGTCGCCGTCGAGGCCGAGGGTGTTCTCAAAGAAGCCGTAGTCGGTGGGGTAGCCGAAAGCCGTAAACAGGTAGCGGTCGAGGAAGACCCGGCCCGTCTCGTGCGAGACCTCGTATTTGTTGCGGCTCCCCTGGGGGATCTCCACGACGATGTCGTATGCGGCCATGCTGGTGCTCCTTGAAGTCTCTGAGAGTTGATGCCTGAAGTCATGCCCGCCTACTGGAGCGGATGCTGCAATAACGTTAGCTGATGCCGCCAACCCGCCCGAGACTCACCCCCGCAATCGCGGACGTGCGGCGCGCGGTGCGGGCGTCGCTCGAGCTCCTGGCTCCGCTCCCCTTCCGAAGTGACGCGGCTTCCTTCCCGGCTTCCTTCCGAAGTGACGCGGCTTCCTTCCGAAATGACGGAGAACGGGAGGGTGCGAGAGAGCTGACCAGCAAAAACGGCAGCGTCGGCGCCGAATCTCCGTCATTTCGGAAGGCGCGGAAGGGGCGGAAGGGGCGGAAGGGGCGGGAGGTGCCGCCGCTCGTCCTCGTGGCCCTCTCCGGCGGCCCCGACTCGCTCGCGCTCGCCGCTGCCACGGCTTTCGAAGCACCACGGGCGGGCCTGCGCGCGGGGGCGATCATCGTCGACCACGGCCTGCAGCCGGGATCAGCGGATGCCGCGGCCGCCGCATCCCGCCAAGCCGAAGCCCTCGGCCTGAACCCCGTCCTCGTGAAGCACGTCACCGTGGGCACCTCCGGCGGACCCGAGGCCGCCGCCCGCGCGGCCCGCTACGCCGCCCTGGAGCAGGCGGCCGTCGAGACGGATGCCACGGCAGTGCTGCTCGGGCACACCCTCGACGACCAGGCCGAGACCGTGCTGCTCGGGCTCGCGCGGGGCAGCGGCGCGGCGAGCCTGCAGGGCATGGCGGCGGTCTCGGGGCTCTATCGCAGGCCGCTGCTCGGCATCCGGCGCAGGACAACGGTCGCCGCCTGCGCCGACGCGGGGCTCGAGCCCTGGCTAGACCCGCAGAACGACGACTCCGCCTTCACGCGGGTGCGGGTGCGGAAGACCGTGCTGCCGCTGTTGGAGACGGAACTCGGCCCCGGCATCCCCGAGGCTCTCGCGCGCACGGCGGAGCAGCTTCGCGAGGATTCAGAAGCCCTTGACCACTTCGCCGAGGAGATCGCCGAAGACCTCGCCGAGCATTCAGAGGCAGGCATCTCACTGCCCGTCGCCGCGCTCGCCGCGAACCCCGCGGCCCTCCGCCAGCGGCTGATCAGGCTCGCCGTCGCGAGCGAGTTCCACGTGTCGTTGAGCCGTGCGCAGACCCTCGAGGTGGCGCGACTCGTGACCGACTGGCATGGACAGGGGCCCATCGACCTGCCGGGCCTTAGGGTGGAACGGCGCGATGGGCTCCTGCAGTTCGCCGCGACCGGAGCCCCCACCGGAGCCGGGAGCGGAGCCGCCACAGGAGCCGCGACCGGAGCCCCCACAAGTTAGGACGCCCATGGAACTCGCCGACGTCGCCGACGACATCACCGAGGTGCTGTTCACCGAACAGCAGATCCACGACAAGGTCGCGGAGCTCGCGCGTCGAGTCGAGCAGGACTACGCCGGGCAGCGGGTGCTCCTCGTGGGGGTTCTCAAGGGTGCCGTCATGCTCATGGCCGACGTCGCGCGCGAACTCAAGATCGACGTGCAGATCGACTTCATGGCGGTTTCGTCCTACGGTTCCTCGACGGCGTCGAGCGGTGTCGTCCGCATCCTCAAAGACCTCGATGCCGACCTCACCGGCAGGCACGTCATCATCGTTGAAGACATCATCGACTCCGGTCTGACGCTGGCTTGGCTGCGGGCAAACCTCGAGAGTCGGGGCCCGGCGTCACTCGAGATCCTTGCGCTGCTAAGGAAGCCGGATGCCGCGAAGGTCGACGTTCACGTCAGGTACCTGGGTTTCGACATCCCGAACGAATTCGTGGTGGGGTACGGGCTGGACTACGCGGAGCGCTACCGCAACCTGCGCGGCGTCGCTGTATTGGCTCCTCATGTGTACGCGTAGGAGTAGCTACGCGCAAGGCGAACATCCAGTCGCCTCGCAGTGGGGTACCGGTAGCCTTACAGGACGTTTCTTGAGCAGGAAGGTGCCGGGGGATTTGCCCGGAACACAATGGATATCAAGCGAATTCTCCGCGGTCCGATCCTCTACATCATCCTGGCGATCGCCGCGGTGTGGATTGGCACCAGCCTCCTGACCGGCAGTGGCTTCAAGCAGATCACCACGCAGGAGGGCCTCTCGCTGCTCAAGGGCAACAGCGTGGCATCCGCCAAGATCGTCGACGGAGAACAGCGGGTCGACCTGACCCTGTCTGCGGCTGATGGCGCAAACGGCAAGCAGGTGCAGTTCTATTACGTGGCACCGCGCGGCGCCGAGATCGTCGACGCGATAAATGGAGCAAATCTGAAGAGCTTCGACGACGAAGTGCCGCAGACCAACTTCTTCACGAGCCTGCTCGGCATCCTGCTGCCCTTCCTCATCATCGGGGTGGTCTTCTACTTCTTGCTGAGCCGCATGCAGGGTGGCGGCAACCGGGTCATGCAGTTCGGCAAGTCCAAGGCCAAGCTCGTCGGCAAGGAAGCCCCCAAGGTCACCTTCGCCGATGTCGCGGGAGCCGATGAGGCCATCGAAGAGCTGGAAGAGATCAAGGACTTTCTCAAAGAGCCAGCGAAGTTTCTGGCTGTCGGCGCCCGCATCCCGAAGGGCGTGCTGCTCTATGGCCCTCCCGGAACCGGCAAGACCCTGCTCGCCCGTGCCACCGCGGGTGAGGCGGGCGTGCCGTTCTACACGATCTCGGGGTCTGACTTCGTCGAGATGTTTGTCGGCGTGGGCGCGAGCCGCGTGCGCGACCTGTTCGACCAGGCGAAGCAGAACTCGCCCGCCATCATCTTCATCGACGAGATCGATGCGGTGGGTCGTCACCGCGGTGCAGGCATCGGCGGCGGCAACGACGAGCGCGAGCAGACCCTCAACCAGTTGCTGGTCGAGATGGACGGCTTTGACGTCAAGACCAACGTGATTCTCATCGCCGCGACCAACCGGCCGGATGTGCTCGACCCGGCGCTGCTGCGCCCCGGCCGTTTCGATCGCCAAATCGGCGTCGATTCGCCCGACCTGCAGGGCCGCAAGCAGATTCTCCAGGTGCATGCCAAGGGCAAGCCGATGGCCGAGGGCGTCGACCTCGAAGTGCTCGCGCGCAAGACTCCGGGCTTCACCGGCGCTGACCTCGCGAACGTGCTCAACGAAGCCGCGCTGCTGACCGCCCGGAGCAACGCCCAGCTCATCGATAACCGTGCGCTGGATGAGGCTGTCGACCGCGTCATGGCCGGCCCGCAACGCCGCACCCGCCTGATGAACGACAAAGAGAAGCTCATCACCGCCTACCACGAGGGCGGCCATGCGCTCGCAGCAGCAAGCATGCGCAACACCGACCCCGTGACCAAGGTCACCATCCTGCCGCGCGGCCGGGCCCTGGGATACACGATGGTGCTGCCCCTTGAAGACAAGTACTCCGTCACCCGCAACGAACTGCTCGACCAGCTGGCCTACGCGATGGGTGGCCGGGTTGCCGAGGAAATCGTCTTCCACGACCCGACTACCGGCGCGTCCAACGACATCGAGAAGGCAACTGCCATTGCCAGGAAGATGGTCACCGAATACGGCATGAGCACCAAGGTCGGCTCCGTCAAGCTCGGCTCGGCCACGGCTGAGCCCTTCCTCGGCCGCGACATGGGCGCCACCCGCGACTACTCCGACACCATCGCCGAGACCATTGACGAGGAGGTGCGCGCGCTCATCGACCACGCGCACGACGAGGCCTGGCAGGTGCTCAACAAGAACCGCGACACTCTCGACAAGCTGGCCACTGCGCTTCTGGAGAAGGAGACTCTCGACCACGTGCAACTGGCCGAAATCTTTAAGAACGTGAAGAAGCTCCCCGAGCGCCCCGAGTGGCTCTCCAGTGACGCGCGACCGAGCTCAAACCGCCCTCCCGTGAAAGTGCCGTCGAAGATCCCGGTCGACTCCGGTCTCGTCGATGGCGGCGTGGAGTCTGACATCACGGTCAAGCCGCGTCGAACCCCGCGACCGCGCAAGACCCCCGGCATCGCTACCGCCTAGGACCCAGGTGGCCATCGACTCCGGGCGCATTGAGGCGGCCGTTGCCGAGATTCTCGCGGCGATTGGCGAGGATGCGGCGCGACCCGGCCTCGAGTCGACCCCGCGGCGGGTGGCGGAGGCCTACACCGAGTTCTTCTCCGGAGTCGGGAAAGACCCGCTGGAGCACCTCAGCGACAGCGTGGCCACCGAGGGGCTCGGCGAGTTGGTGCTCATGCGCGACATCGCGTTCCGCTCGACCTGCGAACACCACCTGCTGCCCTTCCTCGGCATCGCGCACCTCGCCTACCTTCCCGGCGAGCGTGTCGTCGGGCTGGGTCGACTGGCCCAGGTCGTTGACACCCTCGCTTCTCGACCCCAGCTGCAGGAGCGCCTCACCGAGCAGATCGCGGATGCCCTCGACACCGGCCTCGCCCCCCGCGGCGTGCTCGTGGTGCTCGACGCGGTGCACGGCTGCGTGTCTACCCGCGGACCCAGGCAGACCGGCAGTTCGACGGTGACCATGGCCACCCGGGGTGCGCTCGACGATCCCGCGCAGCGCGCCGGAGTGCTCGCCCTGATCGGGGCGCCGCGATGAGCGGGCCGCGCGTCATGGCCATCCTCAATATCACCCCCGACTCGTTCAGCGACGGAGGCCAGTACCTCGGCGTCGAGAGTGCCGTCGCGCATGGGCTGAAGCTGTGGTCACAGGGGGCGGACGTCGTCGACGTGGGTGGGGAGTCGACCCGGCCCGGGGCCGCGCGGGTTGCGGTTGCGGAAGAGGTTGGCCGCGTCATCCCGGTGATCCGCGAACTGGTGCGCGCGGGCGTGACGGTGAGCGTGGACACGATGAACGCCGAGACCGCGCTGCAGGCCGCCGGTGCCGGGGCCGCGATCATCAACGATGTCTCGGGCGGCCTGGCCGACCCGGCAATGTACGGCGTCGTCGCCGACACCGGGCTCAGCTACATCGCCATGCACTGGCGTGGCGACGTGCCGGTCGGGATGCCGCCAGGCGCACGACCGGCGTGGACTCATGGCGCCGACCCGCAACAGCTGGCCAGCTACGGTGATGTCGTGACCGATGTTCGCACCGAACTGCGGGAGCGCCTCACCGGGCTCAGCGGTGCGGGAGTTGACCCCGCCAAAGTGATCCTCGACCCGGGTCTCGGTTTTGCGAAGACCGCCGAACACAATTGGCAGCTCCTCGCCCGGCTCGCCGAGCTGGAGAGCCTGGGGCATCCCGTGCTCATCGGAGCATCGCGCAAACGGTTTCTCGCGCCCTTCGCCCCGGAGGGCGCCCCCGCGGCCGACCGCGACCTCGCCTCGGCAGTCGTGGCAGCCCTGGCCGCCCACGCGGGAGGCGCGTGGCTCTGGGGGGTGCGCGTGCACGACGTGCCGGCGACCCGCGCCGCGCTCGGGATAGTGTCGCACTGGCAGCAGGGGAGCACGACGTGAGCATGTCTGGGCTGGTTCCACTCGACGAGATCACCCTCACCGGGCTGCGGGCGACGGCCTTCCATGGGGTCTTCGATCACGAGCGCCGCGACGGCCAGGTCTTCGTGATCGACGTGACGGTGCAGCTCGACCTCGCGGCGGCGGCGGCGAGCGACGACCTGTCGCAGACGGTCCACTACGGCATCCTGGCCGAGGAGGTCGTCAGTGCCGTGGAAAGCAACCCGGTCGACCTCATCGAGACCGTGGCGGAGCGGGTCGCCCAAGTCGCCCTCGCTCATCCGCCAGTCCGTGCGGTCCGGGTGATGGTGCACAAGCCCGAGGCGCCAATCACCGTGCCGTTTGAGGATGTCGCGGTGACCATCACCCGCGTCAAGACTCAGCCACAGGCCCGCGCCGGCTTCGGAGCGAACCCATGATTCGCCAGCAGCGGATGCGCGTCGAACTGCCCGCCGTGCTGGCGCTCGGCAGCAACCTCGGTGACCGGGAGGCGACGCTGCGCGAGGCGGTGCGGGCGATCAACGCGCTGCCGGGCGTCAAGGTCGTCAAGGCATCGCGGCTCATCGAGACGCCGGCGCTCAAGCCCGACGGCATCGACGAGACGGCTCCCGCCTACCTCAACGCCGTGATCGCGGTCCGATCCGCCCTCGGGGCCCGAGAGCTGCTGCATGCGCTGCACGGCATTGAGCAGGGGTTCGGGCGGGTGCGCGACATCCGCTGGGGCGACCGCACCCTCGACATCGACATCATCCAGTTCGCGGGTCCGCCGATCAGCGAACCCGATCTGGTGATCCCGCATCCACGAGCCCACGAACGTGCCTTCGTGCTCGCGCCCTGGCTCGAAGTGGAACCGGATGCCGCGCTCCCAGGCCACGGCACGGTCGCCGACCTGCTCGCCGCCGTGCTCCCCACTGCCGCCGAACACCCGAAGCACTACCCTGCGGAGCCACTGCTGTGACCCGAACCACACCGCCGCACCTCGTGCTGCTCGCCGTGCTCGGCGCCGGGATCACCTGGCTGCTGGAGACCGGGCTTGCGGCGGGCGGGCGCGCCATCCTCATCCCCCCGCTGACTCTCGCCGTGGCACTCGTGCTCATCGGCGTCATCCTCGTGGTCATGGCGGTTCCCGTGCGCCGCGTGTCGCGCGGGGTGCCGAATGCCCGCATCGACCCGTTCTACGCGACCCGTGTCGTGATGCTCGCCAAGGCGTCGAGTCTTACCGGGGCGCTCGTCGCGGGGGGCGGGCTCGGGGTAGTCGCGTTCCTCCTCAGCCGCTCGGCGTCCCCGGCGGTAGGCTCGGTCACGACGGCACTGGCGACGGCGATCGCAGCCGTTCTCCTCGTCGTCGCTGGCTTGGTCGCCGAGCACTGGTGCTTCATCCCGCCTGACGACGATGACAAGCCCGACAACAGGCCGAGCCCGAGGGAAATCAGATGACCGAGAAGCTCGAGCCTGTGCAGACCGAATGGCGTCGGGTCTCGCCCAAGTACGTGATAGTCGACTTCGTCGGCGTTCTCGGTTCCGGGATTGTTGTGGTCGTGGGGGCCTCGATCCCGGGGATCGTGAGTGGATACAGTCTTCTGTTCGCGATTCCGGCATCCCTCGCGCTGCTGTTCATCGTCACGCTCATCCTCGTGCCCCGCCGGGTTCGCTCGATCGGCTACCAGTTGCGCGACGACGACCTGCTGTTCCGCCGCGGGCTCATGTTCCAGCGTTTCGTGTCGGTGCCCTACGGCCGGATGCAGCTTGTCGACATCAACCGCGGCCCGTTGGCGCGAGCGGTGGGCTTGAGCGAATTGAAGT
Organism: Microbacteriaceae bacterium; assembly: GCA_043754275.1. Classification (GTDB taxonomy): domain Bacteria; phylum Actinomycetota; class Actinomycetes; order Actinomycetales; family Microbacteriaceae; genus Rhodoglobus. Next base: position 23,045 of record JAYUVE010000016.1, on the reverse strand, counting down.
TCGTGACGGCCGCGGCATCCACCGGTGTGACCGTGCCCGGCTTGGTCGCCTCTGACGCCGAGGAGTTGAGAGACCAGCTCGTCGCGCTTGCCGAGACCCGCAGGGCCGGCCTGTGAGCGCGCCAGAAACCATCAGCACGGGCTTCCGGCTTGCCGACGGTCAGTGGCATCGCCTGCACCCCGCCACCCCGTTGTTGCGCGGGGGCATCGCCTTCGTCGCGATCGCGGGCATCGTGATCGTCAACCTCCGCGACATTGTCATCCAGATCGTCATCGGGGGGCCTGCGGTCGATCAAGACCCCGTGCAGTGGATCATCGAGAACGGCTATGCCGCTGGCGCGCTGGGCATCCTCGCTCTTGGGCTGCTGCTGTTCACCGCCGGCTTCTACGTGTCGTGGCGCATGCACACCTTCCGCATCACCGATGAACTGGTCGAGGTGCGCAGCGGGGTGTTGTTCCGCACGAATCGTCGGGGCCGGCTCGACCGCATCCAGGCCGTCAACATCAACCGCCCCGTGCTTGCGCGCATCTTCGGTGCAGCCAAGCTCGAGGTCAACGTGGCGGGCCACGACGCCAACGTGCAGCTCGCCTACCTCGGCTCCGCGGCAGCCGATGAGCTGCGTCGCGAAATCCTGCTGCTGGCATCGGGCACCCGGTCGGCGGCTGCGGCCGATGCACCGGAATCGATGGCAGGCCTGAGCACGAGCGAGAAGGCGCGAGTTCTTCTCGAGCAGCGGACCCGGGAGTTTCTCGCTCCCGAGTTGGATCCGGATGCGGCTGCCCCCGAGTCGGTAGTGCACCTGCACCTGGGGCGGCTCATCGGCTCCATCGTGCTGAGCGGATTCACGGTGTTCGTCCTGCTCGTCGTCGCAGCGTTCATTGCGGTCGCCACCGTGACGCGCGAATTCTTCTTCCTGTTCGCCTTCGTGCCCGGCATCATCGGCATGGGCAGCTACTACGTCTCCAAGTTCACCCGCTCGGTGCGCTACAGCATCGCCTCGACCCCCGATGGCGTGCGAGTGGGGTTCGGGTTGCTCTCGACGAGCAACGAGACCTTGCCGCCCGGCCGCATCCATGCCGTGCAGGTGCGGCAGCCGCTGCTCTGGCGACCGGCGGGCTGGTGGGAGATCAGCATCAACCGGGCGGCGACATCCCGAACCAGTGGCTCGCAAGGCCAGGCTCAGACCACCGTGTTGCCGGTGGGAAACCTCGACGACGTGCGGCGTGTGCTCGATCTGGTTCTGCCCGGTCGGGATGCCACGAGCACAGCACTCCTCGAACGCGGCATGACCTCGCCCGGCGGCGACGACGGTTACACCAACTCGCCTCCGCGGGCACGGATCCTGCTCTGGTTCTCCCGTCGCCGCAACGGATTCGCCAGCACGGTCGACCTGGCGCTCCTGCGCCGCGGGGCGGTCTGGCGTGAGCTCGTGATAGTCCCGCTCGCGCGGGTGCAGAGTATCGAACTGCGGCAGGGTCCGTTGCTGCGTGCGCTTCGGCTGGCATCCGTGCGCCTGCATACGGTTTCGGGGCCTGTCGATGCCAGGCTCGGGGCGCTCGACGCCACCGACGCCACCCGATTCTTCGGTGAGTCGGCGGATGCCGCGATCCAAGCCGCCTCGACCGACGCGAGCCACCGCTGGCGCTCGCCGACCACCTCCGGCACCTCGGCGGTCGACCCCCGCACCTCGGCGGCCGGCGGCCCCGCCACTGCCGGATGACCGCGCGCTCGGGTAGACTCGGCGTCGGGATCATCGGTGCCGGCCGCGTCGGCCCCGTGCTCGGCGCCGCGCTCGCGGGAGCCGGTCACGCCATAGTCGGCATCTCGGCGGTCTCGGAGTCGAGCCGCGATCGCGCGGGCGCGATGCTGCCGCGGGTGCCGATCCTGGAGATACCTGAGCTCATCGAACGCAGCGAACTCGTCATCCTCGCGGTCCCCAGCGATGAGCTCGAGCGGCTCGTGATCGGCCTAGCCGCGACCGGAGCGTGGCAGCCCGGGCAGCTCGTGCTGCACACGGCAGCCCGGCACGGTTACTCGGTGCTCGCGGCGGCGGCGGCCGCCGGGGCGATACCGCTGGCCGTGCATCCCGCGATGGTATTCACCGGCACGAGCCTCGACCTGGTGCGCTTGCGCGAGAGTTTCTGCGCAGTGACCGCGCCGACCCCGGTGCTGCCCATCGGACAGGCGCTCGTGGTCGAGATGGGCGCAGAGCCGGTGATCGTGAGCGAGGCCGACCGGCCGATCTATGCCGAAGCCGTGGAGACCGCGACGAGTTTTTCGGCCGCAATCGTCGGCCAAGCGGTGGGCTTGCTCGCGAGCCTAGGCATCGAGTCACCGGGCGCGGTGATCGCGCCGCTCGTGCGCTCCTCCGTCGAGACGGCGCTGGCCGCCGCCGCGAGTGCCAGTACGATCGACCTGTCATCCCTGTCCCGTGGGGATGACGAGGAGGACTTTTCGTGACAGCGCGGCCCGTAGTTCTTGAGACCATCGCTGCCGTCAGGGAGGCGCTCGCGCTTGAGCGCGCTGCGGGTCGCTCAATTTCGCTCACCCCTACACTCGGAGCCCTGCACGAAGGCCACCTCGCTCACGTGCAACGGGCCGCCGAATTGGTCGACGTGCGGGTGGTCTCGATTTTCGTCAACCCCACCCAGTTCGGCGACCCGGCAGATCTCGAGCGCTACCCGCGGGATCTCGATGCCGACCTCGACCTGCTCGCGCCCTACGACGTGGCCTACGTGTTCGCCCCGTCTGTCGCCGAGATGTACCCGGGCGGGCCGACCGAGACCGCGGTGACCGCGGGCAGGATAGGGACCCTCTACGAGGGCGCCTCGCGTCCCGGCCACTTCGACGCGGTGCTCACCGTGGTGGCCAAGCTCCTCAACATCGTCGGCCCAGACGTCGTCACCTTCGGGCAGAAGGATGCCCAGCAGCTCTTTCTGGTGCGCCGGATGATCGACGACCTCAACATCCCGACCCGGGTCGAGATCATCGAGACCGTGCGGGAGGAGGACGGGCTCGCGCTCTCCAGCCGCAACCGGTTCCTTAACGCGAAGGAGCGCCGCGCTGCCCGCACCCTCTCGACCGCGCTCGAGGCGGCAGCGTCATCGGGAGATCGCGGCATCGATGCGACGCTCGCCGCCGCCCAAGCCGTGTTCATGGGTGAACCGCTGGTGAAGCTCGACTACTTCAAGATCGTGCAGCCCAAGACCTTCCAGCAGGTCGACGACAACTACCGTGGCAAGGCGATCGCGATCGTTGCTGCCCACCTCGGTGACACCCGGCTCATCGACAACGAGCAGTTGTATCTCGGCTGAGTTTCGCGGCGGCCGGTCTGGCGACCTGAGCGCGGTTCTGCTCGCACGGGCGGCCTGCGTCGAGGCGGCTGCTCCCTCGAGTCGGGTTCTCGTGCCCCGAGTCGGGCTCTCGTGCCCCGAGTCGGGTTCTCGTGCCCCGAGTCGGGTTCTCGTCCCTCGAGTTGGGGCAAATGGTGGCTTCATGTGCTCGGGTGCAGCCATTTTCCCCGAGTGAATGCGAAAGGCTGGAGTGGTGCCGAATCCACTCGGGTGATGTGGTTGCTACGCCCCCTGGCAGACCTGCATTTTTCCCGACTCGCGAAGCAGCCCCGACTCGCGAGCCGCGAGCAGCCGCATGTGGATGGCACACGCGCTCGGCGGCGCGGTACGCCAAGGTGGCCCGATGCCACGCCTGTCGCCCTTGCCGCCCCCACTCGACTCGGCGCCGTTCTCTGTCAGGCAGGCACAAGCTGCGTCGGTGAGTCGCCAACGGCTCCGCGCCGCCGACCTGGTGTCGCCCTTTCATGGTGTCCGCAGCGCGGTCCCGGTCGATTCGATCCTCGAGCTCTGCTGCGCGTACCTGCCGCGCATGACCGGTGGCCAGTTCTTCAGTCACCGTACGGCCGCACTGATCTACGGGATGCCGCTGCCACGCGCCCTCGAATCGCCGCGATGGATCCACGTGGCGGTTTCCCCACCCGCGCATCCGCCGCAGCTCCGCGGAGTAACCGGACACCGCGTCTCAGCGGAAACCAGGACTCACGGGGGGCTGCCCGTTGTCGATCCCGTGGCGTGCTGGCGCCAACTCGCCCCATCGCTGAGCACCGAGGAGCTGGTTGTCGTCGGCGATTTCCTGGTGCGCAGGAAACAGCCTTTGGCGACTCTCGAGCAGTTGAGGGATGCCGCTTCCGAGGGCCGCGGTCGCGGCATCCGCTCGCTCCGGCTGGCGCTCACGCAGGTGCGCGCGGGCACGGACTCGCCCATGGAGACTCGGGTAAGACTGGCGCTGGTCGCCAGCGGGCTACCCGAACCGCTGATCGGCCACACGGTGCGCGATAGTGACCGGGGCTTCGTCGCCACCCCTGACCTGGCCTACGTCGACAAGCAGATCGCAATCGAGTACGAAGGCGAGGCGCACTGGACCGATCGCCGCGTCTTTGCGGAAGATATCGAGAGACGCGAGCGCCTTGAGGATGCGGGCTGGCACGTGATCCGAGTGATCGCCGAGCATCTGGGCGCAAAGGCCCCTCTATTGGTGAGACGGGTGAGAGCAGCACGGGCCGCCCGATAACGCCCCGCTACGATTGCAAGGACATGAGCGACGCACCCACCCCCGCGACCGAGCCCGCCGCAGAGCCGACGGTCGAGCCCGCCCCCGAACCGACGCCGGAGGACATCTTCGAACAGAAGGCCGTGCGCCTGGCCAAGCGGGAGAAGCTCATCGAAAACGGCCGCGAGGCTTACCCGGTCGCGGTTCCCGTCACCACGACCATCCCTGCGGTGCGCGAGAAGTTCGCCCACCTGGTCGCAGATGACACCACCGGCGAAACCGTCGGCATCGCCGCCCGCGTCGTCTTCGCCCGCAACACCGGCAAGCTATGCTTCGCGACCCTGCAGTCAGGTGATGGGGCACGCATCCAGGCGATGGTGAGTCTCGCCGAGGTGGGCGAAGAGTCCCTCGAAGAGTGGAAGGAAATGGTCGACCTCGGCGACCACGTGTTCGTCTCGGGCGAGGTCATCTCCAGCCGCCGCGGTGAGCTCTCCGTGCTCGTGAAGAACTGGCAGATCGCGACCAAGGCGATCCTGCCGCTGCCGAACATGTACACCGACCTCAGCGACGAGGCCAGGATGCGCAGCCGCTATCTCGACCTCATCGTGCGCGAGCAGGCGCGCACCACCGTCCGCGCGCGGGCGGCAGTGAACGCCTCGCTAAGGAACACCTTCTCGGGCCACGAGTATCTCGAGGTCGAGACCCCGATGCTGCAGACCATCCATGGCGGGGCATCCGCCCGTCCGTTCGCCACCCACAGCAACGCCTTCGACACCGAGCTCTTCCTGCGCATCGCTCCCGAGCTCTTTCTCAAGCGCGCGGTCGTGGGCGGCATTGACCGGGTGTTCGAGATCAACCGCAACTTCCGCAACGAGGGTGCCGACTCGACGCACTCGCCGGAGTTTGCCATGCTCGAGGCCTACCAGGCCTATGGCGACTACAACCAGATGGCCGACCTGACGCAGGACCTTGTGCAGAACGCGGCGGTCGCTGTGTCCGGCTCCCTCGTGGTGACCTGGGCGGATGGCACGGAGTATGACCTCGGCGGGCAATGGGATCGGCTCTCGATGTATGACTCGCTGGCCGCGGCATCCGGTCTCGACATCACACCGCAGAGCGAGCTCGCCTACCTGGTCGAGCACGCCGCGAAGATCGGAGTCGAGGTGCCGCTGGCCACCCACGGCAAGCTCATCGAGGAGCTGTGGGAGCACTACATCAAGCCCGACCTGGTGCGACCGACCTTTGTCATGGACTTCCCGGTTGACACTTCGCCGCTCGTGCGCGACCACCGCTCGATCGCGGGCGTCGTCGAGAAGTGGGACCTCTACATCCGCGGCTTCGAGCTCGCCACCGGTTACTCGGAGCTCGTCGACCCGGTCATCCAGCGCGAACGCTTCGTCGAACAGGCACTGCTGGCCAGCAAGGGTGACCCCGAGGCGATGCGACTCGATGAGGAATTCTTGCGGGCTCTTGAGCACGGGATGCCGCCGAGCGGAGGCATGGGCATGGGAATCGACCGACTGCTCATGGCGATCACCGGCCTGGGGATTCGGGAGACGATCCTGTTCCCGCTGGTCAAGTAGCCCGAATCCTCCGGCGGCTGCGATCGTCAACTAGGCTGCAAGCCGTGACCGACGATCTGAAGCTGCCCAGCGACCCCAAGCCCGGTCCGTCCATGGGCCGGATCGCCATCTGGGTCATCGTCGGTGGCGTGGGCCTGTACCTGGTCATCTCGGGAGTGGTCGGAATCCTCACCAAGGGGCAGTAGTGGATCGCAGGACATCGCGGCTGGTCATGGCTGCCGCGCTCATCATCCTGCTCCTGGTCGTTGCGGTGGCGTTCATCATCAAGAGTTACTCTGGATAGGTGCCCCAAGACGTCTGGTCGAACGCGATCTTTTCGGTGATCCCGACGGTCGTCGTCGGTCTCATTTTCTGGTTCGTGATGCGGGCGATCATCCGCTCCGACCGCAGCGAGCGCAAGGTCTACGCGAAGATCGAAGAGCAGGAGCGCGCGAGGGCCCTGAGCGCTGCCGCAACGCACACACCCGAAAGCTAGCGCAGTTGGCGCGCGCGCGCCCCTATTCTGATGGCATGCTGAGCCCTCGCCGAGTCGCCGCCGCCCTCGCCATCGCCGCCTTTGCCGCCAGCATGCTCGCTGGATGCGTCGGCGCCGGCCCGATCGCGACCAAGACCGACGCGATCTTGCAGCAGATCAGCGGCCTACCCGGGGTGGTTGGGTCGCGCACAGAGTTCAACGAGCACACCACTACCTCCGACCCGCACAGCATGATCGAGTTGCAGGTCGACCCCAAGGCCACGGCTGCCCAGGTCGACGCGATCATCAAGGCCTTCGCGAAGGCCAACACCGAAACCGGGCTCACTCTGCTGTCGACCGAGCTGCATCTCGCAACCAAGGGCGGCCCCGACAAGCTCGAGCTGCTTTACGCCCCGATCACCGACGCCGAGGCGACGACCCTCTCGGACAGCTGGCTAGACCTGCGCGGCCGGTACGCATCGACCGACCTCGGCATGATCATCGCCAGCGGCACTGACTACGTGGTGAACCTGTCTCTGGGGCTCGGCAAGTCCAACTTCGACGGCGACCTGATCGCGATGCACGATGCGCAGGCAGACTTTGCGGCGCTCGGGGATGTCGGGCGGTACGAACAGGTGGATGGGCGGTTCGCGGCATCCGGTGGCCTTCCGAACGATACGGCTCTGAGCCAGCTGGCAGGTCTCCACCTCGTACTTGCGGCCGACGGCACTGACCCCGACCTGCGCGGAGAGTACGACGGCCTCACGACTTCGTTCTCGCTCACCGCTGTCGTCGCCCAGTCGACGGATGCCGTGACCGGCCTCAACGCGGCGGCGGCTCGGCTCGTCGCGGCCCTGCCCGCGGGCGGTGCGCCCGTCTCGATCACCTTCCTCTCCGCGAAAGACAAGAGCACCGTCGCGTTCTTCGACGACCGCTCATGCGACAGCTATGCCGGACTCGACGCCGCAGACCCGAGCCGCCGGCTACTCGAGTTTTGGGACCAGGACGGCCGCACGCTCGCCGACGGGTCGACTGTCGCCTCGTGCTTCTCTAGCTGACCTCGACCACGTCACAGTACGAGCGGGCCGCAGCCGCGAGTCGGCGATCGGCAGTGAGCAGGGTTGCTCCGAGGTGCATTGCCAGCGCGACATAGGTCGCGTCGTAGGGGGTGATGGTGTGGCGCAGCTCCCACACGGTGCTCAGGTACGGCGCGTGCGAGAAGCGCTTGACATCGTTACCTGCCCATGCGGCAAGATCGCCGGCCGCCTCGGCCGCGTCGCGCTGACCTCGCAGAACCGACTTTCGCAGATGGTTGGTCACTTCTATATCGACCAGTTCTGGTGCGAACAACAGGTCGGCGTCATCGACCGGCAACTCAGGGCGGCCAGCAACGGATGCGTCGATGACGAAGGCTTTCACCGCTCTTCGCGACCTTCGCGGATCCATTCCACGACCTGGTCGGCGCTGATGTTGCCGTAGGCACCGTGCGTGATCCCGAGGCGGTTGCGGGCGCGAACGTGGATGTCTTCCGCTTGTGCCTGCAGGGTCACCTGATTCGCCAGCCGCGTTAGCTCGCGTCGCAGATAGGCCGAGAGCGAGAGGCCCTCGCGCTCGGCGGCATCCCGCAGTCGCTGCTGGACATCGCTGTCGAGATCTCGGACCTGCACCGTCACTCCCATGCTCACCAAAGTAGTGCATGCAAATTAGCAAGAAAAGCATGCAGTGGCGGTAGCTGCCTCGTGATCGGTGGAAACCAGCAAATGACGCGATCTGTGAGCGCGTGGCAGCCTGGCGAAACACGTCACGCCTAGGGCGAACAGCCGCGAATTGCGCCACCCGCGTGGCTAGTCTCTTTACATCGGCACCGAATCCTGCCCGGTGCCAAAGGAGTGAACGAGATGTTCGAGAGATTTACCGACCGAGCCCGTCGTGTCGTCGTCCTGGCCCAGGAAGAGGCCAAGATGCTCAACCACAACTACATCGGCACCGAGCACATCCTGCTCGGCCTCATCCACGAGGGTGAGGGCGTCGCAGCCAAGGCGCTCGAGTCGCTGAACATCTCCCTCGACGCAGTGCGCGAGCAGGTGCAGGACATCATCGGCCAGGGCCAGCAGCAGCCGACCGGTCACATCCCGTTCACGCCGCGCGCCAAAAAGGTGCTCGAGCTGTCGCTGCGTGAGGCGCTGCAGCTCGGCCACAACTACATCGGTACAGAGCACATCCTGCTCGGCCTCATCCGCGAGGGGGAGGGTGTCGCGGCGCAAGTGCTCGTGAAGCTCGGCGCCGACCTCAACCGCGTTCGTCAGCAGGTCATCCAGTTGCTCTCCGGCTATCAGGGCAAGGAGGCCGTCGCGGTCGGCGGCAATGACGCGACCCCAGACAAGGGTTCGCAGATTCTCGACCAGTTCGGTCGCAACCTCACCCAGGCGGCTCGTGACGGCAAGCTCGACCCGGTCATTGGGCGCGAGAAGGAGATGGAGCGGGTCATGCAGATCCTCTCCCGCCGCTCGAAGAACAACCCCGTGCTGATCGGTGAGCCCGGCGTCGGCAAGACCGCGGTTGTCGAGGGCCTGGCCCTGGCGATCGTGCGCGGTGACGTTCCGGAGACCCTCAAGGACAAGCAGCTTTACACGCTCGACCTGGGCTCGCTCATTGCCGGCAGCCGGTACCGCGGTGACTTTGAAGAGCGCCTCAAGAAGGTCACCAAAGAGATCCGCACCCGCGGCGACATCATCACCTTCATCGACGAGATCCACACCCTCGTCGGCGCCGGTGCCGCAGAGGGTGCGATCGACGCCGCATCGATCCTCAAGCCGCTGCTCGCCCGCGGTGAGCTGCAGACGATCGGTGCGACCACGCTCGACGAGTACCGCAAGCATTTCGAAAAGGATGCCGCGCTCGAGCGCCGCTTCCAGCCCGTGCAGGTGCACGAGCCGTCGCTACCGCACACGATCAACATCCTCAAGGGACTGCGCGACAAGTACGAGTCGTTCCACCGGGTCTCGATCACCGACGGAGCCATCGTCGCCGCGGCGAACCTGGCCGACCGCTACGTACAAGACCGCTTCCTGCCTGACAAGGCGATCGACCTGATCGACGAGGCCGGCGCGCGCCTGCGCCTCTCGATCCTGTCCGCACCGCCCGAGCTGCGCGAGTTCGACGAGAAGATCGCCGCCGTTCGTGGCCAGAAGGAAGGCGCGATCGAAGACCAGGACTTCGAGAAGGCCGCCAGCCTGCGCGACGAGGAGAAGAAGTTGCTCGGTGAGCGGCTCCGTCTCGAGAAGCAGTGGAAGTCGGGCGACGTCTCCACGACGGCCGAAGTGGATGAGGGCCTGATCGCCGAAGTCCTCGCGGCTGCCACCGGCATCCCGGTCTTCAAGCTTACGGAGGAAGAGTCGAGTCGGCTCATCTTCATGGAGAAGGCGCTGCACATGCGCGTCATCGGCCAGGAAGAGGCCATCTCGGTGCTCGCCAAGACAATCCGCCGCACCCGCGCCGGGCTCAAAGACCCGAAGCGCCCGAGCGGTTCGTTCATCTTCGCCGGGCCCACCGGTGTCGGTAAGACCGAGCTCGCCAAGGCGCTCGCCGAGTTCCTCTTCGACGACGAGAACGCGTTGATCTCCCTCGACATGAGCGAGTACGGCGAGAAGCACACGGTCTCGCGGCTGTTCGGTGCCCCTCCCGGATTCGTCGGCTTCGAAGAGGGCGGCCAGCTCACCGAGAAGGTGCGCCGCAAGCCGTTCTCCGTGGTGCTGTTCGACGAGATCGAGAAGGCCCACCCTGACATCTTCAACTCGCTGTTGCAGATCTTGGAAGAGGGGCGCCTGACCGATGGCCAGGGTCGCGTCGTCGACTTCAAGAACACCGTGATCATCATGACGACCAACCTCGGCACGAAAGACATCACGGGCACCCCGATCGGCTTCACCTCATCGACCGACACCGCGACCGGCTACGACCGGATGCGCGGCAAGGTCGTCGAGGAGCTCAAGAAGCACTTCAAGCCCGAGTTCCTCAACCGGGTCGACGAGACGATCGTCTTCCCGCAGTTGAGCCAGGGCGAACTGCTCCAGATCGTGGACCTGTTCATCAAGCGCCTGAGCGACCGCCTCCTCGACCGCGACCTGAGTGTCGAGCTCACGGTTCCGGCCAAGGAGCAGCTCATCAAGGTGGGCTTCGACCCGTCGCTGGGGGCCCGGCCGCTGCGCCGTGCCGTGCAGCATGAGATCGAGGATGCCCTGAGCGAGAAGATCCTGCACGGCGAGCTCAACGCGGGCGACCACGTGCACGTCGACTTCGCGGATGACGCGTTCGTCTTCACGACGGGTCGCCAGGCGGGCCTGCCCGATAAGGAGCCGGCGGCCGTCGAGGCCTAGTCCGTTTGACTTGGGGGCGGCGGGGAAACTCGCCGCCCTTCGTCGTCTCCGGGCCGCTCCAGCGGCGCCTCCCTTCCGAAACGACGGAGATTTCGGGTATCCCTTCTTGTCGACCAGCATTTTTCGCGAGAATGTCACCAAACCTCCGTCATTTCGGAAGGGGGCGGCGGACTCCCGGGGTGTGCCCCAGCCTGCTGCTCGGCCCGAGGGGCTAGCGTTAGCGGGTGGAATTCTCCGTCCGACCCGCTCGCACGAGCGATGTCCCCGCTATCCAGAGACTCGTCGAACCGCTCGTGCACCGACGGATCCTGCTCGGCAAAGACCTTGTCGTCTTCTACGAGGCCGTGCAGGAGTTTCGAGTCGCCGAGACGGCGGACGGCGAACTCATCGGCTGCGGCGCCCTGCACGTCATGTGGCAGGACCTCGCCGAAGTGCGCACCCTCGCCGTCACCGACGAATGGCTCGGCAAGGGTGTCGGCCACGCGCTGCTCGAACGGATCGAACGGGATGCCCTGCACCTCGGCCTGTCGCGGCTGTTCTGCCTCACTTTCGAGACGCAGTTCTTCGGCAGGCACGGGTTCGAGGCGATCGGCGAGAGCATCGTCGCGCCCGACGTGTACGTGCAGCTCACCCTCTCGCCCGACGAAGGCATCGCCGAGTTCCTCGACCTGTCCCGGGTGAAGCAGAACACGCTCGGCAACACCAGGATGCTCAAGCAACTGTGAACCTCGCCGCGGTCTCCATCGGGTTGCCGGGGGCTACCGACCACGGCATCCTGCGCGAGCTCGCTGCGCAGCTCGAGGCGCTCGGCTTCCGGGGTCTGTGGCTCAACGACACCACCCAGGGGGACTCCCTCGCGGGTCTTGCAGTCGCCGCGGAGGTCACGACGTCGCTGCACCTCGCCTCCGGCGTCATCCCGCTCGATCGTCGGCCCGCCAGCGAGATTGCGGCTCGGCTCGAGGACCTGCCACTGGCCAGGTTCACCCTCGGCATCGGTTCCGGTGGCCCGAGAGGTGCACTCGCCCGGGTCGCCGAGGGCATCGACCTGCTGCGCCCGAAGGCCGCTGTGGTCGTCGGCGCGTTAGGCCCGAAGATGCGCAAACTGGGGGCGGAGCGCGCAGACGGGGTGCTACTCAACTGGCTGACGCCCGCGACCGCGGCTGACGCGATGAAGGACTTGCGGCGGGATGCGGCGGGCCGCCCCACCCGCGGCGTGCTGTATGCGCGCACCATCGTCGCCCCCGAGGCGCTGCCCGCGCTCAAGGCCGAGGCGGCCCGGTACCAGTCGGCGGGAGTGTACGCCGCCAACTTCGCCCGCCTAGGCATCACGGCCCTTGATGCGACAATCGACGGCACCGTCGACCTGGCGGGCAGCATCAGCCGCTACACCGACGTCGTCGACGAACTCGTGCTGCGCGTGGTGACGCAGCACCCCGCGCTCGCCGCATATCAGCGATTCGTAGAGGCCGTCGCCAAGGCCTGACTTACCCTTGGCTCATGTCGACGTTCCGCAATCCGGTCGGCCCGCAGTCGCCGCGGGTGTACTGGCGCAGGCGGCTCGTGGTGCTGCTGGGCCTTCTCGCCGTCATCGTGATCGTGGTGCTCATCGTGTCAAGACCCGGCTCGGGAACCCCGAAGCCCGTCCCAAGCGGCAGTCAATCGGCGAAGCCGGGGGCAACATCGTCAGTCACACCCGGCTCCACGAATGCGGCGAACGCCAAGGCGTGCGACCCCACGAAGGTCACGGTGACCGCGACCCTCGACTCCAACAGCTACGCGGCCGGGGTCAACCCCGTGCTCACCTTCGCGCTCAAGAACACCTCGACCGCCGCATGCAGCTTCTCGGCGGGCTCTGACGTGCAGGAGTTCCACATCACCAGTGGCGATGAACTCATCTGGAACTCCAAAGACTGCCAGACCGGTGCAGTAGCCGCGACCGTCCTGCTTCAGCCCTTCGTGCCCTTTGCCGGTTCGTCACTGACCTGGGACCGCACCCGGTCATCCGCCGACACCTGCTCCGCCGCTCGCAGCCAGGTCATCGCGGGTGGGGCGAGCTACCATCTCCAAGTCATCGTCAACGGGGTCAAGTCAGACGCCCCGCAGTTCATACTCGAGTAACCGGCGAGCACTTCATGACCGACGACACCGGCCTCTCGTCGCCGAGCCTGGCCGCCGCGCTCGAAGCGCAGGATGCCGTTGCAGTCGCCTTCGCTCTGCGCAACGACCGCGTGGTCGTGCCGATGCTCCCGGTCGACGGGCCGCCCCAGGTTCGCGTCTTCCGTCGTGGCGAAGCGGACAGGTACATGCTGCTCCTGTTCTCGTCCCTCGATAGCTACGTGCGGATGGTGCCGGGGGAAGACGACCACCGAGCCCTCGCCTACGACGCGGCGGCCCTGAGGGAGTTCCTCGGAAGCAACATCGGGGTACTCGAATCGGTGTGGTTCGACGTGGCCGGCCCGCATGCCATGCAGGCGACTCCGCAGGACGTGCTTGACGCGCTGAACCTCGAATAGCGCGCGTGCGCCGGGGGAGCAGCCCTGACAGGATTGGTCTCGATGCCTCGCCAAGTCCTCACCATCCTGAACCAGCCGTCTTCCACCGCCGCGCCGCACGCCGACGGTGCCGCCCCCTGGCGCTTTGCCGACCCGAACGCGCCGCAGTTGAGCGTGCTCGACCTGGGGGCCACTCGCGGCGACGGCATCTTCGAGACCATCAGCGTCGGTGACGGATTCCCGCAGGCGCTCGAGCATCACCTCACCCGCTTCGCCCGGTCCGCCGCGGCGCTCGAGCTGCCCGCCCCCGATCTGGATACGTGGCGCGGAGCGATTCTCGCCACCATCGCGGAACTCGACCGGGAGCCAGAGGCATTCGTCAAAACGGTGCTCACCCGCGGTGTCGAGGGCGATGGCCGACCCACCGGTTGGGCCTACGGCGCGATTTCGGAGGACTTCACCGCACAGCGCACGACCGGCATCCGGGTGGTCATGCTCGATCGCGGCTACCGGCATGACGTTGAGCGCACCTCGCCGTGGCTGCTGGCCGGGGCCAAGACCCTCAGCTACGCGATCAATCGGGCGGCGGTGCGCGAGGCGGCCCGGCGCGGTGCCGACGACGTGATCTTCGTCTCCAGCGATGGAATCGTGCTCGAGGGCCCCACCTCCACCGTGGTGTTCCGCCGAGGTGACACCCTTTACTCGCCGGGTACAGGCCTGGGCATTCTCGATGGCACCACCCAGGCGAGCCTGTTCCGCTATGCCGAAACCCTCGGCCTCCTGACCGCATTCGAACTCGCCACGCCCGATTCGCTGAAGGCTGCGGATGCCGCCTGGCTGGTCTCCAGCGTCAGGCTCGCCGCCCCCGTGCGCGAGCTCGACGGGCAACCGCTGCCCATCGACGCGGTGCTCACCGCCGGGATGAATGAGTACCTCGCCGCGCTCAAGCAGTGACGGGCGGGTTGGCCGTGAGGTCGATCGGCTCGAGGGCGTAGCCCGCGGTGTACTTGCGTTTCGGGTCCAACTCATCGATGAGGGCCACAAGCGCCCGTTGGATGTCGATGAGCCGTCGAACGTCGCCGTTCGAGACCAGGCCCATGCCGGCATCCACGGGGGAAAACCAGGCACGGAAGGCCTTGTCCTCCCGGTACCTCGCCACGAACGCGGCGTAGCCCATGACCTCGGGGATGCGTAGGCCGGTCTCCGAGATGACCTCCCAGCGGCACATCAGCTCGCCGATCGCGCGCTGTTCCGTGGTGAAGAAGAGAAAACCCTCGCTGTCTTCGCTGCGGCGCAGGGTCTTGAGCACCCCGTCGATGAGTTTTTGCACTGAGACATCCCGACCCCCTTCGCCGCTGGACGAGAGCACGGCCTGGCGACGCGCCTCGATCCAGCCGAAGTAGTGCGCGAACAGGAATGCCGTGCTCGTGGTGGCGTAGTCACCGTGGCTCTCGTATCGCTTCATGAGCGGCACCCACCCGCTTTCCACGATGTTGAAGATGCGCGACTGCAGCTCGGCAGCAGACTGGGCGAGGGGCTCATAGACCCGCTCGGCAGCCTTGATCGCGGACTGCGTCTCGAGCTTCTCCTCGCGCTCAAGCTCGAGTTGATGGCTGAGCCGGGCCTGGCGGATAGAGAACCAGCCGGAGAGTGCGACGCTGACCACGCTGAGAACTATGGCAAGCGCGGTGAGAACCGAGTTGATGTCCATGCCCGCCATGGTAGCGAGGCGGGTCGAAACATCGCGGGTTCGAGGCGGCCCGCGCCCGGCGGGGACGGGCGCGCAAACCAGCCGTCGCGCCCGGCGGGGACGGGCGCGCAAACCAGCACAAAAGCGAAAGGCCCCCGACGCCTTGCGGCTTCGAGGGTCTTTCTGGCCTTCGAGTTTGACCTCTCCGGTGTTGAAGAATCTACTCCGAACGCGGCCATACACAACCCGTAAAGTCTCGCTAGATAGTTGAAGGTCCCGGATCCCAGCAGCGCATGGGATTTATCCCCCCCGGACTGGGCGTGTCAACCCGGTGGCGCCTGACTTTCTATCGGCAATGAGGCCCGTTACTCTAAGCACGTGGACGACAACAGATTCGGCGTCCCCGCGGGGTGGTATCCAGATCCGTTGGGGCTCCCCCAGCTGCGCTGGTGGGACGCGCAGGCATGGACGGAACATACGTCTGAAGCCCGCGCGCCCATTGTTATCCAGCCCGCGACCCGCGTTGCTTTCGCCGATGATGACGAGCTACTTGTCAACCGTTCGGAGGACGAGCTGCCGTCGCGGCGTGACCTGCGCGACCGCGAACGGCGGGAGAACGGCAGCCTGCTCGAGTCGGAGACCCTGTTCGACACGGACACGGATGGCACCCAGGGCGAGTTGAGCGCCCAGCCCCTGCTCGCGATGACTCTGCTTGAGCTTGAGCCGCCGCTGGGTGATGACCGGGATGGGGCCGCTCCAGGGCCGCGCAGCGCCAGCTCGCACACGAACGCGGCGCCCGCGGCATCCACACTCAGCGCCATGGCCGAAGAGGCACCGGAGCGAGCGCCCAAGCGCATGCGCACCTACACCTTCTCGATGTGGCTCATCGCACTCATGCCGCTGTTGCAGTTGGCCACGATGCTCGCGCTGATCATTCTGGTCGGCTGGGGCACCAACGTGCAGCTCATGCTCGCGGTTGTTGGGTTCCCCTACCTCCTGGTGATCGGCTTCGCGTTCTACGATCGCCTGTTGCTGCAGACCTGGGGCCACGAGCGCCCCGCCAGCGCGTTCTGGTCGTTCCTGCGCGAGCCGGCCTATCTCATTGCTCGAGCGGTGCGCACTTTCCGCGAGACGGGGAAGGGATTTGCTCCGATCGCCGTCTGGGCCAGCTCCATCGGAGCCGTGCTCGCCGGCATCCTGATCTTCCCCGGCTTGCTGCTTTCGGTCGCACCGACCGTGTTCGCCCAAGAAGCCCAAGCGTCGGTGGTGGCGGATGCCGCTGCCCTCGGTGCCCACATCACCGTCACGTGCCCTGCGCCGCCGCTGTTCATTGGGGAACTCTTCACCTGTGTCCGCACCAGCCCCGACGGCACGACGGACTCGGTAGCCGTGAGTCTTCAGCGCCAGAACGGCTGGATCAGCTGGCGCGTCGAGGACTGGGGCAACGCAGTCATGGTCCGGCTGGGCAGCTAACCCTAGAAGTCGGGGATGTCGACCAGGTCGGCTGTCGATCCCAGGAATGCCAGGCGCACTGCCTCGCGAAGGTGCACGGCCTCCGAGTCGATCACTGTCGAAAAGCCGAGCCGTTTCGCCTCGGCCGCTCGCTGTTTCGAGTTGGACGCAGAGCGAATCTCCCCCGCCAGGCTGATCTCGCCGATCACCGCCTGGGTCACCGGGAACGCCTTGTCTTTGTAGGCACTGGCGATCGCGAGAGCAATCGCCAGGTCGGCGCCCGGCTCAGTCACCCGGATGCCGCCCACCGTCGACACATACACGTCGAACCCCGAGAGCGGCAGCCCCGCTCGCCGCTCGAGCACCGCGAGCAGCATCGCCACCCGCGAGGAGTCCACCCCGTTGACCACCCGCCGCGGTTGGGGAGCCTGCGTCTTCACGATCAGCGCCTGCACCTCGACCGGCAACGCGCGCCGACCTTCGACGGCGATAGTCACGCACGTGCCACTGACCGGCGTGCGCGCGCGGGAGAGGAAGAGACCAGACGGGTCGGCCACCTCTGAGATGCCTTCCCCGGTCATCTCGAAGCAGCCGACCTCGTCGGTCGGGCCGAAGCGGTTCTTGTGCGCTCGCACGAACCGAAGGGAAGTCTGCCGGTCGCCCTCGAATTGCAGCACGACGTCGACGAGGTGCTCGAGCAGGCGCGGGCCCGCGATAGTGCCGTCTTTCGTGACGTGGCCGACGAGCAACACGGGCAGGTTGCGATCTTTGCTGACGCGGATGAGCGTGGAGGCCACTTCGCGCACCTGCGAGGGGCCGCCGGCCAGCCCATCCCCCAGCCCGGACGCCACGGTCTGCACCGAGTCGACGATGACGAGCTGTGGTGACACCCGGTCGATCTGGCCGAGGATTGTGGCGAGGTCGGTCTCGGCGGCGAGGAACAGCGAAGGCTGGAGCGCCCCGGTGCGCTCGGCGCGCAGTCGCACCTGGCTGACCGACTCTTCCGCGCTGACGTAGAGCACTCGCTGGCCGGATGCCGCGGCTCGCGACGCCACTTCGAGCAGCAGTGTCGACTTGCCGACTCCCGGCTCACCGCTGAGCAGGATCGCGGCCCCAGGCACCACCCCACCGCCCAGCACGCGGTCGAACTCGGCGATGCCGCTCGGCCAGTGCGCGACCGACTCCGCGCCGATCTCGGTGATCGACCGCGCCCCGGTGCTGGGCCGCACCGCGGTGACCCTCGCGGTGGGTTCGGTCGCGTCGACCACGGTGTTCCACTGCTGGCATTCCCCGCACCGCCCGGCCCACTTCACACTGGTCCAGCCGCACTCGGTGCAACGGAACTGAGTGATCGAACGGGCCATGGGCACAGCGTAAGCGAGGCCGCGGACAGTGCGGGCGCGGCAGGCTGGCCTCAGCCGCCCTGCACGTCCCGCGCCAGCAGCGCCAGCCGTTCGTCGATCGCCGGCGCAAACGCATCCGCCCACACGCGATAGCCGCGGTCGTTGGGGTGGAACAGGTCGCCAGCGAACTGGGTCGCCACTCCCCACAGCCACTGCCGCTTGGTCATGGCATGCAGCGGCACGACGATCAGACCAGCGGCGGCGGCTTCCTCCCGCAAGATCCTGTTGGCGACGAGCGCCTTCTTCTCGCCCGGCAGAAAGTAGAAGCTCGGCAGGTCGGCGACAATCGCATGACTCGGTACCGATTCGAAGATGCTCCGGATGCCGCTGCGAAAACGTTTCTCGTCGAAGCTCGCGATATCGTTCGCTCCGATGCACACCGTCACGAGGTCTGGCTCCAGCCGGCGGAGCTGGGGCAACTCGAGCTCCACGGCCATCGCCACGGTGGCCCCGGAGATCCCGAGATTCGCGACCCGCAGCATCCGGTCGGTCCGGCCGCGGATGTGCTTGGCGAGTACTCCGACGTAGCTGTGATCCGGCCGACTCGCCCCGATGCCCTGGGCAGCCGAGTCGCCGATCGCGACGTAGAGCAACTCGCCCTCCTGCTTCTTCAACTCGCGCCAGAACTTCGAGTGGACCGGGATGCTGTCGGCAAGTCGACCGCGCCACAGCAGCTGCCGCTTCATCAGCCACCGCCACCACAGCGCGACGGCTATCGCAAGCGCGACCAGCACGATGACGGCGACGAGGATCCCCACCACTCGAGACTATCCAGCCGATCCTGAGCACCGGCTGCCGTGTACTAAACTCTCTCCCGGAACCGTGTCCGAGCGGCCGAAGGTGCAACTCTCGAAAAGTTGTGTGGGTGTTGAGCCCACCGTGGGTTCAAATCCCACCGGTTCCGCCAAATGCTGAAAGAAAATCACCAATGATTGGGTCGTCCGAAACGGGCGGCCCAATTTTCCTTTTGGTATCTGGCGGAACCGGTGTCGCTTTTCACGCGCCTGGGCCCCCGCTGAGCAGACAGCCGCATTGCGCACTCGCAGAGTGAAGGACATTGCGTGACCGCGCAATGTGGATGCGGCGCCGTCTTCTCGGCCCCGTTCGTAGTGTTCTTGGCAATAGCAATCCGGCAGCATCGAACGCATTAGTCGGATGCCGTGCGGGCGTGGGCGCGTCCGATGCCGAGCCCAGCAATCTGCCACAGCCGATGAGGGCCGTGGGTAGCGTGCGGATCTGTTTGCCGACTATGTTTTACTATAGATGTATCTACTTTTTCATAGACGGGGGAGCGCGGCGGACTTGTCAAACCCGGTGAGCACGATCATCCCCAAGCTCGACGGGAACATCTATCGGGTGCTTGCACGCACGACCACTTCGCTATCCGGTGCACGAGTAGCGGCGCTCGCGGGTAAGGCCTCATATCCCGGCATCCTGACCGCGCTCAGTCGCTTGGTCCTCCAGGGAACGGTTCTGGTCGAGCCCGCAGGGTCTTCGTACATGTACCGCGCCAATCGCGATCACATCCTCTGGCCTGCCATCGAGCAGGCGGTTGCTGCGGCCGAATCGGTCATACCCACTTTGAGGTTGCGGCTGGCGGAGCTCGTCGACGAGCGCTTGGGTGCAAAGGCCTCAAAGGATTGCACGCTGGCGATCTTCGGATCCGTGGCGCGCGAGACGAGCACGGTAGACAGCGATCTGGACATCGTGGCCGTCTTTCCCGATTACCTTCCAGAGGAGGCCGGCGCGGAGCTTGTCGATGCCCTGAGCGAGAATACGCGTCGCTGGACAGGGAATGACTGCAACGTTTATGTGGCGACGGCGAGCCGACTCCGCAAGCTCGTCGACGGGAGGGACCCGATCATCGAATCCTGGCGTTCTGATGCCGTGACGTTCCATGGAACGGACCTCAAGGACCGCCTGACTTCGTAGACGGTCTGTGCCCAGTGACACCATGGCGGTGACGGAGGAACGCTGGGCTTGGCCACACCAAGAATCGGGATATCTGATCATGGCTGTTGTGGGTGATAAGAAGACTCAGCGTCGCAGGCTCGCGGTCAGCCCCCGAGGCTGCCAAGCAGTCGCCGTTCAGATCGCGGGCGACGGTTGCGGGGATCGACTGCCGGGTCCGGCATGCGCGCGGATCTCGACTGAACGGGCGTCGACGACGTTATCCTCGTCATCTAGCAATTCGACCCGTAGCTTTCGGCCATCCGGGGCTCGGTAGATCACCGGCACCCCGTCAGGCGCTGCCCACGTGTCTCCCCACTGCGTGAGCGCAAGGAGTGTCGGCGCAAGGTCGCGCGCCTTCTTTGTCGGACGGTAGTGGCTGCCTTCTTGGGTAAAGAGGCCTCCAGCTACAAACCTTCTGTCCTTCTCGGGGGTACCGACTGCAGCGATCATGCCAGCGCGACTAGTCGACCGCCGTGCGATCGTTTCTGAGTCCGTCCTGCGCGATCAGCTGGAGTACTTGGACCACGGCAACAGCGTCCTCTCCGCGAAGTTCCCAGATTACGATCAGTCGGTTCAGGGCGAGAATCCCGGATATACGCCCGCCGCGGTGAAGGAAGCGCTCTCAGACGTGGCCCCACCGGATGAGATTGAGTGGCCGGCAACCTTCACCGCTTTCGATGTTTGGTCCGGCTATCTGGTCATGGATGCATGGGTTGCTGGGCGGGATCGTCACCATGAGAACTGGGCCACGATTCTGCGGGGCGATGAACGGCGATTGGCGCCCTCCTTCGATCACGGCAATGCGCTCGGCTTCCAAGAACGAGATGAGCGGAGGTCCAGGATGCTAGGCGACAATTCGCACTTCACGCGATGGATCGAGCGGGGCACTAGCAAGCACTTCGTGGGTCAACCGGGTCTCGTTGAGCTAGCAACCGCAGCACTAGATCTGGCGTCTCCCGGTGCGAAGCAATATTGGCTCAGCCATCTCGACGCGGTCGATGGTAACGCTGTCGAATCAGTCGTTGCGAAGCCGCCTAGCGAGATAATGTCCCAAGTCACCCGTACATTCGTCTCAAGGATGTTGGAAACGAATCGGAGGAGGTTGCTCAATGGCTACTGAAGCACTTGACCCGCAGCAACTCGACCTCGCTAGCAGTCGTCGCACGCTAGTTCTTGTCTGGCAGAATCCCGTCTCTCGGCGCTTTGTGAAGATTGGCCAACTCGACGCGCTGTCCGCTGGACGATTTTCCTTCCAGTACTTGCAGACTGCGTGGGACGACCCCGAGTTCAACACGTTGATGGAATATCCGGACCGCAACGCCGCGTACGTTTCGGACGAGGTGCCTGCTTTTTTTGCGAACCGGATCCTCTCGGCTGATCGGCCAAATTACGAACGCTATCTCGGATGGCTTGGCATCGAGGGTCTTGTCCCGGATGACGTTCCTTTCGAGGTGCTCGCTCGCACGGGAGGCGGTCGCGAGACGGACACGTTCCATGTCGTGGACCTTCCTCTAGACGTCGGCCACAGCTTTCGTAGCCGGTTCTTCGTCTCGGGAGTGCGTCACTTCCCCGACTCAGAGGAGGTCATCAAGGCCCTTCAGAATGGTGCGCCGCTTGTTCTGAAGCTTGAGGAAGAGAACGAGGTGAATCCGAAAGCGGTCTTAATCGATACTGCTGATGCTCGAACCATCGGCTACGTCCCCGACTGGCTTTGCGCTGACGTCCATCAGCGAATCAAGGATGGCTGGCTCATTTCGGTCGTTGCCGAGCGCGTGAACGCGGACGCCCCAGCGCACATTCGTTTGCTTTGCCGAATCGACGCGCAAAGGGTCTAGTGCGCTTCAAGTCTTAGCTCTTTTGCTCATGCCTCCACGGTGCGACAGGAACGCACGGACGACGAGGCCTTGACGCCTCGGGTCGCCGCGGCCCATTGCCGGGCGCATATATCCCGTGTATCGACCCTTCTTGGGGGTCCCAACCGAGTCTGCGTCGGCTCGCGATCTGCGACAATTGATGAAACCCCTAGAGCGCGCCTTCCGAGTCGAACTCGGCGTTGCAAGACTCAGGGTGAAGTACCTCAAGCATGGAGATGTAGTGAAGCTCGCTGTTCGTAAGACGTCCACCGCAATTGCCGCCGTAGCCACCGCAGGTGTTTCGACCCTGTTCATCGGAGTCGCCCCAGCCAGTGCTGCACCTGGGGATGCCTGCGGTGCCGGCACCCTGATCGCGCTCGGCGTCTGCGAGCAGACTTTCACCTCCGGATCCGCCACCTTCACCCCCACTGCGGCCATGACAAAGCTCGAGGTGTTGCTGGTGGGTGCCGGAGGAGCTGGCGCCGACCAGACCGCCCCGAACACGAACGGCTACGCCGCCGCGGGCGGTGGAGGCCAGGTGAAAATCGTGGACTTCAGCGGTGCCACCGCTCCGCTGAACCTGACGGTCGCCACCTCAGGCGTCCCGGGTGCCGTCACGGACGGAACCACAAGTGCGGCGGTGGCGAACGGCACCAACGGGTCGGGTGCGACCGGCGGGTCGAGTGGAAGCGGCTTCGCGGGTGCAAGCGGCTTCAATACGCTCCCTCCGTATGGCGCCGGTGGAGGTGCCGCTGCGAGCCCGGCGAACAATGCCAACGGAGGAGCCGGAGTGGTTGTCTCGTCCATCGCCCCTGTCGGATCCCTCTTCAGCGGTGACACCAACTGCTACGGCGGCGGTGGCGCGATCGGCGTCTCGGGCGTCCAGGGCATTCCTGGCTGCGGCGCGGGCGGCCCCACTGACTCCTCTGGCACGAGCCTCACCGCACCTGTAGCTAACAGCGGCGGCGGCGGTGGCGGCCTAAAAATCACACAGCCGCTCGGGCTCCGGGCTGGAGCGAGCGGTGTCGTGGTGATCCGTTGGAGTGGCGCGACCGCCACGCTGACCTTCGCGGCGAATGGACACGGTACGGCGCCGACACCCCAGACAGTCATCGCCGGAACTGCTGCCGTGCAGCCAGCGGATCCGACTGCGTCTGGCTACGTGTTCAACGGCTGGTATTCGGACGCCGCGCTCACCACTCCGGCAGACTTCTCGGTGCCGCTGA
>JAYUVE010000015.1:0-28879 GCA_043754275.1 Microbacteriaceae bacterium | reverse complement strand
ACCACGGAGCCGGCCACTCGGGCCGGCTCCATCACGGCAAACGGTGTCGCCCGACCGGTGCGGCCAACGGAGACCACGATGTCGAGCAGCTTCGTATTGACCTGCTCCGGCGGGTACTTGTACGCGATCGCCCACCGAGGCGCCCGGGATGTCGCGCCCAGCTCGTCGTGCAGCGCGAGCTCGTCAACCTTCACCACCACGCCGTCGATCTCGTGCTCCACGCTGTCGCGGTGCTCGCCGAAGTACTCGATGAATCCGGCGGCGCCCGCCGAGTCAGGAAGCACCCGGTAGTGCGTGCTGGTCGGGAGTCCCCACTCGCGAAGCAACTCGTAGGTTTCGCTTTGGGATGCCACGGGAGGGTCGGGCCATGCGCCGATGCCGTGCACGAGCATCCGGAGCCGACTGAGCCTGCGGTGCATGAGGTCGAGCCCGGTCGCGCTTTTGCCCTCGGCCTTCTGCCGAAGGCTGCCGGATGCCGCGTTCCTCGGGTTCGCGAACACCCGCTCGCCCGCGGCCGCCTGCTCGGCATTGAGGGCCAGGAAGGATTCCACGGGGAAGAAGATCTCGCCGCGCACCTCGACGACCGCCGGATGCCCGGTGCCTTCCAGTCGCGCCGGGATGCCGTCGACCCGCCGCACGTTCTCGGTCACGTCCTCCCCCACGACGCCGTCGCCGCGGGTCGCGGCCGAGACCAGGCGACCGTTCTCGTAGCGCAGGTTGATGGCCAGCCCATCGATCTTGAGCTCGCACAGGTAGTCGATGCGACGACCAGAGTCGCGTTCCACTTTGGCCGCCCAGGCCATGAACTCGTCGATCGAGAAGACGTTGTCGAGGCTGAGCATGCGCTCGGCGTGACGGACCGGGTCGAAGAGGGTGGCAGCTCGTCCACCGACAGTTTGGGTGGGGCTGTCTTGCCCCTGCAGCTCGGGGAACAGCCGCTCCAGTTCTTCGAGCCGGTGCATGAGCGCGTCGTAGTCGAAGTCGCTCAGGAGCACCTCGTCGCGCTCGTAGTACGCGTCGCGCAGCTCGATGATGCGGGTGGTCAGGGCGTCGACCTCGGCTTTCGCCGCGGCGAGCTGGGGGTCGACATGTTGGGCAATCTCTGACTCGGCCACGCCTCCACTGTACCGACGGCGACCGACCGCGAGGCTGAGCCGCGGAGGATACCTGCTGCGGGCGCGGCCAGCTCAGGCGCGCCCAGCTCAAGCGCCCAGCTCAGGCGTTGGCGGCGACCGCGCTGACCGTGCGGTCGATCGTGCACTGGCCGAGCACGCGCGTGCCCGAATACAGCACCGCGGTCTGTCCGGGCGAGACCCCGATGATCGGTTGGTTGGGCACGATCACCAGCTCCTCGCGGGATGACGCGGCGCAGTCGGTCGCCGCCGGGTCGAGCGGCACGCGGCCGAGGTAGGCCATCGCCGGCACCGGGTCGGCGTGGGCGCGCACCTGCACCTCGCAGTCGAAGGGCACATCCGCGTCGGCGGGTGGGATGCCCGTCCAGCTGAACACCGAACCCGCAAGCTCCTCGAGCGCGAGTGCCTCACGGGGGCCGACGACCACCTCGTTGGTCTTCGGGCGGATCTCGAGGACGAAGCGCGGCATCCCGTCGTCGGTGGGGAAGCCGACATTGATGCCCTTGCGCTGCCCGATCGTGAAGGCGAGCGCGCCCTCGTGCGTGCCGAGCCGGTTGCCCTTTCGGTCGAGGATCGCACCCTGCTCGGCCCCCACCTTGTCGGCAAGCCAGCCGCGGGTGTCGCCGTCGGGGATGAAGCAGATGTCGTGCGAGTCGGGCTTGGATGCGACGCTGAACCCGCGGGCGGCCGCCTCGGCACGCACCTCGGCCTTCGACGGTGTCGCGCCGAGCGGGAACATGCTGTGTGCGAGCTGCTCGGCGGTGAGCACCCCCAGCACGTAGGACTGGTCTTTCGCCCAGTCGGCCGCGCGGTGCAGTTCGCGGTTGCCGTGCTCGTCGGTGATGACCTTGGCGTAGTGCCCGGTCGCCACCGCGTCGAAGCCCAGGGCCAGGGCCTTTTCGAGCAGGGCGGCGAACTTGATGCGCTCGTTGCAGCGCATGCACGGGTTCGGGGTGCGGCCCGCGGAGTACTCCGCGATGAAGTCGTCGACGACGTCTTCCTTGAATCGGGTCGAGAAGTCCCAGACGTAGTACGGGATGCCGATGATGTTGGCCGCGCGCTGGGCATCCATCGAGTCTTCGATAGTGCAACAGCCGCGAGCGCCGGTGCGCAGGGTGCCGGGCATGCGGCTGAGGGCGAGGTGCACGCCGACGACCTCGTGGCCGGCATCGACGGCGCGCGCGGCGGCGACGGCGGAGTCCACTCCCCCGCTCATCGCCGCCAGCACCTTCATGGGGTCAATTGTCGCCTATCGGTCGCCTACTGGATGTCGGTCAGCGTCTTCTCGACCACACCAAGGCGTGACTCGATGCTGTCGAGCTTGGCGAGCACCGCCTTGTTGGTGGCGATGTTCTGCTCGATGAGATCATTCGACTTGTTGCTGCCTGCCTTGGAGCGACTCCAGCCGAGGGACCCGATGATGACCATCACGGCCCAGCCACTGACGCCGACAATTGCGATGTAGCCGTACCAGGGGATTTCCATTTTTGTTCTACTCACTTTCGGTGATCGTTGGGGATGCGGCGACAGCTGCCACGAAAGTGGCAAGGTCGAGCGTGGTGGTGAATGGCACGGCCCGGAACAACTTGAGGGCCTTGCCGTCGTCGGTGAGCTCGTGATGACCGGTGACGAACCCGGCCTCCTCGAGCTTGGCCAGGTGCATGTAGAGCAGCGCGCGCGACATCTGCACCCGTCGAGCCAGCTCGCTGACATGCAGCGGCTCGTCGACAATGTGACTGAGGATGCGCATGCGCTGTGGACTCGCGATAGCCGTGAGCCACGTGCTGAGCTGTTCCGCATTCATCTCGCTCCTTCATTGCACCTGTTAGAATTATATGGCAGGTGCAAGACATGCGCAAGCGACCATCGCCGAACGCCGGGTGGGGCTCTCTTCGCGTGAACGTATGGCACGGCGCCATACGTTGCCAGAAAGGCTCCACGGCCCCGGATCGCTGACCGCCCGTTCACGCACCCCAAAAGTGCTACGACCGCGCAAAGGGTGACCCGGCCCGGCCGAGCAGCGCACAGCGCACAGCCGTCAGCGCACCGCAGCCAGCGGTCAGCGGTCAGCGGTCAGCGACCCAGCGTGGTGAGCCGGTCGGCGAGGCCGGCAGACCGCGCCTGCTCGACGGCGGCGGGCAGAGCCGCCAAGAACGCGTCGACCTCGCCCTCAGTGGTGCCGTGGCCGAGGGTGATGCGCAGGGCGCCGCGGGCGTCGGCTTCGTTGAGTCCCATCGCGAGCAGGACGTGGGATGCCTCGGGCACCCCCGCCTGGCAGGCGGAGCCGGTCGAGACGCTGAAGCCGGCGACATCCAACAGGAAGAGCAGGGAGTCACCCTCGCAACCCGGGAAGGTGAAGTGCGCGTTGCCGGGCAGGCGATCCACGGGGTCACCGCGCAGGATCGCGGAGGGCACGGCCGCCTGGATGCCGGCGATGAGCCGGTCGCGCAAGGTGCTCAGGTGGGCGACGCCCGCGAGGAGGGCCGGGGCGGGTGGGGCGGCGCCTGCGGTCCGGGCCGGGGAGATGGCCGGGGAGATGGCCGGGGAGAGGACGGAGTCGGGCGACGGGGCTACGAGCTGCGCAGCGGCCGCGAAGGCGGCGGCGCCGGCGGCATCCTGCGTTCCTGAGCGAGCGCGCTGCTGGTTGCCGCCGTGTAGGAGCGGGGTGACCGTCGCCGTGCGGGCGATGACGAGCGCGCCGATGCCGACCGGTCCGCCGATCTTGTGAGCCGACAGAGAGAGGGCGGCGAGCCCGGACGCGTGGAAGTCGACCGGCAGGTAGCCGTAGGCCGCCACGGCATCGGCGTGCACCGGCACGCCGTGCGCCGCCGCGAGCGCGACCACGTCGGCGATCGGCTGGATGGTGCCGACTTCGTTGTTCGCCCAGAGGAGGGTGACCAGCGCGACGTCGCAGTCGTCGCCGGAGGAGGTGGAGGAGGACGAGGAGGACGCGAGGGCCGCGGCCAGGTTATCGAGGTCGATGCGTCCGAGTGAGTCGACAGGCACCCAGTCGATGACGGCACCCTCGTGCGCCTCGAGCCACTCGAGACTATCGATCGTGGCGTGGTGTTCGGCGCGGGTGGCGAGGATGCGTACCCGCGGGTTCCGAGCCCAAAAGAGGCCCTTGATAGCCAAGTTGATCGCCTCGGTACCGCCCGAAGTGAAAGTCACCTCGACCGCGTCAGCGCCGACAGAGCGAGCCACCTGCTCGCGGGCCTCTTCGAGCATGCGACGAGCATCCTGGCCCTGCGAATGGATCGATGAGGGGTTGCCCACCAGCGACAAGGCGGACGTATAGGCCGCGATCACCGAGGGCAGCATGGGCGTGGTCGCCGCATGGTCAAGGTAGATCGCCACAGTCATTACTCTAGAACGCATGCCCGATCACCTCGCCGACCTCGGCGTGACCCTGAGCCCTAAGGGTGGGCAGCTGCGGGTCTGGTCCGGTAGCGCGACGAGCATGGAGCTCTGCCTGTTCGACGCGAAGGACCCGACCTGGGTCACCAAGACCCTGCCGATGGAGCGGGATGACGCGGCCGTCTGGTCAGTGACATCCAAACTCCTGAAGCCCGGGGTGAGGTACTCGATCCGCGCGAACGGCCCCAAGGCGGCTGGCAACGTCTTCGATCCGGCCCTGCACCTCATCGACCCCTACGCACGAGGATTAGCGCGTGCCGCCAACGGCGAGTGGCGTGGCTACGTGCAAGAGCCGGACACCTTCGACTGGGGCCACTCGAAGAAACCGCGCATCGGCCTCGACCACACCGTGCTCTACGAGGTGCATGCCAAGGGCATCTCGAAGCTCAACCCCGATGTGCCAGAAGATCTCCGCGGCACCTACGCGGGCCTCGCGAACGAGACCACGATCAGCTACCTGCAAGAGCTAGGCGTCACGAGCATCGAACTGCTGCCCGTGCAACAGTTCGTGAGCGAGCAGCGACTCATCAAGCAGGGCCTCATCAATTACTGGGGCTACAACACCCTCAACTTCTTCACGCCGCACGCGGCGTACGCCTCGAAGAAGGCGCAGTTCGGCGGCACCGGTGCCGTGCTGCGTGAGTTCAAGGGCATGGTCAAGCTGCTGCACGAGGCCGGCATCGAGGTGATCCTCGACGTCGTCTACAACCACACCGCCGAAGAGGGGATCGGCGGGCCCACCACATCGCTGAGGGGCCTGGACAACGCAAACTACTACCGCCAGACCCCAGACGGGAGGTACGTGGATGTCACGGGATGCGGTAACTCGCTGAACACCGCGACCCCCGCCGCCCAGCGGCTCGTGCTCGACTCGCTGCGCTACTGGGCGAACGACCTGCAGGTGGACGGCTTCCGCTTCGACCTCGCGGTCACCCTGGGGCGCGACGCACACAATGACTTTCAGCCCGAGCATCCTCTGCTCCTGGCCATCAAAGACGACCCGCTGCTGCAAGACGTGAAGATCATCGCCGAACCCTGGGACGTCGGGATGGGCGGCTGGCAGGTGGGCAGGTTCCCCGGCCCCGACGAGTCGCGCGGCTGGTCGGAGTGGAACGACGGATACCGGGACCGGATGCGCGACTTCTGGCTCACCGATATCGGGGCGGCCCGGGCGACCGGGTCCGCACCCAACGGGATCGGGTCTCTCGCCCGGCGGCTTGCGGGGTCTGCGCATGTGTTCTCGCAGGAGCGGGGGCCGCTGGCATCCGTCAACTTCATCACCGCGCACGACGGCTTCACGATGGCCGACCTCACCGCGTACGACCAGAAGCACAACCTCGGCAACGGCGAACACAACCGCGACGGCACCGACAACAACCACTCCTTCAACCATGGTGTCGAAGGGCCGACGGATGACGCGACCATCGTCGACACGCGCCGCAAGGCCATGCGCAACCTGCTGGGCACGCTGTTGCTCTCGGCGGGCATCCCGATGCTCACCGCCGGTGACGAGTTCGGGCGCAGCCAGCGCGGCAACAACAACGCCTACAACCAGGATGGCGAACTGACCTGGCTGCCGTGGCAGCACGACGACTGGCAGGAGGACCTGCTGCAGGTGTCGCGGCAGCTGATCCAGTTCCGGCGGGAGAACCCGGCTCTGCGGCCGGTGCGCTACGGACTGGCCGGTGAAACCGTGCCGTCGGCGACGCAGATGGACTGGTACAACAAGCAGGGGCTGTCGATGTCCGAGGCGGACTGGGACTCCCCCGGCGAGCGCACGCTGCAGTATCTCGCGGCCTCGACGCCGGAGTTCGAGGAGTTCAACCGCATCCTGCTCATCGTGCACGGCCTGGAGGATGACGTGACGGTCACCCTGCCCGAGCACGAGGGTGTCACCTCGTACTCCCTGCTCTGGGACTCGGCCGACGAAGACGGCACGGAGTCGATGGTCGAGCACGGTCCGGGCTCAGAGCTGACCGTGGCGGGCACCTCGATGCAGCTGTTCCGGGCGCATTGAGCGGCACGCCCGCAACTGTTGCGCTAGCCGCCGCTGGCGTCGCGTTCACCGAGCACGAGTACGCCCACGACCCGGCCAATACTAATTTCGGGCTCGAGGCCGCCGAGGTGCTGGGCGTCGACCCCGGCCAGGTGTTCAAGACGCTGCTCGCTGAGGTGGACGGCTCCCTGGCGGTCGCGATCGTGCCGGTGAGCGGCAAGCTCGACCTCAAGGCGTTCGCGGCGGCCCTCGGCGGCAAGAAGGCCGAGATGGCCGACCCTCGCGTGGCGGAACGCCGCACCGGCTACGTCGTCGGCGGCATCAGCCCGATCGGCCAGAAGCTGGCGCACCCGACAGTGCTGGATGAGACGGCGGAGCTGTACGACACGGTGTGCGTGTCCGGCGGGCGCCGCGGGTTCGACGTTGAACTCGCGCCAGCCGACTTGGTGCGCGTCACGGGCGCGGTTGTGGCGGCGATCGCGCGCTGATGCCGACTCATCACGCTGGCAGCCGGGACTGCCGGTCGCCCCCCCGGATTCGGATCCTCCGCCCGACACGCCTAGACAGGACCACGATTTGCGGCGTGTTCGACCCGTTAACCGAATCGCGGGGCGTGCCGCGAGGGCGCGCTCGCGCTTCGCGAGGGCGCCGGGCGTACCGCGAGGGCGCACGCGCTCGGCGAGGGCGCGGGCGAGGGCGCGGGCGCTCGGCGCTCGGCGCGGGCGCGACGGTACCCGTGCGCACGGGGCCGCGCTAGATCGGGCGCCGCCCCCGAGGCCACAGGTGGTCTCCCCTGCGCATCACGAGCGAGATGACCGAAGCGACCTCGTGCCAGCGCCGCACGGTCTGATCGTAAGTGAAACGGAGCACATAGTAGCCGTGCGCCGCCATCAGGGCATCCCGCTCCCTATCCGCGATGAAGGCCTCAATACCGGCGTGGAATTCCGCACCATCGACCTCGACGAGCAACCGCTCGGCAATCAGGAAGTCGCCGCGGCGACTACCGGGTAACGGAACCTGCGCCCGGAGCGGCCAGCGCTCGTCCAGCCCGCGAAGTCGGAACACCGTCTCGGTCACGCTTTCGGAGCTGCCATCCGCACGGGCGACAATACTTCTCGCCGACCCGCTGGCCATGCGCATCAGCTGCGCATGGTCGACCAGTTCGGGATGCCCGTGAAGCGCAGAGTCGATGAGGCAGACGGCATCCTCCGGTTCGAGACAGGATGACGCCTGGACCAGCGATTCGGCCAACGGGATGATGAGCGGTCGCGGTTGCATCGCGGCATCCCAGTGCAGAACGGCGTTCGTACGCTCCGCTGGCCACCGACGCTGGGTCATATCGAGGTGATCCCGGAACCGTGAGTCATGCAATCCGATCGCAACATGGGGCGGATGAGTGTGAAGGCTCTTGGCACCATGCAGCATCGCCGCGGTGACACAGGTCGGCGGGCCGCCCACTCGATGGGCTTGCTTCAGCACATCGGGAAGTGCCGGGTCGATGTAGTGGCCGATGCGCACCCGTTCGATCCGCCCGGCCCGAACGGCTGCCGCGATCGATGACGACGAGAGGCCCGCCGCGCGAAGCTGGCGAGTTCGCGCGACCCCTCCGCAGCGTCGGACGACGGCCAGGGCATCCATTCGCCCATGGTGCCTCGCCAACGACAACGCGGAGCGGGCCTCCTCCCGCGTCGGTGCAATTAGTGCGTTCGCAGGTGGGGTGGAGCGAGAAGTGTCCAGCCCCGCCGGATTCGGTTAAAGAGCGGGACACGCGCGCGGACCAAGCGATCTCACGGCGTGGCGGCGTCCTTAACCGAATCGCGGCGGGTGAGCGCTCAACCGCGACGCAGGCGCGCGCGGCGCGGGCGGGCGCCTACTCGGCGACAGCAACCAATCCCAGCTCGGCGGGCGACGCCAACAGCGGATTGCTCGGCACTACCCGCACCGTGTAACCGAAGCTTCCGGCCCGCGCTAGCGGCACGGTGCCCGCGAAAACCGCGGGCGCGCCATCCTGCCGGTCCGCGATCAGCAGCGGCTCGCGCTGGATGTTCTCGAGGGTGTCGCCATCCCTGGCTCGCCCGTACACCACCTCGACCGCGAGGTCATCCGGCGAGAGCCCGTCAATGTCGACTGTGGCGCGCAGGTGCAGTTCGTCGCCGACCTGCGGCACCGAATCCACCCCGCCTGACTCGACATGACTCACGTGCACCTTCGGCCATGCCGCGCGCACGCGCTGCTTCCAGGCGGCGAGCTCGCGGGCCGGTTGGTACGAGGATGCGCTGATCGCGTTCTCCGCGGCCGCCGCGGGAATGTAGAGCCGCTGAACGTACTCCTTGACCATGCGGTCTGCCGACAAAGCAGGAGAGAGGGTCGCCAGGGTGTGGCGAATCGAATCGACCCAATGCACCGGAACGCCGCTCTTATTGCGATCGTAGAAGCGCGGCGCGATTTGGTGCTCGATGAGGTCGTACATGCTGTCGGCCTCGAGTTTGTCGCGCTCGGCCCCATCGCCCGCGGAGTCGGCAGACGGGATGGCCCAGCCGTTCTCCTGGTCGTAGAACTCGGCCCACCAGCCGTCGAGGATCGACAGGTTCAGCGACCCGTTGAGCGCCGCCTTCATCCCCGAAGTGCCACAGGCCTCGAGCGGGCGCAGCGGGTTGTTGAGCCACACGTCGGTGCCCGGGTAGAGCAGCTTGGCCATCCCGATGTCGTAGTTGGGCAGGAAGACTATGCGCTTGCGCACCTCGGGCTCCTGGCTGAACTCCACGAGCTTCTGGATGAGCCGCTTGCCCTCGTCGTCGGCGGGATGCGACTTGCCCGCGATCACGAGCTGGATCGGTCGCTCGGGGTGCAGCAGCAGGGCTCGCAGCCGCTCGGGGTCGTGGAGCATCAACGTGAGGCGCTTGTAGGTGGGGACACGCCGCGCGAACCCGATCGTGAGCACCGTCGGATCCAACAACTCCGAGAACCAGGCGGGGTCGCCCACCCCGGGGTTCTGTTCCTGCCAGGCTGCGCTGACCCGGCGGCGGGCATCCCGCACGAGCTGTTCGCGCATCTGACCGCGCACCGCCCAGAGTTCGGCGTCGGTGACGACCTTCGCCGACCAATCCACGGCGGTGGTGTCGACGGTGCCGAACTTCTCCTGCGCCAGCGCGGTGAGCTTCGGGTCGGTCCAGGTCGGGGCGTGCACGCCGTTGGTGACCGAGGTGATGGGCACGTCATCCGGGTCGAATCCGGGCCACAGGGCGCCGAACATCCCGCGGGAAACCTCGCCGTGAAGGAGGGAGACCCCGTTGGCTCGCTGCGCCAGGCGCAGGCCCATGACCGCCATGTTGAAGTGCAGCGGGTCGCCGCCCTCGTAGTTCTCCTCACCGAGCGCCACGACGTCATCGACGACCACGCCCGGCAGCAGGTCGGTGTCGAAGTACTTCGTGATCGTCGCGATCTCGAACCTGTCGATACCGGCGGGCACGGGCGTGTGCGTCGTGAACACCGTGCCAGCTCGAACGACCTGCAGCGCCTCGGTGAACGACAGGCCGTCCCCAATGAGGTCGCTCACCCGTTCAAGCCCGAGAAAGCCCGCGTGGCCCTCGTTGGTGTGGAATACGTCCGGATATGCCGCCCCGGTGAGCTCGGTGAACGCCTTGATCGCCCTGACGCCCCCGATGCCCAGCAGCAGCTCCTGCAGCAGACGATGCTCGCCCCCGCCGCCATACAGCCGGTCCGTGACGGTGCGCAGTTCGTCGGCATTTTCCGGGATGTCGGTGTCGAGCAGCAACAGCGTGATGCGACCGACCTTCACCTGCCACACCCGCGCGTACAGGGCCGTGCCGCCGGGCAGCGACAGCGCGACGTGCGCGGCAGTGCCATCCGGGTGGCGCAGCACGGTCAGGGGCAGGCCGTCGGGGTCGAGCACGGGGTAGCTCTCCAGCTGCCAGCCTTCGCGCGAGATCGCCTGCCTGAAGTACCCGGCGCGGTAGAAGAGCCCCACGGCGATGATCGGCACGCCCAGGTCGGAGGCGCTCTTGAGGTGGTCGCCCGCGAGGATGCCGAGGCCGCCCGAGTACTGCGGCAGGGCCGCGGCGATGCCGAACTCCGGCGAGAAGTAGCCGATCGAGGCCGGGGCGTCTGTCAGGGACTGGTACCAGCGCGGCTTCTCGAGGTAGTCGTGCAACTGCACGAGCAGGTCGTCGGCGGATGCCACGAACGCCCCGTCTTTCGAAAGCTCGGTGAGTCTCTCCGGCTCGACGGCGCCGAGCAGGGCGATCGGGTCGTGAGCGGTCAGCTCCCACTGCATGGGGTCGATGGACTCGAACAGGCGCATCGTCGGTTCGTGCCACGACCAGCGCAAGTTGGTGGAGAGCTCATCGAGCGCCGCAAGCGCGTCGGGCAGCACGGTGCGAACGGTAAAACGTCGGATCGCCTTCACTATCATTCCTCTCGGCACCGCCGCGCCTGCGGCGTTCGGGTGCCGCCGTATCGGCCAACGAGCGCCAGACCAACCCTAAGCCAGGTAAAGCGCTGGCAAGGCCCCGCGGGCAGGCGGGATAACGGGCGGACGGGATAAGGGGTACGGTCGGAGCGTGCCTATCGAGTACGAACCAAGGTTGGGTCGCATCCCGATTCGCGGCCTCGCGCCGCAACAGCCAGAGGCCCTGTGGCCGGCCAAGGCGTATCGCGGCGAAGTGGTGCCGTTCCAGGCAACGGTCTTCCGTGAGGGACATGACCTGCTCGGAGTGCGCCTGGTCGTGACCGACCCCGAGGGTCGCAAGGTGACCTATCGGATGCGGCCCGTCGCGCCCGGTACAGACCGCTGGCAGGCAGATGTGCTGCTTCCGATCGCGGGCCAGTGGACCTGGCAGGTGCGGGCCTTCACCGATGACTGGGCGACCTGGCTGCACAATGCCGAGCTCAAGATCCCGGCCGGTGTCGACGTTGACCTGATGATGTCGATGGGGCTCGCGCTTCTGGATCGAGCGGGCTCCCGCAAGATCGTCCGCGATGCCCACGACGTGCTGGCAGACCCCACCGTGGCGGCCACGGTGAAACTCGCCACTGTGCTCGACCCGAAACTCACCGCCGCGATCGAAGCCAAGCCGCTCGCGAGCCTGACGACCGAGACCGAACTGCTCCTGCTCCGGGTGGAGCGTGAGCGAGCGGGTGTCGGCAGCTGGTACGAGTTCTTCCCGCGGAGCGAGGGTGCCAAGCAAGCCAAAGACGGCAGCTGGGTCAGCGGCACGTTTCGCAGCGCCGCGAAGCGGCTGCAAGCCGTCAAAGACATGGGCTTTGACGTCCTTTACCTACCGCCGATTCACCCGATCGGGGTGTCCGGTCGCAAGGGGCCTAACAACACCCTGCTGACGAAACCGGGCGACCCAGGCTCGCCGTGGGCCATCGGTGGCGCCGAAGGCGGCCACGACGCCATCCACCCCGACCTCGGCACCGTGAAGGACTTCGTGTACTTCGTGGGCGCGGCCCGGCGGATCGGGCTCGAGGTCGCGCTCGACTTCGCGCTGCAGGCATCCCCCGATCACCCTTGGGTGACCGAGCATCCCGAGTGGTTTACCACGCTGCCCGACGGGTCCATCGCCTACGCGGAGAACCCGCCGAAGAAGTACCAAGACATCTTTCCCATCAACTTCGACAACGACCCGGCAGGCATCAGGGCTGAAGTGCTGCGGCTGCTGCGCTACTGGATCGGGCTCGGCGTGACGATCTTCAGGGTCGACAACCCCCACACCAAGCCCCTGCAGTTCTGGGAGCTCGTCCTGCGCGAGATCAACGCGGAGTTTCCCTACGTGATCTTTCTCGCCGAGGCATTCACGAGGCCAGCGATGATGCAGGCGCTGGCCCAGGTGGGGTTTCAGCAGTCCTATACCTACTTCACCTGGCGGAACACGAAGGCCGAGCTCGAGGAGTTCTTGAGCGAGATCTCACGCGAGACGCCAGCGTTCTTTCGACCCAACCTTTTCGTGAACACCCCCGACATCCTCACCGAATTCCTGCAATTCGGGGGGCCAGCCGCCTACAAGATTCGCGCAGCCCTCGCCGCGACGGCGAGCCCGAGTTGGGGTGTGTATGCCGGCTACGAGCTCTTCGAAGACGTCGCGCGGCCCGGCAGCGAAGAGAACATCGACAACGAGAAGTACCAGTACAAGCAGCGCGACTGGGCCGGCGCCGAGAAGGCCGGCACGTCGTTGGCTCCTTACCTGACCCGGCTCAATCTCATCCGTGCCGCCCACCCTGCGCTACGCCAATTGCGCAACCTCGACGTGCACTGGAGCGACGACGAATCGATCCTGGTCTACTCGAAATACCTCTCGGGGGCCTTCATCGAGGGCGGCAAGAGCGACGCCATTATCGTGGTGGCCAACGTCGACCCGCACTCGGTGCGCGAGACGCTCGTGCACCTCGATCCCACCCGGTTCGGTCTCGATCCCGATGCTCGGTTCGGCGTCGTTGATCTCATCACGGGAGCCAGGTTCGACTGGGGCCGCAGCAATTTTGTTCGTCTTGACGCGTTCACCGAACCCGTGCACATCCTTCATGTCCAGACCGGCGCGCCCGTTCAGACCGGCGCCGCTGTTCAGACCGGCGCCGCGAAAGATCCGAAGGGCACGTGATGGTCGAGAAAAAGGCGGCAGCGAAGGCGACGGCAAAGGCCGCGACGAAGGCGACGGCAAAGGCCACCGTGCCTCCGGCTGCGACGGTGGGACTGCCTGAGCTGCACCCAGACCACGTCGCAGCGCTCGTCGCGGGCTCCCACCCACAGCCCCACGAAACGCTCGGCCAGCACCCCTTCGGCGACGGCTTCGTCATCCGGGCGGTGCGCCCACTCGCCTCGTCGGTCACGGCGATTAGCGCCGACGGCTCGCGGGTGGCGCTCGAGCACCTCGCGGGCGGGCTGTGGCAGGGTTTCGCTCCGGCTCCGGGCCAGGCCTACCGAATCGAGACGGGCTACGATAACGGCCCGGACTGGACGGCGGATGACCCCTACCGCTTCGTCCCCTCGGTCGGCGAGGTCGACCTCTACCTGTGGGCCGAAGGCCGGCACGAGCAGATCTGGCACGTGCTCGGATCGCACTACCGCCCCCACGAGGGCGTCGACGGCACCTCATTCTCGGTCTGGGCGCCGCACGCTCGCGCGGTGCGCGTGATCGGCGACTTCAACAGCTGGAACGGTGTCGGCCACGCCATGCGCCGCCTCGACGACAACGGGGTGTGGGAACTGTTCATCCCCGGGCTCACCCCCGACAACGGCTACAAGTTCGAGATTCTCACGCCGGGCGGCCAGTGGGTCAAGCGGGCCGACCCGATGGCGCGCTACACCGAAGTGCCGCCGGCCACGGCATCCAGGGTCGGGCAGTCGCTGTACGGCTGGGGCGATGGCGAGTGGATGTCGCGGCGCGCGGCCAGCGACCCGCACAACTCCGCCATGTCGGTGTACGAACTGCATGTCGGCTCGTGGCGACCGGGACTCGACTACCGCTCCCTCGCCGACCAGCTCATCGACTACATCCGCGAGCTCGGGTTCACGCACGTCGAGTTCATGCCGCTGGCCGAGCATCCGTTCGGCGGGTCGTGGGGCTACCAGGTGACCGGCTACTACGCGCCGACCAGCCGGTTCGGGCATCCCGACGACCTCAAGTATTTGATCGACCGGCTGCACAACGCCGGCATCGGCGTGATCATGGACTGGGTGCCCGGCCACTTCCCGAAAGACGAGTGGGCGCTCGCCCGCTTCGACGGCGAGCCGGTGTACGAGCACTCAGACCCCCGGCGGGGCGAGCAGTTGGACTGGGGCACCTACATCTTCGACTTCGGGCAGCGTCAAGTCCGCAACTTCCTGGTGGCCAACGCGCTGTACTGGCTGGAGGAGTTTCACATCGACGGGCTTCGGGTCGACGCCGTGGCATCCATGATCTATCTCGACTACTCGCGCGAAGAGGGGCAATGGCTGCCCAACATCTACGGCGGGCGCGAGAACCTCGAGGCGATCAGCTTCCTGCAGGAGGTCAACGCGACCGCCTACAAGCGCAACCCCGGCATCGTGATGATCGCCGAGGAGTCGACGAGCTGGCCAGGCGTGACCAAGCCGACCGCGTCATCCGGGCTCGGTTACGGCATGAAGTGGAACATGGGCTGGATGCACGACTCCCTGCAATACATGCAGGAAGACCCGATGTACCGGTCGTATCACCACAACGACATCACGTTCTCGTTCTTCTATGCGTTTAGCGAGAACTTCCTGCTGCCGATCAGCCATGACGAGGTGGTGCATGGCAAGGGATCACTGCTGCACAAGATGCCAGGCGACCAGTGGCAGAAGCTCGCAAACGTGCGCGCGTACCTGGCTTTCATGTGGGCGCATCCCGGCAAGCAGTTGTTGTTCATGGGCAGCGAGTTCGGCCAGCCCTCTGAGTGGTCTGAGGAACGCGGGCTCGACTGGTGGATACTCGACCAGCCGATCCACCAGGGCCTGCAGAAGCTCGTGGGCGCCCTCAACCGGGTCTACTCGGCAAGCCCGGCGCTCTGGGAACAGGACAACTCCCCGGCCGGCTTCGAGTGGATCGACGGTGGCAACTCGGCGCAAAATGTGCTGGCTTTCGTGCGCTGGTCGCACGGAGGCGAGGCGCTCGTCGGCGTATTCAACTTCTCGGGCAACCCGGTCGGGCCGTACCGCATCGGGCTGCCCTTCGCCGGCAACTGGGACGAGGTGATCAACACGGATGCCCTCGAGTTCGGCGGTTCCGGCGTGGGCAACTACGGCTCGGTAGTCGCGACCGACGAGCCATTCCAGGGGCGCCCCGCCTCGGCGGAGCTGACGCTGCCGCCGCTCGCCGGGTTGTGGTTGAAGCCGCGCGGGTAGCTACTCGCCCCAGCTACTCGCCCCCAGCTACTCGTCTCCTAGGCGCTTGGCCAGCACGGTCCCAGGTTTGACACCGAAGATGCCGAGCGCCAGAGAACGGCTGCCCGGCTCCACCGGTGGGATGTCGCGTGCCCGCAGCACCTCGAGCGTGCGAGGGTCGCGCAACTCAAACCCGGCGAAGTCGTAGACGGTCGAGTAGCCGGCCTCGCGCTCGCGCATGATCGCTCGGGATACCCGTGCACCGATCATGAGGCTGGCGATGAAGGCGCCGACCGCGATCACGCCGGCGATGATCGCCAGCAAGGAATGCGCGGCGAGAAGGACAACGCCCGCGGCGATCGCGACGGCTGCGAGAAGCCACGCCACTCGGCGCCGCAGGTCCCACTGCCCCGCCGAGACTTCGTTCAGCGCGACACCACTGTCAGCAGGCCCAGGCGCGCCATTGTCAGTACAGCAGCCCGGTGAGGCGGCGACGACCGGCGATCACGCGGGGATCTTCGGCACCGGCGATTTCGAAGAAGTCGAGCAGGCGCGTCCTGACGAGGTTCTTGGCTGCTGAGTCCAGGGTCGGGAAGAGATCGAGGAGGCGGCCGAGAGCGTCATCGAGGTGGCCGCCAGAAACATCGAGGTCGGCGACCGCGAGCTGGGCATCCACATCGTCTGGCTTGTCGGCGGCCGTGGCCCGCAACGTTGCGGCGTCGGTGCCGTCGAGCCGAGCCAGCAGCGAGACCTGGGCCAGACCCGCCACCGCGAGCAGGTCGCGCGGGTTCTGCGCGATGGCGGTTTCGTACTCCTTGATCGCTGTGGCGAAATCACCGGAGCTGATGGCGTCGTACGCCTCCTGGTGGTGCGGCGGAAGCGGCTCTTCGACCACGGTCGCGGGCTCGGCACCGTCATCGTCGGCAGTGGCGGCGGCGAGTCGACCCGTCACGTTTTGTTGGGCGGCCAGCTGGAGCAACTGCTCGAGCACCTCGCGCAGTTCGGCATCAGGAAGGACCCCGGCGAACAGCTGGATGGGTCGCCCCGCCACCACAGCGGCGACGGTAGGAACCTGGTGCACCTGGAAGGCCTGCACGAGCTGCGGATTGGTAGTGCCGTCCACCGTGGCGAGGGCGATCCGGCCGGCATACTGCTCGATGGCGGGCCCCAGGCTCGGTTCGATTCCCTGGCCGTAGAACTCGACGACGACAGGAACGGTCGACGACAGGTCGAGGATCTCGCCGAAGGTCGCGTCGGTGGCGCTGCGGACAAGTCCCCCGGCTGCAGCCGCCGACACGGCCCCTGGGGTCGGAGTCGGCGGGCGCACGAGGGAGGACAGGTCGACGGCGCCGCGAAGGCCCGCGGAGTTGATCGGGGCGTTGGTCATCCCACCTCCGTTGCGGTCACGAGGCCCTGGCTGTAGCCGAGCAGAATAATCTTGGCATCGCTTCCGGCTGGAGGCACGTAGAAGAGCAACTGGTCGCCGTAAGTGGCGACCACTCCCTTGGTGCTCACCGCGATCTGGGAGAGCGCTTTCACCGCCCCCGTGGGGTTGACAGCGGCTCCGGCTTCGACCGGCGTGACGGTCGTTGTCTCGTTGAGATTCACGGCCACGAGAGCGCCGGCATCGTTCGTGGCGAGGGCGACGGGTTCAGCGGGGCCGAGCAGGTGGCTGAAGGCGATCTTCGCAGTGGGCGGCAGCGCGGCGGCGGCCTGCTGTTTCGCGGCCAGGCCCACCGAGGTCCGCAGGCTGTCACCGGTCTTCTCGAAGTAGAGATACGAGGCGCTATCCACATCCTTCTCGAGGATGTCGCCGTACGCCATCGCCGTGTCGGTCGCCGAGAGCTTCAGGATGTTGCTGCCCGGGTCGAGGCGCGGGGCCCCGATGTTGGCCGGCGCGACGTCGGGCAGCTTGGCGGACGGTTCGAGCGTGATCGCGTAGCTCACCTTGTAGTCGGAGCGGGCGTCGGCCTGTTCGAGGTAGAGCGCGACGGGCGGGATCGTCTGGTCTTTGTCATCCTGGATGACGACGAACACCGTGCGCGGCCAGCTCACGGTCTGTTGCGGCAGCACGAGCTTGACCGGGCCGTCGGGAATCGCGGGCAGGCCCGGCTGGGCGGCATCCCCACCTCGGATCGCATAGTTGGCCAAGCGGAGTTGCAGTGCGGCACCGTCGAACCTGGTGGCGATGAGCGTGCCGTCCCGCGCGGCGTCGGCCTTGGTTGCCACGTCGCTCACCCGGGAGATGATGCGAGCTACCTGCTTGGGCGTCACGGCGGGAGGTTCGAGCGCAGACGCGTCTGCGGATGAACTGCTCGGGGTCGGTGAGGGCTTCGCGGCCGACCCGATCGAACCGGGCGTGCAACCGGCGAGCGCCAGCGCCCCTACCAGTACAACAGGCACAGCGATCATTCCGCGTCTACGACCACCAGCGGTGGCAGGCAGGGCGCGGCGGGTCGAGGATTTCAGGGCGCGTTTGCGAGGCACCTTCGGCATCCGCTGTGCCTTGCGGCGTGGGCCCCTGCCGCTGCGCATGTGATTGGTGGCCCAGAGCAGCAACGCGAGCCCGATGATGAGGACGATGGCCCCGCCCACCAGGAGCGGGCCAGACCACGGCGTCGAGTTGTCCAGGGGCCAGGAGAGTCGGATGTTCATGGGCGCGGCCTTCGTGCCATCCGAGATGATGATGAAGGAAACATCCCTGGGCACCTTCACCGTCAGCGTGAGGGTATCGTTCTTCTTGTAATCGTCGATCCACAGGTCAGAGCCGTTGGGGTCGGGAACCGTCTTCTCTGAACCGGCGACGAGCTTGCTCGTGAGCTCGTCTTTCTTGGCGTTGTAGCTCACCGCGTTGTAGCTCGCCTTGCCGATCCAGGCGAGCACGTCGGTGGTGCGGCCGTATGCCGCGAACACCGTCTTGGTGCCGTCGATGGTCAGGGTCTGGCTGCCGTCGAATGCGTTGAGGGTGTCACCGTCGATGACGGTCACCGCCGCACCGTTGTTGGATGAGGCAGACACCGCCACCTCATTCGGCTCGGCGAGAACAGTGCGCTGGGCGATGCCGTAGCCGATCAAGCCGGCGGCGAGCACGAAACTGATAATTGCGAAAACAAATCGCACGGGTTACTCCTTTCGTGCTGCAAGGCCAGACAAG
This sequence comes from Microbacteriaceae bacterium, assembly GCA_043754275.1. GTDB lineage: Bacteria > Actinomycetota > Actinomycetes > Actinomycetales > Microbacteriaceae > Rhodoglobus. The sequence continues at coordinate 10,334 of JAYUVE010000015.1, read as the reverse complement.
TGGTCTTGGCACCCTCCGCCGCAATCGGGCTGCTCGCGCTAGGGACGAGTGGAAGGGCTCCAGCGGTGCGCGGGAGCAGCAACAACAAAGACGTTCAAGAGTAGCCGATGGCCCGCTGGCGACCTAGCTGCGCCTCTGGGAAGTGCCTGTGAGCCGACTGCGTGCACCGAGCTGCCGTGGCACGCTCCGCCACATTCGGCCCTAGGCTATGCCGCTAAACTCGTACAGTTCCCCCCAGTCTTCAAGGAGAAATCATGGCTGCCGACGACACCGACTTCGGTACCGAGATGCGCGGGTACCGCAAAGACGAGGTCGATCGCGTCATCCAGGAGATGCGCAGCGAGCTGATCAAGGCCAACGCCGACCGCTCGGATGCCGCCAAAGAGGTCAAGCGGCTGCTCGCCGTTAACGAAGACCTCCAGGCCGAGCTGGATGAGACCGGCAGCCCCACCTATAGCGGTCTGGGCACAAAACTGGAGAACACCCTTCGTGTGGCCGAGGAGCAGTCGACCAGGCTCATCGGCCAGGCCGACATCGACGCGGAGAGAATGCGTCAAAGCGTGCAGGCCGAGATCGCGGGACTCAAGGCCGACTCTGCTGAGGCTGCCCAGAAGTTGCTGGATGACGCGCAGTCACGCTCGAGCAAGGTGCTAGGTGAAGCGACCCTGGCCGCCGACGAGCTCACCGCCCGCGCCCGCGCCGAGGCCGAGACGCTCAACAACGACGCGCTGCGGGAGGCCGCCGCGATCCGGGCCGCCGCCGCGACCGAGGTTGCCGAAGCACGGGCCACCGCGGCGCGCGAGGCCGCCGCCATCAAGGCTGAGGCCGAGCGTGCGGCCGCCGAACTGAAGGTGGTCTCCGCGCGCGAGGCCGCCGAGGCCCGCGAGGCCGCCGCGCAGCTCAACCGCGACTCCGAACTGGGCAGGGCCAACTTCGTCAACGAAGATTCCACCTCTCGCGCCGCGCTCGCCCGCGACATCGAGCAAGGCAGAACAGACCTCGCACGTGAGCTCGAGACCGGTCGGTCCGAGCTCGCTGCCGAGATCGCCTCGGCACGCGAAGCTTTGGCCAACGAGACTGCGGCCACCGAGGCCCGACTACGCAACCAGGCCACCGCCGCGCAGGAGAAGCTCGCCAACGACACGGAAGCCGCGCAGGCCAAGCTCAAGGCCGACATCGAGGCCGGCTACGCCACCCTCGCCGCAGACACCGAAGCGGCTCGCTCGACGCTGGAGGCCGACACGGCCGCCGCGCGCGCCGCCCTCGACTCAGACACGGCATCCGCTCGGGCGGCGCTCGACGCCGAGATGACCGCAGCGCGCAACGATCTGGCAGCCGAGACCGCTTCTGCTCGCACCCAGCTGAAGTCTGAGATCGCCCAGAAGCGTGCGGCCATCGACGCCGAGGTGACGCAGAAGCGCGCGGCCGTGGAGGCCGAGATCAGCGACGCTCGTGCCAAGCTCGCCCACGACATCGAGCAGCAGACCACCGACCTCGCCAGGGACATCGAACGCCAGCGCGCCGAGATCGCCAGCGAACTCGAGGCCACCAGGGCATCGCTTGCCCACCAGATTGACGAGACCTCGACGACGCTGGCGCGCGACGTCGAGCAGGCGCGTGCCGACCTTGATGTCGAGCTCAAGGCGCGCAGGGACGAGGCCGAGAAGCAGTTCCTGGCCAAGCACCAGGAAGCCACGGCCCAGACCCAGAAGTACCTCGACGAGGCGCAGGTGCAGCTCGCAGACGCCGTCAAGCGGGCTACCGAAAAGCGCAAGGAGGCCGAGCTGCTGGAATCCAGTTCCAAGGCGGACGCGAAGTCGGTGCGGGAGGCCGCAGACACCCACGCCAGGGAGGTGCTGGAGAACGCGGAATCCCGGGCGAAAGCCATCGTGGATGAAGCTCAACAGCGCAGCACCCAGCTCGTGTCTGAGGCCGAAGACCGACTAGCCAAGATTAGGATTGAGCGCGAAACGGTGGCCGGCTACTTCGAGAACCTGCGGGGCGTGCTCCAACAGGCAGAGAAGGTCACCGCCGAACAGTAAGGCTCACTGCCGGTGCCGCTCACCGCGGCCTGGCTCGACGATCGAAGGACCGCCGCCGTGAAGATCCAGAACCCGTTCCGCCTTGGCCTCTTCGGCGGACTTGGAGTGCTCGTCGCGATGGCGATCGGCGCGACGGTCGGCTCGCTTGCCACGATCCTCACCTACGTCGGGGCCGCCCTGTTCCTGGCTCTTGGCCTCGACCCGCTCGTCACCTGGCTGGAGAAGCACAAGTTTCCGCGGGCGCTTGCCATCATCACGGTCCTCGTCGTCGTCGCGGGCGTCTTCACGGGTCTCGTGTTCGCGATCATTCCGGTCATCAGTGAGCAGGTGCAGACCGCGATCAAGGCCGTGCCCAAACTCATCAATGACTTCAACGACGGCACGTTGCGCGACAACATCCTGCACGTCTTCCCTTGGCTGCCCATCGACGGCTTCATCAAGGGAGTTCAGGATTGGCTTGCCGGCCTCGATTTCACCGGCATCGGCGGTGGGGTGCTGAGCGTCGGCATCGGCATCGCGACCGGTGTAACCGGTGGCGTCGTTGTCCTGATCCTCACCATCTATTTCGTGTCGTCCCTCACGAGCCTGAAGCGCGGCATCTACCAGTTGGTCCCGGCTTCCAAGCGACCCAAGTTCATCGACCTCGCCGAGCAGATCAGCAAGGCTGTCGGCCGCTACGTGATCGGCCAAGGCAGCCTGGGGCTTGCCAACGGCATCCTGTCGTTCATCTTCCTGACTCTCGTGCTGCCGGCGTTCGGGATGCCGGTCAAGTACTCGGCGTTGCTGGCCTTCATCGCGTTCCTGGCTTCGCTCATCCCCCTGGTGGGAACCGTCTCCGGCGCCGTCGTCATCAGCCTGCTCGTGCTGATCTTCAATGGTCCGCCCACCGTGCTCTGGGTCGCCGGCTATTACCTGGTGTACATGCAGGTCGAGGCCTACTTCCTCTCGCCGAAAATCATGTCGCAGGCGGTCAAGATCCCCGGTGCAATCGTGGTCATCTCCGCGCTGGCCGGTGGAACGCTGCTGGGCATCCTGGGGGCGCTCATCGCCATCCCCGTGGCGGCCGCGATCATGCTCATCATCCAGCAGGTGGTCGTTCCGCGGCAGGCCGAGCTATAGCCCCCCTCCCCCGCCCGGAAGGGGCGGGGGCACCCCCAGCCACAGCCACGGCCCAGGGCAGCGTGGGCCCAATCATGCGGGCGGGCCGTCCCACGTTCTCGGCAGGGGCAGGGCCGCGGGGTTGACCCGCGCCACGATCTCGGTGAGCACCCGGTAGGTCTGTTCTTCGCCCACCCAGAGATGTTTGCCACCGTCGACGGCGATCAATTCGATTTCTGGCACCGCCTCGAATCGTGCGGCGGCCTCGGCCGGCCGCAGGTAGTCGTCGAGCTCGGGGACAATCGCGACGAGCCGCTTGCCGCTGCCCGCCCAGGCAGCGAGCTCCGCCGGGGTGGTGCGCTTGAGCGGCGGCGAAAGCAGGATCGCCCCGTCGACGGGATGCCGCAACCCATGCTTGAGCGTCACCTCGGTGCCGAACGACCAGCCCACGAGCCACGGGTGCGGCAGATCGCGCTGGAGCACGAGGTCCATCGCCGCGGCAAGGTCGAGCCCCTCGTCCACCCCATCGCCGAATGCGCCCTGCGAGCTGCCTCGGGGGGATGAGACTCCGCGGAAGTTGAACCTGAGCACCGCGACATCCGCCAGCGCCGGTAGCCGTGCGGCGGCCTTGCGGATGATGTGGGAGTCCATGAACCCACCGGCGGTGGGCAGCGGGTGCAGCATCACGAGCGTCGCGACCGGGGCCACCGCCGCGGGCAGGGCCAGTTCGCCGACCAGGATGAGCCCGTCCCGGGTGTGCAGTTCGACATCCTCTCGGCGGGCCGGCAGCTCCACGCCACCCCGGATTTCGATGGCCCCGCTCACGCCCGCACCTTCCAGCAGTGAACGTGCCAGTGCCGTCGACCAGCGAGGTCGTCGGCCTCGCCCATGATCCCGTCGGCCCGCCAGGCGACGGTGTGGGCCGTGCCAGGCTCGATCTCGAGACCGCACCCTGGGCAGGTGTAGACCTTTGTCGCGTTGGCGGCCGAGAGCGGCTGCACGTTCCACAGCCCGTCGCGTTTGGGTTCGGTGTGGAAGCGCGCGATCAGCGCCCTAGAGAGGTCTGGCTCCTCGTCGGCCGCCCCGGCGGCGCGGCGGCCACGGGGCCGATTCGAACGGGGCATGCATCAAGTTTAACTAGCTGTTGCCGCCAGAATCGATCTGCTCGAGCCGGGTCTCTTCGAGATCGAGCATCGTCTGGGCGCGAGTCAGGATCCGCGAAGGGTAGCTGCCGGTCGAGCGCGCCTCGAGAAGCGCCTCGCGCTCCGCTTGCAACACCTCGCGGCGCAGCGCCCGATACTGGCGCTGCGGGGACTCGGTGAGCCCTTCCTCCCCGGCACCGTGGTCGGCGCGTTCCCAGGCCGATTCGGCGGGCAGGAGGGTGTCGTGCCGCACCCGCTCAATCACCGCGGGGTCGATGTCGCGCCCATCCGGCAGCGAAAACTGCGGGTTCTCGAGCACCGAGATCCCCGCCTCGCCGAGTTCGTCGAGCAGCGATGCCAACTCTCGTCGATCGGCCGCTCGGTCGCTGCCCCGGATGCCCGTGAGCCTGATCAGCCAAGGAAGCGTCCCACCCTGCAGCAGCAGCGTCGTGACAGCCACGGTGAACGCGATGAGCACGAGCTGGGCGCGGTATGGGGTGCTCTCTGGCAGTGATTGGGCGGCCGCGAGCGTGACCACGCCGCGCATTCCAGACCAGCCTAGGACGACGCCACCACGCCATCCGAGCCCCTCGGCGCGAAGCTGGTCAACATCGGCCTGTCGACGCTTGAAAGCCTGCTCGACGCGCTCTTGACGACGCACGAACCTGTCGTTGTGGGCGAGGCGGTCGTTCTGGTCGAGGCGGGTCCTGAATAGTCCGAGAAGCGGCCCCCAGCGATTCTGCTGCCGCTGGGCGGCGTCAACCTGCCTTCGCAGTACGAGCAGCAGGGGGCCGATGAAGGCGAACCGGATGAGCAAGATGATCGCTGCCATGAGGAGCCCGATGTAGATCGCCGCGTCTGCGCTGAGGTCATCCTTGCGAGTTTCGCCGATCAGGAAACTGACCTGGATGCCCATGAGAAGGAAGACGCCATTCTCGAGCACGAACTGGAGCGTGCGCCAGTTGAGGCGCTCGGAGATGCGCGCTTGCGCCGTGAACCGTCTGGCCCCGTGGTGGCCGGAGTAGAGGCCGGCGACCACGACCGCCAGCACCCCGCTCGCGTTGATGTACTCGGCGGGAATGAAGGCGATGAAAGGCACCGCGAACGAGATCGCGGTGTCGAGCAGCGGATCCTTGAGTTTGGAGCGCACCCAGACGGTGACCACACCCACCACCAGCCCCATCGCGATTGCCACGCTGACGGCGAAGGCGAAGTCGCCTACGACCCCCCACAGGCTCACCGCGCCAGCGGTTGCGGCCACGGCAGAACGCAGCAGCACGAGCGCCGTCGCGTCATTGACGAGGCTCTCCCCCTCGAGGATCGTCACCAGCCGGGGCGGTAGGCCCAACCGCTTGCCGAGCGCGGTCGCTGCGACGGCATCCGTGGGGCTGATGACGGCGCCGATCGCGAACGCCGCGGCGAGCTGGAGCTCGGGGAAGATCCAATACAGGATGATGCCCGTCACGAATGTCGTCGCGAGCACGAGCAGCACGCTGAGCGCCGAAATCGAGGTGAAGTTCCTGCGGAATTCGATCACCGGTACGTTTATCGCGGCGGAATACAGGATCGGCGGCAGTAGCCCCAGCAGGATCACCTCGTGTGGCACATCCGCAGGCGCCCCTGGGATGAAACTGAAACCCACCCCGATCACGATCAGGATGAGCGGCGCCGCGACCCCGAGCTTCTTACTGAACACCCCGGCCGCGACGATCGTCGCGAGTGCGACGACGCCGAACAGTCCGAAGGGCAGGAGCTCCATAACCCCACCCTATTGACTAGGAGCAATGCATCGGCTGGGGGTCTGGTGCGCTCACGCCGTCAGTACCAGCCGACATCCTCCGAGTGCGCCCAGGCGCCACACGGGTTGCCGTAGCGGTCGGCGATGTAGCCGAGACCCCAGGTGATCTGGGTCGCAGGGTTCGTCGCCCAGTCGGCACCCGCCGAAGCCATCTTTTCCCCCGGGAGGGCCTGCGGGATGCCGTAGGCGCCGCTCGAGGAATTGCTGGAGTACACGTTCCAGTGCGATTCACGATCCCACAGTGCGACCAGGCAGCCGTACTGGTCGTCGCCCAGGCCCATGGACTTGAGCATGGCGTAGGCGATGGCCTGCGCTGTTCCCGGGTCGGGGATGCCGACTGCGGGCGCGGATGCCGCGACCTTCGGCTCGCTCACCGAGAAAGCATCCCGCGGCGCGCCGTTGGTGTACTGCCCCTCGACGGTGAGCGACTGCGTGTCTGACGTGACCCCGGGAGCCACGACCGCGAGCGCGGGCGACGTGCCGAGGGGCGGGGCCAGCGTCGCGCACAGGAACGCGAAGGTGACGAAGGTGGCGAACACCGGAAGTGACCACTCGGTGCGCCGATGGCGCCCCGAAACATCCCCGCCGGCGCTCTTCAGCTCGGCGCGGAGTTCGATCACCCGCGAATTACTCCCCACAGTTGCGCCATTTTAGCCCAAGGGTCTGTCAACGCACCGCGAGCATCACGTGGATGACGGAATCCAGCAGCAGGTCAACCTGCGTCTCGTTGTAGCCACCCTTTTTGCTGCGGAAGACGACCGTGCGCACCTGCTCGACGCTCATCGGTTTGCCGTGCTGGAAGTAGTTCACGAGGCGGGTCGCGAAGGCGTCCACATCGCGCTGGTGGTAGCCGCTGGTGAACGGTCCGACGCGCGAGAACCGCTTGCCCGGGTCGCGCGCGAGCCGGTCGAGGATGGCCTGCGCAGAGCTGCGCGCTTGCGCGTACCACGCGGCATCCCCCGTCTCGGCGAAGGCTCGGTCGCGTTCACGGGTGGCGAATGCGTCTTCGAGGCGCTCGAGCGCGGCATCCACATGGCTTGTCGAATAGCCACCCTTCTGCATCGAGAAGGCCATCTGGCGGATGCTCTCAGCATTGACCACGCTGAGGCTGCCCCGGTCTGCCGTGTAGGCAGCTCGCGCCTCCTCGAGGAAGTCCTCCACCTGGTCCACGTTGTAGCCGTGCTTCGACCTGCGACTGTGGGGGAAAGTGTTGCTCACGCGTCTATTGTGCCCTAGGTGAAGATGAGAAATAGCGCATAGGCCGCGGCCGCCGAGAGCAGCGAAGAGTCGATGCGATCGAGGAAGCCACCATGACCAGGCAGGAAACTCGAGATGTCCTTGATGCCCAGGTCACGCTTGATGAGTGACTCGGCCAGGTCACCGGATGTCGCAGTAGCGACCATTACGAGACCGAGGATGACCCCGACCCACCACGGCTGGTGAAGCATGAAGATCGAGGTCAGGATTCCGGCGAGCAGCGCTGCGGCGACGGAACCGGCGAACCCCTCCCAGGTCTTCTTGGGGCTTATCACCGGGGCCATCGGGTGCCTGCCGAAGGCGACACCCGTCGCGTAGGCGCCGATATCGACAGAGATGACTACGATGAGGAAGGCGAGGGTCCACCACTGACCGCCGTCTTGGGCGGTCAGGAGCACGGTGAATGCACCCATAAAAGCGACGTAGACCATGATGAAAGTGCCCGCCGCGAGATCGAGCAGCACTTCTTTCGCCGACGCTCGCGCAGTGGGGCGCACGAGCTCGACGAGTCGCCACAGGGCGATGACTGCGATGCCGGCCAGAGTCACGAGCCAGTGGCCCGGGGCCAGCCAGAAGAATGCCGCCGGCACAATCGCGATCGACGCGATAACTGTGGGGATGCGCGGCACATCGCGGCCGCCGATCCGCAGCGCGCTGGCCAACTCGTATGCGGTGAAGCCGATCAGCGCGGCAGCGAACACCATGAAGAACGGCTTCACAACGATGAGGGAGAAGAGCAGGGCGAAGCCGAGCAGCAACCCCACGGCGATCGCGCGCAAAAGAGGTCGCCCCGTGCGAGCGTTGATCTTGTCGTTCGTCGCGCGAACCTGGTTCTCGAAGTCGGATGCCATCTAGACCTCGAGCAACTCGGCTTCCTTCTTCTTGACAGCGTCATCGATCGCGTCGACGTGCTGCTTCGTCGCCGCGTCGAGGTCTTTCTCGGCGCGGGCGAGCTCGTCTTCGCCGACCTCTTTCAGGGCATCCAGGTCGTCCTTCGCCTTGCGGCGGATGTTGCGCAGCGCCACCTTGGCCTGCTCGGCCTTATCGCGCACGATCTTCACGAATTCCCGGCGACGCTCCTCGTTGAGCTCAGGCAGGGTCGCCCGGATCACCGTGCCGTCATTGCCGACGCTCGCGCCGAGCTGGGTCGCACCGGCGAGCGCCTTCTCGATGTCCTTCAGCGCGGACTTGTCGTAGGGCGTGATGAGCAGGGTGCGCGCCTCCTGGTTAACCATCGAGGCGAGTTGGGCGAGCGGAGTCGGCGTGCCGTAGTAGTCGACGAGCACCTTCTGGAAGAGGGCAGGGTTGGCGCGCCCGGTGCGAACGGTGCCGAAGTCGTCTTTGGCGACCTCGAGAGCTTTCTGCATCTTCTCTTTGGCCTCTGCCAAAACGTCGCTGATCACGGCAACTCCTCTGTGTCTCGTACGAGTTTAGGCGCGCTGGAGCTTTGGCAATCGCGCGAGCGATTGCGCGAAGCCAGCGTCGAGGGAGCCTGCGACCGAGGTTTCATCTAGTTCGAGACCAGGGTGCCGATACGGTCTCCACGAATCGCCTTGGTCAGGTTGCCGCTCGGCTCCATGCCGAAGACCACCATGGGCATCTTGTTGTCCATGCACAAGCTGAAGGCCGTGGAGTCCACCACCTTGAGGCCCCGCACGAGCGCCTCCTGGTAGGTGACCTGATCGAGCTTGGATGCCCCGGCATCCTTGCGGGGGTCACCGGTGTAGACGCCGTCGACGCCGTTCTTGGCCACGAGCACCACATCGGCGCTGATTTCAAGCGCGCGCTGCGCCGCGACGGTGTCCGTCGAGAAGTACGGGAGTCCCGCGCCAGCGCCGAAGATGACCACGCGCCCCTTCTCGAGGTGACGCTCGGCCCGCCGCGGAATGTAGGGCTCGGCGACCTGGGTCATCGAGATCGCGGACTGCACGCGCGTGGCCGCCCCGGCCTGCTCGAGGAAGTCCTGCAAAGCGAGCGCGTTCATCACCGTGCCGAGCATGCCCATGTAGTCGGCCCTGCCACGGTCCATGCCGCGCTGGCTGAGCTCTGCCCCGCGGAAGAAGTTGCCGCCACCGACGACGATCGCGATTTCAACATCGGCGGATGCCTCGGCGATCTCCTTCGCGAGAGCGGAGACCACGTCGGGGTTGACCCCGAGAGAGCCCCCGCCGAATGCTTCGCCGGAAAGCTTGAGAAGAACCCGTCTCTTGTGGTCTGACATCCCAGCTCCTTCTCGCGCAAACTCCCTACAGGCTATCGGCTCGCGGCGGCCGAGACGTGGTGTCGCTGCTGCAGCGGCTCGCCGCGGTCAGCCCTGGTGCGCAACTCTCGTGAGTGGCTCTAGTAGGCGCTGACCATCGCTGATCGCAACTCGTCGACCGCGAATTCGACGCGCTGGTAGACGACCGGGTCGAGCACGCCGCCCGATGAGTCGATGCGGGATGCCGCGCGCGAAATGCTCACCGGATCCAGCAGCACCCCGCCCAACTGCTGCAGCATGGGAAACAGCCCCACGAGGCCGCGGATCCCCCCGGTCTGCCCCGGCGACGCACTCATCAGGAGCACGGGTTTGCCCTCCAGCGCGCCGGTGCCCATGAGCCACTCGAGCGAGTTCATCGTGACGCCCGAGGGGGTGTGCACATACTCCGGGGAGGCGATGACTACCGCGCGGGCGGCGCGGGCGACATCCCGGAACTGGCGAACGCTTACCGGAGTGCCCTCGTCGAGCTCGCGGTTGAACAGCGGCAGGTGGCGCACCAGGTCAGAGCCGACGAAGTGCAGGTCGGGCGCGAGTTTCTGCGCGAGATCGAGCAGTGCAAGGTTGAGCGATTCGGCGCGCAGGCTCCCGCAGAAGGCGAGGACCGGTGTGCGGCTCATGCCGTCAGCCTACGACCTGCGCCCTCTCGCCTGCGACCTGCGCCTCCCGCGTTTTTCGCCGCCCAGCGCGGGTACCGCCAGAGACAGGATGCATGGGCCGTAGGCGATCTCGTCGGGGAT
>JAYUVE010000014.1:0-43817 GCA_043754275.1 Microbacteriaceae bacterium | reverse complement strand
TCGTGCCCGAGTGCCGGCGCGGAGCGGTGGTCGATCTCGCCTGCGATGACGACGGCGTGGGCATCCACGAGTTGGCGCTCGAGACTGGCCAGGCGACTGAGCTCAAGAAGGGTGGAATCGTCGAGGGCGCGATAGTCGGCCGTGTTCTTCGACACCCGCGCGAGCGCGTCGAGGGCCGCCGCGATGGCGCTCGCCACGGTGCTCGGCGGCAAGGCGGTCACCGCCCTGGCGTTCTCGAGGGTGTCGGTTGGGGTCATGGAGCAATTCTCCCAGTTCGAACGTATATTCGAAAGTCGAGGACGGCGTGTCATAACAAGTTTCTGAAAACTCGCCTGTGGAGGAGAGGACAAGTAAGCAGTGGGCCACGGAGGCCGAGGAGGCGAGCGGGACGGCACGAGCGGTCAGCGGGGGAAGGGTGAGCGGCGGGCGCAGGCGGCGGGTGAGATGCAGTGGGGTAGGCCACCCGGTCACCCCTCCCCCGGGCATCCCATCGCCTGCACCAGGCGCGCCCAGTAGTTGACCTGCGCGATGGTCGTCGCGAGCACCACGATCTCGCGGTCGGTGAACGCCTCGCGCAGGGTCTCGCCGAATGCGGGCGGGATGTCGAGCGGCGTCGCCGAGGCCAGCCGGGCACACGAAATCGCGACGCGCTCGCGGCGGGAGAACAGGTCGAGCGACGCCGAGGACTGCACGGCGGCGAGTTCGTCGGGCGACATGACGGCATCCCAATCCTGGGAGTTGAGGCCGATGCAGAAGGGGCACTCGACGGTGAAAGAGACCGCCATGCGGACGAGTTTGAGGAGCCGGGCATCCAGCCGTCCGTCGCGGTGGGCGACGAGCGACTCGAGCACCGCGGAGCCGATCGCGGCCCGCGGGTACCAGGCGAGCAGCTGCGCGGGCAGCAGGTCACGTCGGGAGCGGCGGCGGGCGACCCGCAGCCCAAGACGGAGATACCACGGGATGCGCGGCGGCGGTGCGATGAAAGCTGTCACGAGGTAATGATGCGCCCGGCCGTTAGGCGAGGCTCCCCCGCGGAGCAACCCACAGCTGCGCTTGCCCCGTGACCGCCGCGATGTGCTCGAAGTCGGAGTCGTAGTGGAGGACCGTTGCTCCGTGGTGCTCGGCAACGGCAGCGGTCAGGAGGTCGACGATTCCGGCGGCTCGGTGCTGGCCGCGCTGCGCCATCCGGAGCTGCACCTCGCGAGCCCGCTCGGCGATCTCCTCGGTCATGGGCAGGTTGCGATAAAGCATCCTTCGTTGATCCATCAGTGCTTCAAAGCCCGTAGCGGAACGGCTGGAGAATCCCGCTTCGAGGTCAACAGTCACGCAGCGGGCAGCCACCGCTTCACGGATCAGACCCTCCAGCACCGTGGAGACAATCGGCACCGCGCTGCGGGCAAATACCGAGGTGTCGACAAGGTATAGCTTGCCTCCACCGAGCAGATCACTCATCGACGCGCTGCGGCCATGATCTCCGGGTCACCAATGTCTTCGCCGATGCCGAATCGGTACGGGCCATCGAGCAACGTCGCGACTCGACCGCTTCTGCCGGCGACGTAGGCAAGGGCAGCGTTCACGGTGTCTTTCTTGGTCGCCGTGCCCAGCTCCCGAGCGGCCGCTGCCAGCGCCCCGTCGTCGATGTCGATCATGGTCTTCATATACATAAGTGTATTGCCTATCTATACATTGGGATACCCTCAGTCAGGGTGATCCATCAGTCAGTGTCTTGGAGTGCCGGCATATGGGGCGCGAATACCCGAGACCGGTGGACAACTGTGGGCTACGCGCTTGCGTTCCTCGTCTTGAGCTGGTGCGCTCGCTGGTACGACACCCCGAGGATGATCCCGATCTCGCGCAGGGTGAATCCGTCGGCCTCAAGCTTCTCGGCAACCGCCAGGCGCATCGCGGCGGCGCGACCCTCCTTTGCCATTGCCTCGATGCGGAGCGCGGATGCCTCAGCCAGATCCCGATCTACATCCGGGCTAATCGTGGCCCGCACTTCGACATCGACCGAACTCACCGGAACTCCCGCGACAAAGGCGATCGCCTCCCGTTGCGCCTCGGCGGCAAGGTCGAGGCGCTTCACCTGTGACAGGGCGCCGGGATGCTGGTCGTTCTGCACGATCCACCAGCGACCCTCCTTATGCGCAGTCGATGTGTACCTCAACGCCACCACCCCTTCCCTAGCTCGCTCTCGAACCGCTCGAAGAAGGCGCAAGCGGTTCCGTCGGCAATCTCCGAATGCCGACCGAGCGTGCCCCGCGTGCGACCGACGATGACTCCGGTGTGGTTGCTGAGCTCGACTTCTCGGTATTCCAGGCTTTGGGCTTGGGCCGCGGCCTTGATCCGCTTGAGCACCTGACGTCGCTTCATGAGAATTCTAGCCGCTATAGGTGTTGTGTCTAGACCTATAGAAAACTACAACCCTGTGGCTCTTCTCATCCTCTAAGTGTCGGGATGACCGTGCTCATGTGCCTGTCGTACCCCCAGCCTGTGCACAACGGTCCGCGCTCTCGCACTACAGGATGAGTGCTTCTTGCGGTTTGCGGATACCAGGCGAGCAACTGCGCGGGCAGCAGGTCACGTCCGGAGCGGCGGCGGGCGACCCGCAGCCCGAGACGGGGCTACCACGGGATGCGCGGCGGCGGCGCGATGAAAGCAGTCACGAGGCAATGATGCGCCCAGGCGACACTGGAAGCGATGCCGGTCGCCTCGGCTGCCGTGAAGGGCAACAATCCGCCAAACGAGCGGATGGTCGAAGGCCGCGCCCTCGCTTGCCTCACTGACCTCGGCTCGGGTTGATTGCCGTTTCCCCTACCTTCCCGTAGCCTCGCCTGAGGTTGTGCAGGCGAGCCTTCCTCACCGCGATCCGAAGGGTGGACTTTTGGATCTCAGCGAGTGGACCTCGGCCTTGTTTGACTACCTGGTCGCGGGAAAAGGCGAACCCGAGACGCCGCTATTCGTTTACGTGGATCGTTCGGTTCTGGTAGCCGTAAGCGGCGCAGAATCCGCAGCCAGTGCCGTAGAGGATTTTTGCCATGCATATGCAGCTGGCACTTCGAGGTCCGCTCCATTTGATCCCGCATCCTTCCGAACACGCTCTTGGCTCCAGGCAGGCCCGAGAGAAACTCCGCCCTTCTTCTCGGCTCTTTGCATGACGGTGCTCGCCGTCACAGAGCCCTCTGCTCATGGCGTGTATATGGCCCAAAACCAGTTACTTGGGCTCCCAAGCTCAACCGATTCACCGCCGGGTTACGCGAGGGATGTTCCCTACTTGTGGGGCCTCTGGAACAAGTGGCTGGAGGGAAATGGAAGCAAGTATGGGATACCTACCGCTACCTCACACGCCACATACACCTACCAGGGATGGGCGCGCAGTCAGGCAAAAATTCGCGAGAAAGAGCGCGAAATCATCTTTGAATACTTCGATTCGATTCAGCTTTCCGGAATCGAAACGGGATCAGACCTTCTACAGGGAATTAGGACTTGGCTGAGGTTCAAAGGTGCCGCCTACGGACCGTTCAGGGAATTGCTGGCTGACGAACAGGCGCAAGATATTCTCGTTGCGCTCCTTCCGACCTTCCTTACCAACTGGTTTCGGCGAGATCGGACAAGCCACAGATCAATTGCCGCGAAGCTCGCGCTCGCTACCGACTCGTGGTGGCTGGACCTAGTGGTCGACCTCGATCAGTATCCCTGGCTGCGGGGTAGAACTTTGCAGGGTAAGGCCCACGAAGAAATCACGGTCGGGATTCAGGACACGCTTCTCTATGTGACCCCGCAAGGCCCAAACCTTTCTGTCGTGGATCGCCCACAGTCCATTCCCCTCGCTTCGGATGTTGGTGTCCGTTGGCCGCTTCCGCCCACAATCTTCCTGCAGCCATGGGATTCCGGGACACTAATTCAGTCCTCCACTGTCGAATGGCACACAACATACAAAGCACTCGTCCCCACCTCTAAATTGCGTGAGACCCTCGAGGAGATGCGATCCTTCGGCGCCTCCCCGTCGGAAGTCACAACGCTCAACACCTGGACGCTAGTCGAAGACGTCAAATTCGTCTCCGCCCCTGCCGATCTCGCGGAATCGCAATGGCCTTGGTTTCTTGCGCCGGCCGACGGAAGAATTCAACTCCGGGGCGGCCTACCCCTCGGTAACGCGGCGGTCTATTTGGAGGGCGGGGAGCCCGATGTAGTTGTCGATGCCCAGTTGCAATTCAATGGCGTGGAGGTAGACGGCCGCCGCGCGCGCCCAGCGATTGTTGAGCGGGGTCTGCTGCGTCTGCGAGAGATGTACTTGGACCCGGGCAACCACAAGGTTCGGGTTGGCGAACGTGAACTGAACTTCAGAATGGAACCGCCCGAGCGAATCGCCCAGTTACCTTGGCTGGACGAATCGTCGGCAGACAAAGGCGACCTGGGGAATGCGGCACCCTGGCCGATCCTACGCGTGCCACTTCATAGGACTCATCACTCGGAGCTTATTGTCCTGCTTAGTGCGGGTGAGGTTCTCAGCATAGACATATCAAAAGTCATCGCGCCGAGTTGGCTTGGAGTCACAAGCCCTCGGTCGCTTGTCGATCTGGCTTGGGTAATCCCCCGCGCGCTTTCGAATCAAGTAGCGCTTGTAGCTTTTCGCTCGTCAACAAGAACAAACTGGACATTGGTGGATGTCCCGGACGGTTTCACCTTCGCCGGTTCCGCGACAACCCTGCCAAGCCAGACGACTATTTCGGACCTGGTCGCAGCGCCCGGAAAACGGTGGATTCCTAAAGAGAACCTGGGAAAGCTCGGGCACCTTCTCAATCTGCGAACTCATGCAATCAATTTGAGAGTCCCGTCCGAGCGTCCCGAACCGCAAGAGCCACAGGCGCAGAACGATGATGCTGACGGGGGTGAGGAGAATCCTTTCGACGACTTCATCGCATGGATGTCTGAGCTGGAAAGCGGCGAATCCTCTCTCGCTCGCGCAAGGTCAACTTGGAATTGGTTGGCGAGCGTTTATGCGGCGAGTGGACCGGACGCTCAATTCGAGCAAGTCATCCGGAACCTCGCAAAACTTGGACACGTACGGGTCGACTGGGGAAATCAGAAGCTGCGAGTGCAACCCACTTCCTTGGCCGACCTACCGAATGCCATGGGCTTGCGCGTTTGGACGGGCGCCCGCCCTACCCGAGTTTTAGCCGGCCTCACGACCGGCGCCGCGGACGAGGACAATGCTCACCTGGCCTCGCTTGCTCAGCAGTCGCAGCTTCACAAACGAAGGCAGACTGGACCGGACGGCCGAGTAAACGCGCCGGACGCGATTTATGTCGAACTCGCGGACTACCCGACCTTAAAATCCGATCTTCACGCGCTCGGATACTTTGATGGCGTTGAAGAGAGCGTCACGTCGTTAGGCGCGAGTCTCGCCGAGCGGTTCAGCCAAGGGCACGAATGGGTAAACCCTCATCGCTTGGACCGCCAAGTTCTATCCCTCCATCAATGGCGACGATTCGAATGGCGTGTGGCGACAAAACAGTCGGATGCGTTCGGCGTCGGAAAGTATGTAACTTCGCGCGGTCCCACGTACACCTATCGATCGCCAAATGGCGGACCAGAGCGCGAGGTCAGATTTGATGTAGGAGTCTGGCTTTGGATGGCGTCCGAATACTCACGAGATCTAGTCGCGTACGATGCGCCTTCCAACACAATTCTTGTACCGGCCATACTGGGACTGCCTAGCTCGATCGAGCGGTTTCTCGTAGGCCGGAGCGGCCTGCTACCCCGTGACTTCTCGGGGATAACGCCACTCGGCGATCCAACGATAGATCGTTTTTACGCCTATGAAAATTGCACCTTTTCGGTTGCTGAAGATGTGGTCGCAACACTCGGGAGAACGCATCAGAACCTAATGAGTGCAGTTCGGATTCCGGCACGTCAACTACGACAATGAGGGCCTTATGAAGTCTCCGCTTGAGCTGTCAGCATCAATTCTTGAAGCATTCATGCGCTACTACGACACCGCATACAAGCTCCGCGATGCCTCCCTGATGGAGGAAAGGCGAGCGTTGCTCCAGCTACCAGGGGCCACGCTCGCGGAGCCCTTTTTGGAGTATCTTCCGCGCTACCCTCCGGCGGATGTGTCTCTAGAGGAATATGGTCGGTCACATGATTTGGCGGATCTCGCCAAGGTTGCAGCTCTCGGTCTAATGACCTACGCAAGCCCATATGTGCATCAGCTCAATTCCCTTGAGAGTTCCCTCGCAGGCGACGACGTGATCATTACAACGGGAACTGGATCAGGGAAGACCGAAGCGCTCCTGTTGCCGATCATTGCCCGCTTGGTCGGCGAGAGCGGGGCATGGCCAGATGATGTTTCTGTTCACGACAGTTGGTGGAACACTCGGGACGCTGACTTTTCTCCCCAACGACTTGGTGAACGGCGGCAATCAGCAATCAGAGCGCTTGTTATGTATCCGATGAACGCCTTGGTCGAGGATCAGATGGTCCGAATGCGACGGTCCCTCGACAGCGATCCGGTCCGCGGCTGGCTGGACGGGCACCGCGGAGGTAATCGATTTTACTTCGGCCGGTATACGGGACGGACACCCGTTCCGGGATCAGTCAGCTCTAAATCAAAAGACCGCCTCGAGTTGCTCCGTCAGTTGCTGCAAGAAATCGACAACAGGCGGGCCGACTTGATATCGAGAATTGCGGTTGGCGAGGTCGATGCTGACCACCTGTATCAAATGCAAAACCTTCACGGTAGTGAGATGAGATCTCGCTGGGACATGCAGGCAAATCCCCCGGACATTCTGGTTACCAACTACAGCATGCTTTCAATCGCTCTGTCTCGTAGTGACGAGGAATCGATGTTTGCGCAAACCGCCACCTGGCTTGCGGCCTCCACCGAGAACGTATTCACGCTCGCGATTGACGAACTTCACATGTACCGCGGGACGGCGGGCACGGAAGTCGCCTACTTGCTGCGGCGCCTGTTCAGGCGCCTCGGTTTAGACGAACGACCAGACCAATTGGCAATCGTGGCCACCTCAGCTTCACTGAATGATGACGTCGACGGGCGAACATTCCTTAGCCAATTTTTCGGCAGAAACCCTGAACGATTCACAATCATTTCTGGCTCGCCACAAGCCCCCGCGCTCAGGGACGGTGATATGAACGGGCAAGTGCAGCGACTTTTCGATGCATCGCATATTGGAGGGCGGCTTCGAGCGCGGCCTTTCGATCAACTGGCACAAGCTACCTACTCCGATTTGAGCGCTGCGCAGGCTAGTGCAGCGCTCGACCATTTGGTGGCCACTCTCGAAAACTCTCCGGACGCCGAGGCGAGGGTGAGGCTCCATCTGATTTTCCGGACTCTTCAGGGCCTATGGGCTTGCGCCGACCCAAAATGTAGTGCCGTCGGTGACGACTACAAATCAGACAAACGGAGAATCGGCAGAATCTACTCGACCCCCCGCTTCTCCTGCATTTGCGGATCTCGCGTGTTAGAGCTTCTGTATTGCGAATCCTGCGGCGAGGCGATGCTTGGCGGGTACCTTTCGAACTCCCGCGGCCGCGAGTACCTCGTCGGATCGTCCAACGACTTTGAGTCTGCTCCTCTCACACAAGCCACCCGACGTGCATACAACGGTTACCGCATGTACTGGCCGACTGATCGGCCTCCCGCTACCGCGCTTTGGACGCGCGCTGCTGGCTCTCAGGGATCCGCGAATGCTTCGCAATACACGATGAGTTTTGTCGGGGTTCGATTTGACCCTGCGACTGGAGAGTTGATCCGCTCGAGCAACCGAACGCCGGCCACAGGACTTACTTTTGTCGCCAGCTCCTCTAGTGGTCCCGGCGGTGTCACCCTTCCCGCGTTGCCGACTAGGTGTCCCTCCTGCGCTGACGACCAGGAAAAGCGGATTCCGGGTCTCGGTATCGACTCGCCGGGTCGATCAAGGTCGCCGATTAGGACTCACGGCGTCGGTTTTGACCGCATCATTGACGTTCTGGTGGGTGCGCTTAAGCGCGCGACCGGATCGAGGTTGGTGGTTTTTTCCGACAGCCGCCAAGGTGCAGCTCGCGTCGCCGCCAATTTGGAACTCGCGCACTATCAGGACTTGGTGCGACTGCTGCTCGTCCGGGCAGTGAAGAAGGGCGCTCAATTTGCAGCGCTGACCGGCGCGGATGGTCAATTGCGACAAATCGCTCCAGACGAGCTGGAGGAACTTGCCAGAACAGTTCCGCGGATTGCCACGATCATCTATAAGTCGCTAGCCAGAGTTGGACTCTCTGAGGATGAGACGGAGGCATTGAAATCCTTCGGGAAGAGTCAGGATCTCGGTGACCTGGCGCAGGCAGTCTCGAGCGACCTAATTCAGCTCGGAATGAATCCCGCAGGCTCCCACATTCAGAATGTTCAGCGTACAACCCAGGAAGCGCCGTGGGATGAGCTAGTCACCTGGAAGGACAATGAGCCACACACTCTAAAGAGCACATTCAATTCCGCCGAAACGGAGCTACTCGGTGAGATCACCCGTGAGGTAGAGCGACAGGTCGTTCGAACGATCTACGCCGGTGGAGATCGAGACCTCGAATCTCTTGGGATAGCGTTCCTTCGGCCAAAGAGCCATTCTGAGTTTGGCGGCCTCGACGACGTGACTTCCCAACAGTTCGTGCAATCTCTAATCCGGATCCTCGGAAAGAAGAGGCGGGTGCAGGGCGTTGAAAATGCCGCAACAGGGTGGCCAGGTTTGGCCAAGTCTTACGCAAAGGCCGTCATCGCGGCCAACCAGCTGGGTGTCTCTGCGGACCAGCTACTTTCAGCCGCAGGATCGGAAATACGAGCTGACGCCAGCACTGGCTTTCTCTTCTCGCCTTCATTTGTGGAGGTAACGACCACCTCGACCGGATCGTGGACCTGCCTCTCGTGCAAAGCACGTCACATGCATCACAGCGCCGGGACCTGCGCTACCTGCGGGAAAGCTCTATCCGTCGAACCTGACCAGGTGACCGGGGATACGGCGGACTACTACGGGTGGCTAGCAGCGCAACCCGAGGGCTTCGCCAGGTTGCGGGTCGAAGAACTTAGCGGCCAGACCGACCTGCTCGATTCACAAAGCCGACAAGCCCGGTTCCAGGGCGTCTATCTGAGCCGAAGCGAACACCCGGCTCCACACGGAATCGACATCCTTTCCGTGACAACAACTATGGAGGCCGGGGTAGACATCGGAACTCTCGCCGCGGTCGTTATGGCCAATATGCCGCCTCAGCGTTTCAACTACCAGCAGCGGGTTGGACGCGCGGGTCGACGAAATCAACATATGTCGGTTGCCCTGACGCTCGCGCGCGGCGGTCGTAGCCACGACGAGTACTACTTCGCCCATCCTGAATCGATCACAGGAGACTCGCCACCGCAGCCCTTCATTGATCTCAAATCAATTCCAATACTGAAGCGATCGTTGGCGGCGGAGTTGCTGGCTTCTATTTTCAAAGATGTTCCTTCTGCTGTGCCCGGATTCCAGAAAGGTCGGTCTGTTCACGGTGAATTCGGTTTGGTTGGAGTTTGGAAGCACGGCTTTGTCCGGGCGCTCGTGCAGCACCGTCTTAGCAATGTGAATGAAGTTTCGGAAGCGATTGACGCGTTGGCGGGCAACCTTGGTCTCGAAGCGCGAGCAGGTTTGCAACGTTGGGGAACGCTCGAGCTGTTTAGCGAGATCGACTCGGTCGCCGATAAATCAGGCGACGACCTCGACCTTTCCGAAGCGCTCGCGAATAGCGGCGTGCTACCGATGTTCGGGTTTCCGACGCAAGTGAAATCGCTTTATACGTCTCCCCCCAAATCTAGGGATTCAGTCTCGACAATGGATCGAGACTCCGGAATGGCAATTGGCGAGTTTGCACCCGGAAGGGAACTTGTTAAGGACAAGGCAGTACACGTCGTCGTTGGTGTGGTCAATTACGTTCAAACGACGCGTGGTACATACCGATCCGGCGATGGGGCGCTTGGTAGGTCCGACCGGGTTGGCTTGTGTGCGGCATGCCTGGCGCTGGGCACGCCGGACCTGAATGCCTGCCCGGTCTGTGGCTCGTTGGACGAATACACAACTGTGCCCATCGTTGAGCCGACTGCCTACCGAACCTCATTCAGACCGAATGACTTCGAGCAACTCTCCGACGCCTATTCGTCCGCGTCGGCGCCACGCGTATTTGTTCCTCCAGTTGAGCCGATAGACGTGTTGAACGCTCGAGTGCGGGTCGTGGCTGGTGGAGAGCTGCTTACGATCAACGACAATCATGGAGATCTGTTCTCGTTCGTGGGGGCACAGAATCCGCGTCGCGGCATCGAAGACGGCCTGATCGAAGAGAGTTTTCTCGTGGATCGGGCCAAGGCTCAACGGGCACACACAACGAGCTGGGTGGCGTCCGGATCTCCCACGCAAGCGGTCGCACTTGCCTCTCGAAGGACAACTGATGTCTTTCTCATGGAAGCGGTAGCTGGACCAACCGGATTGAGCCTCGATCCGAGGAGGGTTGAAACTCGGGCGGCCTGGATCTCCGCGGCTTACCTGCTGCGAGCGGAGACGTGTCGTTGGCTCGACATTGGGCCGGATGAACTCGAGGTTGGTCTTGCGCCCACGAGGTCGCCGGACGGAAGCCTGAAGAGTGGCATCTTCGTCGCAGATAGCCTGCCCAACGGCGCCGGCTACGCAGCAAAGCTCGGCACTAACTTGGGCGGTCGATTGCTCCTAACGAACTCCGACAATTTGCACCTGAAATCGCTAGCGCCGTGTGATTCAAGCTGCCAAGACTGCATTCGCGATTATCGCAACTGGCAATGGCATCCAATCCTGGACTGGCGTCTAGCGATCGACCTGGTAGACATCTGCGTCGGGATTCCCGTAAACGTCGCGCGACATGTTGGCTACCAGCGCCATCTTTTGGAGAATCTGGGACACCAAATTAACTTGCAGGTGGTTGAGGAGGACGCCTTCACGGTGGTCACATCAGCGTCTGGATACCCGCTTGCGATCATGCACCCACTTGTGGATCCGGACGACCCGCTAGGACCGGGCGCGACTGCCCGCGAAAAGTACGGAGCCAACGTTGCGTTCAGCTCGACCTTCGAACTGGTCCGGCGACCTGAAGTCATATACAGCAAATTGAACGGCGGCAGATAGGTGGACATCGGCGACTACCTGATTGCAATCGCTGAGGGCTATAAGACGGATTCAGTCAGCAGTCAAGGTCACAAGCTGCTGCGGAACGCAGCCCTCTACCTTTCGCCGCTTCTCCCCGGGGGCCTTCAGGTGGTTTCGGGCGGCGGACAAGGCAGAGCTACGTCCACACCGTGGGTTGCTGTTCTCGATCCAGACGAAACCTCCAGCCCACAACGCGGAATCTACCTCGTATACATATTCCATGCCGACCTGCAAGAAGTCGAGTTGACCCTGAACCAGGGAATTACCGAGACGATCGATCGACTGGGGCGACGCGCGGCACTAGTTTCACTTGAATCCGACGCCGAATCATTGCGATCGTCTATCGGTCCCTCGGACCTTCGCGGTTTGTCCACGACTGTAGAGTTCGGATCGAAGGGATACCGACAAAGAGCTTATGAAGCCGGGAACATAGCCTCCATCACATACGAAATTGACCGGCTCCCCTCCGAAGATCGCCTCGAATCTGATCTCACCCGGATGGTCAATCTTTATCAAGCAGTAGTCGACGCGAAGCGGCGCTTGCTGCAATCAAGCCCCGGTGTCCTTACGAGTTCAAGCCGTCTTCTGACGACATCGGCCGCGGACCCCTTGCTCAATTTCCGCCCCAAGTCCGAGGAGGAGTACATCCAACACTTGACGGGTCGGCTGCTTGTAAAGTCACGTCGCCACGAAAAGCTCGTTCGGGACTATGGTCTGTACGCGGCGACCATTGGCCTATCACCCTCCACAGCCGTTCATCCACGGGACATGACTCTCACACGCGAGAACGAGCATTGGTTGGTGGAGGCTAAGGTCCTCTATCAGGGGAATGCCACGTTGGCGGTTCGGGAAGCGCTTGGCCAACTGTCGACCTACGAGTACTTTCTCTACCCCGAAAAATCTGCTCATAAGGTTGCGCTCTTCACCGAACCAATCGGAGAGAGCTATGTCGAATTTCTGGAACATCACGACGTCGCATCGGTCTGGAAGGGCGAACTCTCGTGGGAAGGCTCCTCTTCCGCCGCTGCCGCAGGACTTACTTGAAGCGCCAGCCTGGCGGGACGCGAACTTGACTTTTGTGTTCTCGTGCGGTGAGTTCTGAGGATGATCGACGAGACCCCGCTCAGCAATCTTTCGCTCTTCACGGGCGCAGGCGGAATGGAAATTGGACTCGAAGCGGCGGGGTTCACTACCTTAGCCTGCGTCGAACTCGACGATCTCGCACGTCAAACCATCGCCCTGAACCGGTCAGATTGGAACGTGCTCTCCGAGGGCGATGTGAATGAGGTTGCAGATTCACTGGCTCCCCCGAGCATCGGAATCGAGCGCGGCGATTTGGATCTGCTATCCGGTGGGCCACCATGCCAACCCTTCTCGTCCGCAGCACAGTGGGCCGGCGGAGCACGCCAAGGGATGAGGGATACTCGCGCCCAAACAGTCCACTCGCTTATTCGGCTCGTCGATAGTTTTCTTCCGAAGGCCGTAATGCTCGAAAACGTAGTCGGATTTGTGCAGGGCCCCAATAGCGCACTAAATACCATCGAAGAGGGTCTCGAAGATATCGGTCGTAGGAGCGGGTCAAGTTATCGCCTCGCGTGGCGCCTTCTGAATTCGTCGGATTACGGGATTCCCCAGAACCGACGACGCGTAATTTTGGTCGCATTGCGGGACGATCTGGAGTTCAGGTGGCCCACGCAAACACATATCGGAGACCCAGTTACTGCCGGAGAGGCGTTGGCCGGCCTCGACGAAGGTTTCAAGCCGACTGCCGTGGGGAAGTGGGCTGGCCTCCTACCCAGCATCCCGCCCGGAGAGAACTACCAATGGCTTACAAGTAGAGGCGGCGGAGTTGAACTTTTTGGATACCGCACGAAGTATTGGAACTTCCTCCTCAAGCTCGATCCTGATCTGCCGTCATGGACACTCGCTGCTTCCCCGGGCCCGTCGACAGGCCCCTTCCATTGGGAAAATCGTCCGCTGACGGCTCGAGAAATGATGCGACTTCAAACATTTCCAGATGACTGGCAGTTGGTGGGGAACCCCCGCGAAACTACACGTCTTGCCGGCAACGCGACCCCCGCCCTCCTGGCCGAGGTCGTCGGGCAAGAGTTGCGTGCAGCTCTCACAGGAAGCGGCGATGTCCCGAAACCTAAGCTATCTATTACTCGACGCAGCGCCAAGATTACGACGCCGGAGATACGTCCAGTCTCGTCGAAGTTTCTTAAACTGGCTGGGGAAAAAGGGTCCCATCCCGGACCGGGTTTGGGTCCCGCACCGCGCAACGATCATTGACTTTGTCAAGGGCATCTTCCTCAAATAACGACGGTGACGACGAAACGTGAACGACTCCGACCTCATGACCGACGGCGGGATCAGACGCACAAACCAATATCCAATGCGTGCCAACAGCCTCCGTCGGCGGCACGCCACGGACGATGCTCCGCTGCGCCATCGAGCATCTGAATGCCGCACAGAAAACGCACTTCCGCTCGGTCGCGCGAAGCTGACTGCCTACGCCGCAGCACCCTCCGCCGCCGCATCGCCCGCCCCCGCGGCATCCGCCCCTGCCCCGAACTCCACGTGCTGCTTCGGCATCGCCAAGGTCGGCACCACCGTTGCCACCACCACGATCAGCACCGCCACGAACACCGCGCCCGAGCCGGCCTCGATGGTCGCCGGACTGAGCGAGGCGGCATCCCCCGATCCGAAGATAGCGTTCGCGATTGCGCCGAAGATCGCCACGCCGACGGCTGAGCCGATGGAGCGCGCGAACATGTTGGTGCCCGTGACTACGCCGCGCTCGTTCCACGGGACGCTCGACTGGGCGGCGATGAGGGCCGAGACCGAGATGAGGCCCATGCCGAGGCCAATCACGAAGCAGGAGGTCGCGACGATCACGATCGACGGGGTGTGCGTGAAGAACGCGAGTGCACTGGCACCGAAGATGGCCAGCACGACACCGATGAGCGCCGTGCTGCGGAAGCCGATGCGCATGTAGAAACGTCCCGCGTAGGATGCCGAGATCGGCCACCCCAGAGTGAGCGCGGCAAGGGCGAGGCCGGCCACGATCGGTGAGGATCCGATTGAGCCCTGCAAGTAGTTGGGCACGTAGCCCGTCAGGCCGATGAGGGTTGCACCAGTTCCGAGGCCGATGAGCGTTGTCGTCAGCAGCAGGCGCCGCGAGAAGACCCATAGCGGCAGGATGGGCTCGACCGCGCGCCTCTCGGCGAGAACGAATGCTGCCAAGACCACCCCGCCGATCGCGAATGCTGCGATCGACTGCGGTGAATTCCACGCCCAGGCCTGTCCCCCCTCGAGCACCGCGAGGATCAGGAGGGTGAGCGAGATCGTGAGCAGCACCGATCCGAGGTAATCGATCTTGTGCTCGCGCTTCTCGATGCTTTCGTGGAACGAGCGGATGAGCATCCAGCCGGCAATGATGCACAGCGGGATGTTGATGAAGAACACCCCGCGCCAGACACCGAACTGCGAGAACAGCCCGCCCAGCGTCGGCCCGACCACCGACGAGATGGCCCACACACTCGCGAGGTAGCCCTGCGTGCGCGCGCGCTCGGCGACCGTGTAGATGTCACCGACGATCGTGATTGACATCGGCTGCACGGCGCCGGCACCCAGCCCCTGCACCGCGCGGAACGCTATGAGCGCAGGCATGCTCCACGCGAAACCGCAGAGGATCGAGCCGACCAGGAACAACCCGATACCGACCAGGATGATGGGCTTGCGACCGAAGGTGTCCGAGAGTTTC
This sequence comes from Microbacteriaceae bacterium, assembly GCA_043754275.1. GTDB lineage: Bacteria > Actinomycetota > Actinomycetes > Actinomycetales > Microbacteriaceae > Rhodoglobus. The sequence continues at coordinate 28,865 of JAYUVE010000014.1, read as the reverse complement.
GCATAGATCGGCACCGTCACCGCCTGCGCGAGCAGGTACACCGAGAACAGCCAGGGGAACAGCGCGAAGTCGCCCAGGTCTTTCGTGATGGTCGGCACGGCCGTCGCGAGCACCGTCGCATCGATCGCAACGAGGCCGGTCGTGACCATGAGCGAGATGAGGATGGGGCCGCGTTCGGAGCGGAAACCGACAGCTGTGGTCATTATGGTGACAAGTCTGCTCCGCGCCCAGACATTCCCTGCCCGTGCGAGGCTTGACCCATGCTCGACCCCTCCTGGGTGTGGACCCGACCGTTGCTCTGGGTGGCGCTGGTCGCGCTCGTGGCAGCGCTCGTCATCCGAGCAATTCGCCGTGATCGACGCGAGTATCAGGTGTTCAAGGCCTACACCGCGACCGTCGACCGGCAGCGGATGCTGCGCAAATGGCTGCTCGAATCGTTCCTGCAACTCGGCGGGTTGTCGGTCGTGATTCTGCTGCTCGCCGGATTCGCCGTGCGGCCGCTGCTGTTCTCGATGCAGGAGTGGCCGTTCGTGGAGTTCCTGCGTTCGGTCGTGTCGCCCGGCCTCGCCTGGGGCTTCGCCGTGGGCGCGCTCATCGGCCTCGCACTTCTGACCGTGGTCGGGGCGCGGGCGGCACGCAAGGAGAAGCAGCTCGCGACGCTCGGGGATATCACGGCCATGCTGCCGCGCAACCGCCAAGAGCTCGTGCTCGGGGGCGTTCTATCCCTCAACGCTGGGCTGGTCGAGGAGGCTCTCTTTCGGCTCGCGGTGCCTGCACTGGTGTTCGGCGCATCGGGCAGCGCGATTGCTGCGGTTGTCGTATCGCTGCTGCTATTCGGTGCGCTGCATGCCTACCAGGGGGTGACCGGCATCGTGGCAACCACGATCGTGGGCGCGCTCATGATGCTGCTCTACGCGGTCAGCGGGACGATCGTGGTGCCGATGGTGGTGCACGCGCTGTTCGATCTGCGGTCGCTCGTGGTGATCCCTATGGCGGTCAACGGTGTGCATCGGCTATCGGGTGATCCGGCGGCGCCCGCCTGATCCCTCCCCTCCACACGGTGCGCCACCGCGGGTTGTCTGCCAAAGCTGGCCTGCTACGGTGCGCTACGGATTGCTACAGTAGGGTCATGCCCATGATTCCGGTGCGCGATCTGCGCAATCACACCAACGACGTAATCCGCCGAGTTCGTGAAGGCGAAGACGTCACAATCACGGCTAACGGCGTCCCGGTCGCCACCCTGATACCGATCCGGCCGGGCAAACGGGAGTCGATGCCGAGGGACGAATTCGCCCGGACGGTGCGCCAGGCAGACCCCGGACTTCGTTCGGACCTCGCCGAGTTCGCCGGGGACACCACCGACGATCTCGGGCCGATCACGTGACGGGCACCGCCGGACTGATCGACACCGGGCTTCTCGACACCAGCGTGCTCATCGCCCTCGAGTCGGGTCGCGAGCTTGATGCGGCGAAGCTTCCCGACGAACTGCGTGTGAGCGTGATCACGATCGCCGAACTGCAGGTCGGCATCCATGCAGCCGCAGACACCGAAACCCGAGCCGCGCGGATGGCGACGTTGGACTCGATCTCTTCCCTCGAGCCGCTGCACGTCAATGCGGCGGCAGCCCACGAATGGGCCCGGATGAGGCATCGACTCGCACTCGCCGGGCGACGCATCAATGTCAACGACCTCTGGATCGCCGCGATCGCCGTCGCCCATCGCCTTCCCGTCGTGACGCAGGACCACGACTACGACGCGTTGAGCGACCTCGGAGGCCCGGAACTCGTCCGGGTTTAATACCCTGTGCCGGGTGCTCCTCTGCGCAACGTATGGCGTCGTGCCATACGTTGCCGGGAGAACAACCCCGCCCTCCGCGCAACGTATGGCGTGGTGCCCTACGTCGCCGGGAGAAGAGCCCCGCCCTCGGCCGTGCCCTCGGCGGTGCCCTCGGCGGTGCCCTCGGTCGTGCCCTCATCCGCGCCGAAGATCGCGACGAGGAGCGCCGTCGTCCACTCGATGAGCTGGGCGTCGGTCGGCGCGGGCGGCAGGGGCACGAGAACGGCCGCGGCCGCTGCGTGGTACCGCGAGCCCGGGTACATCCGCTGCAGCCTGACCTGGATCGAGTCCGCGAGGTCGGCCGGCGCGACACGCAGCTTGTCACCCATCACGACGACCTCGCTGAGGCCGGCCTTCTGCGCCATCCGCCGCACGCGCGACACCGCGATGAGGTTGAGCACCTGCTCGGGCGGATCGCCGTAGCGGTCGGTGAGCTCCTCGAGCACCCGATCGATCGAATCGGCGGATGCCGCAGGCGCCGAGGCCGTCGACAGCTTCTGGTAGGCCTCCAGCCGCAGCCGCTCCGACTCGACGTACTCCTCGGGGATGTGCGCATCCACGGGCAACTCGAGGCGGAGCTCCGTCTGCCCCTCAGCCACGTCGCCGCGGAACGTCGAAACGGCCTCGCCGATCATGCGCAGGTAGAGGTCAAAGCCGACGCCCGCGATGTGCCCGGACTGCTCGCCGCCGAGCAGGTTGCCCGCCCCACGGATCTCGAGGTCTTTGAGCGCGATCTGCATGCCTGCGCCCAACTCGTTGTTGGCCGCGATGGTGGAGAGCCGTTCGTGCCCGGTCTCGCTGAGCGGCTTGAGTTCGTCGTAGAGGAAGTAAGCGTATGCGCGCTCGCGCCCGCGACCGACGCGACCGCGCAATTGGTGCAGTTGCGAGAGCCCGTACTTGTCGGCGCGGTCGATGATGAGCGTGTTCGCGTTGGCGATGTCGAGGCCGGTCTCGATGATGGTGGTCGAGACCAGCACGTCGAACTTGCGCTCCCAGAAGTCGACCATGACCTGCTCGAGCACGGCCTCGGGCAGCTGGCCGTGGGCGACCGCGACGCGTGCCTCGGGCACGAGTTCCTGCAGCTGCGCCGCCACCCGGTTGATCGACGAGACCCGGTTGTGCACGTAGAAGACCTGGCCCTCCCGCAGTAGCTCGCGACGGATGGCAGCGGCGACCTGCCGGTCGGAGTACGGCCCCACGAAGGTCAGGATGGGGTGCCTGTCCTCAGGCGGAGTCGCGAGAGTCGACATCTCCCGGATGCCGGTGACCGCCATCTCGAGGGTGCGCGGGATCGGCGTCGCGGTCATCGCGAGAATGTCGACGTTGGCCTTGAGCTTCTTGAGGGCATCCTTGTGCTCCACGCCGAAACGCTGCTCCTCGTCGATCACGACGAGACCGAGATCCTTGAAGGCGATGCCCTGGCTGAGCAGGCGGTGCGTTCCGATGACCACGTCGACCGTGCCATCCAGAAGTCCGGCTATCGTCTCCTTCGACTCCTTGTCGGACTGGAATCGGGATAGCGCCCGCAAGTGCACGGGGAACCCCGCGAACCGCTCGGCGAAGGTCTCCATGTGCTGCTTCACCAACAGGGTGGTGGGCACGATCATCGCGACCTGCTTGCCATCCTGCACGGCCTTGAACGCGGCGCGGACCGCCACCTCGGTCTTGCCGTAACCGACGTCACCACTCAGGAGCCGATCCATCGGGATGGGCCGCTCCATGTCGGCCTTCACCTCATCGATCGTGGTCAGCTGGTCTGGGGTCTCGGCGAACGCGAACGCCTCCTCGAGCTCGCGCTGCCAGGGGGTGTCCGGCCCGAAGGCGTGACCGCGGGATGCCATGCGCGCGGAGTAGAGCTTGACGAGCTCGACCGCGATGTCGCGGACTGCCTTGCGGGCCTTGCCCTTCGCCGCAGCCCAGTCGCTGCCGCCCATTTTGCTGAGCGCTGGGGCCTCTCCCCCGACGTAGCGGGTCAGCAGGTCGAGCTGGTCGGTGGGCACAAAGAGCTTGTCGTTCGGGTAGCCGCGCTTGTTGGGCGCGTACTCGATGACGAGAAATTCGCGCTGCGTCTTGATGGCGTTGCGACCGCCGGTCGACACCTCGCGCTGCACGAGCTCGACGAAGCGACCGATGCCGTGGGTCTGGTGCACGACGAAGTCGCCGCTCTTGAGTTGCAGTGGGTCGACGACGTTCTTGCGCCGGCTCGCGAGCCGCTTGACCTGCCTCGAGTCGTAGCCGGCGGCGCGGCCGAAGAACTCGCTCTCGCTCAGCACCGCCAGCTTGGCGTCCGGCAGCTCGAAGCCGGTATCGAGGGATGCCCGCAGCAGGTAAGCGACGCCCTTGTCAGCGTCGACGGGGTAGCCGTCGACCACGCGACCGGACACCTCGTGCTCGGCGAGCACGTCGGCGGCACGCTCGACGAGCCCGGCGCCCGCCGCGGTCACGGCGACGGTCCACCCTTCGCGCAGGAGCTCGGCGACGTGGCCGAGGGCGCCGTCCGGTTGCCCGGCAAAACTCGGCACTGCGGCGCCGTCGATGCGGACGTAGCTCTGCGCGTCGTCCTGGTGCTGGCCCGAGTCGAAGCTCGAGAGCGTCCACCACGGCCGGCCGCCGGCGGACTCGCGCAGGGCGCTGAGGGTCACGAAGTCGCCCGCGTCGAGGTCGATGGGCGCCTCGGCTCCGGCCGTGGCGGCGTTCCAGGCGGCGGCGAGAAACTCGCGGTTGGTCTCGCCGAGACTCACGGCCCTGCTGGCGACCCGTTCCGGCGAGAGCACGGCGATCGCGGCATCCGCCGGCAAATAGTGGGTGAGGGGCACGAGCCGGTCAACGAGGGCGGGGGCGAGCGACTCCATGCCCTCCACGGGGATGCCCTCGCCGATCTTCGCAAGCATCGTCGACAGACTCGGGAACTCGTGCTGCATCTCCTTCGCACGCTGGCGCACCGCATCGCTCAGAAGCAGTTCGCGGCTCGGCGGCAGCTCGGCCTCTTCAATGACGGTCGGCAGGCTTCGCTGGTCGGCGACCGAGAACGCGCGGACCTGCTCGAGTTCGTCACCGAAGAACTCCAGCCGCAGTGGATGCTCGTCAGTCGGCGCAAACACATCGAGGATGCCGCCGCGCACCGCGAACTCGCCGCGCCTGGTCACCATGTCAACGCGGGTATAGGCGAGGTCGACGAGCTGTCTGCTGAGGGCGGCGAGGTCGTACCCGCGACCCCCGGCCTTCAGCGCGATCGGCTCGATGCTCGTCAGGTTGTCGGCGAGCGGCTGCAGCGCGGCCCGCACACTCGCGACGAGAACGAATGGCGTCTGCTGCCCACCCCTGGCCCACCGTTGGATGCCGCGCAGCGCCGCAATCCGCTTGCCCACGGTCTCGGCGCTCGGGCTGAGCCGCTCGTGTGGCAGCGTCTCCCAGGCCGGAAACTCGACGATCTCGGCATCCGGAAGGTATGCCGCCAGCGACCGCTGCAACGCCTCAGACTCGCGCCCGGTCGCGACGATGGCGAGCAAGGCCCGCGGCCCGCCGGTGCGGGTGAGTAGCCCGGCGAGCAGTGGTGCGCGGAGCCCGTCGACCAGCGAAAAGTCGGCGCTACGGGTGGGGGCTTCGAGTGCCTTCTCGAAGCTGCGGGCGCGCGAAAGCCCCGCGATTAATCCTTCGAGTATCACCGTTCGAGTCTAGGCGGGTGTGCTGACGGCGCTTCCGCGTTTGTGCCCGGGCGAGCCACCTCGCCAGTGTCTTGCGTCGACCAGCCGGCACGCGTCGGTGCCGCGGGGCCTTCTCCCAAACGCTCACGTGCGTCATTACATTTGTTGGGCGGCACGACAAATGTAATGACGCACGTGAATGAACTAGCGAAGTCCCCCGTCCGCCCGTCCGGACTGCGCCGAATGTGGCAACGGGCTGCATCGAGTGGCAGAGGCGGGGCGGGGTGGGGCGGGAGCGGGCCGACGCAAGCGCGGTACTACGGCGCGGTGTGGAACTTGAGCTGCGCGGCCGTGAGCCCGTCCGCGGCGATGAGCTCGACGGCATCCGCCGCGTCCGACAGCAGGTTGGGCAGGGTGGCTCGTTCGGTGGAGCTGAAGTCGTGCAGCACGAAATCGGCCGCGGGCTGGCGGCCGGGCGGGCGACCGATGCCGATGCGCACCCGGGTGAAGTCGCCGGTGCCGATGGCCGCGATGATGTCGCGGATGCCGTTGTGGCCGCCGTGCCCGCCGCCGAACTTGAGGCGCACGGAATCGAACGGGATGTCGAGCTCGTCGTGCAGCACGATCAGGCGCGATGGCGAAAGCTTGTAGAAGCGCAGCAGCGCTGCCACAGGGCCGCCCGACACATTCATGAAGGTGTTTGGTTTGGCGAGCACGAAAGGCGGGCGCGATGAAGTGGCCACCGCGGCGTTGGCCTTGTGGTTCTTGAAGGTCGCGGTGGAGCGGTCTGCCAAGACCGCGAGTGCCATCTGCCCCACGTTGTGGCGATTGCCGGCGTAGCCGGGCCCGGGGTTACCGAGCCCGACTACCAGCCAGTTGTCGTCCACGAGTGTTTTCGAGGGGGGCTGACGCGACCAGAAAGGCGAGATTACTCGGCATCCTCAGCGGGAGCGTCGGCGCCAGCCTCGGCCTCACCCTCGGCGGCCTCCACGGCGGCCTCGGGCTCTTCGCCCAGGTCCTGTGCGGTCTCGCCCGTGATACCCACGATGAGGGTGTCCGGGTCGCTGACCAGGGTCGCGCCCTTCGGCAGCTCGAGGTCTTTGGCGTGGATCTGGGCGCCCTCTTCGAGGCCCTCGATCGACACGACGACGTTCTCGGGAATGTGCGTCGCCTCGACCTCGACCGAGATGGTGTTCGCGTCTTGGTTGACACTTGTGCCCGAAGCGGACTCGCCCTCCAAGTGCACGGGGATGTCGACGGTGACCTTCTCACCCGCGCGCACAACGATCAGGTCGATGTGCTCGATGATCTGGTGCACCGGGTCCTTCTGCACATCCTTGACCAGCGCGAGCTGAGTCTTGCCCTGGATGTCGAGCTCGAGCACCTGGTTCGACTTGCGCAGGATCAGCGCGGTCTCGTGCCCAGGCAGGGTCACATGCTGCGGGGCCGTGCCATGACCGTAGATGACGGCGGGGATCTTGCCCTTCGCGCGAATCTTGCGGGCAACGCCCTTGCCGAAGGTGTCACGAATTTCGGTGACGAGGTGATTGCTCTTCTGTGCCTGTGGCTTCTCGGCCATGGTGATTTTCCTGTTCCTGGCCCGGAAGGGGCCACGTGTGATGTTCAACTCGAACGCATGAATGTCAGCGTGAGGAAGACGTAAGCCCACTTCACCGCGTCGATAACGGAACCGAATGGTTCCCTCGCCGAAGTTCAGTGCACGATTCTACACGGGATGCCGCCACCGCGAGATCAACGCCCGGCGAGAGCCTTTGCGGCGGCATCCGCGAAGGTACACGAAGCGCACCGCGGGTGCCTCGGCGAGGATGGCGTCGCGGTAGGCGCGGCGAAGCGCTGAGCAGGCCATCACGAGACCTGAGCCGGATGCCGCCTGCAGCGCCCGTCCCACCCGGAGCCGCTCACGCCCATGACGACGATGAGGGGCGGGCGGGGCATCCTGCAACGGTAACCTGTTAGCTGACTTGAACACAGGGAGAAGCACGTGGCTGCACAGGCGAACATCGGCGTTGTTGGACTAGCGGTCATGGGGTCGAACCTCGCGCGCAACCTGGCCAGCCGCGAAGGCAACACGGTCGCGGTCTACAACCGCACCTGGGCCCGCACCGAGACACTCATCGACGAGCACCCCGAGGCGGGGTTCGTGCCCTCGAAAGAGATCGCCGAGTTTGCGGCATCCCTCTCCAAGCCGCGCACGGCGCTGATTATGGTGCAGGCGGGCCGGGGCACCGATGCCGTCATCGACGAGCTGGTGGCCGTGTTCGAGCCCGGCGACATCATCATCGACGGTGGCAACGCGCTCTTCACCGACACCATCCGCCGCGAGAAGGCGGTGCGCGAGACGGGCATCAACTTCGTCGGTGCGGGCATCTCCGGTGGCGAAGAGGGCGCGCTGCTTGGACCGAGCATCATGCCGGGCGGGTCGGATGAGGCGTGGACCACTATCGGCCCCATCCTCAAGTCCATTGCCGCCATTGCCGAGGGCGAACCCTGTGTCACCCATGTCGGACACGACGGCGCAGGCCACTTCGTCAAGATGATCCACAACGGCATCGAGTACGCCGACATGCAGCTCATCGCCGAGGCCTACGACCTCATCCGGCGCGGCACGGGCAAGACCCCCGCCCAGATCGCCGACATCTTCACCGAGTGGAACAAGGGCGAGCTCGAGAGCTACCTCATCGAGATCACCGCCGAGGTGCTCAAGCAGGTCGACGCGAAGACCGGCAAGCCGCTGGTCGACGTGATCCTCGACCAGGCCGGGTCCAAGGGCACCGGCGTGTGGACCGTGCAGACCGCACTCGATCTCGGCATCCCGGTGTCGGGGATCGCGGAGGCGGTGTTCGCGCGGGCGCTCAGCTCGAAGCCGGCGCAGCGGGCGGCCGCGGCATCCCTTCCCGGGCCGGACGAGCAGAGCTGGGAGGCGGCAGACCCCGATGGCTTCATCGAGAACGTGCGGCTCGCGCTGTACGCCTCGAAGGTCATCGCCTACAGCCAGGGGTTCGATGCGATCGTCGCGGGCGCGGAGCAGTACGGCTGGGACATCAAGAAGGGCGAGATCGCCAAGATCTGGCGGGGTGGCTGCATCATCCGCGCGCGCTTCCTCAACCGCATCACCGAGGCCTACGCCGACAACCCCGGCCTGGTCTCGCTCGTCACCGCCCCGTTCTTCGTGGATGTGGTGGCGAAGGCCCAGCTCGCGTGGCGCAATGTCGTGGCGGATGCCGCGCACGCCGGCATCCCAACGCCCGCGTTCAGCAGCTCACTGGCCTACTACGACGGCCTGCGCGCCAAGAGGCTGCCCGCGGCTCTCGTGCAGGGTCAACGGGACTTCTTCGGCGCACACACCTACCAGCGTTCAGACACCGCGGGCACCTTCCACACGCTGTGGTCGGGCGACCGTTCGGAGATCGAGTCGGCGGGCAGCTCGCACTGAGCAGCCCCCACTAGTCGAGGTGGAAGACCTCGGGTAGCTCTTTCCACCACTCACCGTCGGCCCGGTCGGCGACGGGGCGCTGGAGCGGCTCGCAGACCTTCCACCAGTCCTGGGTGATGGGATCGGCGGCGATGAGGGCCATGTCGGCCTCGAGGTCGTCGCCGACGTATTCCATGTACGAGAAAAGCTGTTCGCCGTAGCGGTAGATCGAGTAGTTCGTCACGTTGCTCTTGCGGAGACGGTCGAGCACGCCGGGCCAGACGTCGGCGTGGAGGCGTTCGTACTCTTCGGCGTTCTCTGCTGGCAGTCCGATAACCGAGGCGATACGAATCATTTCACTGGCCTAACTCTGAGGTGGGTGACTCCGCCGTCGACTTCGAGAGCGGTTCCGGTGGTGGATCCCGAGAGCGGGCTGGCCAGGTAGAGGATCGCACCGGCCACCTCCTCGGGGGTGACCATGCGGCCGGTGGCCTGGCGGGCATCCATCGCGGCACGCTCCTTCACCGGGTCGTCAAACTTCTGCAGCAGCCTGTCGACGAAAGCCGTCGCGACCGTGCCGGGGTTCACACAATTCACCCGGATGCCCTCACCGACGTGATCGGTCGCCATCGCGTAGGTCAGCGCGAGCACCGCCCCCTTGGATGCCGAGTAGATCGCCCGTTGGGGAAGCCCGTTCAAGGCGGCGATAGAACACAGGTTCACGATGGCGGCGGAGGGCGACTTGCGCAGCCACGGCAGCGCCGCAGCGGAGACCCTGGCCATGCCGACGACGTTGATGTTCAGTACCTTGGTCCACTCCTCGTCGGTGTTCTCCTCGACCGTGCCGATGGCGCTGATCCCGGCGTTGTTGACGACGATGTCGATGCGGCCGAACTTCGCGGCGACGGCGGCGATCGCTGCGTCGACCGATGCGCGGTCGGAGACGTCTGCGGCGAATCCGGTGAGGGGAGCAAATACTGAGGGCGCGAGATCCAGCACCGCAACCGTCGCACCCTTGGCAGCGAAGGCCTCCGCGGTGGCGAGCCCGATTCCGGATGCGCCCCCCGTGACTACCGCCACCAATCCGTCGAATTCAGTCATGCCTGCACCATTTCCTGTCGGGCGCGGCCCAGGCCGTCGATCTCCAGCTCCACCACGTCACCGGCTCTGAGGTAGGGGTGGTCTGGCAAGCCGAGGGCCACTCCGGCCGGCGTGCCGGTGTTGATGAGGTCACCGGGGCGTAGCACCATGAACTGGCTCAGGTACCAGACCACGTGGCGGATGCCGAAGATCATGTTCGCCGACGTGCCGTTCTGCCTGAGAGTGCCATTCACCCACAGGCGCATCCCCAGGGCCTGCGGATTGTCGATCTGGTCGGCGGGCACGAACACCGGGCCCAGCGGGTTGAAGGTCTCGCAGCTCTTGCCCTTGTCCCACTGGCCGCCGCGCTCGAGCTGAAACTCGCGCTCCGACACATCGTGCGAGAGCACGTAACCGGCGATGTGGGCGTCGGCGTCTTCGGGCGAGGCCAGGTAGCGGGCGGTCTCGCCTATGACAATGCCGAGCTCAACCTCCCAGTCGGTCTTCTTCGACGCGCGCGGAATCAAGACATTGTCAAACGCGCCGACAATCGTCGACGGATCCTTCATGAAGACCACGGGCTCGGCCGGAACCTGCGCTCCGGTCTCCTCCGCGTGGTCGCTGTAGTTGAGGCCGATGCACACGATCTTGCCGGGGCTTGCGATCGGCGGGCCTACCCGGCGGGACGCGGCATCCTGAAGCTCCGGCAGCGACCCGGCGTCGAGCGCGGCAATTGCCGAGGGGATGCCGCTGGCGAAGAAGTCCCCCGCGAGGTCGGCGGTCAGCGACCTCAGGTCGTAGCTGACCCCATCACGTTGGATAACGGGAATCTCGGAGCCGGGGTCACCCAGTCGTGCAAACATCATTCATCATTCCTTTTGGTCGAACTCATAGTGTGGCACGATGCCCTCGTGATCTTGGGACTCATAGGCGGCGTCGACGAGTGCCATCGTGCGATAGACGTCGTCGACGGTCGTCGGGAGGGTGGGGACCGATCCTTCGATGAATCTTTGGAGCGCGCCCATCGAGCCGATGAAGGCATCGGGAAACCATGATCCCTCGAATGGCACCGGTTGCCAGCCGCGCTGCTTGTCGGCCAGGAGCGCAAGTTCGAGCTTGTCTTCACCCCCGGTCGGGTAGTCGAGAAGCAGGCCCATCTGGGCCCGGATGGCACCCTTGGTGCCCTCCCACTTGATGTAGCTCTCCTCGTAGTCCGGCCCGAACTCGTGGTCGTGGTTGGTGCTGACAACGACCCGCAGCTTACGGTCGCGGTAGCGCAGCAGGATCGTCGAGCGTGTGTTGGCGTGATCCTTGGTCGGATGCCGCACCGTCACCGCACTCACCCCGTCTGGGTCCCCGAGGAACGACCGCACGAGGTCGAGGTAGTGCACGCTGTGCATGTTGATCTCGAGGCGCTCGAGCTTGAGCACGTGCGGGAAGAGATGCCAGGGCGTGTCGACAGAAACCCTGATCTCGAGGTCGTAGAGCTCGCCGATCAGACCATCCGCGATGAGCCTGCGCGCCTTGGCCACATAGGGCGCAAAGCGCAGCTGGGTGTTGACCGCCGCGATGAGCCCTTTGCGGTGGCAGACCTCGAGCAACTCGCGGCCGGCGGCCAGGTTCTGCCCGAGCGGCTTCTGGATCAGCACGGGTGCCCCGTCCGGCAGCGCCTCCAACGTGGCCAGGTACTGCTCCGGCATGAGTGCGATGTCGTAGACGGCGTCAGCGGGGGCCGCAGCCACGGCATCCTCGACAGTTCCGAAGACTTGGCGGATGCCGTACTCGTCGGCGAGCGACTGCGCGCGCGCCACCGTGCGGTTGTAGATGCCGAAGACCGGGTACCCTGCCTTGCGGTAGGCGGGCAAGTGGGCATCCTTGACGATGCCGCCCGCCCCGAGGATCACTATCGGTCTCGGCGCCTTCGGCAGATCGAGCGTGTACGCCTGCGCGGGATGCCGCTCGGGATGCTCCACGATCAGCCCTTCACTGCTCCCACCGTCTGTCCGCGCATGAGGAACCGCTGGGCGCCGATGAAGACGACGAGCAGGGGCAGCATCGTCACCACGGTGGCCAGGGCGAGCTGGGGCATGTACAGCTTCACGTCTAGCCCGGCCGCGGTCGTCGGGTTGAACAAGGGGCTCGACCCGATGAGATCCTGGATGCCGATCGACACCGTCTTGCCGTTGAAGTTCGAGGTGAGTAGCGCCAACGGCAGGAAGAAGTTCGTCCAGTTCGCCACGAACGAGAAGAAGGTGACGAGGGCGATCGCCTGGCGCGAGATCGGGGTAGCCACCTGGAAGAAGATGGCGACCTCGCCCAGGCCGTCGATGCGAGCCGCCTCCACGAGTTCGGGAGGCATTGTGGTCATGAAGTGGATGTACGAGAGGTACACACCGAACGGGAAGAAGCCCATGATCACCAGCACCGGCCAGAGCTGGCCGACCGCCCCCACCGCGTTCACTTCGAGGAACAGTGGGATGACGAGCACCGTGTTCGGCATCACCATCGTCAGCAGCGTGATCACCAGCACTGTGCGCCGGAACCGGAACCGCAGACGCGCCAACGCGTAGCCGGCCGGAATCGCGGCGATCACCGACAGGATCGCCCCGCCGACCGACACAAAGAGCGAGTTGCCCATCCATTCGAGGAAGACCCCGCGGTTGCCCTCGCCGCCGTAGCCCATGACCTGGCCCCAGCTGTAGACCAGGTTGTCGATGGAGAGGCCGCCGAGCCCGAGGAACCCGTCGGCGCCGCTCGCGATGCCCTCGTTGCTGCGGAACGCGACCGCGATGAAACCCACGATCGGGAAGACGAAGAGCGCCGCGACGAAGCTCATGGTGGCGATCCTGGCGATCCGCCCCGCCGTCCAATGTTTGGCACCGACGACCTCGTGGACCTCGTGCTCTGGGGTTGCCATGCGAGCCATTACTTCTCCTCCTCGCCAAACAGGCCACTGCGGAACACGATGATCAGCCCGATGCCGAGCGTGATGACGAGCACCACGAGCGACATCGCCGCCGCAGCGGGGAAGTTGGCATTAGCGAAGGCGAACCAGAAACCGAGCTGGGTCGGAGTGTATTGGTCGGGCAACGCGCCGCCGGCGACCTGATCGAGGAGGTAGGGCTCGAGGAAGAGCTGGAATCCGTAGGCCAGGTTCATGAGAGCCGCGTATCCGATCCACGGTCGAATGAGCGGAATCTTGATCCGCCAGGCCATGTTCCAGGCACTGGCGCCATCGATGTTCGCGGCCTCGAAGATCTCGTCGGGGATGCCGTTGAGACCGCCGTTGACGATGACGATCCAGGTGCCGACGCCCTGGAAGAACAGCATCGCCGTGAGGATCGGCGGCAGCGTGCCCGGGGATGCCACGACCGCCTTGATGGTGTCAAACCCGAGGGCATGCCAAAACCCGCCAATCGGCGACTGGGCGGGGTTAAGTAGATAGACCCAGAGCATCAGGTTGGCAACGCCCGCGAGCGCGCCGGGGATGTAGTAGATGAAGCGCATCGCATTGCCGAAGCGGCCAGGGCTCGCGTGGACGAGAAGGGCGAGCCCGACGATTCCAACGATCATCAGCGGCAGCCAGATGATCAGTACCGAGAAGACGTTCGTGAAGGTCTGCAGGAACCGGTAGTCGGTGAACGCGGTGACGAAGCTCTCCACGCCGCCGAAGCCCGTCAGATTGGGCTCGAGATTCGTGGGAGTTTTCTGCAGGCTCACGAAGATGGCGTAGCCGATCGGGATAACGCCCGCGATCAGCAGCAGCGCCATGTAGGGCGAGAGGAGAGTCCACGCTCCGGTGGTCTCGATCCTCCTGAGGACTCTGCGGCGACCCGCTGCCGTCCGTTTCCGGCCCGGGGTCCGGACCGCTGTGCTGGTTCCAGAGGTCATGTGCTGCGTCCTTGACAGTGAGGATGTGGCGTACCGCCACACGGGGCCGAGTTTATTGCGGATAGGGTCCGAGCGGCAGGTTGGGGACGAGGAGCTTGGCTCCCCGCCCCCAACCTGGGTTGTGCTACTTGCTGGTGACTACTGTGTAGCCCTGTGCCTTGGCCTGGTTGTTCAGGTCCGTGTCGAACGACGACCACGCGTCATCCATGCTCTTGCCGGCGACAAGCGCTGGAGCGACCGTCTCCGTCCACACGGAACCCGTGTTGTAGAGCTGGTACTTGTGGTCGGACGGCACCGCACTGATGGCCGGCTTGAACGAAGCGAAGGTGGCCTTCGTGTCGGCGTAGTAGTTCGATGCAGACTGCTTGGCGATCCAGGCATCCTGCACGGCCTTGAACGCCGGGAGACCGGTGGAAAGCTCCACCTGCCAGGCCGGGTCGCTCACGACGAACTTCATGAAGGTCTCCGCGTTCGCGAGCTGCTTGCCCGTGATGTGCGAGGAGAGGCCCCACAGTCCGCCACCCTCGTCACCCGTGGACGGCTTGGATTCGCCTTCCCAGGTAAGCGGAGCGCTAGCCTGCATGACACCGGCCGGGATCTTCCAGGTCTGGTTGAACAGGTAGTCGCCCCACCAGACTGCGCCGGGGCTCATGACCAGGTTCGGTCCGACAGTCGCGGCGTCAGCATCGAAGATGCCGGCGGTCGAGAGCGCCTTGCCGTCGTAGAGCGTGGTCAGAACATCCTTCGCACGCGTGCACTTCGGGTCGGCCAGGTTGATCTGCACCGTGGTTGCGTCGACGGTGTTGTTCGTCGGGCAGTCGGCGGCCCAGAGGTAGCGGTCTGGCGCGTAGGCGTCACCGGTGAATCCGCTCACCATGCCAGGGTGCTCAGCGGCAATCTGGGCTCCGAGCTTCGCGTAACCCTCCCAGGTGGTGGGGACGGTGTAGCCGTTGTCGGCGAAGAACTTCGCGTTGTACCAGAACACGTCAGGTGCGGCGTCATTTCGGAGGCAACGGATCTGGCCGCCGATGTCGCACATGCCCAGCACCGCTGGGTCGAACCCGGAGATGGTGTCGGCCATGATCGTCGTCAGGTCTGCGGCGTAGTTGCTCTTCGCCGAGGTCGCCCACGCGATGTCGTCGTTGGACGGGAAGAAGATGGCGTCAGGCCAGCCCTTCTTTGCGGCATCGAACTGTGCGAACTGCTGCTGCACAGTCTTTCCGCCGACGGTGCCATCGATCTGCACGATATCGATATCGATCTCGGGGTGGGCAGCCTTGAAGGCGTCGGCGGCGGGAACGCGGGGCGGGTCTACCCACACCGTGATCTTTCCGCCGGAATCGGTCTGCGTGCCGCCGGTGGACGAACCACCCGCGGAACAACCGGACAGGGCGAGGCCGGCAATGGCGATGGTCGCCAAGGCCGCACTCGCCGAGAAGAATCTCTTTGTCTTCATTGACACTCCTAATTTAAGGCGTCGACAGCACGCCATCGTTTACTGCCTGTGGTGGTGCTCGGTAGACCCCGGACGCCCAACCTGCTCACACGTCTTCCAGAACATTGATCGTCACGTCTTTGGGTCTTCTCAGATAGTACTAGAGATCGGATGAATTTGCACCGAATGTGCCAAATCGTTTCCAAGAAGGCACAAAAAATGGTTAGAGATTGGACTATTTGCCAATTTGGACCCTCAGAGTCCCAATCTCCTCCGGTCAAGCGAATAGAACGAGGCGGCGGTGCGACCCAGAACCTGCTCGCGTTCGGAAGCCGAAAGGTTGCTGAACAGCTCCCCCAGGCCGGCCCAGACCCGCGCGTAGCCTCCGGCGAGTATCGAGATCGGCCAGTCTCCGCCGAACATGAGTCGTGTGGGTCCGAACACTTCGAGGGCGCGATCAAAGAACTGACGCACGCCCTCGGGCGTCCACGACCCCAGGTCGGCAGTGGCCGAGTACAGGCCGCTCACCTTGGCGAAGACCAACGGGCTGCCCGCAGCTGACGCGATGAGACTCCACCACGGCTCGCGGTCGGCGAGCCCGATCGGCGGCTTGCCCAGGTGATCGATGGCCATCTTCAGGCCGGGATGCCGCTGCGCAAGTATCGGGACCAGCTCGAGATGCCGCGGCAGTACCGCGACCACGTCAAACGTGAGACCGGCCTGCTCGAGCAGGCTGAGGCTCGCGTCCACCGCGGGTTGCAGGAGCCAGTCGGGATCTGCCTGAGTGTGGATGAGCGTGCGCACGCCCACGATGAGCGGGTCTGACGCGTAGGCGGCGATGACTGCAGCCGCGGCATCCGGTCGCTCCAGCGGGGCGTAGCCGACGATGCCGGCCACCTCGGGGTGGGCCAGCGCAGCTTCGACCATCAGGGCGGTGTCTTCGGCGTTGTCGGCGGACTGCACGAGCACCGTGTGCTCGACCCCGGCCGCAGCCAACTGCGGCGCGAGCTCGTCGAAGGTGAAGCGCCGGTTGATCTCGGGAGAGTCAGGGCCGAGCCAGTCATAGCGGGCCCGCGCCGGGTCCCAGATGTGCTGGTGAGCATCGATCACGGGGAAGGTCATGGCGACTCCATTCGACTACAGCAGGTGGAGGACTACAACACGCGGTGGCGATCCCAGACCGCCCGGAGGGACTCTCCTGACAACAACTCGGCGAGCACAGTCGACTCCCGCGCCGCGCGCTCGCGGGCGAGGGCGATGACCTCCTGCTCCCGAGCCGCCGGAACCACGACGACGCCGTCATCGTCAGCCATGATGAGGTCGCCGGGCTCGATGCGCACGTCACCCATCGTCACCGCGACATCAGTGCCCACGATGCTCATTCGCGCGCGGTAGTCGATCGGCCGACGCGACCGCGAGAACGCGGGAAAACCCAGCGCGGCGATCTTGTCGCTATCCCGCAGGTTGCCATCGGTGACCACTGCCGCCGCCCCAGCGCCGAGAGCCGCCGCGCTGAACAGTTCACCCCAGAACGCGGACGCGTTGCTCGAGTCGGTGGCGATGATCACCACCTCGCCCGGCCGCACCGAATCGATGTAGCCGATCGCATCACGATAAGGGTCGTCAGGATGATCGTCGAGCGAGGCTGCGAACCGCACCGTCGTGGCCCTGCCGATCGCCCGCGAACCCGCAACCACGGGTGCCAAACGTTGCTCGAGCACCTGGTGACGCAACCCCACCGCATCGAGCGAGTCGCTCAGGATCGCCGTGGAGAGTCGCTCATCACCTGGCAGCACCTCAAACCGATCAGCGGATGACATGGCCGCCTCCCGACTGGAAGGGGAAGGCTTGCTCGATCTGAGCCGTGAGCTGCACCCCGATGCCCGGGGTGGTGGGCGCATGGATCATGCCGCCCTCGAAACGGACAGGCTCGACCATGAGGGCATCGCGCAGCGGATTCGGCAGCGTGCAGTACTCGAACAGCTCAACCCAGGGGTTCGCGAGGGCGGTGTGCAGGTTCGCCGAGAAGGTGACGCCGCTGCCCCAGACGTGAGGCACGGTGACGAGTCCGGCCTCGTGGGCCAGCTCTGCCACCCGGCCAAATGATGCAGGGCCGCCCACAAACGTGACGTCGGGTTGGGCGATGTCAATGCTGCCCGCGGCGATCAACTCGGCGAACTCCCGCACCGTGCCGCTTGATTCCACCCCGGACACCGGCGAGGAGATTGCCGCGCGCACTCGGGCGAAGCCTTCCAGGTCGTCGGCCTGGCAGGGCTCCTCGAACCACCGGGCGCCGTATCCCGAGGCGTGCTCACCGACCCTGATCGCGTCATCCACCGACCAGGGGGATGACGCACACGCCTGCACCGCGTCGAGGATGAACTGCACCCCGTCCGGCAGCCGCGGCACCACATGGTCAAGCAGCCTGATCGTCGTGTCCGGGTCGTGCATGGCTCGGAATTTGACCGTCCCGAACCCCGCGGCGACCTGAGCGCTCGCCCAGTCCCTGACCTGGTCGAAGGTCGTGCCGAGCCCGCCGCTGGCATAGGCCTCGATCCGGTCGCGCTTGGCGCCGCCCAGCACCTCATAGGCCGGCACGCCATCGCGCCGGGCAACAGCGTCAAGCGCGGCAGTCTCGATGGCCCCGGCCACCCCGCTGAGGATCCCGCCGCGCGACCAGAATGCCGTGTAGGCCCGCAAGTGGTCGCCGACCTCCAGCGGAGAATCAAACTGCACGTCGAGCAGGTACGGTCGGAACGCGTCAACGATGCCGGGAACGGCGATCGCCGCCATGATCCCGGCGCCGGCCTCCCCGATGCCCGTGGTGCCGTCGGCGAGCGTGACCTCGACGAGCGCGGCATCCCAAGACCAGATGGTTCCACCGACCCAGGTCAGTTCGTCACCGGGCGCGTAGCGATGTGAAAGGAGCACGGCGCGCACCGCTGAGACGGAGAAGGGAGCCTGGTTGCTCATCGTCGAGCCTCTCTCGTAGGTCGGACAACTGCAGACCCGTTGGCGGTCATGCTAGCAATTCGAGAAGAAATTGGGGTGAATCATAGGATGTTTCGGCGAGACTGCGACATACAATGACCGCATGACCACGACCGAGATCGACGCTGCCGCCCCGCTGAACGGCCGGTCGCAGACCGATGTCGTGATCCAGAGCGTGAAGGACATGATCACCAGCGGCCGCCTGGCGCCGGGCTCGCGGCTGCCGATCGAGAAGGAGCTCGCGGCATCCCTCGGAGTCTCGAGAGGAACTTTGCGCGAAGGCGTGCGAGCCCTCGCGATGATGGGCGTGCTCGAGACTCGGCAGGGCGACGGCACGTACGTGACCTCGCTCGATGCGAACCTTCTGCTGGCGCCGATGGGCTTCATGGTCGACCTGCAGACGCCGGCGAACAGCGCCCACCTGCAGTCGGTGCGGCGAGTGCTCGAGTCGGAGGCCGCCTCGCGTGCCGCTTCGCGCCTGACCGACCAGCAACTGGCCGCGGCAAAACGGGTGCTCGATGATGTCGAGCCACTGCTGGTTGCCGAGGAGATCGACTACGACCAGGTCATGGATGCCGACATCGCCTTCCATCGGATCATCGCGAGCGCCGCAGCCAACCCCGCCCTCGACGCCCTGATCGAGGCGTTGGCGAGCCGCACCCTCCGTGCCCGCATGTGGCGCGCCATCAGCAACAGCGGAGCGCTCGCCGAGACCCAGGCCGAGCACAGGTCGATCCTCGCCGAACTCGTCGCGAAGGACAGCGACCGTGCGCGGATCCGGATGTCAAATCACCTCCTCGGTGTCGAGGAGTTCATCGACAGTCAGGCCACCGAGGCTCCCACCGACGCCCAGTAGGTGCCGTTCGGGAAGCTGAATTCCGCGACCGAAGACTCGTACATCTCTGCGCTGTAGCCGGGCTCCGTGGGCAGGATATAGGCCCCGTTCTCGACGATGCAGGGGTCGACGAAGTGTTCGTGCAGATGATCGACGAACTCGGTGACCCTGCCCTCAAGCGAACCCGAGACGGCGACGTAGTCGAAGATCGACAGGTGCTGCACAAGCTCGCACAATCCCACGCCGCCGGCGTGCGGGCAGACCGGCACACCGAACTTCTTCGCCATGAAGTACACAGCGAGGATCTCGTTGACGCTGCCCAACCGGGCGGAGTCGAGCTGGCAGAAATCGATCGCCTCGGCCTGGAACATCTGCTTGAAGAGCACCCGGTTCATGCCGTGCTCGCCCGTGGCGACTCCGATCGGGGCAACCGCCTTGCGCACCGCGGCATGGCCGAGCACGTCGTCGGGGCTGGTCGGTTCCTCGATCCACAGCGGCTTGAATTCCGCGAGCTTGCCGACCCACTCGATGGCCTGCGGCACATCCCAGACCTGGTTCGCGTCGATCATCAGGTTCGCATCCCAGCCGATGACCTCTCGCGCGATGGCGAGCCGGCGGATGTCGTCATCGACGTTTGCGCCCACCTTGAGCTTGATGTGACGGTAGCCCTGGTCCACGGCCTCCTGCAGGAGCCGACGCAGCTTGTCGTCGCTGTAGCCGAGCCATCCCGCGCTCGTCGTGTAGCAGGGGTAGCCGGACCGTTCCAGCTCGACGATACGCTCGCCGCGGGTCGGGGCCAGGTTGGCCAGGAGCGCGACGGCTTCGTCACGGGTGAGTGCATCGGAGAGGTAGCGCATGTCTGCGGCATCCACCAGCTGTTCGGGAGTCATCTCGCTGAGCAGGCGCCACAGCGGTTTGCCCGCGACCCGCGCTGCAAGATCCCACATGGCGTTCATCACGGCCGCGAGCGCGAGGTGCACCACACCCTTCTCGGGCCCGAGCCAGCGCAGCTGGGAGTCCGACTGCAACTCGCGGTAGACACCGCCCAGATCGGCGACCGCACCTTCGACGGACTTGCCGACGAGGGGGATGCCGCGCTGCCGGGCCGCCTCCACACACAGGTCATTGCCGCGACCGATCGTGAAGGTGAAGCCGTAGCCCTTGAGGGCGGGATCGTCAGTGTGGATGACGACGTAGGCGGCCGAGTAGTCGCCGTCTTTGTTCATGGCGTCGGAGCCGTCCATGCTGAGCGAGGTGGGAAACCTCACGTCGTGGGTCGTGACGGCGGTGATCGTTGTCATGGGGTTACTTCCTGTCGAATGCCTAGCGGGAGTTCTGGGATGAGGTCGGCGGCCCGCAGCTCACTCCAGAGCTCGGGGGAAACCGGGGTGGAGTAGCGCTCGACGTTCTGCTCGACCTGCACCGCGCCGCGGGCGCCCACGACGACCGAGATCACGGCGGGATGAAGCAGCGGGTAAGCGAGCGCGGCGGTCGGCAGCGTGACACCGTGCGCTTCGCAGATGTCGGCGATGCGGTTGGCCCGGTCAACCATCGCCTGGGGTGCCGGTTCGTAGCCGAACTGGGCACCGGGCGCCGGGCGATTCATGCCCGTGAGACCCGAGTTGTACACGGCCGCAGCGACGATGCCAACCCCGCGCTCGAGGGCGAGGGGCAAGAGATCGTTGAGCGCCTCCTGGTCGAGCAGGGTGAAGCGCCCGGCCACCATGACAAGGTCGACGTCGGCTCTGCGGATCAGTTCAGCCAGAGGTGCCGAGTGATTCATGCCCGCCCCGACGGCCGACACGACACCTTGATCGCGCAGCTCGATGAGCGCTTGGATGCCCTCGGTGGAAGCCTGCTCGAAGTGGTCGTCGGGGTCGTGCAGGTAGAAGACGTCGATGCGGTCGAGGCGCGTGCGCTGCAGTGTGGCCTCCACCGATCGCAGGATGCCGTCCCTGCTGAAGTCCCAGGCCCGCTTCGGATCTGCCGGCACGGCAAAACCCTGCGCGTCACGCTCGTGCGCGGTCTCAGGGCTCGGCACGAGCAGGCGGCCGACCTTCGACGAGACCACGAACTGGTCACGCGAGTGGGTGCGCAGCTGCTCGCCGAGTCGACGCTCCGACAGCCCTACTCCGTAGTGCGGGGCGGTATCGAAATAACGGATGCCCGCGGCCCAGGCCGCCTCGACCGTGCCGACCACTTCCTCGGTGGTCGTCTCCCGATAGAGGTTGCCCAGCTGGGCGGCGCCCAGCCCCAGCTCGGTGAGCTGAAGCCCGCGTCGCGTCGCGCGAGTACGCATGATCTTCCTTTCGGTGCTCCCGGTAAAGCATAGGGGAAAGATTGGATGTATCCGGGAAAAATCACCTAAAGTGACAGTTCAGACGCACTTCTGAGGGTAATAGGTCAGTTCTATAAGGCCGTGAGCGGTGCCGTCGACTCGCGGATCATGAGTTCGGGCGCCGGATCCCGCACCACCAGGTCGGTCACAGTGCCCGTGGTGATGCGATCGAACATCGCCTCCATCGCCCGCTTTCCGAGTTCGTAGAGCGGCATCCGCACTGTCGTCAAGGGCGGCCAGGAGTTCTCGGCGGGCCAGGCGTCATGCATCGCCACGATCGAGAGATCATCTGGCACCCTCAGCCCGCGGGTCCGGGCTTCGAGCAGCGCCCCGAGGGCAGCGTTGACGTTGGCCACTACGACAGCGGTCGGCGGCTCAGGCAACTCGGCCAGCATGGCGAGCCCCGCGCGACCATGGGGCGGGTGGTAACCGAGCGCGGTCACGTATTCGGGGCGAATCGGGAGCCCTGCGTCGTGCATCGCGCCGCGGAATCCGAGCCCGCGGCGAACGGCGGTGTCGCTCTGGGGCAAGCCGTTGAGGAACCCGATGCGGGTGTGCCCGAGCCCGATGAGGTGCTCTGTCGCCAGGCGCATCCCGCGCTCGTCGTCGAGGATCACCGATCCGGAATGGTTGGGGTGGATCGAGTTAATGAACAGCATGGGGAGCCTGCCGCCCAGGAGGCTTTCGAGATCTTCGGGACGCATGTTGTCGCCGACCTGCACGAGGGCACCGTCAACCCTGCCCTCGCCGATAAGGCGCGGGATCGACTCCTCGCCCTCTGGCATGCCCGCCGCCCGGGCGAGCAACACCATGTAGCCGCGCCGACCGGCTTCTTCTTCGACGCCGTGCATGAGCTCGGTGAAGAGCGCATTGGTGAGGTCGGGAACCACCAACGCGATGACGTTCGTGCGGGAGAACTTGAGCGCCCGCGCGACGAAGTTCGGTCGGTAGTCGAGCTCTTTCGCGGCGGCGTGGATGCGCTCGCGGGTCTCTGCGCTCACCCGCGTGCTCGGCGCGTCGCTGAGCACGCGCGAAACTGCCGAGATCGACACCCCGGCTAGCGCCGCTACGTCACTCAGAGTGGACATGCGCCAAGTGTATGGCGCGGTCTATGCGGCCCCGCCGGTTTCACCGCCGGTTCACTGGGCCCCTCGCCGGTTCACCAGGTAGAGATGGGTGAGCACGAGCGCGGTGTCACCGTGCTGGTTCGCCGCGGTGACGTGCTCGTGCACAAACCCGTATTCATCGGGTCGTTGTGGATGCTCGACCTTCTGCGTGATCTCGGCGGTAACGGTGATGGTGTCACCGATGAAGACGGGCTTGATGAACCGGATGCGGTCGTAGCCGTAGCTCATCGCCTGGGGGTTGATGTCGCCGGCCGTCATCCCGACGCTTACCGAAAGGATGAGGGTGCCGTGCGCGATGCGCTGACCGAAGGGCTGGGTGGCCATCCACGCCGCGTCCATGTGATGGGGGAAGAAGTCACCAGTCTGTCCGGCGTGCAACACGATGTCGGCTTCCGTGATCGTGCGCCCGACGCTCGTGCGACTTTCGCCAATCTCGTAGTCCTCGAACCAGCGGTCGATCGTCTTCATCGGGCCTCCCTAGGTACGTCGCGACACCTTCGTCGAGTCGGGCGATGAGCTGCTGGTCGGTCATGCGACCCTGGAGAGCATCGGTCACGAGGGGCGAGAGTTCGTTCTGCAGTTGAATGTAGTCGACCTTCCGGGGCCGCACGTACGCGCCCTCAAGGGTCGCGCGCGTTCCGCGGAAGAAGTCGAGTGAGTCTTCGTTGGTGCGATCACTGTCCCATGCCACCGCGTTGCCGGGTTGGCCTCCGGCGTCGTAGTACACGCCCTCCTGCACTGCCGCAGAGGCGAGCCAGTAGGCGTAGTCGATGCACTGCTGCGGATGCCGCGTCCGCGCCGACACCGCAATGCCCGCGCCTCCCAGCAAGGAGCCGCCCACGCCATCCCCGCGGGTGGGAATGTCCACATACTTCAGCCGCGCAGTCCGGAACCCCGACCGCGAATAGTTGGTGTAGCCGAACATCAAGGGCACGTAGGCGTAGCGCTCTCCCTTCGCCAGGGCGTCGGCCGCCGCGATCGGGTTCCAGGTCGAGCATTCGGCGGGAACGAGGGATGCCAGTTCGCGCAGGATGTCGAGCGCGGCCGAGGCATCATCCGGCCTCAGGAAAACCCCAGGCTCGGTCATGGCATTGGCCCCGGCGTTGGCCGCCACAGTGACGAGGCTGGAGAAGGCGTCGACCGGCTTGAACGGCCAGAGCACCCTGCCCTCGCGGGCGAGCTCGAGCACGGCATCCCAGCTGCGGGGCGGCTCTGCGATGAGGTCGGGGCGGTAGGCGGCAACCTGCGCCGCGGCATCAATGGCGAGCCCCCACTGGTGGCCGTGGTGGGCATAGGTCTCGTGCGAACGGCCCACCGACTGCCCGGCCAGCACGGCGAGATCGTCGTCGTGGCCGTGGCCGTCGAGCCGAGCGACAAGGCCATCCTCGGCCGCCTGCGGGATGTGCGGGTGGTCGATGACCAGCAGGTCGTACTCCTCGGCGAGGCTCTCGAGAGCCTGGTCGGCGAAGGCCTGCAGCGACCGGAACTCCCAGCGCACCTCCACGTCTGGTTCGACCGTGCTATAGGCCTCGGCGGCTGCCGCGACGCTGTCGTATCCCCTGGCGTGCTCCCAGGTCATGCCACGCAGTACGGTTGTCATGATGTCTCCCCTTCGGGTGGGAATTCGGCGCGGATTGCTTGGTCGTGTGCCCCAAGGCGCGGCGCGGCCGTGGCGCTGCGGAGTACTTCGCCGTCGATGCGGATGGGCGAACGGGTGGTGGTGAGGGTCATCGCACCGTCGCGGGTGACTTGCTGCGTCATCCCGATCGCTTCGAATGCGTCGTGAACGAGGAGCTGCTCGAGAGTGAGCACGGGCGCGCACCAGATGTCTGCCGCATCGAGTACATCAAGCCAGGAAGCCGTCGTACCCTCGGCGAAACGTGCGGCGAGCAGGACTTCGATCTCTTCCTGCCGGTCCCAGGCCACCTGGGGATCGACCATGGCCGACAGTTCGGCGATGCCCAACAGGTCACCGAGTATCGGGATGGGGTTCATCGCGAGGGCGATGTAGCCGTCGGATGTCGGGTAGGTGCCGTAGGGCGCCGCGAGAAAGGCATGACCGGAGTGCACCCCGTGCCGCTGCACCGTCACGGTGTCGTCGTTGAGTTTGGTGCTCAGCAACTCGAACTGCAGATCGAGCATCGCCTCGAGCAGGCTGGTCTGGGCGTGACCGCCCTGCCCGGTGCGAAAGCGACGCACGAGCAGCGCCGTCACCCCCTGCGCGATGTGGCAGCTCATCAGGTGATCGGCGATCGAGATCCCAACCGGAACGGGGCCGTCGTGGTTCGAGCCGCTCAGCCAGGCCAGACCGGAGACGGCCTGGGCAAGCAGGTCTTGTCCGGGCCTGTCCTTCCAGGGGCCGTCGTCGCCGTAGCCGCTCGCGCTGCCGTAGACGATCGCGGGGTTGATCGCCCGAACTGACTCGTAGTCGAGGCCAATGCGTTCCATGACGCCAGGGCGGAAGTTCTGGATGATGACGTCGGCCTTCGCGACCAGTTGCTTCACATAGGCCAGGTCGGCCTCGTCCTTCAGGTCGGCGGTCATGCCTTCCTTGTTGCGATTCATTGCATGGAACGAGATGGTGTCGCCGTCGGCGGTGCGACCGGCGAATGCGAGGGTTCTGCCGATGTCGCCGCCCTGTGGGCGCTCGATCTTGATCACCCGTGCACCCAGGTCTGCGAGTCGCATCGCCGCCACGGGGCCGGCCAGGAACTGACTGAAGTCCAATACCAGGATGCCGTCGAGCGGTCGAATCACTTCTGTGTGCATGTCGTCTCACGCCACCTTCTCGGAGCATCTCGAACAGGGTTGGGGCAGTCACAAATCCTTTGATCAATCGTTTGAGCAATGCTAGCCGATGACGGGTGGTGCCACAAGGCCTGGCGGCGCACCCTCGTGCTCTCGGGGACTGGCGACACTCTTAAACGGTCTCCTCATTGGCGGGTGCGAGAATGAGCGGGCCATGGACGAGCGCGAGGACTTCGACGAGCCAGAGCTGGCAAACTACCAGCCGCACCACAAGCCGCTGCGCAGCCCGCACCTGGTCACGGTCATGCGAATCGTGGTCGTCATCGGGCTGCTCGGCCTGCTGTTGCCGGGGCTGTTGCTCACCGTGAACACGGCCAACAACACGGCCCAGCGCAGTTGCGCGGCCTATACCGCCTATCTCGCACCCGAGGCAGTCAGCTTCTCCGCGCGCTTCGAACTGTCCAGCCCCGCTGGGCTCGGCTGGAACTGCTACGCGGTGCAGTTCGGCGGACAGGAGGTGCTGCTCGCGGCGCTCGGCATCATCCCGGGCGGCCCGCGGATTCCCCAGCACACAGTGCCCCAGCAGAGTTCCTAGAGCGGGCGGCGCCCCTCTCCAGTCGCTCTAGCTGCCGGGCGGCGGAGCGTCAATGAGTGCGTCACGCACCTGCCGACGCAACACCTTCCCGATGAGGGAGCGGGGTAACCCCTCGACCGCATAGACGTGCCTGGGCACCTTGTAGGCGGCAAGATTCGCACGGGCATAGTCGCGGATGCCGGCCTCGTCGAGCGAAACGCCCGGCTCCAGCACGACCGCGGCAACGACATCCTCGCCGCTGTGCGGGGACGGGAGGCCCACGACGGCGACATCCGCGACATCCGGATGCTGGCGCAGGGTGTCTTCGACCTCGCTCGGCGCCACGTTGAAGCCATTGGTGATGATGAGCTCCTTGATCCGGTCGACGATGCGCACGAAACCCTTCGCGTCGACGGTCACGATGTCGCCGGTGCGGAACCACTCCGCCCCGGCATCGGATGAAGGCACGAACACCGCCGCGGTCTCGTCGGGCTTCTTCCAGTAGCCGGAGAAGACCTGCGGGCCGCGGACGATGAGTTCGCCCTCTTCACCCGGCTTGCGGTCGACCGTCGGGTTCTCCGGGTCAACGACGCGGATCTCGGTGTTCGGCAAGGGCAGACCGACGGTCCCGGCGACTCGGGACGGGCCGACCGGGTTGGCCATGAGGACCGGTGAGGTCTCGGAAAGGCCGTAGCCCTCCACGAGGTATCCCCCGGTCTGCGCCTCCCAAGGCTCGACGACGGATGCCGAGAGCGGCATGGCCCCCGAGATCGAGATCTCCATGCCCTTGAGCGAGACCCCCCGCTCTTTGGCGGCGTTCGTCAGCCGCTCGTAGATCGGCGGCACCGCGGGGAGGAACGTCGCGGGGCGCTTCTTGACCACGGGCAGCACCAGGTCGGGATCGAACCGGGGAAACAGCACCAGGCGCGCGCCCATACTCATGGCGAAGGTCAGGCACAGGGTCAGCCCGTAGGCGTGGAACATCGGCAGCACGGCGTAGACGACACAACCCTTGCCGCGCTTGACCGTCGGCACCCAGGCGCGGGCCTGGGCGGCGTTGGTGGTGAGGTTCAGATGGGTGAGGGTCGCACCCTTGGGCAGGCCGGTCGTGCCGCTCGTGTACTGGATGAGGGCGACATCCGCCGCCTCTGGACGGAAGATCTCGGGCTTGATCGGCTCGGCCGCCAGCAGGTTCTTCCAGGTGACGGTGCCGCGCACCCGCGTGGTGAGCGCGGTGCGCGACTCCCGCGCCCTGGCAATCGGCAGCCGGAGTAGGGCGCGAGTGGCGAAGGGCATCGCCGCGATGACATCGACGGAGATGATCGTCTCGACCGCGACATCCGCCGGGAACTCCTGGATGCTCGCGACCACCTTGGTCCAGGCGATAGCGACCTTCGCTCCGTGGTCTTCGAACTGGTGCCGCAGTTCCCGCGGCGTGTAGAGCGGGTTGTGCTCCACGACGATCGCCCCGAGGCGCAGCACCGCGTAGAACGCCACGATGTGCTGCGGGCAGTTCGGCAGGATGATCGCGACCGGGTCGCCCTTCTGCAGGCCGAGCAGCCGCAGGCCCTCGGCGGCCCGGTCGATCTGCTCACCCAGCTCGGCGTAGCTGGTTGTCTTGCCGAAGAACTCGAGCGCGACGTCTTTGCCGAACTCCTTTATGGACGCCTCGACCAGGTCGTACAGCGAACCGGTCGGCAGGTCGATCTCGTCGGGTACGCCCTCGGCGTAGGAGGCAAGCCAAGGGCGGGGCGTCGAGGGTGTGCTCAAGGGGTCAACTTTCTCGGCTCAAGTCGAGCCGACGAAGCGCAGCTTCGTCGGCGGCGGCGAGCGCGACGCTTGCGCGTCGCTCCAAGCTACGCCGCCCCATCGAACATGCTCGTCACCGAACCATCGTCGAACACCTCGTGGATCGCACGGGCGAGCAGCGGTGCGATCGGCAGTACGGTCAGCGTCGAGAACCGCTTCTCCTCAGGGATCGGCAGCGTGTCGGTCACCACCACTGAATCGATGACGCCACTCTGCAGAAGGGTGGATGCCGGCTCCGAGAAGATCGCGTGCGTAGCCGCGACCACGACCTTCGTCGCCCCCGCCGCCTTGAGCGCCTCTGCGGCCTTCACGATGGTGCCACCGGTGTCGATCATGTCGTCGACGATCAAGCACACCCTGCCCTCGACCTCGCCCACGATCTCATGGACGGTCACCTTGTTCGGGATGAGCGGGTCGCGCCGCTTGTGGATGATCGCGAGGGGCGCGCCCAGCCGGTCACTCCAGACGTCGGCCACGCGGACCCGGCCCATGTCGGGGGAAACAACGGTCAACGTCGTCGGGTCGAGAATCTTCTGGAAGTGCTCGAGCAACACTGGCATCGCGAAGAGGTGGTCGACGGGGCCGTCGAAGAAGCCCTGGATCTGGGCGGCGTGCAGGTCGATCGACATGATGCGATCGGCGCCGGCGACCTTGAACAGGTCGGCGACGAGGCGGGCCGAGATCGGCTCGCGTCCGCGACCCTTCTTGTCTTGCCTGGCGTAGGGGTAGAACGGTGCGACCACGGTGATGCGCTTGGCGGAGGCCCGCTTGAGCGCGTCGACCATGATGAGCTGTTCCATCAGCCATTCGTTGATCGGCGCGGTGTGCGACTGGATGACGAAGGCGTCAGAGCCGCGCACGCTCTCGTCGAAGCGCGCATATAGTTCACCATTGGCGAAGGTGCGCGCATCGGTGTGGAGCAGCTCAGAACCAAGCTCCGTGGCGATGTCGAGAGCGAGCTGCGGGTGCGCTCGCCCCGAAACCAGTACTAGTCGCTTGTCGCCGCTGGTCTTGATTTCCGACACTTATTCTCCAGTCTTCGTGATGCTGTTGCTCGCTGCGGCTGCTGTGGCGGCAGCCGTGCCGGCACGGTTGGTCTCGACCCAGCCGTCCATGTTGCGTTG
>JAYUVE010000013.1:0-32150 GCA_043754275.1 Microbacteriaceae bacterium | reverse complement strand
GCTCGATCACTACAACTACGATCGACCACACACCGCCTGCGGAGGCCAACCCCCGATCAGCCGAGTGTCACGAACCTAGTGACCGAGTACAGCTAGCTGCGGGCGCGAGTCGCATAGGCATAGGCCAGCGCGCCGAGCTTGGCCCGCGTGAGTGAGCCGCCGGTGACGACATCCCGAATCGTCCGCAGCGCGAAGGCCGGGCCCTGCACGAGCAGGGTTGTGACGACGGACTCCTCCCAGGCCTGCAGTTCATCGCGGATCTTCTCCGGCGGCCCGATCAGCGCGATCTCCTCGACGAGTTTGGTGGGCACCGCCGCGATCGCCTCGGCTTTGCGGCCGGCGCGATAGAGCTCTTCGATCCGGTCACAGTCGTCGCTGTAGCCAAGGCGATCGATCACGTTGCGGTGATAATTCTCACCCTTCGCGCCCATGCCACCCACGTAGAGCGCGATGATCGGGCGCACCAGGTCGGCCGCCTTCTCCACATCGGGATGCGGGATGACGGCGAGCTGCACCGCCACCTCGAAGTCGGCCCGGGGCGAACGCTCGGGTGCGCGCAGCGCGAACCCCTCCTCGAGCGAGGCGACAGCTGCGCCGTTCGCCTTCGGTGAGAACAGGAACGGCAGCCAGCCGTCGGCGATCTCCGCCGCGAGAGCCACGTTCTTCGGCCCCTCGGCGGCCAGGTAGATGGGCAGGTTCGCGCGCAACGGATGCACGGTGCTGCGCAGCGGTTTGCCGAGCCCCGTGCCCCCGGGGTAGGGCAGTGGGTAGTGCTCGCCCGACGAGGTGACCGGATGCTCGCGGGCAAGCACCTGGCGCACGATGTCGATGTACTCGCGAGTGCGGGCCAGGGGCTTCGGAAAAGGCTGGCCGTACCAGCCCTCGACCACCTGTGGACCAGAAACGCCGAGGCCGAGGATGGCCCGCCCGCCCGAGAGGTGATCGAGGGTCAGCGCGGCCATCGCCGTGGCGGTCGGGGTGCGTGCCGAGAGCTGGGCGATGCCCGTGCCGAGTTTCACGCGCGAGGTTCGTGAACCCCACCATGCGAGAGGGGTGAACGCGTCTGAGCCGTATGCCTCTGCCGTCCACACCGAGTCGAAACCCAGTCGCTCGGCCGTGCGAATGGCGCGCAGCGCACCCGGCGGAGGTCCCTGCTTCCAGTACCCAGTCGCGTAGCCGATCCGCATGGCGACAGGTTACTTTGTCGGCGGGACGAGGTATTCGTCGAAGCCCGCAAACTCTGACGCGTTTGACCAAGCGTGCCCCGCACCGTAAACTCGTCAGGTTGCCGGTATCTCCGGCATTTGTATGCCAACTCCCCTTCGAAAGCAGGGGTTGCGGCGTGCCGACAAGTGATCTTGGGTAGGACCTCGCTGCTGCGTCTGACAGACACAGTGGCGACGACCTACGGTAACCAGAACAGGAGTACAACCATGGCAGCAACCTGCCAGGTGACCGGAGCCGTACCCGGCTTTGGGCACAACATCTCGCACTCGCACCGTCGCACCAAGCGTCGTTTCGACCCGAACATCCAGAAGAAGAAGTACTACGTGCCCTCACTTCGTCGCAGCGTCACGCTCACCCTGTCTGCCAAGGGCATCAAGGTGATCGACGCTCGTGGCATCGAGTCGGTCGTCAAGGACCTTCTTGCCCGTGGGGAGAAGATCTAATGGCCAAGCAGCAGGACATCCGTCCGATCATCAAGCTCCGCTCGACGGCGGGCACCGGTTACACCTACGTGACCAAGAAGAACCGTCGCAACAACCCCGACCGCCTGGTGCTGAAGAAGTACGACCCGGTCGTCCGCCAGCACGTCGAATTCCGCGAGGAGCGCTAACTATGGCCAAGAAGAGCAAGATTGCTCGCAACGAGCAGCGCAAGGTGGTCGTGGCTCGCTACGCCGCGAAGCGCCTCGAACTGAAGAAGGCGCTCGTTGACCCCAACGGCACCGACGAGTCCCACGAGGCCGCGCGCCTCGGTCTGCAGAAGCTTCCGCGCAACGCTTCGCCGGTCCGCGTACGCGGTCGCGACGCGATTGACGGTCGTCCGCGTGGCTTCCTCTCCCAGTTTGGCGTTTCGCGGGTTCGTTTCCGCGATATGGCTCACCGTGGCGAGTTGCCCGGTATTACCAAGTCAAGCTGGTAGCGTTCCAAACGCCAACGCACAACGTCCGAGGAGGACTTCATATGGCTGACAAGTCACTAAACCGTACCGAGCTCGTCGCGGCAGTTGCCGCCGAGTCTGGCCAGAGCCAGGCGGCCGTCAACGGCGTCGTAGATGCTCTCTTCGCCGTGCTGGCCACGTCGGTTGCCGAGGGCACGAAGGTGTCCATCCCGGGGTGGCTCGCAGTTGAGCGCACCCACCGCGCCGCTCGTGCAGGGCGCAACCCGCAGACGGGCGAGGCCATTCAGATCAAGGCAAGCTTCGGCGTGAAGATCAGCGCCGGCAGCAAGCTGAAGGCAGCGGCCAAGTAGTTCTGGCTCCAAGTCGAAGGCGGTGACCCCCGGGTCGCCGCCTTTCGGCGTTAAGGCCGGGACACCTCTTAAAACGTTCGCACAATGAAGGACAACACTGGCCCCGATGTTCATTGCGCGAGTGCGCCAAGGGGAGTGCGCCAAGGCGGGGGCACCGCGCCGGGCTTGAACCGGCTGCGATTAGGCTTGCGGCGTGTCACGAGCAGTACGGATAGCAGGCCCAGCCGCACTCGTGGCGGTCGCGCTCGCGGCGCTGCTCGCTGCACTGGCCTATGGCGGGGGTGCCGATGCCCCGCTTCTGCTCAACCCCGGCCCTGTCGTGCTCTACGGTCTGCCCATTGCCACGCTATTCGTCAACCTCGGCGGCGCGGGGGCGATCGGCGCCCTTGTGCTGGCTTGCTTCGCCCTGGACCCCGCGGAACCTGAGTTCGGTAGGGCGTTGGATGTCGCGGCCGGCTCCGCTGCGATCTGGACCGTGGCATCGGCCTTCACCGGATTCTTCACCTTCCTCTCGGTCTACAACCAGCCGCTGCGGCTCGACAGCGCGTTCGGGGACATCCTCGGAACGTTCCTCACCACAACCGAGCTCGGCCAGGCCTGGCTTGCGACGACCCTCGTGGGGGCCGGCGTGACGGTCCTGTGCTTTGCGGTGCGCAACCTGACCGCCCTGGCATTCGTGACGGTCTTCGCGATCGCCGGCCTGCTGCCTGCGTCGCTGCAGGGTCACCGCGGGGGCACGGCAGAGCACGACTCGGCGACCAGCGCGATCTTCCTGCACGTGCTGTTCGCCGGCATCTGGCTGGGCGGTCTCGTGACCGTGTCGATCGTCCGGCCGGTCATGGACCGAGCCCGCACCGCGATGGTGTTCAGGCGGTACTCGACACTCGCGTTGGTGTGCTTCATCGTGGTCGCGGCATCCGGGTATCTGAGCGCGCAGATCCGTCTCGACACCCTGGGAAACCTGCTGACGCCCTACGGCATCCTCGTGCTCGTCAAGACCGCTACGCTGCTCACCCTCGGGATCTTTGGGGCCGCGCATCGGCAGTTCTTCATCGGCAAGATGGAGCGCTCGCCACAGGGCGGCAGGGGATACTACTGGTGGGTCATCGCCGCTGAACTCGGCTTCATGGGCATCGCGTCCGGGGTTGCCGCCGCGCTGGCGAAGACCGCAACGCCGGTGCCGGAGATCGCGGCATCCGAGACGACCAACCCGTCGCCCGCCGAACTGCTGACCGGCAGCCCACTGCCCCCGGTCGCGACTATCGAGCGCTACTTCACCACCTGGAACTTCGACCTGATCTGGATTCTGGCCTGCGCGTTCGGGATCTTCTTCTACATCGCGGGAGTGCTGCGGCTGCGCAGGCGTGGCGACAAGTGGCCCGCTTACCGCACCGTGTTCTGGATTCTGGGCATGCTGCTGCTCTTCTACGTGACGAACGGCGGCGTCAACGTCTATGAGCGCTACCTGTTCTCGGCCCACATGCTCGCCCACATGACCCTCGGGATGCTCGTGCCCGTGCTGCTCGTCCCCGGCGGGCCGATCACCCTCGCCCTGCGCGCCATCCACAAGCGACAGGATGGCAGCAGGGGGCCGCGCGAGTGGATCATGGCCCTCGTGCACTCGCGGTATTTCGCGGTGCTCGCCCACCCGCTCGTCGCGGCCGGACTGTTCGTCGCCTCGCTCTGGGTGTTCTACTACACGCCCGTCTTCCGTTGGGCGACGACCAATCACATCGGTCATGAGTGGATGATCGTGCACTTCTTGCTCGTCGGGTACCTCTTCGTGTCCTCGCTCATCGGTATCGACCCCGCGCCGAAGCGCTATCCCTACGCCGTGCGCCTCATCGTGCTGCTGGCGACGATGGCGCTGCACGCGTTCTTTGGCCTGGCGATCCTGAGCAGCACGGGGCTGTTCCTCTCCGATTGGTACGGGGCCATGGGCTGGGGCACCAATGCGCTCATCGACCAGCAGGCTGCGGGCGGAATCGCCTGGAGCGTCGGCGAGATTCCGACCGTCTCCCTGGCTGTGGTCGTCGCGATCATGTGGTCGCGCAGCGATGCGCGCGAATCGAAGCGTTATGACCGTAAGGCCGACCGCGACGGGGATGCCGAACTGGAGGCCTATAACGAAATGCTCGCCAAGCGAGCCGGTCGCCAATAGCCCTGCCGGTCGGCCCTGCCGGTCGCCCTTCCGTCGCTGCTACTGGTCGGCGATGAGCAGTTCGCCGTCGGGCAGGAACGTGATGAGATACCAGACCGAGAACGGGACATCCTCGTCGAAGGTTGAGATCGAGCCGTCGAACAGGCTCTTGACGTCAACGGTGAGGTGAGCCGCGGCATCCGTCCTCGGCATGATCCACTGACCCGAAACCGGGCCAGGCAGGATCACCACGGGCGGGTAGCTCGCCATCCGCCAGGTGGGGGTAGAAACGATGCGGTTGCCCATTGACTCCCCGAACGGGCATCCGCTCGGCAGCAGCACGGTCTGGGTGGCGCACTTGTCGAGGTAGGCGTTGATCTCCTTCTGCACCCGTTTGCCGAAAGCCGCATTGGCCTCAACGTCGAGCCCCGCGCGGACCGCGGTGGCCGGCTGGGTGACGTTCACCGTGACCGGCTTCGCATGCAGCCACTGGGTCTCGTGGGTGAGGGTGTAACTGCCGGGAGCGAAAGCGAGGTACGGGGCCGCTTGGTCAGGGGTCGGTGAGTGAAGGTCGACCCCGTTTGCGGTGAACCCCGGATCGTGCAGCACGGAGAGCTGGATGACGCCGAGCGGGCTGGTCTCGAACTTCCAGGTGGAGAACAGGCCGAGCAACACCCCCTTGTGCACTACCCGGAAGCTGGAAGTGCCCGCAACCCCGCCCGCCGAGTAGGAGTACACCACGGTGTGCACACCCTGCCCATCGGTCGAGTCGCTGACCAGCGACACATCGCTGAGCTCTCCCATCGCCTGCGGCACCAGGAGCTCGCTCGAGGCATCTCCGGAGGAAAGGGCGCCGGCCAGTTCGACCGCGCCGTCCGCATCATGGCGCGCGAGCGCGTCGAGGTACCCGCGCACGAAACCGCTGGCGCTGTAGAGCGAGGCATTCAGGATGAGCACCGTGCCACCGAAAGCGGCGGCGACCACGGCGAGCGCGAGGGCGACGATGATGATCTGGCGGCGCACAGGGCCCCCTTCCGAAGAACCAGCCACAATCCTAAGCGGGCTGCCTTGGGCGAGACTTCGCCGAAGGTACAGTGAACGGGTGTCTGAGCTCACCTTGTCGCCCGAGCAGCAGGCGGTATTCGATGCGATCGAGACGACCAACGAAAGCCTGTTCATCACGGGTCGAGCAGGCACCGGCAAGTCCACCCTGCTGAACTATCTCGCCGACAACACGTCCAAGCAACTGGTGATTTGCGCCCCCACCGGGGTCGCCGCGCTCAATGTTGGTGGCCAGACCATCCATTCCCTCTTCCGGCTGCCTATCGGCGTCATCGCGGAGAACGACATCACCCAGTCGGTCGAGTTGCGCAAGCTGCTCAGCACGATCGACACCCTCGTCATCGACGAGGTTTCGATGGTCAACGCCGACCTGCTGGATGCCATCGACCGCTCCCTTCGCCAGGCCAGGCAGCGCAAGCAGGAGGCGTTCGGCGGGGTGCAGGTGGTGCTGTTCGGCGACCCGTACCAGCTTGCCCCGGTGCCGGGGGAAGGGGATGAGCGCGCCTATTTCGAGGACCACTACCGCTCGATGTGGTTCTTCGACGCGAAGGTGTGGAATGCCACCGACCTCACGATCTACGAGTTGACGACCATCCATCGCCAGCACGAAGACGAGTTCAAGTACCTGCTCAACGCGGTGCGCCACGGCCGGGTCACTGCCGAGATAGCGGCGCGGCTTAATGAGGTCGGCGCGAGGTCCGCTCCGACGGATGGCGCGATCACCCTCGCCACCACGAACGGAACCGTCACGCGCATCAATGCCACCGAACTCGCCCGCCTGCCCGGCCGCGCCCTCACCGCCAACGCCGAGGTCAGCGGAGACTTCGGGGGGCGGGCTTTCCCCGCCGACGAGGCCCTCGAACTCAAGATCGGTGCGCGGGTGATGTTCTTGCGCAACGACACCGGCAACGATGGCGGCCAACGCTGGGTCAACGGCAGCGTCGGCACCGTCACCAAGATCGACACGACCGTCTGGGTCGACATCGATGGCGAGCGGCATGAAGTGCGCCCGACGGTCTGGGAGAAGTTCAAGTACAGCTACTCGCCCCTCACCAAAGCACTGCGCAAAGATGTCGTCGCCGAATTCACCCAGTTTCCACTTCGGCTTGCCTGGGCCGTGACGATCCACAAGTCTCAGGGCAAGACCTACGATCGCGCGATAGTCGACCTCGGCCAGCGCTCATTCGCCCCCGGCCAAACCTACGTCGCCCTCAGCCGGATCAGTGATCTCGAGGGGCTCTACCTCACCCGCCCGCTGCGACCGAGCGACATCATCGTCGACGAGAACGTCGTGCGGTTCATGAGCCGAGTGACAGCGATCCCCGCCATCAACGCCTGATCGCGAACAGGCTCAGGCGAGTGGCTTGAGGTTGGGGTCGATGAAACTCGTGCGCGCCTCGTCGGTAGCCAGGCGCCCGGCCGAGTAGTAGTCGTCGAGCAGGTCGCGGCGGGTGAGCTCGGGATGCCGCGCCAGAAACTTGAGCGAACCCCCCGAGTCACCTGCTGCCGCCACGAGTTGCGCCCAGGCCACTGTCCGGGTGACATGGAATGCCTCCGGGCGGCCGCTCGCGCTCGCCCACGCCATGATGCGGGCGCTCATGCAGGCGACAGCGGCATCCACTCCATCGCGCTGGATCAGCAGGTAGATGACCCGCAGGTGGCTCTCGTGCGGGAACGCCTCGAGGGTGCCAGCTTCGAAGCTGGCCAGCAGTTCGTCGTCATCCACGAGGACACGCTAGCGCTCAGGCGACGGACTCGGCTTTCGACAGGTCGACGAAGAGCCCGGTGTTGAATCGGTAGGCGCATGACCTAGTCGATGACGCGCCGGGCGCGACAGAACTGAATTTCGCTAGGCTTCGGCCATGTCAGCCTCAGCCCAAGCCGTATTTCCGTTTGGCGTGGCCAGCGGTGACGTGAACCACTCCAGCGTCGTGTTGTGGACGAAGGTGGCCCCGGCCACACCGGTGCGATGGCAACTCGGCGAGCAGTCTGGTGAGACCACCTCGGACCCAGAGACGGGCTCGGTGCACGTGCTCGTGGAAGGTCTCGAGCCCGGCACCGAGCACCACTACTTCTTTGAGGTAGGCGAAGAGCGTTCCTCCGAAGGCCGGTTTCGCACCATCCCGACGACAGGCACTGTGCGCTTCGCGGTGGTGTCGTGCGCGAAGTTCAACTCGGGTTACTTCAATGCCTACCGGGCAGTTGCGGCCATGGACGACATCGACTTCGTGCTGCACCTCGGCGACTACATCTATGAAGCCGCGGATGTGCCGACCGGCAAGCAGACCCCCGGTGCCAACATCGGGCGGCCGATGGCACCCCTGAACGACTGCGTCACCTCTGCGGACTACGACCAGCGCTACGCCCGCTACCGTGGCGACCCCGACCTTCTGCAGATGCACAGCCGTCACGCGATGATGGCGACCATTGATGACCACGAACTCTCTGACAACGCATGGATCGGCGGGGCGCAGGAACACGACCCCGAGCGTGACGGCAGCTGGGCCGACCGAGTGCGCGCGGCGATGACCGCATGGAGCGACTGGATGCCGACCCTGCGACGCCCGGCCGTGGGTGACGCGGTCTGGCAGGAGATCTCGCTGGGTGAAGCTGGCCGCATCCTGCTCTGTGAGGCTCGCCTGTCCCGCTCGGATCCGGAGGCCGAGGATGGCCCGGAGAAGACCGCGCTCGGCCAGGCGCAACGCGACTTCGCGCTTGAGCGGCTCGGGGCGGCCAGCGAAGGGTGGACGTTTCTCGCCCTGCCTTCCATGCTCGCGAGCGTCGAAGCGGCCGCGGCAGACCCGGATGCGCTCTTTGCGCTACGCAAGCTCAAGCTCACCGAAGCCGAGGAGCTCGTCGCTTTTCACGATCTCTGGGAGTCGTTCGCATTCGAGCGCGACGCGCTCCGTGCCGCTGTCCGCGCCGCCGACCGCACAGTGGTCTTGAGCGGCGACGTGCACTTCTCCGCAGAGCACGCCGACCCTGACGGTGAGTATGTGGAGTGGACGACGACCTCGATCACCTCACCCAACCTCGACGACAAGATGGGTTGGCCGCGCGGTGCGGAGTCGAAGAACTACGAGGCGGCCTTGCTGCGCATGCTGCCTGACCTGGCCTGGTGCGACCTAGACAGCCACGGTTTCATGGTGATCGAGGCGAGCTCGCAGCTCGCGTCGGGCCAGTGGTGGTTCGTCGACAAGGTGCGGGAGCTCTCCGACGACCTCTTGATGGGACGCGAAGTGGTTCTGCCCGCGCGACCCCAGGGGGTCGAGTCCCTCAATCAATGAGGTGCTCCTCCAGGAACACCACCGTGCGGGCGAACGCGAGCGCCGCGGCCTGGGCATCGACCTTGTCGGGCAGACTGGCATTGGCGAAGGAGTGCCGGGTCGCGATGTAGCTGTGTTCGGTCACCGGTGTGCCGTGGTCTTTGAGGCGACCGACGAACGCCTCCGGTTCCTCGGTGGGGCGCCACTCGTCAATCTCGGCCCACTGCAGCAGGACCGGGCAGGGGATGACGCCGTGATCCTCGACAGGCAGGCTCGCGTAGTAGGTGGCGACGGCATCCACCGCTCCGGCCTGGGCATGAAGCAGCGCGAGCCATCCGCCGAGGGAGAAGCCGACCAGGCCCACGCGCTCAATGCCGGTCTCCTGGGCGGCGACGACCGCGTCATCCACTTCGGCCAGCGCCGTGCCAACATCGAGCTTGTGCATGAGTGAACGCGCGGTCTCTGAGTCGGTGGTGCAGAAACCCTCGTAGAGGTCTGGCACCGCGACCCTGAAGCCCTTCGAGGCCAGCGCGGTCGCAAATGAGCTCACGCCGGGCAGCCTGCCGTACATGTCATGCAGCACAACCACGACAGGGTCACCGGGTTCGCCATAGAACAAGGGCACGCCGGGGGAGGGGATGGGGACCAACTCAGCCATGCTCTCCCTTCGGTGTCGAAGAGGTTCTGGAGCGGATGACGGGAATCGAACCCGCGCTATCAGCTTGGGAAGCTGAAGTTCTGCCATTGAACTACATCCGCGCTACCGAGGACTCAGCCCGGCACTAAGAGCTTAGCTAGTCTGTTCCTCATGCTGCTCTCCGATCGCGACATCCGGGCCGAACTCTCCACCGGGCGCATCGGGCTCGAACCGCTCGACCTCGAGATGGTGCAACCGTCGAGTATCGACGTGCGGCTCGACCGCTTCTTCAGGCTGTTCGACAACCACAAGTACCCGTTCATCGACCCCGCGGAAGACCAGCCCGACCTCACCCACCTGGTCGAGGTTGACGACGACCAGCCGTTCATCCTGCATCCTGGCGAGTTCGTGCTCGGCTCGACTTTCGAGCTCGTGACCCTTCCGGATGACGTGGCCGCTCGGCTGGAAGGCAAGAGTTCCCTGGGGCGGCTGGGCTTGCTCACCCACTCGACGGCGGGCTTCGTGGACCCGGGATTCTCCGGCCATGTCACGCTGGAGCTCAGCAACGTCGCAACCTTGCCGATCAAGCTGTGGCCGGGGATGAAGATCGGCCAGCTCTGCTTCATCCGCACGAGTTCCCCTGTCGAGAACCCCTATGGCACCGGCCAGTACGGCAATCGCTACCAGGGGCAGCGCGGGCCTACGGCATCCCGTTCAGCGCAGAACTTCCACCGCACCGACGTGCGGTCGACCGACGCGGGCTCGCGCGGCCAGTAACTGCAGCGCACGTTTCACCTAGCTCCACCGCGCAGTTGCTCCAGCTGCCAGCCCAGCCATGGGCTGAACGCATACGGGGCCGCGACGGCGGCGTCGTGCAGGCCGACCGGGTCGACCCAGGCGAACTCCGCGATCTCCGCGGGGTTGGGAGTCACCGCGTCGGTCGTGGTCGCCCGATAGACCGGGCAGATCTCGTTCTCCACGATTCCGGATGCGTCTACGGCCTCGTATCGGAAGTCGGGCAGCACAACTTCGAGGTCGGTGACAGCAATGCCGAGTTCGTCGCGCGCCCGGCGGGTGATGGCCGCGGCCATCGATTCACCCGGAGCGGGATGCCCGCAGAACGAGTTCGTCCACACCCCGGGCCAAGTCAGCTTTCCCAGAGCGCGGCGGGTGACGAGCACCAGGCCGTCCGCGGAGTACACGTGGCACGAGAACGCCAGGTGCAGCGGCGTGGCCGCGTTGTGCACGGTGAGCTTGTCAGCGGTGCCGATCGGGTCGCCCGCGTCATCCACGAGTACGACCTGTTCGCGGAAAGTCATCGCAGTGGCCCGCCTCGCGTTAGTCTCGAAGAATGGATGGTCAGGGGCTGCTGGCCCGCTCCGAGGAGAGGCGATCGCAGCTCTACGCCGTATCGGCGCGCTTCTTCAGCCTAGCCAAGAAGCATGCAACCTCCTGGGGCCGAGGGCTCACGTGAGCGCCCGAGGCCTTCTGTACGACCGGGTCGCCGAGGAGACCGCGAGCATCGTCATCCGGCGATATTCCACGTCATTTGGGCTCGCGTGTCGGCTGCTCGGCCCTGGCGTTCGCCAGCACGTCGAGAACATCTACGCACTCGTGCGACTTGCCGATGAGATTGTGGACGGTGGGGCGAATATCGATGTGCGGTCGGCTGGTCGAGCGCTCGACGAACTCGAAGCGGAGACCTACAGCGCCCTGCGGCTCGGGTTCAGCAGCAACCTTGTGGTGCACGCGTTTGCCCTCACGGCCCGCGAGGCCGGTTTCGGCGAAGACCTCACCGGCCCCTTCTTCGCCTCCATGCGAACCGATCTCACCCAGACCGAACACGACGAGGCCAGTTTCGATCGCTACGTCTACGGCTCTGCCGAGGTGGTCGGGCTCATGTGCCTGCGAGCCTTCCTGCGGGGCGAGCCGACCCGTGACCTGCCCCGTCTCGAGGCTGGTGCGCGCGCACTCGGCGCGGCCTTCCAGAAGGTCAACTTCCTGCGTGACCTGTCCGCAGACTTCGGGATGCTCGGCCGCAGTTACTTCCCTGGCGTCAACATCGACAGCTTCACCGAAGCCGACAAGAACCGCCTGCTCGACGACATCGACTCCGCGCTCGCGACCTCGGCCGCGGTCGTGCCAGAGCTTCCGCCGAGCAGTCGCCGCGCGGTGGCCCTCGCCCAGTCGCTTTTCACCGAGCTCTCCCGTCGGTTGCGTCGCACCCCCGCCAGTCGCCTCGTGCACAGCAGGGTGCGAGTTCCGAATCCCGTGAAGGCGCGACTCGCGCTTACCGCAGCCCTGGGGGGAATGCCATGAGCAGGATCGTCATCATCGGTGGTGGAATCGCCGGACTCGCCAGCGCGGGCCTCTTGGCACGGGAGGGTCATGACGTCACCCTCCTCGAGGCGCGGCCGGATGTGGGAGGGCGAGCCGCCAGCTGGGCGCACGATGGATTCCGCTTCGACACCGGGCCGTCTTGGTACTTGATGCCCGAGGTGTTCGACCACTTCTATCGGCTGCTCGGCACCTCTGCCGAAACGCAGCTCAACCTAGTGACCCTCGATCCCGGTTACCGGGTGTACTTCGAGGGCGAGGCGGATCCAGTCGACATCTCGGCACATGTCGAAGACACTATTGACCTCTTCGAGGCCGTCGAGCCGGGCGCGGGCGCCAAGCTCGCGAAGTACCTTGAGTCGGCGGCAGAGACCTACGATCTCGCGAAGAAGCACTTTCTCTACAGCACCTTCGCCGACATCCGCAGGCTCGCCACCGCAGACGTCGTTTCACGCACCGGTCGCCTCGTGCGCCTCCTCGTCGAGCCATTGGCCAGCTTCGTGCGCCACACCGTCAAAGACGCCCGGCTGCAACAGATTCTCGGCTACCCCGCGGTCTTCCTGGGATCGTCCCCGTACCTCGCCCCGAGCATGTACCACCTGATGAGTCACCTCGACCTGGC
Organism: Microbacteriaceae bacterium; assembly: GCA_043754275.1. Taxonomy (GTDB): domain Bacteria; phylum Actinomycetota; class Actinomycetes; order Actinomycetales; family Microbacteriaceae; genus Rhodoglobus. The sequence goes on along the minus strand of JAYUVE010000013.1, from coordinate 19,612 downwards.
CGAAAGCGTGCTTTACCCGATGGGCGGTTTCACTCGGGTGATCGAGAGCATCGCCGACCTGGCCAGGAGCGAGGGCGCCACCATCATCACGCGGGCCGAAGTGACGAAGATCCTCGTCGAGGAGGGTCGGGCAACCGGGGTCGAGTACCTCGACGAGAAGCGAGCGATCCAGTTCGCCGACGCCGACATCGTGGTGTCTGCGGCAGACCTGCACTTCACCGAAACCGAGCTGCTCGGCGAGGCACACCGCACCTACCCGCAGGAGTATTGGGACGCGAAAACTCCCGGACCCGGCGCCCTGCTGCTCTACCTCGGCGTGAAGGGCCAGCTACCCGAACTCGAGCACCACACCCTCATGTTCACGAAGGAGTGGGAGCGGGGGTTCGATGCGATCTTTGGTGATCCGTCCAGCGTTCCCGAGCCGGCATCCCTCTACGTCTGCAAGCCCAGTGGAGTTGACCCGGATGTCGCGCCCGAAGGGTTCGAGAACCTCTTCGTTCTCGTGCCGATCCCCGCCGATCCGACGATTGGGCGCGGCGACATCGGCGGTGACGGTGACACGAGGATTGAAGTGCTGGCAGACAAGGTGATCGCGCAGATTGCCGACTGGGCGGGCATCCCGGATCTTGCCGATCGAGTGGTCGTGCGACGCACCGTGGGCCCAGGCAACTTCGCTCAAGAGCTCAACTCCTGGCGAGGCTCGGCGCTCGGCCCGGCGCACACCCTGAGGCAGAGCGCGTTCTTCCGCTCGGGGAACGTGTCGAAGCGCGTCGAGGGGCTGTACTACGTGGGCGGGTCGACGATCCCGGGCATCGGGCTTCCGATGTGTCTGATCAGCGCGGAGGTGCTCGTGAAGCGGCTGCGCGGCGATGCCTCGAGTCACCCCCTTCCCGAGCCCCTTACCCCGCCCGCCGCTCCGGCTCCGGCCGCTGGCCTCGAAGTCGCCCGACAGTTGGGCTCCGCCGGCGCGAAGGGCGTGTCGGTCGTCGCCTCTGCGACGAGATCGCTCGCCGGGGGAGTTCAGCGCGGGACGAGATCGCTCGCGGGGGGCGTACAGCGCGCGACGGCCAAAGCACTGGCCGAGAGACGAGCCCTCAGCGAGGAGGAATGAGCTTCGCCTATCTGGGCGCGCTGCTGCTCGCGCTCGGCGGGATGGTGGTGCTCGACCGCCGGTTCCGCCTGTTCTTCTGGCAGGATGCGCGGCGGGCCTCAATCGTGCTGGTGGTCGGCCTCGTGTTCTTCCTGGCCTGGGATCTCGCCGGGGTCGGCAACGGGATCTTCTTCCGCGGGAAGACCGAGTTCATGACGGGGCTGTTGGTCGCTCCAGAAGTGCCGGTCGAGGAGGTCTTCTTCCTGGCGCTGCTGTGCTACCTCACGATGAATGCCTTTGCCCTTGTCGCGCGCATGCTCGGTCGCACGAAGAGGGCCGGATGACCTACTTGGAGCTAGACGTAGCATTTCTCGCGGTCGTGGCAGTTGTGGCGCTCGTCGGCATCGTCGTGCGGCGCACCCCGGCGTGGGCCGCGGTCGGCCTGGTCGCAGTGTTGCTGCTCGTGACGACGGCGATCTTCGATAACGTCATGATCTCGATCGGCCTGGTTGCTTACAATCCCGAACTCATCTGGGGCGCGTTCGTCGGCGTTGCCCCCGTCGAGGACTTCGCCTATCCGCTCGCCGCCGCCGTCGGGCTGCCCGCGCTGTGGGTGTTGTTGGGGCCCTCACCAGCAGGGCGCCGTCGTGTTTAGGGCGCTGTTCGTCTCCTCCCGTCCGCTCAGCTGGATCAACACTGCGTTCCCGTTCGCGGCCGCCTACCTGCTCACCACGAGGCACATCGACGCGGTGCTCATCGTCGGCACGATCTTCTTCCTCGTGCCCTACAACCTCGCCATGTACGGCATCAACGACGTCTTCGACTACGAGTCCGACTTGCGCAACCCGCGCAAGGGCGGGGTCGAGGGCGCCGTGCTGGAGCGCCGGATGCACCGACCGACGATCATCGCCGCGCTCGCGACCACCATCCCGTTCGTGGTGTTTCTCGTGCTGGTCGGCAGCCCGCCCAGCTGGCTGGCGCTCGCGGTATCGCTGTTCGCCGTGGTCGCCTATTCGGCCAAGGGATTGCGGTTCAAGGAGAAACCCTTCCTCGATTCGATCACCTCGAGCACGCATTTCGTGTCGCCCGCCGTCTACGGGCTGGTTCTGGCGGGAGCGGTGTTCACCGCGCAGTTGTGGCTGCTGCTTGCCGCGTTTTTCTTGTGGGGCGCGGCATCCCACGCCTTCGGAGCTGTGCAGGATGTCATCGCCGACCGGGAGGGTGGCATCGCCTCGATCGCGACGGTCATCGGTGCGAAGGCAACGGTGCGGGTCGCCGTCGTCGCCTATCTGCTGGCGGGGGCGCTGCTGCTCTCCATCGGATGGTCGGGAGCACTCGCGGCACTGCTCGCGTTGCCCTACGCGATCAGCTGCGCGCCGTGGTGGAACGTGTCGGATGCCGCATCAGCGTCGGCCAACCGCGGGTGGAAGACGTTTCTCTGGCTCAACTACGCGACCGGGTTTCTCGTGACAATGCTCATGATCTGGTTCGCGCACATGGTTCACTGAGGACGCCCGACTCAGTCCAGGCGCGCACCCATATTGCGAGCCATGCGCTCAAGCACGGCGAGCGTCTCGTCGTACTGCTCCTGCGTGAGGCCCTCGGTCATCACCGTGCGCTGCACGGCCACGACTTCAGTGAGCCGCTCGAAGGCGGCATGCCCGCGATCGGTCAGTTGGTAGCTGGCGCCATCCGTCACCCAGCCAGATTCCACGAGTTCGGCGAGGTGCTCCACGGATGACTCGGCGGCTGTGGGGTCGGAGCCCTGGCCCGCAGACAGGAAGGGTGCCACCGCGGCATCCAGTTGCTCCACCGTCGCGGGCCCGTGAGAGAGCACGTTGAGGAGTTGCCACTGCCGCCGGGTGACGCCGTGTTCCTCGAGAGTCGAGGCGAACTGCTCGTCGATCATGCGATCAACGAGCTTGAGCCAATACCCAATCGGTCGAGGAGCATCCATGGTTCGAGGCTACGCCTCGGGATGCACGACCGGTCAGTTTTCGGTGCGGGCCGTCAGCGTGGCGTAGGACCTAGGTTCTTGGGTATCAGCCGCCAGTGCCGCGTGCGGGCTCAGCGAGACGACATCACCGACGACGATGACCGCGGGCGAGCGGACTTCGCGGGCCGTGGCCAACCGGGCGATGGTGGAGAGGGTGCCTATGGTCACGCGCTGGTGCTCACCGTAGCCGTCCTCGATTATTGCCACGGGACAGTCGCCGCCTCGGGTGCCGCTCGCGAGCTGGGTCGCCGAACTGGCCAGCGCGCTGACGCCCATGAGCAACACCACGGTGTGTTCCCGACCGCCTGGCAGGACCGCGATCTCCTCATGACCGGTCACCACGCTGAACCCGTTGGCAACGCCTCGGTGGGTGACCGGGATGCCCGCGGCGGCGGGAACCGAGATCGCGCTGGTCACACCGGGCACGACCTCAACCACGACCCCGCGTTGGCGGCAGTACTCGGCCTCCTCGCCGCCGCGCCCGAACACGTAGGGGTCGCCGCCCTTGAGTCGTACCACATGCTTGCCGGCGAGTGCATGCCCGACGAGGAGCGCATTGATCTCGTCCTGCGGAACAGGGTGGTTACCGGGCAGTTTTCCGACGTCGATGACGAGCACGTCCTCGCCGACTTCGCGAAGCAAGGCTCGGGGGCCGAGGCGATCGGCGATCACGACATCCGCTTCGGCCAGGAGCCGGCGCGCGCGCACGGTCATCAGGTCGGGATCTCCCGGTCCGCCACCCACGAGGTGCACAATGCCGACGCCTTTGGCCGCGCGGTGATGGCGCAACGGCAGCTCGCCCGCATCCAGGGTCGTCGCGATCGCATCGCGGATGGCCATTGCGCGTCGTGGGTCGCCACCGGCAGAGACGGCGATCGTCACGTCGTCGCGCCTGGTTACGGCGGGTACCCACGCGGTCGCCGTCGAGTGATCGGATGCGTCGACGCACCAGATGCGTGCGGCCGCCGCGTCGGCGCTCACCAGGGCATCGACCTCGGGCACGCCGGTGGCGGTGTGGACCAGCCAGGCGCCCTCGAGGTCACCCGTGCGGTAGCCACGCTCGCGCCACGTCACCGCGCCGGTAAGCAGGAGCGCACGCAGGCCGACGCCGGCCTCCGGCGCGATGACCGTGACGATGGCTCCGGCTTCGACGAGACCGGATGCCCGGCGCGCCGCCACCGCGCCTCCACCGACCATCACGACGCTCTTGCCCCGCAGCTGCAGCGCGAGCGGGTACTGCGTGGTCATCGGACGCTTCCCGCCAGCAGCAGGCCACGGCCGCGCAGCAGCCGTCGCTCGATCGGTGCAAAGACCACGAGTTCGACGAGGATGCCGATCGTGAGGATGACCAGGATGGTCGTGAGCACGCCGGCGAGGTCGGCGAGTTCCCGACTCTGCTGCAGCATCGAGCCCAGGCCAAAGCCGATCGTTCCACCGGTAGTGATGATCTCCGCGGCCATGAGCGATCGCCAAGAGAAAGCCCAGCCCTGCTTGAGACCGGAGAAGTAGCCGGGCAGCGCCGCGGGGAGCACCACTAGCGTGGCCTGCTGCAGCCGGGATGCCCCCAGGACCAGGCCAACCCGACGAAGCTGCGGCGGCACCTGGTCAATGCCCGAAACAAGCCCGTTCGCGATCGAGGGCACGGCACCCATGAGCACGACGAAGTAGGCGGTGGCATCGGTGAGGCCGAACCAGATGATGGCTGCGGGAACCCAGGCGACCGAGGGCAGCACCTGCAGGCCCGAGACCAAAGGACCCAAGGCGCGCCGCACCAGCCGCACTTCGGCCAGCAGGAGGCCCAGTGGAGTGCCGATCGCCACGGCGATCAAGAACCCGAGCACGCCGCGCTGGAGGCTCGTTGCGACTGCAAGCTGCACGCGGCCCTGCTCCCACGAGGTGCCAAAAGATGCGGCAACGGCGAAAGGCCCCGGGAAAAGATCGGGGCGTGGGTGGGCGATCGTGACGTAGAGCTGCCACGCGGCGACGAGTGCGATCAGGAGCACAATCGGTGGCAGGACACCGCCGACAAAGCGGCGCCAGGCGTGCCTCTCGACCGGTGCGACAGTCTGGAGTGCATCAAGCCCCGACTCGAGAGTGCGCAGGTCGTTGGGCGGGCGAACCTCGGCGGGCGGGGGGGCGAGAGTGGTCTCAGGCGGCATTGCGGCGGATCTCCTTTCGGAGCTGATCGGTGATCTCGATCGCGAGACTGGCGACTTCCGGCGATTCGATCCGCCGGGCTTCGGTGTCATCGACGCGCCACTCGTTGGCGATTCGCCCCGGTCGGGACGACATCAGCAGAACGCGCTGGCCGAGTCGGGCAGCCTCCCGCACATTGTGGGTGACGAAGACGATCGTGCGACCCGTTCGGCGCCACACGAGTTCAAGCTCCTCGTGCAACAGGTCGCGGGTGATCGCGTCGAGCGCCGCGAACGGCTCGTCCATGAGCAGCACCGCGCGGTCCTGCGCGAGCGACCGGGCGAGGGCGACGCGCTGGCGCATCCCGCCGGAGAGTTCGTGGGGGCGCTTCTCCGCGGCATCCACGAGGTTGACGACATCGAGCAGTTCGAGGGCCTGCGCCCGACGGGCTGCGCGAGAAACCCCGCGCAGCCCGAGGGCGAGTTCGACGTTGCGTCGTGCGGTCAACCAGGGGAAGAGGGCGGCATCCTGGAACATGACTGCCGCGTTGCCGCTGGCTACTGTCACGCTGCCCAGGGTCGGCTGCTCCAATCCCGCGATGATGTTGAGAAGTGTCGACTTGCCGCAGCCCGATGCGCCGAGCAGGCAAACGAATTCCCCCGCCTCAATCCGCAAGTTGACGTTGTCGAGAACGAGGGGCCCAGCGTCGCCGAAGCGCTTGCTGAGCGCTTCGATGGAAATGGCGGGCTGGGCACCCATTGTTTACTCCTTACCGAGCTTGTGCGCAGACACCGGGTCTGCGCCCGCGGCCTTGAGGATTTCGTTGAGCAGAGTGAAGTCGAACAGTCCCTTGATGTCGCCGTCGGTTCCGGTGCCAGCAGCGACCGCGTGCTTGAGAAGCACGGGGAAGGTGTCGGCGGCAGGGTCGACCGAGAAGGAGACCGACTTCAGGGCGCTGGCGATTACCGCGTCAGAGAGGCTCTTGCCCGTATCTGCCGCGATGCGAGCGTTGATGACTGCCCCCGCCTTGTCCGGGTACTTGTTCAACCAGTTGATGGCGTCGACGTGGCCCCTGAGAAGCGCCGCCACCGTTTCAGGGTGCTCGGCGAGGAACGTCTTGTTCACGAGCAGCACCGTGGTCGGGAAGAGACCGTCCTTCCACAGGGATGCCTCGTCAACCAGCACATGCGCACCGCCGTCGATCACCAGGCGCGACACCCACGGCTCCGGTAGCCATGCTCCGTCCAGTTTGCCGGCCTTGAACAGGGTGAGAGTGTCGGCGTTCTCGGTGGGGGTGATGGTGACATCGCCGCCGCCGGTGATGCTCGTCTTCAGACCCTGATCGGCGAGCCAGGAGCGCAGCGCGACATCCTGGGTGTTGCCGAGCTGGGGGGTGGCGAGTGTCTTGCCTTTGAGGTCGGCTGGCTTGTTGATGCCGTCCCGAACAACGAGGGCCGCACCACCGATTGTCGCGCCAGCCACAATCACCGCTGACTCGCCGCCGCTCTTGATGAAGGTGTTGATCGCGGGGCTCGGGCCGATGTAGGCGGCGTCGATGGCACCGGAACTGAGGGCCTCGATGGTTGCCGGGCCCGCGTTGAAGACCGAGGTGGTCAACTTCGTGTCGCCCAGCTCGTCTTCGAAGAAACCCCTTTCGAGCCCGATGAGGGCGGGAGCGTGCGTGACGTTGGCGAAATAGCCGAGGCGCAGTTCTGCGGCGGGGGTGGTGGTCGGCGCCTGTGCCGCAGCGTTGGGCTCGGCGGCGCATCCTGCCAGAAGGGTGGCGGTTATGAGGCCAAGGGAGGCTGCTGCGAACAGTGTGCGGCGGTTCATCAGGGGTGGTTCCTTTCGCTGTGGGTAAGAGATATCGGGCCACCGTAGGGGGCTCGTACTCCGTCCACCAAGGCGGTCGTGTCACGTCCAGACACGGGCCGTAGCATGTCGTCACACATCGTCAGATTCCGCCATCTGATGCGGGCGCGACGACAATCCCGGCCGCGAGTGTGGCCCCATCCTGAGGGTGGATGACCAGGAACGCGCCGGATCGGCGGTTCTGCGCGTATGGCTCAATGGGAAAGTCTGAGGCCAGTCGAAGAGCGGCCTCGCCGATGTCATTGATCTCGAGCAGATCGGCCGGTTCGAGCGCCAGGGTGTCGAGGTTGCGACGGCCATTGACCTCATTGACGATTGCCTGGATGGTCGTGGTGCCGAACTTCACGAGAACGCGACTGCCTGGCCGCAGTGGCCGGGGATCCAGCCAGAACAGCGCCGACGCGACATCGCGGGTGAGCTCGGGCAGCGACCCGAGCGAAGCGACGACGGCACCGCGAGCAATATCGAGCTCGTCGCGAAGCCTGAGGGAAACCGACTGGGGGGCGGTTGCCTCGTCGAGGGAGCTGCCAGCGAAGTCGATGCCGGCCACGACCGTGGTCGCACCGCCCGGAAACACGCTCACGGCGTCACCGACCCGCACCCTGCCCGACGAGACCTGGCCCGCGTAGGCGCGATAGTCGCGATAGTCGTCCGCATCCTCGGCCGAAACCGCCAGCGAGCCCTGCGGGCGGATGACCAGTTGCACCGGCAGCCGGAACGACTCCCGGTCGGTCTCGAGCTCGTCGGTTGTCGGCAGGGTCTCGAGCAGCTCAAGAAGGCTCGGCCCCTGATACCACGGCGTGCGATCCGAGCGGTCGACCACATTGTCACCCTCGAGAGCCGAGACGGGAATCACGTGGACAGCGCCGAGGCCCAGTTCGTTCGTCACAACCAGCACGTCGCGTGCGACATCTGCGAATGTCGCCTCGTCATAGTCGAGCAGGTCGATCTTGTTCACGGCGATGATGACGTGGGGCACGCGGAGCAGGTGCACGACCGCCAGGTGCCGCCGGGTCTGCTCGAGCACGCCGTTGCGTCCGTCGATGAGCACGACGACGGCGTCGGCGGTCGTGGCCCCCGTCACCATGTTGCGGGTGTACTGCACGTGACCTGGGCAGTCGGCGAGGATGAACGATCTGCGATCGGTGGCGAAGTAGCGGTAGGCGACGTCGATCGTGATTCCCTGCTCGCGTTCAGCGCGCAGCCCGTCAGTCAGCAGGGCGAAGTCGATGCCGCCGGATGCCCCTCCGAAGCCGCGTTCGGTGGAGGTGCGCGTCACCGAATCGAGCTGGTCGGCGAGGATCGATTTCGAATCGTGCAAAAGGCGACCGACCAGCGTGGATTTTCCGTCATCCACAGAGCCAGCGGTCGCGAAGCGGAAGAGGGTGCTGAGGACCGGGCGGTCGAGAACGGCGTCGGACATCAGAAGTACCCGTCCCGTTTGCGGTCTTCCATGGCGGCTTCAGACAGCCGATCGTCAGCCCTGGTCGCGCCGCGCTCCGTGACGGTGGTCTGGGTGACCTCGAGCACGACCGCCCGAACGCTCGCGGCATCCGATTCGACTGCACCGGTGCAGCTCATGTCGCCGACGGTGCGGTAGCGCACGGTGCGCACTTTGACCTGCTCGTGCGCGGAAGGTAGCGAAACCGCGCTCACCGCCCGCCACATGCCGTCGCGGCGGTAGACCTCCCGCTCATGGGCGTAGTAGAGGGTCGGCAGTTCGATGCCTTCGCGTTCGATGTAGCGCCAGACGTCGAGTTCGGTCCAGTTGCTGATCGGGAAGACCCGCACGTGTTGCCCGACGGTGTGACGCCCGTTGTACAGGTTCCAGAGTTCCGGGCGCTGGTTGCGTGGATCCCACTGGCCGAATTCATCTCGGAGCGAGAAGATGCGCTCCTTGGCTCGTGCCTTGTCTTCGTCGCGCCTGGCGCCGCCGAACACTGCATCGTGCCGTCCCGCCGCGATTGCATCGAGCAGGGGCAGTGTCTGCAGGGGATTGCGGGTTCCGTCAGCGCGCTCCTGCAGGCGGCCGTCGTCGATGTAATCCTGAACGGAGGCGGCCTCGAGGCGTAGCCCGAGGCGCTCGACCGTCGCATCGCGGAAAGCCAGAACCTCGGGAAAGTTGTGACCGGTGTCGACGTGCAGGAGCGAGAACGGAACCCGGCCCGGCCAGAAGGCCTTCATTGCCAGGTGCAACACGACCACGGAGTCTTTGCCGCCACTGAACAGCAGCACCGGCCGCTCGAACTCAGACGCGACCTCGCGAATGACGTGGATGGCCTCGCTCTCCAGCAGGTCGAGGGTCGACAGCCCGTGCCCGCTTACCTGCTCGAACGTGGAGGGGGCATCCGCGGCCGTGGATGGCGCGCTCACTCGTGCAGGCCGCATTCGGTCTTGGTGAGCCCGGCCCAGCGACCGGCGCGCGGGTCTTCACCAGGGGCGACGGGCCGCGTGCACGGCGCGCAGCCGATCGAGGGATAGCCGTTGGACATGAGCAGGTTGATGGGCACCTGGTGTTCGCCCGCGTAGTCGAGCAGCTCGTCGAAGGTCCAGGCGGCCAGCGGGCTGACCTTGACGAGGCCGTTGCGCTCGTCCCAGGTGATCAACGGGGTGTTGGTTCGGGTAGGTGCTTCTTCGCGACGCACGCCGGTGAACCACACCTCGTAGCCGGCCAGTGACTTGTGCAGGGGCTCGACCTTGCGCATCGCGCAGCACAGGGTGGGGTCGCGACTGAAGAGCTCGGCCCCGTAGGCCGCATCCTGTTCGGCGACGGTCTTCTCCGGCAAGACGTCGACGACGCGCACATTGAGCGAGTACGCGACCTCATTGCGAGTCGCGTAGGTCTCCGGGAAGTGGTACCCGGTGTCGAGGAACAGCACGTCGACCCCGGGCAATTGCTGGGATACCAGGTGCGGCAGCACGGAGTCGGCCATCGAGCAGGCGACGGCGACGGCATCGGTCGCGAAATGTTCGGCAACCCAGGCGATCACGCGTTCCGCTGAGGCGTCGGCCAGTTCGGTGGAGCCCGCCTCGGCGAGGGCCCGCAATTCGTCATGACTGCGCAATTGGGGCGCGGATGCCGCGGTGACGGTGTCGCTCAATGCAGTGCTTCCTCTTCGGCTCGGTGCGCCCAGGTGGCGAAGGTCTCGTCATTCTCGCGATCGGCGATGAACCGAAGTACGAGCCGCTCGACGTAGTCGGGCAGGTCGGCCGCGGTGACCTTGAGGCCACGAATGGTGCGCCCGAGCCCTGCCTCGTCGCGGCCCTGGGAAGCCAGTCCGCCGCCGAGGTGCACCTGGAAGCCGGGCTCCTGGCCGCCCTTGCCATCGGGCAGCAGCTGCCCCTTGAGCCCGATGTCGGCAGTCTGGATGCGAGCGCAGGAGTTCGGGCATCCATTCACGTGGAGGCTGATGGGCTGCGGCACGTCGATTCCGGCGAGCCGCTTCTCGAGTTCGAGCACGGCCGTGGTTGCGGCCTGCTTGGTCTCCACGATGGCGAGCTTGCAGAACTCGAGCCCAGTGCAGGCGATCGTTGAACGACGGAACAGGCTGGGGCGCGCCGACAGGCCGAGCTCGTCGAGCGCGGAGATAAGTGGTTCAACGTTCTCCGCAGGCACGTCGAGCAGCACCAGTTTCTGGTGCGGGGTGGTGCGCAGCCTGCTCGAGCCGTGCTGCTCCAGCAGGTCGGCGAGGCGAGTGAGGATGGTGCCGGATACCCGGCCGACGATCGGCGTCACACCGATGTAAAACCGTCCATCACGCTGCGGATGCACGCCGACATGGTCCCCCGGAGTCGTCGGGGTCGGGGCCGCAGGGCCGTCCGGCAGGGCGTGCCCGAGGTACTCGCGCTCCAGGATCTCGCGGAACTTCTCCGTGCCCCAGTCGGCCAGCAAAAACTTGAGCCTGGCCTTATTGCGCAACCGGCGGTAGCCGTAGTCACGGAAGATCGACGTGACGCCGTACCAAACATCGGCAACGGCATCCGGTGCGACGAAAACGCCAAGGCGTTCAGCGAGGCGAGGGGTGGTGGATAGTCCCCCGCCGACCCACAGGTCGTAGCCGATGCCCAGTTCGGGATGCTCGACCGCAACGAATCCGACGTCGTTGATCTCGTGCACGACATCCTGGCTCGGGTGCCCGGTGATTGCCGTCTTGAACTTGCGCGGAAGGTTTGCCAGCTCGGGGTCGCCGATGTACTTCTCGGTGATCTCGGCGATGGTGGGGGTCGGATCGATGAGCTCGTCGGCGGCGATCCCCGCGACGGGCGAGCCGAGCACGACGCGCGGCACATCGCCGCAGGCCTCTGTGGTGCCCAGGTTGACGGACTCGAGCCGCCGCCAGATCTCTGGCACGTCTTCGACTCGGATCCAGTGCAGCTGCACGTTCTGGCGATCCGTCAGGTCTGCGGTGTCGCGACCGAAATCGGTCGAGATGGCGCCGATGACCCGAAGCTGCTCGGTCGTCAACTGGCCACCATCGATGCGCACGCGCAGCATGAAGTACTTGTCTTCGAGTTCGTGCGGCTCGAGCGTCGCTGTCTTCCCGCCATCGATGCCGGGTTTGCGCTGGGTATAGAGGCCCCACCAGCGAAAGCGACCGTGAAGGTCGGTCCCGTCGATCGAGTCGAAACCCTGCTTGGAGTAGATCTTCTCGATGCGCTCGCGGACGCTGAGCCCGCCATCCTGCTGCTTCCACGCCTCGTTGGCATTGAGCGGAGTCGTGCCGTCGATCTTCCACTGGCCGTTCGGGCGCGTCTCCACTTGCGGCTCGCGAGCGGCTACATCGAGCCCGCTGGGCGTCAGCGACATGGCACTCTCCTGGTCAGACGGGGAGCGCTGGTATGCGAAGGCGCACACGCCCCGGCTTGGCAGGTTATCCACAAGAACTGCGGGGCACCAAGACGGGGTCGTCACAGCCGGTCATTCTGCGTAACGTGGCGAAACGGTGTTGCGAATTGCGACGCTGTGTGTCGCGCGAAATGCTATGCGTCGGGCTGCTTGCCCTGGTCGGCGTCGGCGTCGTGGTCGAAGGGACCGTGGAAGCCGCGCGGGCCGAATCCGCGCATCATTCCGGGATGACGGTGGCCGTGATCGTGACCGAAGCCGCGACCGAAAGCACGGCGATGACCTTCGAAGTCGGCCCGCCCGAAGTCAGGCTGGGACTCGTCCCAGCCCAAGTTGCGAGCCATCTTCTCGAGGGTCGCCATGGTCGTGGCGTAGTCCTCGTCGGACACGCCCTCGCGGGCCTTGTCGCCCAGCGTCTCGCGGTATTCGCGGGTCAGCCGCTGCTTGCGGAACTCGATAGCGCGGAGCCAGTGGTTCGGGCGGGGGGCCTTGTTTTCGCTAGTTTCTTTGGGGGTCTTCATGAGTAATTTCCTTATCTCAGTAATGCATGTCATATGACAACAGTTGTAAAGTTACATATATGGTTCCGGAAAGTCAAGATCCGCTGGCCGCGATCGAGGCAGCACTCGTTGTCATGCGACGGGGGGCGCCGGGTCGACGGGGCGGCGATTCGCGACATGATGGCCCGCCCTGGATGGGCGGCCATCGACCTCCCTGGGGCGACGGCCCACCACCTCAGCGAATGCGCGCCCACGGTCACGACCACACCCTGGGCGGGGCAGCGCGCTTCCGCCTCCTCGACGTGCTCCTGCGCGCCGACCCGGCCACCCGAATGGGTATCTCCGAGATCGCTGAGGCCATCGGCGTCGACCAGCCGCGGGCGAGCCGGCTCGTCAACGAGGCGGTCGAGCGTGGCCTCGCGACTCGGCGCGCGGACGAGCGGGATGCCCGCCGCAGTGTCGTCGAGCTTTCCGCCGCCGGGCGCTCGATGCTCGAGTCCGCGCATGCCAACCGCAGGACCGCCGTGACGGATGCGCTCGCGGGCTTCAGCGCGGAAGAGGTCGCGACCTTCTCGGCGCTGTTGTCGCGTTTCGTCGCGAACCTGCCGCGCTAGTCACTGAAGGCGTACCAGCAGATGTCATTGCGATGATGCTGATCTTCGAGGACGAGCGCTCTCACCGGTGCTGGAAGTTGCTCCCATTGCCAGTCCCGCTCGCGACGCCTCGCTGCCTCCGCCCGATCCGGCGCGCTGGCAGCCTGTGCGGCGCGAATCGCATAGGCCGCCGCGCCGAGGTCGTGGGCGGCCACATGCGCAACCGCCACTGCTTGACCCGCCGACAAGGCGGCAAACCTGGCTGGATCCGTCAGGCCGTGGCCCGCCGCGTTGGCGGCGAAAGCCGCGCTATGCGCCTCCTTCATGGATGCCTCGCCCTTGACCCAAGCGCGAGCAAGATCGATTGCCTGCTGGGGACGGGGGTCCTGCCCCGCCTCGCGTTCGAATAGATGAAGTACATGCTCGGCACAGGTCACTGCCCACTCGGCTAAGAGATGGTGATCCTCATCGGTCAGGGATCCTCCCCTCCGGACCGTGATCAACCGGGGGTCGCGCACTTGGGGAAGGATCGGCATCACTCATGTTGGCATGGAGCGCCCCGATCGGCTCAGTAGCTGAAACCGAGCTCCGCGGGGTACTCGCCCAGCGCCGTGAGTTGTGCGGCCGCCGCCTGCAAGTGTGCGAGCGTCAGCCCCAGCGTGCCGGGCCCGAAGCTCACCCGCGACACCCCGAGCTCGGCCAGTCGCTTGAGCGGCACGGATGAGGGGTTCGACACGACCGAGATCCGCCCGTCGATCTCGGCGAGCGCCCGCGACACGGTGGCCTCATCACGAAGCCCGAGCACGAAGACGACGTTCGCCCCCGCGGCCAGGTAGGCGTTGGCACGGGTGACCATCTCCGCCCAGTCGGCCCCGCGCACGAGGGCATCGACCCTCGCGTTGATGACGATCGGGATGCCCGTGGCCTCGCCCGCGGCCCGCACCGCCCGCAGGCGGCCGAGCTGCTCGTCGATGGGAAACAGGGGAGCCGTCGAATCCCCCGTGCTGTCCTCGAAGTTGAGCCCGACGGCGCCAGCCGCGATGAGGCGCTCGACGTTGTGCTGCACGGTCGCGGCATCCGGGCCGTATCCGCGTTCGAAGTCGACGGAGACCGGCAGGTCGACGGCGGATGCCACGATCCGAGCCGTCTCGAGTGCCTGCTCGACGGTCAGCCCTTCGCCGTCGTCGACACCGTTCGCGAAGCTGACCGCGTGGCTCGCCGTCGCTATCGCCTTCACGCCGGGTGCCGCGGCGACGATGCGAGCCGTGACGGCATCCCACACGTTCGTGACGATGAGCGGAGTGCCGGGAACGTGGAGCGAATTGAGCAGGGCGGCCTTGTCGGCTTGGGATGTCATGGCTCAAGCCTGACGGGCAGCATCGCCGTCCGCCAGCGAGTTACGGACAACTATGTTTCGCGAACGTGCTTCGGCAGCCGCACCAAGAGCATGAGAACGAGCCCGACAGCAATGACGATCACGATGCCCAGGACGCCCCAGTACTGGGCCCCGGCGATCGCGATGAAGAGTGCCCACAGCCCGGGAGACAGGAAGCTCGCGGCGCGCCCCGTCGTGGCGTAGAGGCCGAAGATCTCGCCCTCTTTGCCCGCCGGTGTCACCCGCGCCAGAAGCGAGCGGCTCGCGGCCTGGGCCGGACCAACGAACACCGTAAGCACGAGGCCCGCCGCCCAGAACACAGCCTTGCCCGCGTCGTGGAACACGAAGATCGTGACGCCGGCGACTACTAGGCCGGCCAGCGAGAAGATGATGACCGCGCGCGGCCCGAAGATGTCGTCGAAGCGACCAGCGAGGATCGTGCTGATACCAGCGACTAGGTTGGCAACGACCCCGAAGATCAGCACCTCGTTGGAGGTGAACCGGAACGTGACGGCCGCGATGATTGCACCAAAAGCGAAGACGCCCGCGAGACCGTCACGGAACACCGCGCTGGCGAGCAGGAACCAGAACGTCGGGCGGCTCTCGCGGTAGAGCTTCGCGATGTCCTTCACGAGGACGACGTAGCTCTTCAGGATTCCGACCCGCGGGCGGTTGGGTGCCGCCGGAGCTTCCGGCACGTTGAGGAAGATCGGGATGCTGAAGATGATCGCCCAAGCCGCACACCCGAGCGCGATGACCCGGAAGGCCATGCCGTTGTCGGTGGACATCCCGAACCAGTGCAGGCTTGTTAGCACCACGACGATGATCAGCGCGACAATTCCGCCGAGGTAGCCGAGGCCCCAGCCCAGGCCACTGATGCGTCCGATGGTCTTGCGAGTCGAAACTTGTACGAGCATGGCGTTGTAGTTCACGCCGGCTATCTCGCTGAAAACACTGCCCATCGCGATGAGTGCGATCCCGAGCACGAAGTAGGCGGGCGCGGCCTGGACGAAGAAAAGAGCGGCCATGCTTGCGATGAGCACGAGGGTGCTGATTCCGAGCCAGAGCTTGCGTCGCCCAGCTGCGTCGGCCCGCTGACCCTGCACCGGCGCGAGCAGGGCGATGAGCGCGCCGGCGATGAATATGGCCACGCCGAACTTGCTGGAGAGGTCTGAGAGTGCCCGATCGTAGGTCGGGTTTCCGGCACCGAGCGCCGCGACTGCGGGATCGATGAAGGTGTCGGTAGTCAGGTAGAGCGCGGTGAAGACAAATGTCAGGATGACGCTGTTGAACGGCTGGGTCGCCCAGTCCCAGAAAGCCCACGACACCACCTGCTTGCGCGGGATGACCTTGCCCTCCTGCAGGTCGAGGCCCACGGCGGCGATTGCTCCGGTGTTGGCCGCCACCGGGATGTGGGCATCGGTCATGGCACCGGCCGCTGCAAGCGCGTCTGCGTTTCCGGCCAGAATCGCATCGCGATCGGAGATGCGGTCGACGTCATTGTCGGGGGTCTTGTCCGTCATGGTCACAGGCTAGCGGCGGCGTGTGCACATTTGGGGTCGGGCGCTACTATTTCTGGCGTGACCGATACCGCCATCGTCTCCCCCGCCGCGGTGACGAATCTCCGGCTGCGGGATCGCCCGATCGACATCTTCTTCATCGTGATGTTTTCGATCTTCATCGTGACCTGCATCATCAGCGACTCGGTGGAGGGTCTCGGGATTCCGCAGACCGCGGACTCGACAAACATCCTCGCGCAGTGGAACTACACCTACTCCTCCCAGTACGACCCGCTGTACGGCGCGGAGCCGCTGTGGCTGCGCCTCATCAGCGGCACATCGGCGTTCCTGTACCTGCCGTTCTACGTCATCCTGGTCATTTCGCTGGTGAAGGGCTGGAACGGCATCCAGCTGTTCGCGGTGATTTACGCGACGATGATCATCTCGCTCACCGCCATCCCGATCTTCGGTGTCGAGTTCTTCGGGAGCGCCGCTGAGCGCACACCCAACCCGCTGGTGTTCCTGCTCTACAACGGGCCGTATGTGGTGATTCCGTTCATCCTGCTGTTGAGGATGCGCAAGCCGCTGCCTTTCGCCCGCAAGTTCTGACGCACCCATGCGCGCGGAGATCGCCGCCGATGTCTCCACGCGGCGAGACCAGCTTCGCGGCCTAACCGATGGCCGGTGAGCGCAACCTGAGTCTGGGTGACTCAAGTTTTGGGGGTTCTACTTGACAGGGTTATCCACAGCCTGCAAACTTGACACAACGCGGCTCATGTTTGAAATTGCCGCGCCACTGACAATCAAGGAGTAAGAGCACATGGCTCGAGCAGTAGGAATTGACCTGGGCACCACGAACTCCGTGGTCGCCGTCCTCGAAGGTGGAGAACCCACAGTCATCGCCAATGCAGAAGGCTTCCGTACAACCCCATCGGTCGTCGCCTTCACCAAGGATGGCGAGGTTCTGGTCGGCGAGACCGCCAAGCGTCAGGCCGTCACCAACGTCGATCGCACCATCGCATCCGTCAAGCGCCACATGGGCACCGACTGGAAACAGGACATCGACTCCAAGAAGTACACGGCGCAGGAGATCTCCGCGCGCATCCTCGCCAAGCTCAAGCGTGACGCCGAGCAGTACCTGGGCGAGCCGGTCACCGACGCGGTGATCACCGTTCCCGCCTACTTCAACGACGCCGAGCGCCAGGCGACCAAGGAGGCCGGTGAGATCGCGGGCCTCACCGTGCTGCGGATCATCAACGAGCCGACCGCGGCCGCCCTCGCCTACGGACTCGACAAGGGCAAGGAAGACGAACTCATCCTGGTCTTCGACCTCGGTGGTGGAACCTTCGACGTTTCTCTGCTCGAAGTGGGCAAGGACGACGACTTCTCGACCATCCAGGTCAAGGCGACTGCCGGTGACAACCGTCTCGGTGGCGACGACTGGGACCAGCGGGTCGTCGACTACCTGATCCAGCGCTTCAAGGAGACCACGGGGGTCGACGTCTCCAGCGACAAGATCGCCAAGCAGCGCCTCAAGGAAGCCGCGGAGCAGGCCAAGAAAGAGCTGTCGAGCCAGACCTCGACCACTATCCAGCTCCCCTACCTCTCGCTGACGGAGAACGGGCCGGCAAACCTTGACGAGACGCTCACCCGCGCCAAATTCGAGGAGCTGACCGCCGACCTGCTCGAGCGCACCAAGAAGCCGTTCAACGACGTCATCAAGGAAGCCGGCGTGAAGCTTGCGGATGTCGCGCACGTCGTGCTCGTCGGCGGCTCCACCCGCATGCCCGCCGTCGTCGACCTGGTCAAGAAGCTCACCGGCGGCAAGGAGCCCAACAAGGGCGTCAACCCTGACGAGGTGGTCGCCGTCGGCGCCGCTCTCCAGGCCGGCGTGCTTAAGGGCGAGCGCAAGGATGTGCTGCTCATCGACGTGACCCCCCTGAGCCTCGGGATCGAGACCAAGGGCGGCATCATGACGAAGCTCATCGAGCGCAACACCGCGATCCCGACCAAGCGCAGCGAGACCTTTACGACCGCGGATGACAACCAGCCATCGGTCGCGATCCAGGTCTTCCAGGGTGAGCGCGAGTTCACCCGCGATAACAAGAACCTCGGAACCTTCGAGCTGACCGGCGGCCGCGAGCCCAACAAGGGCGTCAACCCCGACGAGGTCGTGGCGGTGGGCGCGAGCCTGCAGGCCGGCGTCCTGAAGGGCGAGCGCAAGGACGTCCTGCTGATCGACGTCACGCCGCTCTCGCTCGGCATCGAGACCCAGGGCGGGCTGATGACCAAGCTCATCGAGCGCAACACCGCGATCCCGACCAAGCGCAGCGAGGTCTTCACCACTGCGGCTGACAACCAGCCGAGCGTGACGATCCAGGTCTTCCAGGGCGAGCGCGAGATGACCCGTGACAACAAGCCGCTCGGCACCTTCGACCTGACCGGTATCGCGCCGGCCGCACGCGGCGTCCCGCAGGTCGAGGTGACCTTCGACATCGACGCCAACGGCATCGTGCACGTGTCCGCTAAGGACCGCGGCACCGGCAAAGAGCAGTCGATGACGATCTCTGGGGGCAGCGCGCTGCCCAAGGACGAGATCGAGCGGATGGTGCGCGAGGCCGAGCAGCACGCGGACGAGGACCGTCAGCGCCGCGAAGAGGCCGAGACCCGCAACCAGGCCGAGCAGCTGGTCTACTCGACCGAGAAGTTCCTCAAGGACAACGAGGAGAAGGTGCCCGCCGAGAGCCGCACCGAGGTCGACGCGGCCATCACCGACCTGAAGGCTGCGTTGTCATCGAACGCCTCGCCTGAAGAGCTCAAGGCCAAGACCGAGACGCTCTCGACCGCCAGTCAGCAGGTCGGTCAGGCGATGTACGCCGCAGCCACCGAGAACCAAGAGCCCCCGGCAGCGCCGTCGACCGGGTCGCCAACCGATGAGGACATCGTCGATGCTGAGGTGGTTGACGCTGAGGTCGTCGATGACGACATCAAGCCCGACGGTGACAAGGTCGACGGTGACAAGCCCGACGGTGACACCAGCAAGGGCAAGTGATGAGCGACCCCACCCCGAACGCGCAGGTCGCGGACGACGGTAGCGAGCCTCCCGTCGTCCGCGACAAGCGCCGGATCGACCCGCTGACCGGTGAGGTGCGTGAGCCGGCCAGCACCTCGAAGCCGACGGACGAGCCGCAGGAAGCGCCTGCGCCGGACGACGTGTCGGCGCTGCCCGAGATCGACCTGGCAGCCGAGCGGCTGGCCGACCTGCAGCGGCTGCAGGCCGAGTACGTCAACTACCGCCGGCGGGTCGAGCGCGACCGTGACGTCGCGCGCGATGCCGCAGTGGCGGGGGTGCTCGACTCCCTGCTACCGGTGCTGGACGATGTCCATCTGGCGCGCCTGCACGGCGACCTCGAGGGCGGCCCGTTCGCGGCGATCGCCGACAAGCTCGAGGCGGCGTTGGGCCGGCATGGGCTGACAAAGTTCGGTGAGGTCGGTGAGTCGTTCGACCCGAGCGTGCACGAGGCGTTGATGCACACTGCGGCCGAGTTGGCGCAGGGCACTACCGTCACCACGGTGGTGCAGGTGCTGCAGCCTGGCTATCGCAGCGGCGAGCGGGTGCTGCGCGCCGCCCGGGTCGCCGTCGCCGACCCGCAGTAATCAGGAACCGAAGGATCGGGAGGAGGCACCGGTGGCCGGACAGGACTGGTT
>JAYUVE010000012.1:0-22036 GCA_043754275.1 Microbacteriaceae bacterium | reverse complement strand
GGTCTCCTCTTCGGTCGGCGTTAGACACCACCAAAGCTAGGAGGCCTTCTCTCTTTCAGCCACCGACGTCACCAACCTCATGACCGAGTACAGCTAGCTTTGGCCCGTGGAAGATCGAGGACACGCAACTCGATGTGATGCAGCCCGCCGATCATCACACCTCGAGGTCGCCCTCGAAGACCAGCTCGGCGGGCCCGCTGAGCGAGACGTGCTCGCCATCCTCTGTGGGGAACATCCGCACTCCCACGGTTCCGCCAGGCACGTCAACCCGCCATTGGTTCGGAGCACCCTTGCCCGCCCAGTGCCTCGTCGCGAGGGCCGCGGCGACGGCCCCCGTCCCGCAGGAGAGCGTTTCGCCGCTGCCGCGTTCGTGGACGCGCATGCGGATGTGCCCGACACCGTCTTTGACGAGGGGCTCGGCAGCGACGACGAACTCGATGTTCGCGCCATCCACCGGCTCCGGCTCGACGATTGGGATGTACGACAGGTCGGCTCCGTCGAGCTCAGCGTCGCTCGCCAGCGCCACGACGACGTGGGGGTTGCCGACGTTGATGCCGAGACCGGGTCGGGCCACCGGCAACTCACGCGCACGCACGAGCGGTTCTCCGCCGTCGAGCTTCCAGCGACCCAGGTCGGCCTGGAACCCCGACGCGTTGACCTGCACATCACGCACACCACTTCGGGTGCCGATCGGCAGCGTCTGGCCCTGGCTCAGCTCGGCGAGACCGTTGGCGATGAGGAACTTCGTGAACACGCGGATGCCGTTGCCACACATCTCCGCGATCGAACCGTCGGCGTTGTGGTAGTCCATGAACCACTCGGCGTGTTCGTCTTCGGCGAGAGCAGCAGCGCCCTCGGGAATGCTCTTCGACTTCACAGCTCGCAGGATGCCGTCGGCACCCACACCGAAGTGCCTGTCGCAGATTGCCGCGACCTGTGCGGCACTGAGCTCAACCTCTCCGTCAGGGTCGGCGAACAGCACGAAGTCGTTGCCCGTGCCGTGACCCTTGGTGAAGTGGAGCGTTGCCATGGCTCAATTCTGTCCCACCGCGAGGGCCAATCCGGTCGACAGGCGATGGGGGTCGTCGTAGTCGAGCCAATGCGCCGTCTGGTAGCGGCGAAACCAGCCGACCTGCCTGCGGGCATAACGGCGGGTGAGGGCCGCCGCCGTCTCGATCGCCTGTTCCTCGGTGAGCCTGCCGGCGAGCTGCTCGAGGGCCTGGGAGTAACCGATCGCTCGACTCGCGGTGACGCCGAGTTCGCCCAAGTTTCTGACCTCGTCGAGCAGGCCCGCTGCCCACATTGCAGCGACCCGCGCGTCGAGCCGCGCGATCAGTTCGTCTCGCGGTGCCTGGAGCCCGAGGATCGTGGTCTCGCGCCAGGGCTCGCTGTCTTCGGGCAGGCCGGAGCCGAACTCCTCGCCGGTGATCTCGATCACCTCGAGGGCGCGCACGAGACGTCTGCCATTGCTCGGACCGATCGATGCCGCCGCGGCAGGGTCCCGCTCCTTCAGCCGCGCGTACAGCGCCCCGGGGCCGAGCACCTCGAGCTCCGCCTCGAGTCGCGCGCGCACGTCGACATCGGTGCCCGGGAACCGGAAGTCTTGGATGACACTGGAGACGTAGAGCCCGCTGCCACCCACCAGGATCGGCACGGCACCGCGCGCCTCGACCGCCTCGATCGCTGCCCGGGCATCCCGCTGGTAATCGGCAACGCTCGCCTCCTCGATCGGATCGAGCACGTCGAGCATGTGGTGCGGGATGCCGCGGCGCTCCTCCGCCGTCAGCTTCGCGGTGCCCACATCCATGCCGCGGTAGAGCTGCATCGCGTCGGCATTGACCACCTCCGCGGGTAGCCCCGAAGCAGACAGCCCCTCGGCGATCCCCAGCGAGAGCTCAGACTTGCCTGTGCCCGTTGCGCCGACGATCACGACCATCCGGGTCGACGAGGGCGGCTCCGGCTGGTTCGCGGCCACCGGCACGAGTTAGCGCAGCCCGTCGCTGGGGTTGTAGATCGGCAGGGTCGCCACGCGCAGGCCGGGCAACCCCAGCGAGACCGTCGCCTTCCCGCCCACTGGCGCTGGTACGTCGCAGGATGCCGCTTCCGCTCGATCCCACGCGTCGCCGGCCGTCGTGCGGCGGATGGCCAGCGGAGCGCCGTCGATCGAGTCAGCAACGAGGTGGAACGTCGCGGCCTGGGTGATCTCGAGGCTCACGACGTCGCCCGGCCGCGGGATGGCGCTTCCGGCGGGTACCTCGAAATGCACGAGCCGGGAGTCCTCGGCCCGACCCGAGAGCCGATGGGTCTCGGCGTGCTTGCGACCCTCCTCAGCCGTCACGACGACCTCGACCCGGTGGCCGACGAGTTTCTCGTTCTCTTCGCGAGAGATGCGATCCTGCAGGGCCATCAGTCGCTTGTAGCGCTCCTGCACCACTGCCTTGGGGACTTGGTCGTCCATGGTCGCGGCGGGGGTACCCGGGCGAATCGAGTACTGGAAGGTGTAGGCAGATGCGAACCGGGCGGCTTCGACGACCCGGAGGGTGTCTTGGAAGTCCTCCTCGGTCTCGCCGGGGAATCCCACGATGATGTCGGTGGTGATCGCCGAATTCGGGATCCTGGCGCGCACCCGATCCAGAATGCCTAAGAACTTCTCCGAGCGGTAACTGCGCTTCATCGCCTTCAGGATGCGATCCGAACCGGACTGCAGCGGCATGTGCAACTGCGGCATGACCGAGGGCGTCTCAGCCATGGCGTCGATCACGTCGTCGGTGAATGCCGCGGGGTGCGGACTCGTGAACCGAATGCGCTCGAGACCCTCGATGGCACCGGCCGCCCTCAGCAGCCTCGCGAATGCCTGTCGGTCGCCGAACTCGACCCCGTAAGAGTTCACGTTCTGCCCCAGCAGCGTGACCTCGATGGCGCCATCGTCGACGATCGCCTGGATCTCCGCGAGGATGTCACCGGGTCGCCGATCTTTCTCCTTGCCGCGCAGCGCGGGCACGATGCAGAACGTGCAGGTGTTATTGCAACCCACCGAGATGGAGACCCAGCCGCTGTGGGTGGACTCGCGCCGGGTAGGCAGGGTGGACGGAAAGGTTTCGAGCGATTCGAGGATCTCGAGCTGGGCCTCGCCGTTGTGGCGGGCACGCTCGAGCAGGGTCGGCAGAGATCCCATGTTGTGGGTGCCGAAGACCACGTCGACCCAGGGTGCCTTCTCGAGGATGACCGCCTTGTCTTTCTGGGCGAGGCATCCGCCGACGGCGATCTGCATGCCGTCGTGCGACTTTTTGCGCGTGCCCAGGATGCCGAGGTTGCCGTAGAGCTTGTTGTCCGCGTTCTCGCGGACGGCACAGGTATTGATCACCACGACATCCGGATGCCCATCGGTGGCGCGCACGTACCCCGCCGCCTCGAGCGAACCGCTCAGCCGCTCGGAGTCGTGCACGTTCATCTGGCAGCCGAACGTGCGCACCTCGTACGTGCGCACCGTCTCGCTGGTGCGCACGCTGTCTGAGACAGGCACGGTGAGCACGGCGTCGGTCATGCCGTCAAGCTTAAGCGCGGTGCGAGACTCAGCGGAACGTGGGCGCACTTTGTGCGGGCGCGAGCGCCCGCTGGACGGCCGTAGAGATCACGGCGCCCGAGTAGCCCTTGCGCATGAGGAAAGCGCCGAGGCGGCGCTTGGCGGTGACAGGGTCGAGGGCACGCAGCTGTGGAGCACGCTTGAGCGCGATCGCTGTCGCTCGTTCGAGTTCGTCATCGTCAAGGCTGCCCATCGCCTCTTCGATCGCATCCCCGTCGAGATGACGACGACGAAGTTCAGCGGTCACGGCGGAGCGACCGAGCCCCTTGCGATCCCGAAGCGTACGCACCAGGGTCTCGGCGAGCGAGTCGTCGTCGAGCAGGCCGACACCCTCGAGTCGCTCGATCTCTTCGTCGACAGC
Organism: Microbacteriaceae bacterium; assembly: GCA_043754275.1. Taxonomy (GTDB): domain Bacteria; phylum Actinomycetota; class Actinomycetes; order Actinomycetales; family Microbacteriaceae; genus Rhodoglobus. The sequence goes on along the minus strand of JAYUVE010000012.1, from coordinate 18,092 downwards.
TGGCCCATCGAACTCGCGTCCGACCAGGTAGTCGCGCATCTCACGCGATGACATTCCCCGGCGCGCCAGGGCATGCATGCTGATGTTGCTCACCCGTTCGAAGCGCCCGGGCTCCGCTGGGTTGTCAGCTCCTGTCTGCTCGTGGGCCGCTACCTGGTCGTCCGGCACGACATCCGTCGGTGCGGCACCGAACAGGTATGTCACGGGGGCGAGCCGCTCGACCGCTGGCTGCCCATCCTGCAGCCCGCCCCCGTCCATCGGAATCATCGGGATTACTCCCCCACGGCCTGCAGCTGGACCGCGTCGAAGGCTGCGTCGTTGGCAGCACCTTCGGGCGCGACCGCCAGGACAGGGCCGGTGGCCTTGGCTGCGACCTTGGCATCCTTGACCCCGGCGGCAGCTCCCGCGTCGGCGGCGACCTTCGCCGCGGCGGTGACGGCAGCGGCCTGCTGCGCCTTGGCTTCTGCACCCACGCCCAGCTTCAGCATGATCTTCTGCTCGATCTCCGCCGCGATCTTGGGGTTCTCGAGCAAGAAGTTGCGCGAGTTCTCCTTGCCCTGGCCGAGCTGGTCGCCGTCGTAGGTGTACCAGGCGCCGGACTTGCGCACGATCTCGTGCTCGACACCGAAGTCGATGAGGCTGCCCTCGCGCGAGATGCCGACACCGAACAGGATGTCGAACTCCGCCTGCTTGAAGGGCGGCGCCATCTTGTTCTTGACGACCTTGACGCGCGTGCGGTTGCCCACGGCATCCGTTCCGTCTTTCAGGGTCTCGATGCGGCGAATGTCGAGTCGCACCGAGGCGTAGAACTTGAGCGCCTTGCCGCCGGCTGTGGTCTCTGGGCTGCCGAAGAACACGCCAATCTTCTCGCGCAGCTGGTTGATGAAGATCATCGTGGTGTTCGTCTGGCTCAGGCCACCGGTGAGCTTGCGCAGCGCCTGCGACATGAGACGCGCCTGGAGGCCGACGTGCGAGTCGCCCATCTCTCCCTCGATCTCTGCGCGCGGCACGAGGGCGGCGACGGAGTCGATGACGATGAGGTCGATGGAGCCGGAGCGCACGAGCATGTCGGCGATCTCGAGTGCCTGCTCGCCGGTGTCGGGCTGCGAGACGAGAAGCGAGTCGATGTCGACACCGAGCTTGGCCGCGTACTCAGGGTCGAGCGCGTGTTCGGCGTCGATGAAGGCAGCGATGCCGCCTGCACGCTGCGCGTTGGCGATCGCGTGCAGGGTGAGCGTGGTCTTGCCTGAGGACTCGGGGCCGTAGATTTCCACGATGCGGCCGCGAGGCAGCCCGCCGATGCCGAGTGCGACATCCAACGCAATGGAGCCGGTGGGGATCACCTCAACCGGAGCGCGCTCGTCGCTGCCGAGGCGCATGACGGAACCCTTGCCGAACTGGCGGTCGATCTGTGCGAGTGCGGTCTCGAGGGACTTCTCGCGGTCTGCTACTGATGGCATGTGCTTCTCTCCGGTCTTATGCGGCGGGTGCCGCAGGTTGCTGCCCATAGGCTGTCGGTTTGCCACGACCCGATGCTGCAAGGGTCGGCGCCTCCCGACAAAGGCTGTGTTGCATTCGCCACGCTACGCTCGCGAACCGACATTGCTCGGACCGACTGGCGCCTCGTGGATAAAACCCGTCTTCGATAGGACGTTACGGAGCAGACTAGCAACATCCGAACGGATGTTCGATCCCTCCGGGGCGCGTGTCGCACCCTCCTTCGCAGGCTCAGTCGGCGCTGGGGTCGCGCAATCGCTTTCGCGATTGCCTAAGCTCCACCGCGTTCGCAGGCTCAGTCGGCGCTGGGGTCGCGCAATCGCTTTCGCGATTGCCTAAGCTCCACCGCGCTTGGGTTCCCTTTGCCCCACGCCATACCAGCGCGATTCAGGAACGTCGGCGGCGCGGCAGAGCGCAAACCAGATCTGCCGGGTCGGGATGCCCTTGGCGATGCCCTGCTCGGCGGTCAGCCCACCCACATCGCCGAGCACGAGGTCACGCGTGAGCACCCGTCCATAGGCCTCGCCAAACTCGTCGGAGACGGCCAACCAGAACTCGCTCAAGCGCATGCGGTCCAGCCTAGGTGGCACAAGCAGGACGCCCCGGCGGTGCGGCCGGGGCGTTCTGGGAATGTCTGTTAGTTGCCGAACCTAGCTGCCGAAATCAGCGGCTGACGAGGTCGTCGAACTCGGCGACTAGTTCGTCGGGCAGCGTGTCGGGGATACGACTTTCGCTGATCGCGCCGAGGCCCTCGATGACCGCCATGCGGTCACCCACCTCTCGCATGATGACCGAGATCGGAGTCTCGAGGGCATCCGCCACCGAAGCGAGGATCTCGGAGCTGGCCTCCTTCTGGCCGCGCTCCACCTCGCTGAGGTAGCCGAGTGCGACACTCGCCTTGCTCGCGACCTGGCGAAGGGTACGGCCCTTCTGTAGACGGAAGTCACGGAGAACGTCACCGATTTCCTGACGTACCAGAACCATGAGACCCTCCTCTCCTCTACTTGCTACACCTAGCTTATGCGAAGACTAGCCAGTGATATCTGTGCCCCGCTTGTGAATCCACCACTTGTAACAGGATCGAAACGAGCAGTATTCCCGGATGTCAGTTCAGCAACTTCACGAGTTCAGCCAGGGCTTCGTCGACAACAGCGGCGCGGATGGCATCACGCGACCCCCCGAACTGGAGGTGTTTGGTCGTGACGGTCGGCCCGATCGCGAACCCCAGGTAGACGGTGCCCACGGGCTGTCCATCCTGCGAGTCGGGGCCTGCAACCCCGGTGGTGGAGATGCCGATGCGCGCGGGCTCCCCGGCTACGGCGAGGGCTACTCGCACGCCGGTGGCCATCTGCGCTGCGACATCCGGATGCACCGCGCCATGCTCGGCGAGCAACTCCGCGTCGACGCCCAGGAGGCTGTGCTTGAGCTCGGTCGCGTAGGCGACGATGCCCCCGGAGACCACCGCGGATGCGCCGGGAACCGACACCAGCTCGGCGACGAGCAGGCCCCCGGTGAGCGACTCTGCGACTGCGATCCGCAGGTGCTTCGCTGCCAGCGCGGCAATGACCTCGGCCGCGAGGTCGGTCACGATTTACGCAGCCGCCAGGCGGCAACGAGGTACTCGATTCCCGAGAAGACGGTCAGGAAAAACGCGATTCCCAGGGCAATCCAGTTGACCCAATGCACCCAATCGCCCAGGAACGTCCACAGCGGCACGAGGAACAGCGACACCGCAATGGCCTGCGCGACCGTCTTGACCTTACCCGCGAGGGATGCCGGGATGACGCGGTCGCGCAACGCGACGAACCGGAAGATCGTTATCCCAAACTCGCGAACCAGAATCACGATGGTGACCCACCACCACAGCTCTCCGAGGATCGACAGCGCCACGAGCGCGCCGCCGATGAGGATCTTGTCGGCGATCGGATCGAGCAGGATGCCCACGTCGGTCACGAGGTTCTGCCGGCGCGCGAGGTGGCCGTCGAGGCTATCCGTCGCGATGGCCAAGATGAACAGGCCGGCCGCGACGTAGCGGAGCACGCCGAAGTGGCCCGCATCGCTCAGCAACAGCCAGATGAACGCCGGGGCGAGCAGAATGCGGGCGACGGTGACGATGTTCGCGATGTTGCCGTTGCTCGCGGGGGTCTCCCCGTGACTGGCGACCCGGCCACGCATGCCGTCGCGGACGGCGTTTGCCGCGTCCACTGCGGAATCACGCACGGCATTCGCCCGGTCCACCGCAGAGTCGCGGACGGCGTTCGCCCGGTCCACGGCGGAGTCGCGGATGGCGTTGGCCGCTTCGGAGGCGGTAGGCCGCTTCGAGGAGGGTTCCTTGGCTGGTGCAGGCTCAGGAACCACGCTCATCACTCTCGATCGGTAAGACTCCATGCGTCCTCATCCGAGGCGCCATCGATCACATCGTACCCGGTGAGGGATTCGGCCACCTCGTCCCGGGGGAGCATCCGCGCGGGCTCATCCCCGCCGCGCAGCCGGGCGAGCACGACCGGCAACTGCTCGGCAGTGACCAGCACGTCGCGAGCCTTCGAGCCCTCCGAAGGACCGACGATCTCGCGCGACTCGAGCAGGTCCATAAGGCGCCCCGCCTTGGCGAAACCGACCCTGAGTTTGCGTTGCAGCATCGAGGTGGATCCGAACTGGGTCGAGACGACGAGTTCGGCCGCCGCGAGCAGCAGTTCGAGGTCGCCGCCGATGTCGGCATCGATGTTCCTCTGCGCGGCGACGGCCGCGACATCCTCCCGGTATTCGGGGCGGGCCTGGGAGATGACGTGCTGCACGACGGCAGCGACCTCGGCCTCGGTCACCCAGGCGCCTTGCACCCGGATCGCCTTGGATGCCCCCATCGGCAGGAACAGCGCGTCGCCCTGGCCGATGAGCTTGTCGGCGCCGGGTTGGTCGAGGATGACGCGGCTGTCGGTCATGCTCGACACCGCGAACGCCAGCCGCGAGGGCACGTTGGCCTTGATCAGGCCGGTCACGACGTCGACAGACGGACGCTGCGTGGCGAGCACGAGGTGGATGCCCGACGCGCGGGCCAACTGGGTGATCCGGACAATCGAGTCTTCGACATCACGCGGCGCGACCATCATGAGGTCGGCGAGCTCGTCGACGACCACAAGCAGGTACGGGTATGGCATGAGTTTGCGCTCGCTGCCCGGCGGAAGAATGATCTCGCCCGCGACCACCGCACGGTTGAAGTCGTCGATGTGCCTGAACCCGAACGACGCGAGGTCGTCGTAGCGCATGTCCATCTCTTTCACGACCCAGGCCAGCGCTTCGGCGGCCTTCTTCGGGTTGGTGATGATGGGCGTGATGAGGTGCGGCACTCCCGCATAGATCGACAGCTCGACGCGCTTCGGGTCGATGAGCACCATCCGCACCTCGGCGGGTTTCGCCCGCATCAGGATCGAGGTGATCATCGAGTTGACGAAACTCGACTTGCCCGAGCCGGTCGAGCCGGCCACGAGCAAATGGGGCATCTTGGCGAGGTTGGCGACGACGAACCCGCCCTCCACGTCCTTACCCAGACCGATGGTCATGGGATGCACGGACTTGGTGGATGCCCCAGACCGCAGCACATCGCCGAGCGACACGATCTCGCGGTCCTTGTTCGGGATCTCCACGCCGATCGCGCTCTTACCGGGAATCGGCGACAGGATATTCACCTCGTTGCTGGCCACCGCATACGAGATGTTGCGGGCGAGCGCAGTGACGCGCTCGACCTTCACGCCCGGGCCAAGCTCGAGTTCGTAGCGCGTGACCGAAGGCCCGCGGCTGAAGCCGGTGACCTTCGCATCCACCTGGAACTGCTCGAGCACCTCGGTTATCGAGGCCACGACCTCGTCGTTGGCGGCGCTGCGCGACTTGGGTGGCGTGCCGGGGGTGAGCAGGGATGCCGCGGGCAGCCGGTACACCGTCTTCGGCCGGGGCGTGTCGAACTCCCCCGCCGCACCCTTCTCACTCGCCTTGGCCGGAAACCCCGGCAGCAGGTCGGCGATGTTGCTGCGCTCGCCAGGATCCCGCGGACCGTCTTCACGCAGTCCGGTGCCACCGGTTTCAACTTCGCCGGTGAACCGCTTGACGGCGTTTTCCGCCTTGAGCAGGTCTTCCAACAGGTCGATGCCGAAATCGTCGTTGAGGTTGGTGGAGGGCGGGATGACTTCGGTGCGGTCGATGACGCCGGTCGGGGCATCCCGACTGATCACCGGGCTGTCGAAGGCGGCGGGTGCGGTTGACTGCTGCTTGTTCCTGCGCCACCACGGGATGCTCGCCGGGTCTTCGTCGATGCCGAGCCCCAGGTCGCCCAGCGAGCCGAACTGCGCGGAGTCGTTCTTGCCCGCCTTCGCCGCCGCCCGCTCATCGTCGGTGGCGAGCTGCGCGCCGAACAGGTAGGAGTAGAGCTCGCGCAGGCGCGAACCGATGCGGTTGGGCGGGGTCTTGGTGATGATGAACACCGACAACACGAGCACGGCCACCACGACCGGGGTTGCGAGCGCCGTGGTTCCGAGCTGGATGAGCGGCCCCGCAAATATCCAGCCGACGAGCCCGCCCGCGTGGGCAAGAGCCACCGCGCCGTCGGTGGGCCCCGGCTGGGAGCCGAAGATGTGGCACAGCCCGCTGATCGTCACGAGCAACAGGGTCAGGCCGATTCCGATCCGCCCGTTGTCGTGCACGCTCGATGGATGCCGGAACAGCCAGATCGCGAACAGCAGCATGATCACCGGCAGCGCGAAGGCCACGCGCCCGAACAGCCCGCCGAAGGTGTAGGCGTCGAGCGCCTGGGCAACCGGATCGTTGGGATTGAACCACTCCACGACCGCACCGATCAGGGCCAGCACGAAGACGAAGAACGGAATGCCGTCGCGCCGTTCATCTCTCGCGAGCGTCTCTTTGCCGAGCACCCGGAACGCGGCCCCCGCCATATGCGCGAGCCCCAGCCAGGCCTTGGTAAGCGGACCATCGTCTTCGATGACCACCTGCTTGGCCCGCGGAAGTCGCTTTGTCGGCTGGTTTCGGCCGCGCGCGGTAGACGAGCGCGCGCGCGACGTCGACCTGGTGCTCGTAGCCATGCGTTCCACGGTACCCGCGGGGTGCGCCTGAGCCCGGGTGGCGGGCAGGTGTGTCAACCTGTCGCGATCGGGCCTACGCCTCGATAACCACCGGGATGATCATCGGGCGGCGGCGGTGCTGGGTGTTGACCCAGCGGCCGACCGTGCGTCGGATGACCTGCGCGAAGGCGTGAGTGTCACGGGTGCCGTTCTCCGCGGCATCCGTCAGCGCCTTGAGGATCTGCGGGATAACCGCGTCGAAGACCTTCTCGTCTTCGGCGAAACCGCGGGCCTGGATCTCGGGGCCGACGATGACCTTACCGGTCTGCGGGTCGACCGCGATGAAGATCGAGATGAAGCCCTCCTCGGCGAGGATGCGGCGATCCTTCAGGTCAGCATCCGTGATCTCGCCGACGCTCGAGCCGTCCACGTAGACGTAGCCCAGGTCGAGCTGGCCGACCACCTTCGCAACCCCGTCGCGGAGGTCGATGACCGTGCCGTCCTCGGCGATGATCGTGTTCTCCTCCGGCACGCCGGTCGCGATCGCGAGGTTCGCGTTGGCCACCAGGTGGCGCTGCTCGCCATGCACGGGCAGCACGTTCTTCGGCTTGAGGATGTTGTAGCAGTACAGCAGCTCCCCCGCCGCCGCGTGCCCCGAAACGTGCACCTTCGCGTTGCCCTTGTGCACGACAGTCGCGCCGAGCTTCATGAGCCCGTTGATCACGCGGTAGACGGCATTCTCGTTGCCCGGAATGAGGCTGGATGCCAGGATCACCGTGTCACCCTTGCCCACCTCGATCTGGTGCTCGAGATTGGCCATGCGCGCAAGCACAGCCATCGGCTCACCCTGGCTGCCGGTGGACATGTACACGAGCCGGTTGTCGGGAAGGTCGGCAGCCTTCTTCGCGTCCAGCAGCACGCCGTCGGGCACCTTGAGGTAACCCAAGTCCGCCGCGATGCCCATGTTGCGCACCATCGACCGGCCCATCAGCACGACCCTGCGATTGTTGGCGACTGCGGCATCCAGCACCTGCTGCACGCGGTGCACGTGACTGGAGAAACTCGCGACGATGACCCGGCGTGGGGCCTTGGCGATGATGCTCTCGATGACCGGGCCGATGTCGCGCTCGTTAGGAGTGAACCCGGGCACGTCAGCGTTGGTCGAGTCGGGCAGGAACAGGTCGACTCCGGCCTCGCCGAGCCGGGCGAACGCCCTGAGGTCGGTGATCCGGTCGTCGAGGGGCAGCTGGTCCATCTTGAAGTCGCCGGTGTGCAGCACGACGCCGGCGGCGGTTGTGATGGCGACGGCGAGGGCATCCGGGATCGAATGGTTCACGGCGATGAACTCAAGGCCGAACGGGCCGAGCTGTTCGTGCTGGTCGGCCGCGACAGTCAGGGTGTACGGCGTGATGCGGTGCTCCTTGAGCTTCGCCTCGATGAGGGCGAGCGTGAGCGTGGAGCCGATCAGCGGTATGTCTTGCCGCAGCTTGAGCAGGTAGGGCACCGCGCCGATGTGGTCTTCATGGCCGTGCGTGAGCACGATGCCGAGCACGTCGTCGAGGCGATCCCTGATCGAGCTGAAGTCGGGGAGGATGAGGTCGACGCCCGGCTGGGTCTCTTCGGGGAAGAGCACCCCGCAGTCGACGACGAGCAGCTTGCCGTCGATCTCGTATGTCGTCATGTTGCGACCGATCTCGCCGAGGCCACCGATGGGGGTGACGCGGAGAGTTCCGGGGGCGAGTGCGGGCGGGTTGTAAACGGAGACTGGCATCTGTACCTTGCGTGGAAATGGTGAGGCCATGAGCCCCCGGTGTAAGCCTGTTAGCGCGTGGTGCCAGCGACCTTGGGCAGCGCGCCGCCAGCGGCCGCGTTACGGTCTGGCCTGAAGTTGTCGAAGTTGACGCCCGGGATGTCGCGCACGAGATCGATCTCGTCTTCGATCATCGCGGCCTCCCATTCCTCGGGGCCGACGAGGGGCAGACGCACTCGTGGGCTCGAGATGCGGCCCAGTCCGTGCAGGATGTACTTCACTGCGACGGTGCCCGGCACGTGGGTCATCGCGGCGCGCACGAGCGGCTCGAGGGCCTTGTGGGCCGCCGTAGCGGCCTTGAGGTCGCCTGCGTTGACGGCATCCACGATCTGTCGGTATGGCGTGGCAGTGATGTTCGCGGTGACCCCGATCAGGCCGGTCGCCCCGATCGCGAGGCTCGGCAGCACCAGGGCGTCGTCGCCGCAGAAGTAGTAGAGGTCGGTCTGGTTGAGCACACGGCTGACTTCGGCGAGGTCGCCCTTGGCATCTTTGATGGCGATGATGTTGGGGTGCTTTGAGGCACGCAAGATCGTCTCGTACTTGATCGGCACGCCAGTGCGTCCGGGGATGTCGTAGAGGATGACGGGCAGGTCGGTCGCATCCGCGATCATCCGGAAGTGCGTGAGGATGCCCGCCTGCGTCGGCTTGTTGTAATACGGCGTGACGATCATGTTGCCGTCGGCACCGGCCTTCTCGCTCTTCCTGGCGAGCTCGATGGCATGAGCTGTCTCATTGGAACCGCCACCGGTGATGACTCTTGCCCGGTCGCCGGCCACCTTCTTGGCAACCTCGACGAGCTTGACCTTCTCCGGGTCGGTGAGGGTGGATGTCTCGCCCGTCGTCCCGGTGACGACGATGCCATCCGCGCCGGCGTTGATGACATCGTCGATGTGCTTCTCGACGTCGGCCCAGTTCACTTCGCCGTCGTTGTTGAACGGCGTGACGAGGGCGACAAGCACCTGGCCGAAGGGATTGCTCTGGGTGGACACGAATTACAGGGTATCTCCTGCCGGCGGGTGGATCCCGCGATCCTGTCCCTCGCCAGCCATGAACCGCCCGCGACGGATGAGGCGCGCGACACGCGGGCGGCGGGTGCGAGTGCCCGGCGTGGGAGCGTCACATTCCGTCGCGGGCGGTCACTCATCCCACTGCAACCCACGATCCACGTACGAGAGCACCGCGGCGAGCACCTCTCCTGGTTCGAACAGCACCTGGGCGTAGTCGAATCGCATGACTATGAAGCCGAGGGCCGCGAGCTGGGCATCCCGGCGCAGGTCACGAAGGCGGTCAGAATGGGCGCCATGGTGAGCTTCGCTGTCACACTCGACAACCAGGCGGTCCCCGACGAGCAGGTCCAGCCGTTCCAGGTCAGATCCCGGGACTCGCTGCTGTGGTCTCGCCGTCACGCCTGCGTCAGCCAGCAGCACGCGAAGCACGCTTTCCGTGCCGGACTCGGCCCTCGAATCCACGAGGGAGAAGACCCTGCCAAAGCGCTTCGGAAGGGCGCGTTCGATGAATGCCAGATCCACCGAGTCCAAGGGGTGTGTGCGTAGGCAGGAGTCGATGATCGCCACCGCGATCGGATGAGGTTCGGTCAGCACGCACTGGCGGAGGGTGTCAGCCAGCGACGAGAGGCCGACCCCCTCGATCATCGCCCTCGGCCTGTTGGCCCACAGGACTCTCACATCCGGGCTATCTCCGAGGTCACAGGACGCGTCATCTGGGTCGCGTAGCCTCGTCGCAGACCTGCCCACCTCCACCACGAGCGACCGGGTCGGCGGCGTCCAGAGTCCGTGAGCGCGCGCCGCCGATATGCCGGCGAGGCGACCCCCGACCCTCGCTGCCCGCACCACCTCGCGCGAGGCCCAGGGCGACGCATAGATTCCGCGGCGAACCCGCACGAGCCGCCCTCGTGCGGCCGCGTTCTCGATCTCCTCGGATGAATATCCCGCCGCAACCAACGCCTGCACGTGGGCGACTGCACCATTCTCAGTCAGGTAGTCGACGAGGTCCCTCACTTGGAAAGGCTGCCGGTTGCTGGCCGCCGGGAGGGAGCCGCAAGAATATCTGTGCGGGACGGACCAGACGGGGATGTTGATAGGGAGACGTGGATGCGACCGCCCACGACGGAGTCTTCTATCGGCGCGCCGGCAACGACCGTAGACACGCTGGCTCGCTCTGCTGTCGTCCGTCCCTGGCGGCAGCGCCCCGCCCGGCGCCAGCGGCAGCGCCCCGCCCCGCCCGGCGCCAGCGGCAGTCACCCGCACACAGGGACAGGGCGCGCTCGTAGCGCAGGAACAGCAGTTAGGCGCGCTCGTAGCGCAGGAAGCGGTACTCGACCCCCGTGCGTGAGGTGTGCCAGCCCGCGGCGGGTTCGACCGAAGTCGCGATCCAGGAGTCGTCGACCGCTGGCGCATACGCATCGCCCTCGTAGTGGGCGTTGATCTCGGTGACCTCGAGGCGGTCGGCGAGAGCGATCGCCTCGCGGTACACCTGCGCGCCGCCGATCACCCAGGTGCGATCGGCGTCAGTGGGTGCAGCCAGTTCGTGCGCGGCGAGTTCATGCGCGGCCAGTTCGAGCGCGGCCTCGAGGCTGTGCGCGACGTCAGCCCCGGGAGCCGCCCAGTCGGGCTGGCGGGTGATGACGATGTTGCGGCGGCCCGGGAGCGGGCGGAAGCGCGGGCTGAGGGAGTTCCAGGTATTGCGGCCCATGATGACCGGGGTGCCGAGCGTGATCGCCGTGAAGTGGGCGAGGTCTTCAGGCACATGCCACGGCATCGCGCCACCGAGACCGATCACACCCCCCTCCGACTGCGCCCAGATCAGGCCGATCGGGTGGCCGCCCGGAGCAAGGCCGGTCATACCGCGACGGCGGCGCGGATGGCCGGGTGGTGCAGGTAGTCGTGGATCTCGAAATCCTCGAACTCGTAGTCGAAGATGCTCTCGCGGGGCGCGATGGTCAGGGTGGGCAGGGCGAAAGGGGAACGCGAGAGCTGCTCGGTCACCTGCTTCAGGTGGTTGTCGTAGATGTGGCAGTCACCGCCGGTCCAGACGAAGTCGCCGACCTCGAGGCCGGTCTGCGCCGCAACCATGTGAGTCAGCAGCGCGTAGCTCGCGATGTTGAACGGCACCCCCAAGAACAGGTCGGCGCTGCGCTGGTAGAGCTGGCACGACAGCTTGCCATCGGCAACATAGAACTGGAACAGCGCATGACAGGGCGCGAGCGCCATGCTCGGGATGTCCGCGGGGTTCCAGGCCGAGACGATGAGCCTGCGCGAGTCGGGTGTGCTCTTGATCGCCCGGATCACCTCCGTGATCTGGTCGATCGTGTCGCCCCCTGCGGTTGGCCAGGAGCGCCACTGCACGCCGTAGACGGGGCCGAGTTCGCCCGCGGCATCCGCCCATTCGTCCCAGATTGTGACGCCGTGCTCGCGAAGCCAGCCCACGTTGCTCTCGCCACGCAGGAACCAGAGCAGTTCGTAGGCGATCGACTTGAAGTGCACGCGCTTGGTCGTGATGAGCGGGAAACCTTGTCGCAGGTCGAAGCGCAGCTGGCGACCGAACACGCTACGCGTGCCGGTGCCGGTGCGATCGGACTTGTGGGCACCGTGCGCAAGGGTGTCGCGCAGCAGGTCTTCGTACGGAGTGCCGACTTGGTCGGGGGTGTTGGGCAGGTCGCTCATCGCGTCGATGCTACCTCGCGGGCGTGCCGCGGGGGCGCTGAGGCACGCGGCGGCACCCCGTAACAGATCGAAACACTCCGTATCGTCGGATGGCGGCCAACTAACGTGTGGTCATGCAGCCCTCTCTCGTCGTTGTCGTGCTCGTCGGCCTTGTGGCCGCCGCGACGGCGCTCGGCTTCCTCTGGAAGTCGCAGCAGGGCCGCGTGCACCACGTCAGCGGGTCGACCGTCGTGAAGGCCAAGGACGTTCCCGGAGTGCGCCGGTTCGGCTCGGGAGCAACGCTGCTGCAGTTCTCCACCGAAGTGTGCGCCCCCTGCCGCGCCACCCACACCGTGCTTGACGGGATCGCCAGCGAGCTGCCCTCGGTGACGCATGTGGACCTGGATGTCACGCACCGGCCCGACCTCGCAGCCCAGTTCCACATCATGCAGACCCCGACCACCTTGATCCTCGACCGTCGTGGCGTAGTGCGAGCGCGGATCGGCGGAGCCCCCAGGCTGGACTCGCTGCGCGCCGAGCTCAACCGCATCCTCGTCTCCGCATAGTCACCCGAAGCCTGATCAACCCGACGACACTGGAGTTCGCCATGGCCACGACCGAAAAGCCCACCCTGCACGCGAAGCCCGGCCAGCAGGGCATCGACCCGCGCGGTCCGCGCTTCAGCGCCGGAATCACCGCAGTGCTCTTGCTCGTGGTGATCGCTCTCAGCCTGCTCGCCCCGGTGGGCGAGACCGTCGCGGCGCGGGCCACCCAGCCCGGCTTTGTCCTCTTTGTGCTCATCACGCTGCTCTTCGCTTGGGGAGCCTTCGCGGGCGTGCAGCGCCACCCCTACGGTCGCATCTACAAGGCGCTCATCCGCCCGCGCCTCGGTGCACCCACCGAACTCGAAGACCCGGTGCCCGCGACCTTCGCCCAGGGCGTCGGATTCTTCATCACCGTGCTCGGCGTCGTGCTGCACCTCGTCGGCGTTCCCTATGCCCTCCCGATCGCGGCGGGCCTGGCGTTCATCGCTGCGTTCCTGAACTCGGTCTTCGCCTACTGCCTCGGCTGCCAGATCTACCTACTGCTCGTGCGTGCGGGCATTCTCGGCCGAAGCACCGCAACAGCCGCGTAGCCGCGTGGAATCCTCTCGTCAGCCCGCCTAGGGTGGAGGAGACGAAAGGGACACCATGTCTGTGACGAGCGAAGCGACAACCCTGTGGTTCGGCGACCTGACAAGCGGATCGGGCACCACATCGCTCGACTCCTCTGACGCGGCAGAATTCCCGGTCAACTGGGCGGCCCGCTCCGAGGGCGTGCCCGGCAAGACGAACCCAGAGGAGTTGCTTGGCGCGGCACACTCCGCGTGCTACTCGATGGCTCTCGCGAGCGCTCTCGCGGCCAACGGAACGCCCCCCGAGAGCCTGCAGGTCACCGCGGCCGTCACCTTCGAGGCGGGTACCGGCATCACCGGCAGTCACCTGCTGGTCAGCGCCAAAGTCCCCGGCCTGACAGACGAGGCCTTCCAAGTCATCGCCGCGGATGCCAAGACGGGATGCCCCGTCTCACGTGCACTCAGCGGCATCCCGATCACGCTCGAAGCCACCCTGGCCTAGTGGCCGGCACAAGACCCACGAGCATGCGCGTGCTCGTCGCCGGGGCATCCGGATTCATCGGCACCGAACTCACGCGCCAGCTGGAGTCAGACGGGCACACCGTGCTGCGCCTGTCCCGCAGCGCGCCGACCGGCCCCGATCAGTACCGCTGGTCGCCGTCGGCGGGCACCATCGACCCAGGGGCGATCGAGTCGGCCGACGCCGTCGTCAATCTCGCCGGGGCGACCACGGCCCGAATTCCGTGGACGCCCGGCTACAGGCGCGAGATCCTGAGCTCGCGCGTGAACGGCACCCGAATCCTCGCCGAGGCGATCGGCGCGGCGAAGAACCCGCCCAAGGTGCTGCTCAACGGTTCGGCGGTCGGCTACTTCGGCGACCAGCCGGGCGTGACCCTCACCGAGAGCTCGGCGAAGGGCTCGGGATTCCTCAGCGACGTCGTCGAAGCCTGGGAGAACGCCGCGCGCCTCGCCCCGCCCGGCACCCGTGTCGTCACCTTCCGCACCGGACTCGTGGTCGGTCGAGGTGGAGCGTTCACCCCGCTGCTGCCGCTCACCCGACTTGGCCTCGGCATGCGCCTCGGCACCGGCACGCAGGTCTGGCCGTGGGTCGCGCTGTATGACGAGGCCGCCGCGATCAGGCACCTGCTCACCTCGGAGCTGGCCGGAGTGGTCAACATCGCGGGGCCGACTGTCGCGACATCCGGCGAGGTCACGCACGCGCTGGCCCAAGCCCTGAACCGCTGGGACCCGTGGGTGGCGCCCACCTTCGCGATCAAGCTCATCGGCGAGGCCGGCCATGACCTGCTTCTGACCAGCGAACACGTGGTCTCGCAGAAGCTGCTCGGCGAGGGTTTCGTGTTCCGCTACGAGACCGTCGAACGCGCGATCGGGGCGATGTTCGCCGACTAGTTAGGGCGCAGTCTTCGCGAGCGTGATCGCCTTCCGGGTGGCCCAGCGCGCCCGCCTGCGGTCACCGCTCGCGTCATAGGCGAGACCGAGCCGCAACCACGCCTGCCATGAACTCGGGGATGCCTCGACCTCGGCTTGGTACTTCGGGAACTCGGCGTCGGCGGCCTTCGGATCCGGCCTGCCGCTGGGCAGCCTCGGAAGGTCGTCTACCGGCAGGCCGCCCTCGTCGGCCAGCCGCTTCACGAGCCGCTCGCCCCGCACGACGAACAGCAGGTCGGCGACCAGCACCCCTGCGCCGATGAACGGCAGCACCACGAGCGCTGCGCCGAGCGCTTTCGCCACCGGCACCGGGGTGTTGATGAGGATGATCGCGTATTGCAGCACGAATGCCAGGTAGAGCACGAGCAAGGCGGCCATGAAGAGGGCCGCGGCGCGCGACACGGCGCGGGCGCTCACTCTTCCGGCTCGCCGGTAGCCTCGACCTCGGTCTCGATCATCTCCGGCGCGGAGGGCAGCTCGAGGCCGAGGTCGATGAGCTTGTCCAGCCCGACGACCACCCCGGTGGCGGTGCGAGTGGCGCGCAGGGCGAGCAGGATTCCCGCCTCATACGAACTCGGGGAGATGGTCTCGTGACTGATGGTGAGCACTTCGCCGTTGCCACCGAAGATCACGTCCTGCTTGGCGACCACACCCTCAAGACGCAGGCTGTGGATCGGGATGCTCGACACCTGCTGCCCGCGGGCGCGCTGGTCAACGTGCGGAGCCACGACCGGCCCGAGTGCCGCGCGTGCCGTGCCGATGAGCTCTGCCGTGCGAGTCGCAGTGCCGGAGGGTGAATCCACCTTCGAGGCGTGGTGGGCCTCCACAATCTCGATGGATTCGAAGAACCTGGCCGCCATCGCGGAGAACGCGGTAGCCAGCACCGATCCGATCGAAAAGTTGGGCACGATGACGACCCCGACACCCGGGCTGCCCGCGACCATCCGCTCGAGCGCAGCGATGCGATCGCTCGACCAGCCCGACGTGCCGACGAGCACGTTCGCGCCCTGGGCGACCGCGTACTCCACTATCGACTGCGAGACGCCGGGCACGGTGACATCCACGACGATGTCGGCGCTGGCTAGCTGCGCGAGGTCGTCCTTCGAGCCCAGGCGGCCGACGAGGTCGAAGTCATCCGCGGTCTCGACGAGCCGCGAGACGAGCTGGCCCAGTTTGCCTGTCGCGCCGACGACGGCGACCTTGGTTGTCATCCGGCAAATCTAGCAATGCCAGGTGCAGGAACGTTGAACCGGGATGACGGCGCAGGACTAGCCTGAGGCGGTGGTGATCTTTCGCCAGTCCTCAGTCACAGACGATTCCGCCCATGAGTTGCTGACCGAGTACTTCGAGGCCAGGGCTAAGGGCTTTCCTGCCGGTCCCTACGCGTACCTGCGATCCTTTCCCCGCCCCGAGCTTTTCGTTCCGCCGGTCGGCGTGTTCTTCGTCGTAGCGTTCGAGGGAGTCGACGTGGGCTGCGGCGGCATCCGCAAGATCGAAGCCGAGGGCGACGCCATCGTGCGATTCGAGGTCAAGCACCTGTTCATCCGCCCCGAGGCTCGTGGCCACGGGCTCGGCCGTACCCTTCTCGGCGAACTCGAAGGTCGCGCCCGGGCTTACGGCGCGACCGAGCTGGTGCTCGACACCAACGCGAGCCTGGAGGCGGCGCAGGGCCTGTACCTCTCGAGCGGGTTCGCGTCGATCGAGCCCTACAACGACAACCCGAATGCGAATCTTTGGTTGCGGAAAGCACTCTAGAACGGCTGCGACTCCGGCAGCCCCGTGCGCAGCTCCGCGGGCAGATGCCCGAGGTCGTTGTGCGTCACGAGCACGGGCGGCTTCGCCGACCGCACCCGGATGATCGTCAGCCCGCAATTGGCCTGGTTGAGGCCAAGCCAGCGCCAGGACGGCGCGCCGAAGACTTCGCGCACGAACCAGGAGATCACGAAGTTGTGGGTAATGAGCAGGTCGTGCCGGTCCTCGCGCGCGGGGGTGAGGAACTCGGCCACGGCATCCGCCATTTGCGCCTCCCCCGCCTCGATCTCCTCAGGTGTGACCGAGCCGAAGAACGGCTCGAACGCTTTGGGCATGTCTGAGGTGGGACCAGACGGGATGCAGTCCATCAGTAGTGCACTCGGCTGTGACTCGAGCGCGGGCATCCTGTCGGTCATGATCGCGGCGGTCTCGGCCGCGCGCTGCAGCGGCGAGTGCCAGGCTCGAGTGAAGGGCACGCCGCTCAGGCGCTCCGCGATCGCCGTGGCCTGGCGCTTGCCGCGACCGGAAAGCGGGCCGTCTTGGAGGCCGTATTCGGCATCCTGCTGCTCGCCGTGACGCACGAGGTAGAGGTAGTGCGACATGGCTAGCCGAAGTCCTTCGCGTTGACGGTTCCTACCGCAGCGATCGAGCGGGGTCGCGAGACGAGTTCTTCGGCAAGTTCGCGGATGCCGCTGGTCGTCACCATCGCCAGTCGCCGCAGCGACTCGTCGAGGTCAACGAACTCGCCGAGGGTGAGCTCGCTGCGGCCGAGCCGCGACATCCTGGTGTCTGAGTCCTCCAGGGCCAGCGCGGATGCCCCGCTCAATTGCCCCACGGCCCTGCTCAGTTCTTCGTCGGTGACGTCGCTGCCCGCCAGTCGCTCGAACTCGCTCAGCATGAGCTCTACGACGCTTTTGGCCTTGGACGGTGAGCACCCCGCGTAGATGCCGAAGAGCCCGGCGTCCGAGTAGCTGGGGGCGAACGAGTAGACCGAGTAGACCAGCCCGCGCTTCTCGCGGATCTCCTGGAACAGGCGGCTCGACATCCCGCCGCCGAAGACCGAGTTGAGCACGCTCAGGGTGGCTCGACGCGGGTCTGCTGCGGCAAATCCGGCGACCCCCGCGATGATGTTGGCCTGCTCGATCGGGCGATGCACGACCACGAGCGGGCTGCCGCGCTCGATGACGTCGGCGCTGGCGTCGCGGCGCGCGACCGGCGCTGAGGCGACCCCGAGGTCCCAGCCCGCCTTCTCCAGCGCCGCGGTGATGCCGGCGACGACCAGGTCGTGGTCGACGGCACCGGCGACGGTGACGACTAGGTCTTGTGGGCGGTAGTTGGCCCGGTAGTGGTTCCACACCGCGTCACGCGTGACCGCGCGGATGGTCTCTGGGCTGCCCCCGATCGGGCGGCCGAGGGGATGCTCACCGAGCACCGCCTCGAAGAAGCGCTCGCTCGTGACATCCGCCGGGTCATCGTCTGCCATCGCCAGTTCTTCGAGGATGACGCCGCGCT
Organism: Microbacteriaceae bacterium; assembly: GCA_043754275.1. Lineage (GTDB taxonomy): Bacteria > Actinomycetota > Actinomycetes > Actinomycetales > Microbacteriaceae > Rhodoglobus. Next base: position 230 of record JAYUVE010000012.1, on the reverse strand, counting down.
CGGTCTCGAACTCCGCCCCCTCGAGCACGGAGGAGGTGAACATATCGGCCAGCACTTCGACGGCCATCGGGAGGTCGCGGTCTTGCACCTTGGCGTAGTAGCAGGTGTATTCCTTGGCGGTCATGGCGTTGTGTTCACCGCCGACCGCGTCGAAGGAGATCGCGATGTCGAGGGCTGACCGCGTTGGCGTGCCCTTGAAGAGCAGGTGCTCGAGAAAGTGGGTGGAGCCG